>DATJZU010000098.1:0-51960 GCA_035498835.1 Thermoanaerobaculia bacterium
GAGCTCCAGGCGCACGTTCTCCGTCTCCGCTTCCTCGAGAAAATCGAGAAGGTATTGCGCGTTCAGTCCGATCGAGAGCGGCTCGCCCTTGAACTCGACGTCGAGCGTCTCGGTTCCTTCGCCGAGCTCCTGGCTCGCCGATGCGACAGTGAGCAGGTTCTTCTGGAACGTCAGCTTCACGCCCCGCGAACGCTCGGAGGAGAAGAGCGCCACCCGGCGGATCGCGCCCTGGAGCGTCGCGCGTGAGGCGATCGCGACCTGGTCGTTGTCCTTTGCAAGGATCTTCTCGTAGTCGGGAAAGTTCACGTCGAGCAGGCGCGCGATCAACTGCCGGTTGCCGACCGAGAAGAGCAGGTGGTTCTCCGAATGGCGGATCTCGAGCGCGGAATCCTCGCCGCCGTCCATCTTGAGGATCTCCGCCAGGGCTTTCTTCGGGACGAGGACGTTCGGGAGACTCCCCTTGGCCTCCCCGCGCGGGAAGTCGATGAGCGCCAGCCGGTGCCCGTCGGTTGCGACGAGCTCGAACTCCTTGCCCTTTTCCTTGAGGAGGGCGCCCATGAGCTGGAACCGTGTCTCCTCGGCCGAAACGGCATACAAGATCTTACGGGTCAGTCGTTTCCAGATGTCGAGCGGGAAGCTGATGTGCCCCTTCCCCTCGACCCGAGGGACCGTGGGAAAGTCCTCGGCCGGCTGGGCCACGAGGCGGAAACTCGACCGCTCGCACGTGACCCCCAGATAGTGGTTTTCGTGGAGCTTCAGCGCGACCTCGGCCTCCGGGAGGTTCCGGATCAGGTCGAAGAGCTTTCGCGCCGGAACCGTGACGCTGCCAGGCCGCGAGACCGACGCTTTGGCCCGGGAGAGGAGCGTCAGGTCGAGGTCCGTCGACGTGAAATCCAGGTGGCCGTCGGTGGCCTTGAGCAGGATGTTCGAGAGGATCGGGATCGTATTTTTTCTCTCGACGACTCCCTGCATGAGCGTGAGCTCATTCAAGAAGTCCCCCCTGCGCAACGTCAATTCCATGGGATCAAACCACCTCCGGAAAGAGAAAAAAGTCTATCACACGGTAGTGATTTCAGTAGGGTTGTGGATGCCATTCGCGACATGCAGAAAACCCCGATAAAACGGGCTCGAAATGCATGTCGGCCTCTGTCGAAGATGGGCGTCGCGATCCGCAGAACTCGGATTGCCGCGAACACCGTTGGAGCCTTCGGAAAACTCCGCGGTGGAAAAGCGCGAAGCCGCGCCGAAGGCTCAACGGTAGGGCTGTTGGAACCCTTCGATGACCTTGCGGAAATTCGGGTCGTCGTCGGCGAGGCGCTCGATCTTCTCGACCGAGTGCATCACCGTCGAATGATGCTTGTCGTTGAAGAGCCGGCCGATCTCGGGGTACGAGAGGCCCGTCAGCTTGCGGCAGAGATACATGGCCACCTGGCGCGGGAAGGCGATCGGCTTGGCGTTCGAGCGGGCCTTCAGGTCCGAGACGCGCAGCCCGTAATGGGCCGCGACCGTCTTGATGATCTCGGCCGGGACGGCCCGCGTTTCCTCGGTGCCGACGATGTCCTTGAGGGTCTCACGAGCAAGATCGACGGAGAGGCGCTTGCCGGTGAGCGACGCGAACGCCAGGACGCGGTTCAGCCGCCCCTCGAGCTCCCGGATGTTCGACTTCACGGTGCCCGCGATGAAGAGGGCCACGTCGTTCGGCACCTCGACCTTCTCGGCCGCCGCCTTCTTGCGCAGGATGGCGACCTTCATCTCGAGATCCGGCGATTGAATGTCCGCGATCAGGCCCCACTCGAAACGCGAGCGCAGGCGCTCCTCGAGCGTCGGAATCTCCTTCGGCAGCGCGTCGGACGTCACGACGATCTGCTTCTGCGCCTCGTGGAGCGCGTTGAAGGTGTGGAAGAACTCCTCCTGGGTCGAGTCCTTGCCGGCGATGAACTGGATGTCGTCCATCAGGAGGACGTCGAGCTCGCGGTAGCGGCGCTTGAACTCGTGCATTTTCTCGAACCGGAGCGCGTTGATGAGCTCGTTCAGGAACCGCTCCGCCGAAAGGTAGGCCACGCAGGCCGACGGCTCGCGCCGCAGGATCTCGTGCGCGATCGCGTGCATGAGATGCGTCTTGCCGAGCCCGACGCCGCCGTACAGGAAGAGGGGGTTGTAGGAGCGGGACGGCGATTCGGCCACCGCGCGGGCGGCGGCGTGCGCGAACTGATTCGAGGAGCCGACGACGAAAGTGTCGAAGGTGAAGCGCGGGTTCAGGACCAGGGGTCGCGGCGCCAGGACGGGCAGGGCCGGCTCGGGCGCCGGCAGTCCGGCAGCGGCCGAGGGCTCGAAGCGAAAGGCGAGCCCCGGCACGCCGGCCGCCGCGGCCTCGCGGGACAGCAGCTCCCCGTGGCGAGACTCGATCCACTCGGCGAAAGCGCGGTTGGGGACGGCCACGGTCAGGGAGGGCGAACCGGGACCGGCGTCGAAGGCGACCTGGCGCGTCGGGGCGAACCAGGTCTTCAGCTCCTTGGGGTCGAGCTTTTCCTCCAGGCCTTTGAGGATCGACGTCCAGATCTCCGTCATCGCTCGCTCCCGGTTATCCGCAAGCTTTTCCACAGCTGTGGAAAGCTCCCGCCTCGCAGGGGCGCGGAGTATATCGCCGGAAGAGCTGTCTGCGGTCAGCGATGAGCTATCAGCCGGAGCCGGAACGGTCGTCGCCGCCCGAGGGTGAAAGCTGAAAGCTGACGGCCGTCGGCTTGTTTCCTTGACTTCCCTCTGCGTGGCCCCTAGGATTTCGCCTCCCCATGAAGCGCACGTATCAACCCAACAACCGCCGCCGCAAGCGCACCCACGGGTTTCTCGTGCGCATGCGGACGCGCTCGGGGCGCGCGGTGCTCTCGGCGCGCCGCCGCAAGGGACGCAAAAGACTCTCGGTGTGAACTCGGGCCCGGCCGCCCGGGAGACCTTCTCCCGAGACGACCGCCTTCGAAAACGAAGGGAATTCGAAGAGTGCTACGCCTCGGGCGTCCGGATTTCCGGGCGCTTTCTTCAGGTCTTCTTGCGCGCGCGCTCCGGCCGGCCGCGACTCGGGATCTCGGTGCCGAAACGCTCGGGCAACGCCGCCGTGCGCAATCGGCTCCGCCGGCGCGTCCGCGAGCTCTTCCGCCGGCAACGCGAGATCTTCGGGACGGCGGGCCTGGATCTGGTCGTCAACGTGCGTCCGGGAGCCGCGCAGGCCTCGTTCGCGGATCTCGCCGACGAGTACCGGCAGAGCGTCCGGCGCGGCCTCGAGCGCTTGAGGTGACCGACGCGGAGCCCGCGGCCCCGGCACGCGGTTTTGCGGCGCGTTCGGCGATGGCGGTGCTGCGCTTCTACAAGGCCGCCGTCTCGCCCTGGCTGCCGCGCGCGTGTCGCTACGAGCCGACGTGCTCGGTCTACGCGCGCGAAGCCATCGAGCGCTACGGCCTCGGCAAAGGCGCCTGGCTGGCGCTGAAGCGCCTCGGGCGCTGCCATCCCTTCCGCCGCGGCGGCTTCGATCCGGTGCCATAAAGCCCGACCCATCGTGGAAAAGCGCCTCCTCCTCGCCGCCGGTCTCTCGCTCGCCGTCCTGATCCTCGGCGAAATGCTGATTCCCAAGCCGCCGAAGCCCGTTCCCGCACGGCCTGGCGCCGCGGTCCCGACGGCGGCGGCGGCGTCCCCGGGCGGAGCCGCACCGGGGACGGGCACGGCGCCCGCTGAAACGACCGCCTCCGCGGCGGCTACCGCCGCGATCGCACCGGTCTCCGCAGCGGAGGAGAGGGCGACGACGCTCGAGAATGGCGTGCTCAAGCTCACGATCACCAACCGCGGCGCGGTGGTCTCTTCGGCGGTGCTGCCGAAATACCTCGACGAGCAGAATCGTCCGCTCGAGCTCGTCCGTCAGCTTCCCGCCCCGGCTCCGCGGCCCCTCGCGCTCGATTTTCCGGGGCGCAAGGACGCGACTGCCGAGATCGCCGGCGCGCTCTTCTCCGTCGAGAAGATCTCCGACCGCGCCGCGCGGTTCACGTTCTCGGACGGAAAGCTCGAGGTGCGCAAGGAGGTCCGTCTCGGCACGGGCTATCTCTTCGACGTCTCGGTCTCCGTCGTCGGGCCGGCGTACCTGCTCTCGGTCGGCTCGGGACTGCGCAACCCGACGGAAAAAGAGGTCGTGAACCGCTACGTGATGCCCGCGACCGCCGTCGCCGCGACGGCCGGGGGAGGCCTCGACAAGGTGCGCGCGGAAAAGCTCGACAAGGACAAGCGCGACCTCGTCTGGGCGCTGCCCCCGAAGGGTTTCGCCGGCATCGAGGACAACTACTTCCTCGCCGTGCTCCTGCCCGATCGCGCATCGCAGGTTCGCGTCGCGCCGGTCGCGACTGATCCGGCGGGGAAGTCGCCGGCGACGCTGTCGGCCGCGGTCGAGGGGAGCGGCGAGCTCGCGGCGCGCGCGTACTTCGGGCCGAAGGACGTGGAGATCCTCGAGAGCCTGCATCTCGGCCTCGAGCGCACCGTGGATTTCGGCTGGTACGGCGTCCTCGCGCGTCCGCTCCTGTGGCTGTTGAAGCGCACTTACGGCTGGGTGGGCAATTGGGGCGCCGCGATCCTGCTCGTGACGCTCGCGATCCGCATCCTGCTCTTCCCGCTCATGCACAAGAGCTACGCATCGATGAAGAAGATGCAGAAGCTCGCGCCGAAGATGAACGCGATCAAGGACAAGTACAAGAAGGCGAAGACCGATGCCGCGCAGCGCAACAAGATGAACCAGGAGCTCATGGCGCTGTATCAGGCAGAGGGCTACAACCCGATGAGCGGCTGCCTGCCGATCCTTCTGCAGTTGCCGATTCTCGTCGCGTTCTACAACGTGCTGTCGCGCTCGATCGAGCTGCGGCACGCGCCGTTCGCGCTCTGGATCAAGGACCTTTCCGCCGTCGACCACACGTTCGTCCTGCTCATCCTGATGATCGTCTCGATGTACGTGCAGCAGGCGATGACGCCCTCGACCGCCGACCCGGCGCAGAAGCGCATCTTCATGGCGATGCCGCTGCTCTGGGGATTCTTTCTGAAGGACATGCCCTCGGGACTCGTGCTCTACTGGCTCTTTTCGAACGTGCTGACGATCCTGCAGCAGATGCTGATCAACAAGATCGTGAAGGACGACGAGCCGCCCGTCGCCGCGCGGGCGTCCTCGCGCAAACCGCGGCTGCCGCAGGCCAAGGGCGCTGCGCGATAGCGAGGTCGGAACGATGAGATACGAAGGCAAGAGCGAGACCGAAGCGGCCGCCAACGCCGCACGCGAGCTGGGCCTCGATCCCGAGGGGCTGCGCTACAAGGTCGTGCGCGACGAGAAGTCGTTCTGGGGCGGGCGCCTCGTGGAAATCGAAATCGAGGTCGATGCGGAGTCGGCAAGCGCCGCGTCTCCAGCCGCCGTCGCCGCGCCCGCGCGCGCGGAGAATTCCGTTCAATCCGCCGAATCCGGGGAGCCGGTGGAGCGCGGCTCCGACGAGCCCGTGACCGAGGAGGATTGGGCGGCCGTGGACGCGTCCCTGACGGAGCTACTCTCGGCGGCGGGGTTCCTCGTCGAGATCCGGCGCCGCCCGTCGCCCGACGAGATGGTCTTCGAGCTCATCGGCGACGACGTCGAGGGCCTGCTCGCCAATCGCGGCGAGGGCCTGAACGGTCTGGAAGTCCTTGTCTGCCGCATCGCGAGCCGCCGCGTCGGGCGCCCGGTGCACCCGCGTCTGGACGCCGAAGGATTCCGCAGGCATCAGAAAGAGACGCTCGAGGACCTCGCGCGCCGCTCGGCGGACGAGGCCAAGCGCACGCGCCGGCCGCAGCTTCTCCCGCCGCTGCCTCCCGCCGAACGGCGGCTCGTCCACCTGGCCCTCGCCGAGGATCCCGAGGTCGAGACCGAGAGCGAAGGCAGCGGGTTTCTGAAGCGGGTCGCCGTCCGGCTGAAATCGAGCTAGCGCCCGGGCTCTTCGGCGATCGGCGGTCGCAGCCGGCGGCGAGGAGCCGGCGAAGACCGATCCGATGCGCACCGCCGCGGAATCGCTTCTCGACACGGTCGTGGCGCCGGCGACGCCGCCGGGCCGCTCCGCGCTCGCCGTCGTGCGTCTCTCGGGTCCGCGGGCGCGCGCCGTGCTCCGCGCGCTCGCGCCGGGCCTTCCGGAAATGCTCCCTCCGCGCCGTGCGACGCTCGCGTCCGTCTTGGACGCCGAAGGCGCCGCCATCGACCGCGCCCTCGTGACGTTTTTCCCCGGGCCCGCGTCGTTCACGGGAGAGGACGCCGCCGAAATTTCCGTTCACGGCGGACCCGTCGTGATCGAGCGGGTGCTCGAGGCCGCGCTTCGCGCGGGCGCGCGGTTCGCGCGGGCCGGGGAGTTCACCGAGCGGGCGTTCTTCCACGGCAAGCTCGATCTCGTGCGCGCCGAGGCCCTCGGCGAGCTCATCGCCGCGCGCACGCCGGCGGCGGCGCGGGCGAGCCTGAAGCGACTCGAAGGCGGCCTTTCGAAGCGCTTCGCGGCCGCGCGTGAGAACCTGCTGGCAGCGGCCGCCGGTCTCGCCGCGACGATCGACTTCGCCGAGGACGTCGGAGACTCCGTGCCCGACGCCGTGCGCGCGGGTCTTGCGGGGGCGGAGGAAGATCTGGCGAGGCTGCTCGAGACGTACCGGACTGGGCGCCTGCTCGCGGCCGGCTGCCGGATCGTTCTCGCGGGACCGCCGAACGCCGGGAAGTCCACTCTTTTCAATGCCTTGGCCGGCAGCAACCGCGCCATCGTGACAGACGTTCCCGGCACGACGCGCGACGCGCTCGAGGCGTCGGTGGACATCGACGGGGTTCCCGTCACCGTCGTCGACACGGCGGGTCTGCGCGAGACGGAGGATGCCGTCGAGCGGATCGGCGTCTCGCGCGCCCGCGAAGAGGCGTCGCGCGCCGATCTCGTCCTCTACGTCTACGAGGCGTCGTCCGGGCTCGGTGACGAGGACCTTCGGGCGCTCTCGCGCCTCGAGGACCGTCCCGCGAGGCGCATCGCGAACAAGCTCGACCGCGCGTCGTCCGAGGAGGCCGCCGCATCGCGCGCGTCGTCCGATCTCGCGCTCTGCGGCCTCGAGCCCGGCGCGGGCGAAAAGCTGCGCTCTTTTCTCGCGCACGAGATCTCGGCACGCATCGAGCCGGAAGCCGGCGGCGACGTGCTGTCCTCGGTCCGCCAGCGCGATCTCGCGGAGCGCGCGCGCACCGCGACCTCCGAGGCGCGCGCGTCGCTCGCGCGCGGCGAGTCGCCGGAATACGCGGCGTCGCACGTCACGGCGGCGCTCGAGGCGCTCACCGATCTTTTCGGCGAGACGACGGCCGAGGACGTTCTGCAGCGGATCTTCGCGAGCTTCTGTATCGGAAAGTAGCCGTCAGCTATCGGCTATCAGCTTTCAGCCAGAGCGTTCATCCTGCTGAGAGCTGAGAGCTGATAGCTTTTCCCCGTGAACTTTGACGTCCTCGTCATCGGCGGCGGCCACGCCGGAATCGAGGCGGCGCACGCCGCGGCGCGAATGGGGCGGAAGACCGCGCTGCTCACGGGCGAGCTCGGCGCGATCGGACGCATGTCCTGCAATCCCGCGATCGGCGGCCTCGCGAAGGGCCAGCTCGTTCGCGAGATCGACGCGCTCGGGGGCCTCATGGGAGGCCTGGCCGACCGCGCCGGCATCCAGTTCAAAATGCTCAACCGCTCGCGCGGCCCGGCGGTCTGGGGACCGCGCGCGCAGTGCGACCGGGTGCTCTATTCGAAGCTCGCTCGCGAGACGCTCGAAGCCGTGCCGAACCTCACGCTTCTCGAGGGCATGGGAGAGGGCTTTCTCGAGCGCGGCGGCGTGGTCGCGGGCGTGATCACGGCGGACGGGCGGCGCCTCGAAGCGCGGGCCGTCGTGGTCACGACGGGAACGTTCCTGCGCGGCCTCATGCACACCGGCGAGCGGAAGACCGAGGGCGGCCGCGTCGGAGAGGCATCGGCAAAGGGCCTGTCAGCGGCGCTCGAGCGCGCTGGACTGCGGCTCGGCCGCTTCAAGACCGGGACGCCGCCGCGAGTGCATCGCGACACGGTCGATTACGGCCGCTGCGCGCCGCAGCGGGGCGACGAGCCGCCGGTTCCGTTTTCGTTCCGCACGGAGCGCCTCGCGCTCGACCAGGTCCTCTGCTGGGTCACCGCGACGAACGCGCGCGTGCACGATCTCATCCGCGAGAACCTCCACCGCAGCCCGATGTACTCGGGCCGGATCCAGGGTCTCGGGCCGCGCTACTGCCCGTCGGTCGAGGACAAGGTCGTCAAGTTCGCCGACAAAGCGAGCCACACGCTCTTTCTCGAGCCGGAAGGCCGCGAGGCGATCGAGATCTACATCAACGGGCTCTCGACGTCGCTGCCCGAGGAAATCCAGCGCGAGATCCTGCGCGAGATTCCGGGACTCGAGAACGCGGCGATGCTTCGGCCGGGCTACGCAGTCGAGTACGACTACAGCCCTCCGGATCAGCTGCGCCCGACGCTCGAGGCGGAGCGCGTCCCCGGCCTTTATCTCGCCGGGCAGATCAATGGCACCTCGGGCTACGAGGAGGCGGCGGCGCAGGGGCTCTGGGCGGGAGTGAACGCCTCGCTCGCGGCGCGCGGCGAGGCGCCGTTCCTCCTCGACCGCTCCGAGGCGTACGCGGCGGTCATGGTGGACGACCTCATCGGCCGGGAGCTCGAGGAGCCGTACCGACTCTTCACGTCGCGCGCCGAGTACCGACTGCTTCTCGGCGTGGACTCCGTGCTGCCCCGGCTCCTTCCGCACGGGCGGCGCCTCGGTCTGGTGAGCGGCGAGGACTGTGAGCGAGGCTTGCGGAGCGAGGCGCGGCTTGCGCTCGCGCGTCAGCGGCTGGAGGAGCAGGAGATCCATCCGACTGCCGAGGTTCGTCGGCGCCTCCTCGACGCGTTTGGCGTGAACGTCGACGCGCCGACGACTCTACTTAATCTATTGAAAAGAAATGACTTAAAAGTAGAGCCGCTATCCGCATATGCGCCGGACGCCTTCGCCGGTTTGACGCCCGACGAGAAGAGCGTCCTCGAGAGCCGCGTGCGCTACGAGGGATACATCCGCCGCGAGAGGGACCGCGTCGAGCTTCTGAAACCCCTCGAAGGCCTGGCCATCCCGGATGGTTTCGAATACCGCGAGATCCCGGGCCTCTCGCGCGAGGTGGTCGAGAAGTGCGGCCTCCGCCGACCGCGTACTCTCGGCGAGGCCTCGCGCGTTCCCGGAATGACGCCGGCGGCACTGGCGATAATCTCCGCGCATGCGCGCCGCCGCGGGGCCAGTCCCGCCGCTTCCGGCTGAGGAGTTCGCGCGGCTCCTGAAGGTTGCCGCCAGGGCGTCGTCGATTCCGGTCTCCCCCGCCACGCTCGCTGGGCTGGCGGGCTATCTCGCCGAGCTCGACCGCTGGCGCGGGAAGGTGAATCTGGCCGGCCGGCTCTCCGCCGAAGAGCTCGTCGTCCACGCGCTCGAGTCGATCGCGCCAGTTTCCCTAATTCCTCAGGATGCGAGGGTTGTGGACATCGGCTCGGGCGGAGGCTTCCCGGCGATCCCGATCGCGGCGGCGCGCCCGGACGTCTCGATGACGATGGTCGAGCCGCGCGGCAAGAAGGCCGCGTTCCTCCGGCACGCCTCCAGAACACTCGGTCTCGGGAAGGCGCGGATCCTCGAAATCGGGATCGAAGATCTCTCGGAAGGCCTGTTCTCGGTCGCTACGACTCGCGCTCTCGGAGACCTCGCCGGACGCCTCGGCCCGGCGTCGTTTCTCGAGCCGGGCGGGCTCCTGCTCGCCTGGACCACGGAGCCGGAGCGGCTCGGGACCTCCCTGTCCCGCAGTTTCCGTCTCGAGCAGGTTCTGGGGCTGCCGGGCGCCAAACGCCGCACCGTCGCGGCTTTTCGCAGGATTTAGTCCAGATGTTCCACGTGGAACATCGGGTGTAGGCCCGCCGACAGCTACAGGATTCGTCGACGAGAGTCTCGGCCCGGCTCGCGGAAAACACGATTCTCGCGCCGAAGATGTGCTGCTTCGGATGCGCCGCGCGTGGCTGCTCACGTCGGTGCGCATCCTCATCTTCTCAGCGACCTGCTACTCTCCAAACGCTTGGGCGACATCATCGCGGTCGCGAACCAGAAGGGTGGCGTCGGCAAGACGACCACCGCCATCAACCTCGCCGCCGCGCTCGCCGCCCTGGACCGGAAGGTCCTGCTCGTCGACCTCGATCCTCAGGCCAACGCCACCTCGGGCCTCGGCTTCCCGCGCGCGGAAGGCGCCTCCGGCTCCTACGAGGCGCTCCTGTCGAAACAGGCGGCCAGCGGCCTGCGCCCGACGCAGTTTCCGAACCTCTCGATCCTGCCTTCCGGACGGGACCTCGTGGGCGCGGAGATCGAGCTCGTCGAACGGGAGGACCGTGAGCACAGGCTCCGGGACGCCCTGGCCGCAGTCTCCCCCGAGTTCGACTTCGTGCTCGTGGACTGCCCGCCGTCGCTCTCGCTCTTGACGGTCAACGCCCTCTCGGCGGCCGGGTCCGTGCTCGTGCCGATGCAGACCGAATACTTTGCGCTCGAAGGGGTGAGCGAACTTCTCAACACCGTCGAGCGCGTGCGAAACGCCTTCAACCCGCGGGTGCGTCTGGAGGGCGTCGTCTTGACGATGTTCGATGAGCGGACTAACCTCGGAAGGCAGGTCATCGAAGACATCCGCAAACACCTCGGAGACCGAGTTTTCGAAACCGTGATACCGCGCAACGTCCGGCTGGCCGAGGCCCCGTCCTTCGGCAAACCCGTGCTCGCATACGACGTCAAGTCGAAGGGCGCCGAGGCCTACCTGGCGCTCGCGCGGGAGCTGCTCCGCCGGCGGGGCAACCGCTGAACCTCTGAAAAGATGACCCGGAAGCAGGCTCTCGGCCGCGGGCTCTCGGCGCTCATACCGGGCGGGCAGGATGTTCCACGTGGAACACTGCTCAACGAGGTCGAGCTCGCGCGTCTCTCGACCGGCCGCTTCCAGCCGAGGCGCGGCTTCGCCGAGGAGGGACTTCTGGAGCTCGCGGCCTCGATTCGCGAGCACGGCGTCGTCCAGCCCCTCGTCGTCGTGGCGCGGGCCGACGGCTTCGAGATCGTTGCGGGGGAGCGCCGCTTCCGGGCAGCCCAGCTCGCCGGGCTCGAGAAGGTTCCCGTCGTCGTGCGGGAAAAGCCTTCGGACCGGGAGCTCCTCGAGCTCGCTCTCGTCGAGAACCTCCAGCGTGAGGACCTGAACGCGATCGAAGAATCGGAAGCCTACGGCCGCCTGCGCGAGGAGTTCGCGCTGACCCAGGAGCAGATCGCGACGCGCGTCGGCAAGGACCGTGCGACCGTTGCCAACTCATTGAGGATATTGCGCTTACCGTCGTCGGTCAAGGACCTCGTGCGCGATGGCTCCCTCTCGGGCGGCCACGCCCGCGCCATCTCCTCTCTCGCGACCCCGGACGAGCAGCAAGGGCTCGCGGAATTGGTGCTGAAGAAGGACCTCTCCGTGCGCCAGACCGAGGCGCTCGTCGCGCGCCTCGCGGCGCCGGCGAAGGTCAAGCGCGACAAGCGGCGCGACCCGTTCACCCGCGACGCCGAGGAGAAGCTCTCGCGGCGCCTTCGGGCTCGGGTGCGGATTGCGCGGCGGCGGCGGGGCGGCCGGATCGAAATCTCGTTTTCCTCCGAAGAGGAGCTGATCGGCCTTTACGAACGACTCATTGGAAAGGCTTGAGGAGATCGCCATGAAGGGCAAACCCGAAGGTTCGACGCTGAACGGCTTTCTCGACAAGGGCAGCCACCTGCAGGGAGAGCTCCTCTTCGAGGAGACGTTCCGGATCGACGGCCATTTCCAGGGAAAGATCCGTTCCGGCAGCGAGCTCATCCTGGGCGACACGGCGGACGTCACGGGCGAGATCGAGGTGGGCCGCCTCTCCGTCAACGGCTCGCTCAAGGGGACGGTCCGCGCGACCGAGCGCGTCGAGCTCCACTCGCGGGCGCGGGTCGAGGCGGACGTGACGACGCCGGTCCTGAAGATCGAGGAGGGCGCGCGCTTCGACGGCTCCTGCCGGATGGCGGAAGGATCCGGTTCGAACGTCGTGGACCTCGCATCGACGCCGCGTAAGCAGTAACTATCTGAAAACAAAATAGTTATTTAAATATTCGCGGCGCCTGCCCCGGGCATGCCGCTCTGCGCTCGACTCTGCCTTCGGCCTGTGTTATCTCTCCGCGCTCCAGACTCTTGCAGGTCAATCGCAGCGACGATTCGCGGCCGTCTGGGCCGCCGAAAAGGTTCCAAAACCCGATGATCAGGCTCCCGGACGTCACCCTCATCTATGTCGTCATCAGTTTCCTGATCGCCTACGCGATCCTGAAGCGCTACCTCTTCGTCCCGCTCGGGGGGATCCTCGACGAGCGCGAGCGCGAGTCGAGCGAGGCCGCGGCAATCCATGAGCAGGCCCGCGCCCGCCTCGAGAAGGCCCTCGCGGAGGCCGAGGAGAGTCTCTCGGCGGCGCGGCGCGAGGCCCTGAAGACGCGCGAGGAGCTGCGCGCTGAAGGGAATGCGCGCCTCGAAAAGCGCCTGGCCGAAGCGTCCGCTGCGGCTTCGTCCGCCGTCGAGAGCGCCAGCCGGGAGATCGAGAAGCGCTCGAGCGAGCTCTCGGCTCAGCTCGGCGAGGGATCGAAGAGCCTCGCCCGCACGCTCGCGGAAAAGATTCTCGGACGGGCTCTCGCAGCGTGAGGGCGCTCCTTTCCTCCGCGCCGCTTTCTCTTCCGTTCGAGGAAGCCGCCGGGCACGCGGAGAAGATCCTCGGCCTGCCGGCCTGGATCTGGCAGCTCGCGAATCTCGCGCTCTTTCTCGCGGTCCTCGTCTATTTCGTCGCGCGTCCCCTGACGAACGCGTTCCGCGCCCGGCAGGAGGCGGTGGAAAAGGCGCTCGCGGAGGCGCGCGAGAAACGGGCCGAGGCGGCGCGATTCGAATCGCAGATCCATGAGCGCATGTCACGGCTCGAGCGCGAGGTCGTCGAGATCCGGCGCCAGGGCGCGGCCGACGGCGAGAGCGCGCGGGCGGCGCTCGACGAGCGCGCGCGCGAAGAAGCCGACCGCATCCGCAAGGACTCCGAGGAGGAGATCGTGCGGCGCGTGGCGGCGGCCAAAGCGGAGCTGCAGCAGGTGGCGGCGGGGCTCATGGCCACGACCGCGCGCGAGATCGTGGCCCGCGAGATCAACGAGGAAGACCGCAAGCGTCTCCTGGCGGACGGCGTCGAGCGGTTGAAGGAGGCGCGGTGAGCGACTTCGCCCATCCCTACGCGCGCGCCTTCGTCGAGTGCGCGCCGGCCAACTACGACTTCGGCGCGTTTCTGGCGGCGGGGGAGACGCTCTCGGCGGCGATGCACGCCAACCCGCAGCTCCACGCGTTCCTGCAAAACCCCGCAGTGCCGAAGGAAGCCAAGAGCAAGGCCGTGGCGCAGCTCGCCGCGAAGGCCGGGCTCGACGCCTTCGCGTCGCGCTTTCTGCAGGTCCTGCTGAAGAATCACCGGCTGCTCGAGGCCGGTCATGTCTTCCGGGCGATCCGCGACGCCCACGACGCGGCGGAAGGCATCGTGCGCGCGCAGATCACGGTCGCCAAGCCGATCGGGGAACCCGAGCGGAAGATGATCGAGGACGCCCTCGTTGCCCGTACCGGAAAGCGCGTACGTCTTCAGGTCGAGCAGAACGCGGCCATCCTGGCCGGCTTCGTCGCGCGCATCGGATCCCGGGTGTTCGACGGTTCGGCCGACGCCGCGATCCGGAAATTCGAGACGGACATCCGACAGAGAACGGGAGCCTGAAATGGAAATCAAAGCGGACGAGATCACGGCGATCCTGAAGCAGCAGCTGACCAACTACGAGAACGCGATCGACGTCGCCGAGGTCGGGACGGTCCTCTCCGTGGGAGACGGGATCGCGCGCATCTACGGCCTCGACAAGGTCATGGCCGGCGAGCTCGTGGACTTCGGGCACGACATCTACGGCCTGACGCTCAACCTCGAGCAGGATCAGGTCGGCGTCGTGCTCCTCGGCGAGGCGTCCGAGATCAAGGAAGGCCAGGAAGTGCGGCGAACGCGCCGCATCATCCAGGTGCCCGTCGGGCCGGCTCTCGTCGGCCGCGTGGTGGACGCGCTCGGCCGGCCGCTCGACGACAAGGGCCCCATCGCGACGACCGAGTCGTATCCGACCGAGCGCATCGCGCCGGGCGTCATCGACCGTCAGCCCGTCAAGGAGCCCGTGCAGACCGGCATCAAAGCGATCGACGCGATGATCCCCATCGGCCGCGGGCAGCGGGAGCTCATCATCGGAGACCGCCAGACAGGAAAGACGGCGATCGTGCTCGACACGATCATCAACCAGAAGGGCAAGGGCGTCGTCTGCATCTACGTCGCGATCGGCCAGAAGAAATCGACGGTCGCGCAGGTCGCCAAGACGCTCGCCGAGCACGGAGCGATGGAGCACACGATCATCGTGTCGGCCACCGCGTCGGACCCGGCCCCGATGCTGTATCTCGCTCCGTACGCCGGCTGCGCGATGGGCGAGTGGTTTCTCTACAACAAGAAGCACGCCCTGACCATCTACGACGACCTCTCCAAGCACGCGGCGGCGTACCGCGAGATCTCGCTTCTGCTGCGGCGGCCGCCGGGCCGCGAGGCGTATCCCGGCGACGTCTTCTACCTGCACTCGCGGCTGCTCGAGCGCGCCGCGAAGCTCTCGAACGAGAAGGGCGGAGGCTCGCTGACGTCGCTGCCCATCATCGAGACACAAGCCGGCGACGTGTCGGCGTACATCCCGACCAACGTCATCTCGATCACCGACGGGCAGATCTACCTCGAGAACGACCTCTTCTATTCGGGCGTTCGGCCGGCCGTCAACGTCGGCATCTCGGTCTCCCGCGTCGGCGGCAACGCGCAGATCAAGGCGATGAAGCAGGTTGCGGGCACCCTGCGCCTCGATCTTGCGCAGTATCGCAATCTCGCCGCGTTCGCGCAGTTCGGCTCCGACCTCGACAAGTCCTCGCAGGCGCAGCTCTCCCGCGGCCAGCGCATGGTCGAGCTCCTGAAGCAGCCGCAGTTCGAGCCGATGGACGTGGCGCTGCAGGTGGCCTCGATCTACGCCGGCACCAAGGGATACATGGATTCCCTGCCCGTCGAGTCGGTGCGCGAGTTCGAGGCGGCCCTGGGCGAGCACCTGAAGAACCGCAAAGGAGAGATCCTTTCGGCGATCGTCTCGACCGGCAAGCTCGAGAAGGCCACGGAGGAGGCCCTCGGAAAGGCGATCGAGGAAGCCAAGGCCGCCTTCTTGAAAGACAAGGCGCCGGCGGCCGCGCCCCCGAAGAAGGCGGAGGCGGAGCCGAAAGCGAACGTCGCCGTGCCGAAAGCGCCGGCCGGCGGAGCGGCGGCGCACGCATAGACGCCGAGAGACATGGCTTCGCTCATCGACATCCGCCGCCGGCTGCGCTCGGTCAAGAGCACGCAGCAGATCACCAAGGCCATGAAAATGGTCGCGGCGGCGAAGCTGCGCCGCGCCCAGGAGCGGGTGATCGGCGCGCGGCCCTACGCGAAGTCGATCGCCGACCTGCTCGCCTCCGTGCGGAAGCGGCTCGGCCCCGCCGCCGCGCATCCGCTGCTCGCCTCGCGCGAGGAGCGCCGCGTGATCGTCGTCGTCGTGGCCGGCGACCGCGGGCTTTGCGGCGCCTTCAACACGAACGTGCACCGCGCGACGGCGAACCTCATCGCGGCGCACCCCGAGTGGCAGGAGATCCGGATTCTTCCGATCGGGAAGAAGGCGGTCGAGTTCTGGCGTCGCCGGAAATACGCGTTGACCGAGAAGACGTATCCGGGCCTCTTCAACGACCTGCGCTACGACCACGCCCGGGAGATCGCGGGCTTTCTGTCGGCGGAGTTTCTCGCCGAGAAGATCGACGTGGCCTATGTCGTCGTCAACGAGTTCCGCTCGATTCTCTCGCAGGTCGTGCATGCGGGACGGATCCTTCCGCTCGCGGCGCCGGCCGAAACGGAGCCGGTTGCGAAGGACGCGGAGAAAGCGGCGCCTGCGGGTGTCGAGCCTCTCTTCGAGCCGAGCCTCGCGGCGATCCTCGCGTGGCTCGTGCCGCGCTTCCTCGAGTTCACCGTCTACCGGGCGCTCGCCGAATCGGCGGCGGCGGAGATGGGTGCGCGCATGACCGCGATGGACTCGGCTTCCAAGAACGCCGGCGAGCTCATCGACTCGCTGACGCTGACCTACAACCGCGCCCGCCAGGCGCGCATCACCAAGGAACTCATCGAGATCGTTTCGGGCGCCGCGGCATTGGGGTAGTTGTCAGTTGTCAGTCATCAGTTGTCGGTTCTCGGTTCCGGAACTGAGAACTGAGAACTGACAACTGAGAACTGAAAACTCAGGAAGGAAGAGCACATGCCAGAGAACAACATCGGCAAAGTCGTCGCGATCATCGGGCCGGTCCTCGACATCGAGTTTCCGGCGGGCAAGCTTCCCGCGATCTACAACGCCGTCCACGTCCAGGACGAGGGCAAGGAGACGGGCGAGCCGATCGACATCATCGCCGAGGTCGCGCAGCAGCTCGGCGAGAGCGTCGTCCGCTGCGTTTCGATGAAGCCGACCGACGGCATGGTGCGCGGCATGAAGGCCGAGGACCTGGGCGGACCGATCTCCGTGCCGGTGGGACGCGAGACACTCGGACGCATCCTGAACGTCATCGGGGATCCCGTGGACGGGCGCGGCCCGGTCAACGCCAAGGAACGCTGGCCGATTCATCGCGAGCCGCCGGCCTACGACCAGCAGGCGACCTCCGTCGAGATGTTCGAGACGGGCATCAAGGTCATCGACCTGCTCGAGCCGTACACGAAGGGCGGCAAGACCGGCCTCTTCGGCGGCGCCGGCGTCGGAAAGACCGTCATCATCCAGGAGCTCATCAACAACGTCGCCATGCATCACGGCGGCTATTCGGTGTTCGCGGGAGTCGGCGAGCGCACGCGCGAGGGCAACGACCTGTACCTGGAGATGACCGAGTCGGGCGTCGTGACGCCGGGCGATCCCTCCAAATCGAAGTGCTCGTTGATCTACGGGCAGATGACCGAGCCGCCGGGAGCGCGGCTGCGCGTCGGGTTGACCGGCCTGACGGTCGCCGAATACTTCCGCGACACGGAGGGCAAGGACGTCCTTCTCTTCATCGACAACATCTTCCGGTTCACGCAGGCGGGCTCGGAGGTCTCGGCGCTGCTCGGGCGCATGCCCTCCGCCGTCGGATATCAGCCGAACCTCGCGACGGAGATGGGCGAGCTTCAGGAGCGCATCACCTCCACGAAGAAGGGCTCGATCACGTCGGTCCAGGCGATCTACGTCCCGGCCGACGACCTGACCGACCCCGCGCCCGCGGCCGCGTTCGCGCACCTGGACGCGACGACGGTTCTGTCCCGCGCGATCTCGGAGATGGGCATCTATCCGGCGGTCGATCCGCTGGCCTCGACCTCGACGATCCTCTCGCCCCGCGTCGTTGGGGAGGAGCACTACAAGTGCGCGCGCGACGTGCAGGCGGTGCTCCAGAAGTACAAGGACCTCCAGGACATCATCGCCATCCTGGGCATCGACGAGCTCTCGGAGGAGGACAAGCAGACGGTCGCGCGCGCGCGCAAGATCCAGCGCTTCCTCTCGCAGCCCTTTTTCGTCGCGACGCAGTTCACCGGCATCGAGGGCCGCTACGTGAAGATCGCCGACACGATCAAGGGCTTCCGCGAGATCGTGGACGGCAAGTGCGACGACATGCCGGAGCAAGCCTTCTACATGGTCGGCACGATCGAAGAGGCGCGGGAGAAGGCCGCCCAGCTCGCCAAGGCGGCATAGCGGATGGCAGGAACGCTCCTTCTCCAAGTCGTCACGCCCGAGCGCCGGGTCGTCGAGGCCGAGGCCGACTCGGTCGAGCTTCCCGGCGCGGAGGGATATCTCGGCATCCTGCCCGGCCACACGGCGCTCGTCACCCTTCTCAAGACCGGCGTGCTCTCGTACCGGCGGGGCGGCTCCCAACAGGCCTACGCCGTCTCGGCCGGCCTCGCGGAGATCGCCGACGACCGCGTCTCGGTGCTCGCCGACTCGGCGCAGGCCGCCGGAGACATCGACGCGGCCGCGGCGGAGCGCGAACGCGCCGAGACCGAGAAGCAGATGGGCTCCGCGAGCGCGGACACGCTGCCGGAGATTCGGGCGCGCTTCGAGCTCGCGGAGGCGAGATTGGCCGTGGTGCGGGCGAGGTGACTCGGGATCGACTGAGAACTGAGGACCGAGGACTTTCGGGGCTCGAGCCACTGGAGTCCTCAGTCCCAAGTCCTCAGTCCTCGGTCCTCCGTCATGCCTGAAACCATCCCCGCCGAAAAGGCCACCGGGCCGGGGCCGAAGCCCCAGGAGCGCTGGTTCCTCGAAGGGCCGCGCTCGCGCCAGAGCGAGTTCACCTCGGTTGTCCGCATCGCCTTCGAATTCATCCGCGGGTTCCGCACGCTCCACTTCGTGGGCCCGTGCGTGACGGTCTTCGGATCGGCGCGCTTCGGCGCCGAGCATCCGTACTATGCGCTCGCCAGGGAAGCCGGCGCGCGGCTCGCGGGGCTCGGGTTCACCGTCATGACCGGTGGAGGCCCTGGGATCATGGAGGCCGCCAACCGCGGCGCCCGCGAAGCCGGCGGCCGCTCGGTCGGCTGCAACATCATGCTGCCCGAGGAGCAGAAGCTCAACCCTTACCTCGACGTGAACGTGACGTTCCAGCACTTCTTCGTGCGGAAGCTGATGCTCGTCAAGTATTCCTATGCCTTCCTCGTGATGCCCGGAGGCCTCGGGACCATGGACGAGCTCTTCGAGGCCGCGACCCTCGTGCAGACGGGAAAGATCGAGAACTTTCCGGTCGTCGTCTTCGGGAAGGACTACTGGCGTCCCCTGCTCGCGCTTCTCGATGAGATGGTGGGCGCCGGGACGATCGCGCGCTCGGACCTGGATCTGCTCCTCTTCACGGACTCGATGGACGAGGCGATGTCGCAAATCGAGAAGCACGCGATCGAGAAGTTCGGACTCGTACGGCGGTCGCGGATTCTCGGAGAGGGATAGTCGCACCGCCCAAAGGAGCCGAGAAGCCGCGGTCAGGCCCGGGCGGCCTCCGGGATCCGGTAGCGCGCGAGCACGACGGTGACATTGTCCTCGCCGCCGCCCTCGAGCGCGAGGTCCACGAGCTTGCGGCAGGCGGCCTCCGAGGATGTCCCGTCGGAGAGCACGCCCGCGATGGCGCTCTCCGACACCATCTCCGTGAGTCCGTCGGAGCAGAGGAGCAGCCGGTCGCCGTCCTCGAGGCTCCACCGTCCGACCTCGACTTGCATGAAGCTGTGGCGCGCGGCCAGGGCGCTCGTCAGAACGTGACGCATCGGATGCGCGGCGATCTGATCGGGCCGGATCGCGCCCGCGTCGGCGAGCGACTGCGCCATCGTCTGGTCGCGTGTCAGGCGCGTCAGCTTGCCGCCGCGGAAGAGATACGCGCGGGTGTCCCCGACGTGGGTCGTCAGGAGCACCGGGCCGAGGCTGCAGGCCACGGTCAGCGTCGTGGCCATACCGCGCAGCTTCGGATCGGCCTGGGCCCGCTCGACCAGGACCCCGCGGACCTTCTGGAACCGTCGCTCCATGCGGTCCAGGACCTCCTTTTCGAGGGGCTCGTCCAGACGCATGATCCAGTCCGGCGTGTCGATGACGAGATCGACGATCGCCTGGATCGCGGTTCGGCTCGCGACTTCACCGGCCTGCTGGCCGCCGACGCCGTCGGCCACGAGAAGACCGTACACGGTCTCCGCATACGACGCGGGCACCTGGCCCTTCGGCAGATTCGTCAGGAGCGTGCGCATCGCGCGGTCGAACCGCGCCACGATGTAGTGATCTTCGTTGTTGTCGCGGACCTTGCCGCGGTCGGTCAATGCGGCGAGATCGACCTCGACGAGCGTCGAAGCGCCCGCCGGCGACAGCTCTCCGGCCGCCGGCTCCGCATTGGTCTTCTTCAACTCTTCGGGCATCGAGGTCTCCGATTGCGCACCTAACGCGACAGCGTCGCGAGAGCCTTCTCCGACGCTTCGAGGAGCGCCTGCGGGCCGACGGGCGCACCGGTCGCCTGCGTCATCCAGATGTCGGGCGCCACGTTGCCGATCTTCGCCATCCGCTCGAACTCCGGCCCGATCGCGCCCGCCTTCTCCATCTGCTTCTCGATCTGGAACGCGATCAGGTGCCCGACCGGGTAGTCCGGCAAATAGAGGAACGAGTCGATCATGTGCGAGTAGATTCCGAGGAGCACGACATCGCGCCTTCCGAAGACGGGAGCGTAGTACCGATTCCAGACGTCGCGGCAGATGCCGAGCGTCGCGTCCTTGAGCTGAGCGGGCGTCGCCTCGGGGTGGTCGTACATCCAGTGCCACACGGCCATGTCCACGAGGGCCACTCCCGAGATCTCGTAGGTGCCCCAGAAATCGTTCAGCGTCTTCAGCGCCTCGCTCTGCGCGTCCGGCCTGGCGAGGCCCAGCAGCTCGAGGTCGTGTCCCTGGAAGACGAAGGCCAGGGCCTCGGTGAAGGCCGTGTTGGGCACTCCCTGCAGGAGTGTCGAGTCCACGTCGTTCAGAGAGAACGTCTGCTCGACATTGTGACCCATCTCGTGGACGGCGATGTTGAACCCCTTGTAGTTCATGCCGTCCTTCTCGACCCGCGTGCGCAGATGGGCATGGTCGTCTCGCCGCTGGGCGCCGAGCGCGTGGCCCGAGCCCCGCGCCGGATCGACTTCGATGTGGCCGGCGAGATACTGCGCGCGCTCCTTCGAGAAGCCGAGCCCCACGAGCAGGTTCGGGATGTCCTTCTTGTACGCCTCGGCGGTCGGGTAGCGGGCCTTGGTGATCTTGTCGAGCTCCTCCTCGGAGTGGGCGCCGCGGGGCTTGAAGCCGGCGTACCAGACGTCAAAGGGCTCGAGCTTCCTTCCGAGCCGCTTCTCGATGAGCCTGCCGACCCGCGGCACGAGCGGCGAAGTCACGACGGCCTCGAGCATCTGGCGCACCCGCTCCTCGGGAATCTGCCGGTTCTCGTCGAAGCGGCGGGCGATCAGCGTGGGCGCCGTCGGCGAGTACGGATCGGCCTTTCGCGCGGCCTCGAAGCACGCGAGGAGCATCGCGTAGCGCGTGTCCGGCTCGGCATCGCTCGAGGCCGCGAACGCCTTGACGGCGGAGGGCTCGGAGTCCTTCACGGCGGCGGCCGTGACCGCGTTCGTGACGGGATTCCAGTCCACGCCGGGGTTGTCCACGACAGCTTTCGGGATCGTCTGCGTGACGATCCGCTCCATGACCACGGCCATCTCGCGCTGTTTGGCGAGCCCGTGGGTCGCGTCGCCGTAGTCGGCCTTCAGCTGGTCCCGCAGGTTCCAGTGGGAGAGCAGGCGCATCCTTGCCGGGAAGAGGCGGTTGCCCTTCTCGTCCACGAGATGGTGCATCCAGACGTTGTACGAGGCGATGTACTGTGCCGATTCCGCCGCGGCCTTCGAGATCGCCTGGTTGACGTCGGCCGGAACCCGCTTCGAGAACCGGTCGGCCAGGCGCGCCTCCGCCCACTGCCGCCGCGACCAGGACGCGCCGTTCTTCAGCCGGTCGGCGAGGGTCGTGATCGGGAAGTTCAGCAGCACCGCGAAGGCCAGCCCGTTCTCGAAGGAGTCTTCGACGAAGTGCGCGGTCGGATCGTAGCCGGCGAGGATCTCGTCGAAGGGATAGATCGTTCCGAGATCGAGGTCCGACTGCCGCCGGAAGTCGCGGCCGATCTCGTTCATGTGGCCGTCGAAGGACTCGAGCGCGAACTCCATCCGGGAGAAGAGGGCATTCCGTGTCGCGGCGTCGCCGGCGAACTGCTCGCGCGCGACGGCCTCGAACGCCGCGGCGTCGCCGTCCTCCGGGCGCCAGAACTCGGCCGCCTGTACCAGCCCCTGGCGGATGCGCGGGCGCTCGGCTTCTCCGTACTTTCCGGCGAGCTCCGCCTCGAGCTTCTGGATCGTCTGGTTCATGGCGTCCTTCGAAACCTCCATGGGCAGAGGGGCCGCCGCGGCGGCGTACGCACTCAGAAGACTCAATGTCGCGGCGGCCGCGCTCGTCCGGAGCCGGCTCATCGCGCCGCCGGCCGCGGTGCCTCGGAGTACCCCGGCCCGCGCACGGGCCGTCCGGGCTTCGCCCCGGTCACGTTGCCGCCGTCCACGACGAGCACGCCGTTGACGGCGACGTAGGGAATCCCGGCGCTGTACTGATTGGGTTTCTCGAACGTCGCGCGGGAGGCGACCGTCTGCGGGTCGAAGACGACGAGGTCCGCCCAGAAGCCCCGCTTGATGAGTCCGCGGTCGGGGATGCCGGCCGCCTCCGCGGCGAACGACGTCATCTTGCGGACGGCCTCCTCGAGCCGCACGACCTTCTCGTCGCGGACGTAATAACCGAGGATCCGCGACGCTGATCCCCAGCCGCGCGGGTGCGACGTCTCGTGCGAGAGCGGCCCGTCCACGGCCTTGGCCGGCGAGTCCGTGCCGAAGGAGACGAGCGGGGAGGCGAGCGCCGCGCGCACGTCGTTCTCGTCCATGATCGAGATGATGCAGCTCGCGTTGGCGCGGTCGGCGATCACGGTGTCGATCACGACGTCGCGCGGGTCCTTCTTCTCGGAAGCGGCGATCTCCGCGACGGTCTTTCCCTCGAGCGGCTTGAGCTTCTCCGACAGGACCTCCGCCACCATCACGCCCTCGGCGCCGCCGGAGCCGAGCCACTGGTTCTCCCACTCTTTCGTCTCGCGGGCCATGTCCTGCTTGACTTTCTCGCGCGTCGACGGGTCGGCCAGGCGCTGCAGGAGCGCGTCGCGGCCGCCCTCGCGCACCCACGGCGGCAAACACGCGTCGAGACCGTTCGACGCGCGGTTCCAGGGGTACTGGTTCGCCGCGACGTCGATTCCGCGGGCGCGCGCGTCCTCGATCTTCTTGAGGATCTCCGGCATCCGGCCGAAGTTCGACTTGTAGGCCGTCTTCAGGTGCCAGACCTGCGCGCGGATGCCGGCGTCGTGCGCGATCTGGAAGACCTCGTCGAGCGAGGCGTCGAGGCGGTTCGATTCGGAGCGCTGGTGGGAGAAGTACGCGCCGCCGTATCTCGCGGCGACTTTCGCGAGTGCCGTCAGCTCCGCAGTCGAAGAATAGATGTTCGGGATGTACTGGAGGGAAGAGGAGACTCCCAGCGCGCCCTCGCGCATGGCCTGATCGAGCAGCGCCTCCATGCGCGCCATCTCCTCCGGCGTCGCGGCCCTCTCTTCGCGGCCGACGACCATGGCGCGGAGGCTTCCCGAGCCGATGAAGGTCCCGAGGTTGATCGCCGATCCCCGCCGCTCGAAGGTCCGGAAGTAGCCCTCGAGCGTCTTCCAGTCCGGCGTGACGCCGTACTTCTGATAGACGTCGCGATTCTCGGCGATCAGTTTGTCGTCGAGCGGGGCGATCGAGTCGCCCTCGCCCGTCACCTCGGTCGTGATCCCCTGGGTAATCTTGGAGGCCGCCCGGCCGTCCACCAGAACGTTGTATTCGGACTGTCCGAGCAGGTCGATGAAGCCCGGGGTGACGATGAGGCCGGTGGCGTCGATGGTACGCCGCGCCTTCGCGCCTTCGAGACGCCCGACGGCCGCGACCCGGCCGTTGCGCACTGCGACGTCGGCCGAGAACCAGGGGGCGCCAGAGCCGTCCACGACCCGTCCGCCCTTGACGAGCAGATCGTATTGGGGCGCTGACGGCTCCGGGGCGGCCGCCGCCGCGGCAAACGTTGCGAGTGCGGCCACGAGAGTCCCGAGCATCGCGATTTTCTTCATGCGGGCGAGTCTATGACCTTTGGCGAGATTGCTGGAAGGCCGCATTCACGCGGCGTTCACCCGGGACGGCGTACTCTGGATTGGAAAGGAGCGGTTCGATGAAGGGGTACGCCCGTCTCGCCGCCGCGACGCTGCTGCTCGCGGCCGCCGCCGTCTCCGCCGAACCGCAGACCTCCGCGAAGAATCACGCGAAGACCCTCACGGGGACGGTCGCCACCGTCGACCCGGGCGGCAAGAGCCTCACGGTCCGCGACGCAAAGGGTAGGGAGACGACGGTCGTCCTGACGGGCGCGACGCGAGTGACCGGCGGCAAGCTCGAGAAGGGCGAGAAGGTGACCGTGCGCTGGATGGTCCGAGAGAAGCAGAGCGTCGCGACGGTCGTGATGATCCAGACGCCCGAGCCTTCAGCGACGGCGTCGGCCTCGAACACGGCTCCCGCGCCCGCTAGCCCGACGCCGAAGTCCCGGTAGCGTTCCCCGCGGCGGCCGACGCGCCGGCAGCCGGCAGTCGAATCCGGAAGACCGCGCCCCCGCCTTCCCGATCCTCGACGGACACTTCGCCCGCGTGGGCGCGCACGACCTGGTCCACGATCGCGAGACCCAGGCCCGAACCTTCCGGATAGGTCGAGCGTGCCGCATCGAGCCGCACGAATCGCTCGAAGATCCGCCGCCGGTTCTCGGGGGCGACCCCGGGCCCGCGATCCGCGACCTCGAGGATGGCCGAAGCGCCGTCCCGCGACACGCGCACCTCGACCTCGCTGTCGCGAGCGGTGTAGCGCAGCGCGTTCGACAGAAGATTCGAGACGGCGCGCGAGAGTCCGGCGCGGTCCCCCGAAACGGCCGCGGCGTCGGAGACCTCGACGCGGCAGCGCACACCGCGGCTGCCCGCGAGCGCCGTCGCGTCCTCCGCCGCCTGCGCCGCCACCGCCGCGAGATCCACGGTCTCGCGGCGTCCGGGCGGCGCCGCGTCTCCTCGGGCGAGCAGCAGCAGCGCGTCCACCTCCTGCGCGAGACCCCGTGCGGCGCGCTCGACCGTCTCGAGAGAGTGTCGTGTCTCCTCCGGCGTTGCGTCCGGCCGGCGCGCCTCCTGCGCCTCGCCGAGAAGGACGGCGGTCGGCGTCTTCAGCTCGTGCGCCGCGTCGGCAACGAGACGGCGCTGCGCGCGGAACGCGTTTTCGAGCCGGTCGAGGAGCGAGTTGATGACGGCCGCGAGCCGGCGGAATTCTTCGCCGCCCTTCGTGATGCGGACGCGCCGCGAGAGGTCCGTCGCCTCGAGCTCCTCCGCGAGGCGCGTGACCTCCTCGACGGGCCGGATCGCCCGCGTCACGGCAAACGCGAGGATCGCGGCCGTGCCGAGGAAGCCGAGGAGCACGATCGCGGCGAGGGCCCGGTCGAGGCGCGCGAGGCTTTCGAGGCTTGGGCCGATCCAACGGAAGAGGACGAGTGTCGCGCCCTTTGCCTTGCCCGAAAGGTGGGTGACGAGGAACCGGCAGCGGCGGTTTTGGCCGCTGTAGGGCTCGACCGCCGTGTACGGCGTCTCGGGCTGGTTCCGGTAAGGCTCGAAGTCGACCGGTCCACCGGTGCGCAGCAGATTCCCCGACGCCGCGACCGGGCGTTCTCCCTTGAAGAGGATCGCCGAGTGATTCGCGAGGCGAAATTCGAAGGCGTTGGCCTCGAGGCCGGCGCGCAGCGAGTCGCGGCGGACCTCCTCCAGGCCCTCGAGCTCGAAGCTCGACCCCACCGCCGCGGCGAGCGTGTTGAGCTCCTCGTCGATGTCGGCGAAGGTCACGCTGCGGATGACCGCGCGCGTCGAGAGCGCGAGCACGAGCAGGAACGCCGCCGAGAGCAGCGCCCCCGCGAGCGCGATGCGCGTGCGGGACTTGGCGAGCGCGAGGAGCTTCAAGGGTTCACGCGAGGCCGGCCGGCGCGCTCACACCAGCCGGTACCCCATGCCGCGCACGGTCTCGATGCGCGAGGGGCGCTTGGGCGTGTCGAGCTTGCGTCGCAGGCGCGCGACGAGGACGTCCACCGTGTTCGACATCGGCTCCTCGCGCTCGCCCCAGGCCTGCTCGAGGATCTCCTCGCGCGAGACGACGGCGCCGGGCTTGCGCAGCAGCGCCTCGAGGATTGCAAACTCGCGTGCCGTGAGCTGCAGGATCTCGTCGCCCTTCCAGGCCGTGCGCTTGGCCGGATCGAGCCGCAGGTCGCCGCTCGCGAGCTCGACGGTGGGCCGGCGATCGTTGCGCCTCAAGAGCGCCTTCGCGCGCGCGGCCAGCACCTCGAGGTCGAAGGGCTTGCCGAGGTAGTCGTCGGCGCCCTCGGACAATCCCTCGACGGTCGATTCGGCGTCGTCGAGCGCCGTCAGCATGAGAATCGACTGGGAGAAGCCGGCGCGGCGGGCGCGTCGGCAGACCTCGAGCCCCTCTCCGTCGGGGAGGCGCCGGTCGAGCACGAGCAGGTCGTAGGCGTGCAGGTCCATCAGCTCCTCCGCCGCCTCGACGCTGCCCGCCTCGTCGCAGGCGAGCCCGGCGCGCGTCAGCGTGCGCACGACGAGGGAGCGCAGGCGGGCGTCATCCTCGAGTATCAGGGCCCTCACGGCGTCATCTTAATGAGTCTCGCGCTCCGGTAGGATCGCGGGCGCATGCTCCCGCTTTTGCTCGCAGCCGCGCTCGCGGCCGTGCCGGCCTCGCCGAACCTCGTCGACGGTTACATCGAAAAGTACTTCGAGACGTATCCCACGCGCGCCACCGAGGCCGGACGGCACGACCGGGACGGCGAGCTCGAGGACCTGACGCCCGCGCGTCTCGCCGCCTGGATCGCGTTCAACCGGCAGACGCTCGACGCGCTCGCGAAGCTCCCGCCCGAGACTTCCCTCGACGACCGCCTCGACGCCGGGCTCCTTCGCGCGCGCGTCGAATGGGAGCTCTTCGAGCTCGCTGGCCGGCGGCGCCCCGAGCGCGACCCGCTCTTCTGGACGGGCCTCGCCGGGAACGCGACGGTCTTCCTCCTCGTCCGCGACGACCGTCCGCTCCCCGAGCGGCTCGCGGCCGCTCGGGCCCGCGTGCGGCAGCTGCCGCGCTTCTGCCGCCAGGCGCGGGAGGCGCTCGCGGCGGCGCCGCCGGCCGAGGTCGCGCCCGACTTCGCGCGGATCGCCTCCGGGCAGGCCCGAGCCTCCGCGAAGTTCTACCGCGAGGGGTTCGCAACACTCTTCTCCGGCGCCGGGAAGGACGCGAAGGACGGCGTTTCGCGCGAGGCATCCGAGGCCGCGGCGGCCCTCGAAGGGCTCGGCGCGTTTCTCGAGGAGCTCTCGAAGAAGGCCACGGCGTCGCCGCGGCTCGGCGCGGCCTACCGCGACGCCCTGCGCATCGCGACCGGGGAGAACGATCCGGATGCCATGCTCGCGCGCGCGGAGAAGGATCTCGCGGCGAAGAAAAAGGAAGCCGCCGGGTACGGGCGTTCCGCATGGAAGGAAATCTTCCCCGGCGTCGAGCCGCCGTCTTCCGACCGCGACCTCCTCTCGAAGCTCTTCGCGCGCGTGTCGGCCGACCGCGCGAAGACCGTCGAGGAGTTCATCGCGGACTACCGAAGGCAGGTCGCGGATCTGAACGCCTACCTCCATGCCCACGAGGTCGTGACGCTGCCCGATCCGTTGACGCTCTTCATCGATCGGTCGCCCGGCTACTTCCTCGGCCAGTCCGTGGGCGGCGTCTATCCGGCGGGCCCGTACTCGCCGGACGCGCGGACGCTCTTCTTTCTCCCCACGCCGCCCGACTCGGCCACGCCCGAGGAAAAGGACGCCTTCTTCCGGGACTTCAACCACCACTTCAACGTCATGATCACGCCGCACGAGATGCTGCCGGGGCACTACCTGCAGCTCAAGGTCGCGGCGCACCTGCCCCGCAAGGTCCGGGCGCTCTTCGCCGACGGCGTGTACGTCGAGGGCTGGGGGACCTTCTCCGAACGCCTCATGCTCGACCTCGGCTGGGGCGGCCCGCTCGACCGCCTCGCGCACCTGAAGAAGCAGATGGAGAACATCGCGCGCGCGATCGTGGACGTGCGAGTTCACACGAAGGACATGCCGCGCGCCGAGGTCCTGCGGTTCGTGAAGGAGGACGCGCTCCAGGACGAGCAGTTTGCGTCCAACATGTGGACCCGCGCGATCACCTCGCCGACGCAGATCACGACGTACTGGCTCGGGTACCGGCAGGTCACGGACCTCTTCCAGGACGTGAAGACGGCGCGCGGCGCGGCGTTTCGCCTCAAGGACTTCATGGACGCGATGCTGGCGGACGGGCCGGTGCCGGTGGCGAGGTATCGGGAGAGATTGTTGTCCAAGAACGCCGATCGACTCCTCAGCCTTTCTAGAACACGAACATCCCGACGGCCGCCCCGAACATCAGAAGCGTCGTCGCCAGAATCGCCGCGCGGGCGAGCGCCGAGCTGGGCTGACCCTTCATGATCTTGCGGTCGGACGCCACGGCGAGGATCCCGACGAGGAGAAACGGGGCGAGCAGGCCGTTCAGAACCGCGCTCCAGTAGAGCGCTTTGACGGGGTTGACGTCGGCGAAGTCGAGGACGACGCCGGCGGCGGTCGAGAGCGTCATCACGGCGTAGAAGTACCGGGCGCCGGTCAGCTTCTGGTCGAGCCCCTGCTTCCAGCCGAACGTCTCGGCGAAGGCGTAGGCGGCGGAGCCCGAGAGCGTCGGGATCGCGAGGAGGCCGACGCCCACGAGGCCGACCGTGTAGAGGATTTCGGCGAACGGGCCCGCGAGCGGCCGCAGAGCCTGCGCAACCTGCTTCGAGGTCTCGATGTTCGTCAGGCCGCTGCGGTGGAGCGTCATCGCGGTCGTCAGGATGATCGCGAACATGACGAGATTCGAGAAGGCCGCGCCGATGCCCACGTCCACGCCGCGGTCGAAGATCTCCGTCGGCGTCGCGCGCTCGCGCTGAGGGAGCATGCGCCGGCCCATCGCCTTCTCTTCCTCGACTTCCTGCGAGGCCTGCCAGTAGAAGAGATACGGCGAGATCGTCGTGCCGAGGATCGCCACGAGCGTCGCCCAGGCGGCGCGTCCCGAGGGAAGCGACGGAACGAAGGCGTCGCGCGCCACCTGGCGCCAGTTCGGCCCGATGTGGATCGCGGCGACGACGTAGGCGAAGAGCACGAGCGCCAGCCACTTCAGGATCGCGGCGATCTGGTAGTAGCGGAACCGGATGATCGCCCACGAGATGCCGACGCCGAAAAGGACGACGAAGTAGTGCGAGTTGATGCCGGTCAGCATCTCGGCGGCGTCGGCCATCCCGGAGAGGTCCGCGGCGATGTTGATCGTGTTCGCGAGGAGCAGCGCGATCGCCGTCGCGACGAGCACCGGCTTGGAGAATTTGCGGCGCAGCGCCCCGGCGAGGCCGCGGCCGGTCACCATGCCGATGCGCGCGCAGGTCATCTGGACCGCGGCCATCAGCGGCCACGTCAGGAACGCCGTCCACAGGAGCGCCGTGCCGAGCTGCGCGCCCGCGACGGAATACGTCGCGACGCCCGACGGATCGTCGTCCGCGGCGCCCGTCACGACGCCGGGCCCGAGGGCCTTCGCGATGCGGCGCAGCGGATGGGGCGGCAGGGGAGCGTCGGCGCGAGCGGCCTCGGGATTCGTCACGGGCTGCGTTGTACATCAGGACGACACGGTGCCAGGCCGCCCTGATACGATTCCGCGCACATTTTTCGAGGAGGTTCGAGATGACCTGGAACCGGCGCCGGTTTCTCTCGACGTCGGGGGCCGCGGCGGTCGGGCTCG
Organism: Thermoanaerobaculia bacterium; assembly: GCA_035498835.1. Taxonomy (GTDB): domain Bacteria; phylum Acidobacteriota; class Thermoanaerobaculia; order UBA5066; family Gp7-AA6; genus DATBFU01. The sequence continues at coordinate 29,747 of DATJZU010000098.1, forward strand.
CCGCCGTGCGCTCCGCCGCGAAAGCCTCTCCGCCCGCGTCCCGCTCCGCCGCGCTCTTCCTGACCGAGGACGACGGATTGAAGCCCGCGACTTACGACCGCCTGCCGCTCGAGTGGCACCAGGCGCGCCTCAAGCTCCTTCAGGCGCAGCTCGCCGAGGACGGCTACGCGGGAATCCTGCTCTCGGATCCGATGAACATCATCTATTTCACCGGTCTCTTCTTCACTTCGACCGAGCGTCCCTTCCGCGTTTATCTGCCGGCCGACCGGCTGGCCGCGATCTGGTTCCACCCGGGTATCGACCGCGACTCGGTCAAGAGCTGGTGGGCCACCGAGCAGGAGATCTACTTCGACTACCCGCATGCCGACGGCGGATTCCCCAACGAGGGCAAGGTCCAGCAGGGCGCGACCGTCGACATCTTCGAGTGGACGCTCCAGGGCTTGAAAAAGCGCGGACTCGACGGCAAGCGGCTCGCGACGGACTGGGAGCTCTCGCGCCGGCAGCTCGCGACCGCCGGCAAGGTGTTCGTCAAGGACACGAAGATCGACTCGATCGCCGACCGCTGCGAAAGGATGCGGATGGTCAAGACGCCCGAGGAGCTCGCGCTGTGGCGCCGCGCCTACCGCGTCTTCGACGAGACCCACGCCTACGCGCGCGACCTGCTCCTCGAGAAGGGCACGGACCTCACGGACTACGAGCTCGGCGCGGCGGCGACGGCCTGGGGCACCAACCGCCTCATGGAGACGATCAAGCGCGACGGCGGCTCGCACACGGCGGTCGGCATCGAGATGGACATCGACGTGCGCGTCGGCCGCGGCACCGCGTATCCGCACCCGAATCAGTTCCATCACAACAAGATCCAGAAGGGCCAGGCCCTCCAGATCGCGGGCGGCGTCGAGATCGGGGGCTGCGGCGGCGAGCTGTACCGCGGCTTCCTCATCGCGCCGTGGACGGATCTTCAGAAGAAGCTCTGGACCGTCTCGCGCGACTGCTGTCTCATGCAGAAGGACCTGTCGCGCGCCGGCGTGGCCTGCTCGACGGTCGCGTACCAGATCCACCAGCACCAGGTGAAGGAAGGCGTGCAGAAGTACATCTACCATCGGCCGGCGCACGGGATGGGCGTGGAGGGGCACCAGCCGCCGTACCTGGCGCTCGGCGACTACACGATGCTCGAGCCCGGGATGATCTTCTCGGTCGAGCCCGGCCTCTACGATCTGGAGAACGGGTTTGGCGTCAATTTCTCCGACGGGTTCTGCGTGACACCGGGCGGCAAGCCGGCGCTCCAGATGTCGCGGCTGCCGTGGTCCGAGGATTGGTGCCTCGTCAAGCTGTGAGTAGACTGTTGCCGTGAAGCTCTGGAAGAAGATCCTCCTCGGCGTCGGGCTCCTGGTCTTGGCCGCCGTGGCCTACGGCGTCATCTCCTTCGGGCCGCGCAACATCATCGGCATGCTGCGCTACGACCAGCGCCAGGAAGGATCGCTCAAGGTAGGGGATGCCGCGCCGAACGTGGACCTGCTGGCCCTGGACGGCACGACGCCGGTCCCGCTCAAGAATTCGATCGGCGGCGGGAAGCCGCTCGTCCTCGTCTTCGGAAGCTTCACCTGACCGCCGTTCCGGCGCTCGGTCGAGCGCGTGCAGGCCATGCAGCGCAAGTACGGCGATCGGGCGCGCTTCCTGACGCTCTACATCAAGGAGGCGCACCCGGAGGACGAGTGGCAGATGGAGTCGAACGCAAAGGACAAGGACAACGTCTGCTACCCGCAGCCGAAGACGACGGCCGCCCGCGTCGCGATCGCCAACGATTTCGTCAAGCGGTTCCACTACGAGGTGCCGCTCGTGGTCGATCCGATCGAGAACCGGGCCAACGCCGTCTACGCGGGCTGGCCCGAACGCTTCTACATCGTGGACGAGAAGGGCGTCATCGTCTACAAGGGCAAGACCGGCCCATTCGGCTTCCACCCGGAGGAGGTCGAGGCCTGGCTCGCGAAGCTCCCGTCCGTCGCTCGCGCTGGCTCGGCGCCTGGCTAGCGCCACCGGCTCGCGGCTCGGCGAAACGGCCTCGACCGCAACCTGGCGCCATCGCTCCACCCGAGCTCCCGCGGCGCGAGGGCTCCTCCCTCGATTGCCTCGGGAGACTCCTCGCGCCGCGACCGGCCGTCAGAAGCCCTCGAGACGTTCTTCTGAGGCTTCAGGGGCCCGGCGCCGACGCCCGGAACTCGTTCCGCTTCGCCCAGACGTAGGCCAGGATCGCGAGGTTGACCGCGAAGAGCGCGTAGACGCGCGCATGGTGCGGGCGTTTGGCGATCTCCAGGATCTCGACGGGGATGGCGAGCGCCGTCAGGGCGATCGTGAAGTACGTCGCCCACCAGAACCGCGCCGTCAGAAAGGCGCCTTCGGCGCCGAAGACGAGACCGACCGATAGAGCCGCGAGCCCCAGGGCCTGCACCTGTCCCGGAGTGAATTCCTGGTAGATCTCCTGGAGCTTCTCGACGCCGAAACGGTGCGCGTTGACGCCGAGCATCTCGGCCAGCTCCATCGTCGGGTCGCGCCGCGAGACGTGCGCGATGTGCAGGACGGTCGCGCCCAGCAGGAGAAAGCCGGCGCACTTCAGGAACTTGAAGACGATGACTGCGACGAAGCCGCCCGACAACGGCGGCTTCTTTCCGGCGGACGCTTCGCTCACGGGCGCGGAGTTTCGCACATAGAATCCCGGCAAACGAGTCCCGATCCGAAAGGAGCCGCGATGAAGCCTCTCGGGGTGGCCGCGCTGGCCCTCGCTGCCGCAACGCTCGTGGGGGCGGCGGACGAACGCCCGGTCCTGCATTACGTGCCGAAGCACGAGGAGCTCAAGTACACGTTCGGCGGCGCCGCGCCGACGCACCGGATCAAGGCGGGAACGCGCATCGTCTCGTGGAGCGAGGATTGCTTCGACGGCGGCTTGACGAAGGCCGGGCAGAAACCTTCGGAGGTCCTGCAGCCCGGCCACGACAACCCGCAGACGGGCCCGTTCTACGTCGAAGGCGCCGAGCCCGGCGACACGCTCGTCATCCGCATCGAGAAGCTCGAGCCCGCGCGCCCGTACGGCTTCTCCGTGGCGTTTCCGGGCTTCGGTGCGCTGAAGGGCACCGAGAAGACGGCGATGTTGAACCCGGAGCTTCCGGAGACGATGTGGTTCTACGAGGTGGACCGCGGTAAGGGCGTCGCCCGCACGCGCTCGCAGGACGGCAAGAAATCCTGGGAGGTCCCGCTCGCGCCGTTCCTGGGCTGCCTCGGCGTCGCGCCGGGATCGGCCGAGGTGCGGTCGACCATCGTGCCGGGGGACTTTGGCGGCAACATGGACTGTCCGGAAGTGCGCGCGGGGAACACGGTTTATCTCGGAGTGCGCGTGCCGGGAGCGCTGGTTTCCTTCGGGGACGGGCATTTCGCCATGGGTGACGGCGAGATCATGGGAACGGCGATCGAAGGGGCGATGAACGTCGAGCTGACCGTCGATCTCGTCAAGAAGCGCGAGACGCCCTGGCCGCGCATCGAGAACGATGAATGGATGATGTCGCTCGGCGCCGCCCGGCCGCTCGAGGACGCCGCACGCATCGCGTTCAAGGACATGGTGCGCTGGGTGCAGGAGAAGACGGGTCTCGGCGAGATGGACGCGTACGAGTTCGTGTCGCAGAACGCGCGCGCGCCGATCGTCGAGCTCGTGGATCCGGAGTACACGGTCCTGGTGAAGATTCCGAAGGCGCGATTGCCGAAGTAGCCGTCGCCGTCGCTTGCTCGGGTATCTGCGCCCGGAGGCGCACCGGCTCCCGGCTCGCCGTAACGGGCTCGACCGCTCGCCTGATCCCCTCGCTGCGCTCCGGCTCCCGCAACGCGAGTCGTTTCGCTCGATGAACGTCGCGAAACTTGGTCGCGTTGCGAGCTGCGATTTGTTGCCAGCTGAGACTGTTGTTCGCGGCGCGACGGATCACGTCCGGATGACCGCCTTCACGACCCGCATCTGCTCCATGTCGGCGAGGGCCTGCCCCGCCTCCCCGAGTGCGTACTCGCGCGTGACGAGATCGCGCCACCGGAACCGCTCGCGGTGCTTGCCCATCATCGCGAGCGCGCGGTGGAGGTGCGAGAACTCGTAGCCCCAGCACCCGCGGATGTCGGCGTGCTTCCGGTTGACGTGCCGGTGCGGATTGATCATGACGTCGCCGCCGTCGGTGTACTGCCCGACGACGACGTATCGGCCGGCGTCTCTCATCATCTCGAGCCCCTCGGGAACCGCGGCGGCGTTGCCCGATGCCTCGATCACGACGTCCGCCCCGCGGCCTCCGGTCCACTGGCGGACGAAACGCACGCGCGCGGCGGGATCGGGAATCTCGCCGATGTCGCAGACCTCGTCCGCGCCGAGGCGCCGGGCCGCCTCGAGCCGCGCCTGCGGCGCGCCGACGACGAGCACCCGTACCGCACCGGAGAGCTGCGCGAAGATCGCGGCGTTCAGTCCGACCGGACCGCTGCCCTGGACGACGACCGTATCGCCGAGTGCGACGTCCGCCCGCTCGATGGCATGGAAGCCGGTCGGCAGCCCGCAGCCGCCTCCGAGGAAATCGAGCGGCTCGACGCCGTCCGGCAGGGGGACGACGCGCACGCCGGGCTTCAGCTCCACGCGCTCCGCCCAGCCGCCGAGCAGTCCCTCCTCGGCCGAGGTCGTGATGCCGTAGACGCGCCGGTGCGGGCATCGCGTCGCGGCGCGCGCGACGAGGCAGTGCCAGCAGGCGCCGCAGGTACCGAAGACGTCGTAGAACGTCACGAGCGTCCCGTCGGCGATCGGCCGGCCCTCGACGTCGCGGATCGCTCCCTGCGACTCGGTGAGCCGCCCGCAGACGACGTGCCCGGGAATGATCGGGTATGGGACGCCCGAGAGGCGTCCGTGAGAGAGATGCACGTCCGTACCGCAGACCTCGCTCCCGACCGTCTCGAGCACGGCGCCTCCGGGCCGCGGGCGCGGTGCCGGAAATCGGCGCATTTCGATCGGCCGGTCGGGACCCGGCAGGACGGCGGCGGCGACGTCTTCTCGTCTCTTCACGGGCGGCGAGTCTAGCCGCGTCGCGGCCGCGCGTGTCGCAGCGAAAGCCCGAAGCCGACGCCGGTCGCGAGGGCGCAGCCGATCAGCGAGTACCAGGGCCACGCGATTCGGCGGCCGAGCGGGACGGGAGCCCATCCGCGCGCTCCGAGCCACAGCCCGAACAGGACGGCCGTCGAGACACCCACGGCCCAGAGCACGTCGGCTTCCGTGGCCCGGAACGCGAAACGCGCGAGCAGGAACGCTCCGAGGAGCCCGCCCGCCGTCACCGATGCGAGGCCGAGCGCGACCTGCACCGCCGGCTGCGTTCGGGGCAGGAAGGAGAAGGCGACCGCGAGTCCCGCCAGGACGACCGTCCAGACGACCGTGAGCGTCCGGCCGAGCCGCAGTCCGCTGCGGCCTTCGAGCGCGCCGGCCCCGGATCGCGGTCCGACCACGTCGAGCGCGAGAGCGCTCGCGAGCGAGTTCAAGGCCGAGGACTCCGAGCACATCGCCGCCGAGAAGATCCCCGCCACGAGATACGCCGAGAGAAGCGGCGGCAGGTCCCGCACGAGAAAGGTCGGGAAGATCGCGTCGGGAGAGGCGAAGGACCGGCCGCCGAAGAAGGCGAAGAGAAGGACGCCGATCGTCGTGAAGAGAGCCATCTGCGCGAAGACGAGAAGGCCGCTGCCGACGAGCGCCCGCCGCGCGTCGCGCAGGCTCCGGCACGCGAGGAGGCGCTGAACGATCAGCTGGTCCGCGCCGTGGCTCGCCATCGTGAGGAACGCGCCGCCGACGAGGCCCGACCAGAACGTGTAGGGCACGGACGGATCGAAACGGAAATCGAAGAGCTTCACCGGATTCCCGGCAGACGTGTGGGTCGCCAGGGCGCCGGAGAGCCCGCCCGGGACGCGCGCGAGGAGGACGGCGAGCGCGATCACGGCGCCGGACAGGTAGAGGACGACCTGGATGAGGTCGATCCAGATGACGGCCTTGAGGCCGCCGAGGAGCGTGTAGAGCGCGGTGCCGGCGGCGAGGAGCAGGATGGCGGCCCAGACCGGGATGCGGAGCAGGAGCGCGATCGGGATCGCCGGCACCGCGAGACGCACGGCGGCGGCGAGGACGCGCGTGACCATGAAGAGCAGCGACGTGAAGCGCCGCGCGCGCGTCCCGAACCGCGTTTCGAGGAGGGCGTAGGCCGTCGGGTACTCGCGCTCGAAATAGCCGGGCAGGAGGATCCATGCGACGAGGATCCGCCCGACGACGTAGCCCAGCACGAGCTGCAGAAACGTGTAGCCGCTCGTATAGGCGTCGCCCGGCACCGAGAGGAACGTCAGCGCCGAGGTCTCGGTCGCCACGATCGAGGCGAGGACGGCGCCCCACGGCATCGCGTGACTGCCGAGGAAGTAGTCGCGCGCGTCCTTCTGTCCGCGGCCCAGGCGCGCGCCGAGCAGATTGATACCGGCGATGTAAACGGCGACGAGAACCAGGGCGGGGATCCCGAGGCGGACCGCGTCCATTGCGGCCACTCTCTCATTCCCGCGGGCGCGGGCGATAGAATCCGCGCGGCATCACGCCATGACCCTCTCTGCCGGAACCAAGCTCGGTCCTTACGAGATCCTCTCGCCGCTCGGCGCGGGAGGCATGGGAGAGGTCTATCGCGCGCAGGACACGCGGCTCGAGCGCACGGTCGCCGTGAAGGTGCTGACCTCACATCTCTCTTCGTCGGCCGAGCTGCGCCAGCGCTTCGAGCGGGAGGCCAAGACGATCTCGCGGCTCTCCCATCCGCACATCTGCGCGCTTTACGACGTGGGTCAGGCCGACGGCGTCGAATACCTGGTCATGGAATATCTGGAAGGCGAGACCCTGACGCAGCGCCTCGCGCGCGGGCCGCTGCCGCCCGAGCAGGTGCTGCGCTACGGCGTGGAGATGGCCGAGGCGCTCGACCAGGCGCACCGTCAGGGAATCGTGCACCGGGATCTCAAGCCCGGCAATGTCATGGTTTCGAAGTCCGGCGTGAAGCTGCTCGACTTCGGACTCGCCAAAGTCGTCGCTCCGGTCACGCCCGCCTCCGGCGTGACGTCCCTTCCGACGATGCAGGGATCGCCGGACCTGACTCAGGGCGGGACGATCCTCGGAACCTTCCAGTACATGGCGCCCGAGCAGCTCGAGGGCAAGGACGCGGACCCGCGGACCGACATTTTTGCGCTGGGCGCCGTGCTCTACGAGATGGCAACGGGGCGGAAGGCCTTCGCCGGCAAGAGCCAGGCGAGCCTGATCGGATCGATTCTCAAGGACGAGCCGCCGGCGATCTCGGCGGTCCAGCCGATGGTGCCGCCGGCGCTCGACCGCGTCGTGCGGACGTGCCTCGCCAAGGATCCCGAGGACCGCTGGCAGTCGGCGCACGACATCGCGGCGGAGCTCAAATGGATTTCGGAGGGCTCGCAGGCGGGCATCGCGGCTCCCGCCACGGTTTCGACGCGCCGCCGCAGCCGCGAGCGGATCGCCTGGGCCGGGTTCGCGCTGGCGACGCTTGCCGCAATCGCGCTCGGCGTCGGCTATCTGAGGCGAGCTCCCGCTGCGGCTCGCGCGACGCGTTTCGAGATCGTTCCGTCCGACGTCGCTCCGTTTCGGACGCTTTCGAACGCCGTCGCGACCATGATCGCGCTCTCGCCCGACGGGCGGCTCCTCGCTTTCGAGGCCGAGGATTCCAAGGGAAAGCGGTCTCTCTGGATCCGCGCGCTCGACGGCCTCGAAGCGCGGCCACTGCCCGGCACCGAAGACGCGTGGTATCCCTTCTGGTCGCCCGACAGCCGGTCCATCGGGTTCTTCGCGAACAAGAAGCTCAAGCGCGTCGACGCTTCCGGAGGACCGGTGCAGGACGTCTGCGACGCCGTGGACGGCCGCGGCGGGGCCTGGAACCGGGACGGAGTCATCCTCTTGGCGCCGTCCGCGACCAGTCCGCTTCATCGCGTGGCCGCATCCGGCGGGGTGCCGGTGCCCGCCATTCCCCTGGACGCCGCTCACGGCGAGGACAGCCAGCGCTGGCCGACCTTCCTTCCGGACGGAAAGCACTTCCTCTACTTCTCCTACCTCGGCGCCAATCCCGAGGCGCGCAATCAGAACGGCGGGATCCGGGTCGGAAGGCTCGACTCGAAGGAAACGCGCGCCGTCGTGCCTCAAGCCTCGAACGTCGCTTACTCCGAGCCGGGCGAGCTCCTTTTTTCCCGCGGCGGCAACCTGCTCGCCCAGCGCTTCGATTCGAAGGTGCTCCAGGTCGTGGGAGAGGCCGTGCCCGTCGCCCAGGGCGTCGTGGTCGACGACGCCAAGAAGCTCGCGTTCTTCTCGGCCTCTTCCACGGGCGTGCTCGCCTACGCGCGCGACAAGGCGTTTCCGGCGCGTCTGCTCTGGCTCGACCGCCAGGGGCGGCAGATCGGCTCGGTCGGCGAGTCGGGAGACTACCGGTTCCCCAGGCTGTCGCCGGACGGCCGGAAGCTCTCGATCGCGGTGGCGCAAGGACCGAGGACGAGCCTCTGGATCTACGACCTCAATCGCGGTTCGAGCACGCGTTTCAGCGGGGATACGGCCTACGACGACGGACCCGCGATCTGGTCTCCCGACGGCACCCGACTGGCCTTCGGCTCGGCGCGGGGAGGTCCCCAGCGCCTCTTCGTGCGGCCGGTCGGCGGGACCGGTTCGGAGCAGGCGTTGCTCAAGACGGCGGACGCGGAAATCCCGGTCGATTGGTCGCACGACGGCCGGTTCATCGCCTTCGACGCGCCCGGCGGCACGACGGACTGGGACATCTGGATCCTCCCTCTCGAAGGCGATCGCAAGCCGTTTCCGTTCCGCCAGAGCCCGGCGGCCGACGTCGGGCCGTCGTTCTCCCCGGACGGAAAGTGGATCGCGTTCACGGCGGTCGAGTCCGGCAAGTCCGACGTCCTCGCGGCGCCGTTTCCCGGGCCGGGCGATCCGGTTCCGATCTCGACGGCGGGCGGCCGCGACGCGAAGTGGCGGGGCGACGGAAAGGAGCTCTTCTACATCGCGGAGGACGGGAAGATGATGGCGGTCCCCATCCGGGAGGGGGCGACGCTCGAGCCGGGCGTTCCGGCCGCGCTTTTCGACGCGCGGACGCGAGTTCAGCCGGGCTTTCGCTTCGACGTCTCGCCGGACGGCCAGCGGTTCCTCGTCGTTACCCGCGGCTCGGACGTCGAGTTTTCACCGATCGCGGTCGTGGTCAACTGGATGGAGGGGCTGAAGAGGCCCTAGCGGCGAGAGTCAGGGCGGGGTGGCCCGGGCGCGCGAACGAGGTTTGCGCTTCGGCGCCCGAAGATCCGCCGCGTCGAGTCGCCGCACCGCCTCCAACAGGGTCTCGTCCTTCTTCGCGAAGTTGACGCGAGCCTTGGTCTTCCCGCCGCGAGACGGGCGCGCCTCGCCGGCGCGACGCGCGTAGAAGGACGAGCCCGGCACCGCCAGAACGCCGACCTTCCGCGCGAGGAAATCCACGAACTCCCAGTCGTCCTTCCAGCCGAGCGGCGCGGCGTCCACCATGACGTAGTAAGAGCCCTCCGGCGGGGTGAACGCGAGCCCGGCGCGCGACAGCGCCGGCAGCAGGATGTCGCGGCGGCGCGCGTACGCCGCGCGCAGGTCCGCGTAGTACCGGTCGGGCAGCGCGAGCGCCGTCTTGCCCGCCTCCTGGAAGGGCGCCGGCGCGCAAATCGTCAGGTAGTCGTGGACCTTCCGGATGAGGGCGGTCAGCGGCGGCGCGGCGACGGCCCAGCCGACGCGCCAGCCGGTCACGGCGTAGCTCTTGCCGAGGCCGGAGAGCGTGACGCAGCGGTCCTCCATCCCGGGCAGCGAACCGAGCGAGACGTGCGGGTGGCCCTCGTACCAGATGTGCTCGTAGATCTCGTCGACGACGGCGACGAGGCCGTGGCGCTGGCAGATCCGCGAGATCTCTTCGAGCTCGTCGCGGCGGAGCACACGGCCGGAAGGGTTTCCCGGCGTGTTGAGGAGGAGAAGGCGTGTGCGCTTCCCGATCGCGCGTTCCAGCCGCCCGAAGTCGATCGCATAGTCCGGCTCGCGCATCGGGACGAAGCGCGGCGTGACGCCGGCGAGCACGCACGCGGGCAGGTAGTTCTCGTACCAGGGCTCGAGGATGAGCGCCTCGTCGCCCGGCTCCGTCAGGCCGAGAACCGCGCTGACCTCCGCTTCCGAGACGCCGCAGGTCACCGTGATCTCGGTGGCTGGGTCGACCCTCATCGCGTTGAAGCGGCGATGCTTCTCCGCCAGGGCGGCGCGAAAGCTCTCTTCGCCCCACGGATACGTGTACTGGTGGTGGCCGGCGTCGACCGCGCGGCGCAGGGCGGCGAGCAGCTCCGGCGGCGGGTCGAAATCCGGCAGGCCCTGCGCGAGGTTGACGCCGCCGACCTCGGCGCCGAGCCGCGTCATCTCGCGGATCACCGACTCCTGGAACGGACGGGTGCGGCGGGAGAGCGAGATCTTCCGCCGCCGGGAGACCGGCCGGCGGGCGGAGGCAGCGCGCATCGCCGAACTAGACTATCTCGACCTCGACTTCCTCGATGAAGAACGAAACAGGAGCAAGCGCGAGCAAAGATCTCGTCCGGACGCTGACGCGGACCGAGTATTTCACGTTCGGCTTCGGCGCGATGGTCGGCGTCGGCTGGGTCGTCCTCATGGACGACTGGCTCTCGCGGGGCGGGCCGGGCGGCGCGGCGCTCGGGTTCCTGATCGGCGGCATCCTGCTCCTTCCGGTCGCGGCGACGTACGGCCGCATGGTGCGCGAGGTGCCCGACGCCGGCGGCGAGATCGCGTACACGGAGGGCGTGTTCCCGCCGGCCGCGGGATTCGCCTCCGCGTGGACGATGGTGCTCGCGTACGCGATCGTCTGTCCGTGGGAGGCCGTGGCCGTCGGCAATCTGCTCTCGCGCGTCTTCCCGGTCTTCCAGGCAATGCCGCTGTACACGGTCGCGGGACGCGTGATGACGCTGCCGCGCCTCGCGATGGGGCTCGCACTCACCGGCGCCGTTGCCTGGGTCAACGTCCGCGGCATCCGGCCGAGCGCCGCGTTTCAGAAGCTCATGACGTTCGGGATGCTCGTCATCTTCGCCGTCTTCACGGCGCTCGGGTTCGCGCGGGGCCGTGCGGCGAATCTCGCGCCCCTCTTCGCGCGCCGCGGCGCCGGCGGCGCGGCGCTCTCGATTCTTCTCGTGATGCAGATCGTCCCGTACTTCATGACGGGCTTCGAATCGGTCGGGAAGGGCTCGGAAGAGGCGCGGCAGGGATTCGACCCGCGCGACTTCGGCCGCGCGATCCTCGCGGCGGCGGTCATCGGATGCCTCTTCTACGTCACGATCGTGCTCGCGGTGTCGTTCGTCTTTCCGTGGCGGACGCTCGTGACCGAGAAGCTCGGCACTGAAGCGGCGTTCGCGCGCGCTTTCGGCTCCCCGGCCGTCGCCGACTGGATTCTCTTCGCGGCGCTGCTCTCGCTCGTGAAGATCTTCAACGGCAACTTCGTGGCGGCGACCCGGATGCTCTTCGGGATCGGGCGCCGCGATCTCGTCCATCCCGCGCTCGCGCGCGTCCATCCGGCGCGCGGCACCCCGCAGAACGCGATCGCGTTGATGGCCGTGCTGACCGCCGCCGCGTCGTTTCTGGGCGACGCGATCCTCGTGCCGGTCTCGGAGGTCGGATCGCTCGCCGTGGGCGTGGGTTGGTTCTCGACCTGCCTCGCCGACCGCCTGCGCGCGCGGCGCGCGGGGCGAAGCGGCGGACGCGAGGCCGTGACGGCATGGGCGGGGGCGGCCGTGTCGGCCGCCGTCGTCGCGATGAAGGTCACGCCCTGGGTCGCCGGCAGCTTCTCCCGGGCGGAGTGGGTCGCTTTTCTCGGGTGGTCGGGATTGGGAGCGGCGTTTTGGGCGACGAGGCGGAGGACCGAGGGCTAGTCCCTAGTTCGCAAAGGTCGCCGCTTCCGCGAGAAGCTTGTCCGTTTCCTCTTCGGTGTAGTCGTAAACGCGATGGACACCGATCCCGAGCGCTCCCCGAACCGATCCCTTCGCGTCGCGCACCGGCACGACGATTGCCCCGTTGACGCCGGTCTGTTTCGCTCCCGGCCGCACGTCGCCGCTCGTGTCGGTCTGGATGTTGCAGGCGGAGACCGGCGCGTTGCGCTCGGCGGCGAGGCCCGCCATTCCCTTGCCGACCGGGACGCGCTGGACGATCCGGGCGACGTGCGGCGGCAGGCCGACCTGCCCCTTGAGCACCAGCACGCCGTCCTCGAGAAGGTGCAGTGTCCCGGTATCCGCCTGGAATTGCCGGACGATGTTCTCGAGGCGCTCCTGCTCGTCGAGACGCTCCTGCACGCCGTTTGCAAGGGTAGCACGCGAGCCGGAGAGGAGCCTCTCGGCTCGGGGGGCTTGACCCCGCCCCCGAAGCGTGAATATGTAGTGCTCCCATGAGCCCGCAAGCCAACGAGCTTCTTCCGTCGATCACCCGGATCCTGCAGCGCGCGAATGCCCTCGAGCGCGTGACGGGAGTCGACGTGCAGGCCGTGGCGCGGCTTCCCGTCTTCGCCGGCCGCGCGTGGAAGCGCTCGATCGCCGAGTTCCTGCGCTGGTCGGGCACGACGCCGGACGCCTGGGGAAACACGTCGGTCTTCGAGCTCCTGCTGTGCCACGGCCCGGAGGGTGCGCGCGCGATCGTCGCCGCGTATCAAGAGGACCGGCTCGAGCGCGCGGAGACTTTCGTCGAGGCTGCGGCCGAGCTCGAGGCCGTGCGCACCGTCATCAGCATGGCGGCGCACTGGCTCCAGGCGATCCCCTGGGACCTGCGGGGCGTCCCGCGGCTGACGGCCGAGGAGTTTCGCCCGCGCCCGCGGGTCGCGATGGCCGGCCCGCGCGAAGGCGTCGCGGGAGTCCCGAAACCCCGCATCTCGGAGATGGTCGAGAAGTTCCTGCGCGAGGAAGTCGAGCCGCGCCGGAGGACCTCGTCCTCGGTTCCGGTCTTTCCGACGGACGGGACGGCTCCGAATCTCTGGAAGGACGCGGCCTCGAAGCCGCGCAAGCTGCCGCAGGCCTGACGGCGGCCGCCGGCCCGCCGCCTAGAGCAGTTCGAGCGCGCTCGCGGGATTCTTGAACGGCGCGATGATGTAGGCGCCCTGCGCGCGCCGCCGCGACTCGGCCAGAATCTCCCGCGCGATCGCGAATCCCTCCTCGCGCGCCCCCGCGCCGGCCCGCTCGAGCCGCGCGAGCACCGGATCCGGCACGACGATGCCCGGCACCTCGTGATGGATCCGCATCGCAAGCTTGTGGCTCGTCAGCGGCCACACGGCCACGATCGCCGGGATCGGCAGCGTCCCGCCGAAGCGGTCGAGAAACCTCTCCCAGCAATCCCACTCGAAGAAGACCTGCGTCATGGCGAAGTCCGCGCCGTGGTCCACCTTGCGCCGGAAGCGCTCGACCTCGCGGTCGATGTCGGGCTCGTTGGGATTCACGGCGACGCCGATGAGGAAGTTCGGCGGATTGCCGATGGGATTGCCGGCCGCGTCCTTGCCGTCGTTCAAATCCCGGATCACCTTCACCAGGCCGATGCTGTCGGTCTGGTAGACGTCGGAGGATCCGGCGCGGTCGCCCCGCTGTGACGGGTCTCCCGTGATGACGAGCACGTTGCGGATCCCGAGAGACCAGGCGCCGAGCAGGTTTCCGCAGAGGCCCATGAGGCTCGCGTCCCGCGGCGTGACGTGCGGAATCGTCTCGACGCCCTCGCGCTCGCACGCGAGCGCCATCCAGAGCGAGTCGAGGTGCAGATGCGCGAGCGGGTTGGAGTTGATGTCCACCGAGTGAACGCGCCCCGAGTCCCGGAACGTTCGGACCGCGCCGAGAACGGCCTCGAAGTCGGTGCCCTTGGGAGGGTCGATCTGCATCGAGACGACGAATTCGCCGCGCGCGAGCATCGTGGCGACGCGCGACGTTTTCGGTGCCGCGGCCTCCGGACCGCCCATCAGCGCGGCGGCGGTCGGCTCCGGCATAGCCGGAAGCTGCTCCGCTCGGACGCCCGCGAGCGCCGACGCCACCGCGGCGATGTGCTCGGGCGTCGTGCCGCAGCACCCGCCGATGAGACGCGCGCCGCGCCGGACGGCCTCGCGCGCGAACCAGGCGAAGTACTCGGGTGACGACGGCGGGTACACGAGCCGCCCCGCGACGTAGGACGGCACGCCCGTGTTCGGCGCGGCGAGGAGCGGCATCCGGGTGGCGGCGCGCATCGCGTCGAGCACCGTCAGGAGGTCGCGAGGACCGAGCGAGCAGTTGGTGCCGAGCACGTCGGCGCCGAGGCTCTCGAGCCGCCGCGCGACCTTGCCGGGCCAGTCGGCGTCTTCGAGATCCTCCCAGGCGTCGCCGGGAAACGTCATGGACGCGACGACGGGCAGAGCCGAGACCTCGCGGACCGCCTCGATGCCGACGCGCATCTCGGGCAGCGACACGAAGGTTTCGAGCAGGAAGAAATCGACGCCGCGTGCGTCGAGCGCGCGAGCCTGCGCGCGGAAAATCTCGCGCAGCACTTCTTCGGAAGCGGCATCTCCCGGGTCGTAGCCGAAACCGCTCGGGCCGATCGAGCCTGCCACGAGGACGTCCTTTCCGGAGACCTCCCGGGCCTTCCGCGCGATCTTGGCGGCCGCGCTGTTGATCTCCTCGACCCGGTCCTCGAGCCCCATCGGCCGGAGCTTCTGGCGGTTCGCGGCGAACGAGTTGGTCTCGATGACGCGCGCGCCGGCCTCGATGTAGGCGAGATGCGCCGCGAGGACGTCCTCCGGGTGGGAGAGGCACATCTCCTCGACGGCGCCCCGGGGCGCCGGGCGGCGCGCGAGGAGATACGACCCCATCGCGCCGTCCATGACGAGCAGTCCTTCTTCGACGAGCTGGCGAAACCGGGCGGTCATGCGATGGAGATTATGGGGTAGCCGCTGGCCGGAGCCGGTTGTGGAGAGAGGGGCGTGAGAAGTCGACGCGTATCGGCGCCTGACGGGTTGCCCGGAGCCCGGCCCGGATCCGAACCGAAAACTCTCGGCCGCCGTTCGCGCAACGAACGCCCGCGGCCGACAGTCTAAGTCCGGACGAACACCTCGACGGCGTTGCGGCCGGCGTGCTTGGCGCGGTAGAGGGCTCGATCCGCCGCCTCGTAAAGCTCCTGCGGGCCCTTCATGTCGGGCCCGAACTCGGCGACGCCGAAAGAACAGGTCACGCGGAAAGTTCGGCCCGCGTAGGAGAACTCGTGCCCGGCGACGCGGGTTCGCAGGCGTTCGGCGAGGATCTTGGCGCCTTCGGTCTTCGCCTCGGGCGTCAGCACGGCGAACTCGTCGCCGCCGACACGCGCGAAAGTCTGCTCCTTTCGGAAGAAATCCGACACGAGCAGGACGATCTCCTTCAGGACGAAGTCGCCGCAGAGATGCCCGTGCGTGTCGTTGACCGCTTTGAAGTCGTCCACGTCGAAGAGGATGAGCGACAGCGGCCGGCCGTAGCGGCGCGCTCGGGCGGCCTCACGCACCGCCTCCTCCTCATACTTGCGCTTGTTGGAGGTCTGGGTCAGGCCGTCGCGCACCATCATCTCGTGGATCGCCTCGTGGTACGCGTTCTCGACGTCGCGCTCCTGGAGGAACTTGAAGTGCACGGAGCCGATCTGGAACCGGTCGCCGCTGCGCAGCAGCGTCGGGTCCTCGATGCGGACGTCGTTGACGTACGTCCCGTTGGTCGAGCCGAGGTCCTCGAGGATCACCGACTCGATGCGATACGTCAGCGAGGCGTGCCGGCGCGAGAGCGACGTCGCGTCGGGGACGACGATGTCGGCTTCCTTGCCGCGGCCGAGCACCATCGTCGATCCCGGACGGAACCGGTACCGGGAGCCGATCATCCGGCCGTGCGGGTGCGAGATGAGAATGATGTTGGCCTCGGGCCCGGGATCCGTCGCCCGCCGCCGAGGAGTGACGGAAGTCGCGTCGCCTTCGAAGCGGGCGGACTCCTTGTCAGGGGCGGGAGTGATCTCGAACCGAGAGGTCTCACGATCCCCGAAACCCCGAGCAAGGGCTGGGCCGACTTCCGGAAGTTTCACTGCGATTTCGTTTAATTATCGCACAATCTGCGGTGAAAGGAAGACGTCCGGCGCGACGGTTCCGCGGTCGGTCGGCAGGCCAAAGCCCTGCCGAGACGGGAGTTAGGGCCACCAACCGCCGACGGCCGTGCCCGAGAAATCGCCCGGATTACATCTGCGCGAAGCTTGCGGCAAAGGCGAGCGGGCCGGCCAGAAACCGGTCCCCGAGCGGCATCCAGCGCGGGCAGCGCACGACCTTCAGGAGGGCACGCGCGATCGCGAGCGAACGGCTTCGGCCGGTCGCGGAGACGAACGAAGCGACCGGCGAATCGGGTACCGCGTCCTTGGCTTCACCCTTCTCGGTGAACGTCGCCATCCACGCGTTCCCGCAGAACGCGAGGTGGAAGGACCAGGCGCTCTGTCGCCCGACGAGCTCGGCCAGCGCCATCGCGGCCCAGTCCTCGGAGGAGTACGGAGGCACCGGCGTCGCGGTCGCGCCGCCGAGAACCTTGCGCGCGAGCAGGCGGTCCATGTCGGGCCCGGCCGTGTCCGCGAAGCTCGCCTCGGCGCGGAGGTCGTACGCCTTCGGGATCTTCCCGTCGCCTCCGTTTCGTCCGGGAGCCTCTTTCGGCGTTCGGCAGTTCGGACACTCCGGCGACGACGGGCTGTCCGTCGTGGACGTCGTCACGACCGCTTCGCATTCCCGGCACCGCCACGTCATCTGCTGAGTCATTAGAGCCCTCTCTTTGTCTACCCTTCGTTGGAGCCCGGATTGGCAACCATCCCGTGGGCGAGCCGCCTGTTTACGTTTTGGGCGTTTACGTTGGTCGAGGCTCCGGTTAACAGAGAGAGTAGGCGCGCGACCGCTCTTCGCCAATCGCCCGCGGGTGCCGCGGCAATGGCACCCTCGTGCCGCCGGCCCGGGGCCGGCCCGATCGCCCCTAGCTTTCCGCGGAAGGAGCGGCCGGCGCCGCCACGGCGGCCGGGCTCGCGTCCTCGACCTCCTGCTGCCAGACGTGCAGGATGCCGCGACCGGAATCGCGCGCCAGGTGCAGGGCCTTCTCCGCCTGGCGCAGCGCCTCCTGAGGGTCTTCGGGCGGCTCGAAGAAATACGCGACGCCGATCGACGCCGAGACCCGCGCCTCGGGATCCTCGGCGGCGAGCGCGGCGATGCCCGAGATGATGCGGCGGAGCGTTTTCTCGACGACTTCCCGCTCGACGTCCCAGAACGAGACGGCGAACTCGTCCGGGCCGAGCCGCGCGGGCGTGTCGGAGGCCCGGATCGCCTTGCGCACCACCGTGGCGACGCGACGCGCGAGTTCCTCGGCCGCCGCCACGTCGTGGTCGTCCTGGTATCGGCGGAATCCGTCGACGTCGATCGCCGCGAGCGCGCAGGGCAGTCCGCGATGGGAGGGCTCGCCGATTTCCCGGTCGAAGCGCTCGAGGAAACCGCGCCCGTTCAGGAGGTCGGTCGGCAGGTCCATCCGCGCGCGGTTGATCTCCTCTTCGAGGTGCCGGCGCGAGCGGCCGAGGCGCCGTTTGTCCGCGCGCACGCGAGCCGCCGCGAGCCCGACGTAGAGGAAGAGGATGAGGCGCGTGATCCCGTTCCAGATCGTGAAGCGCCGCGCCTCTCCGGGCGGCAGGCGCCCGAGCTCCGCGGCGATCCAGAGCCCGGTCGAGAGCGCGGCGGCGATGATCGAGTAACGCCTCCCGAGCCACCAGCCGGCGCCGGCCACCGCCGCGGCATAGAAGAGCGCAAGGTCGACGCCCGCCTCGATTCGAAAATCGAGCAACGCGACGAGGCCGATGGCGACGGCGGCCGCGAGGATCCAGAGCGGCGGCCGGCTCCAGGGACCGCGGCGCCGTCGGGAAGAGGGCGACATGAACGCGGGAGCTCCCGTCTCCGCGGCGTCCGGAGCTACAGCGGCTCCGGCGCGATGTGCTCGGGCCGCTTGCCCCGGTTGGCGGGATCGCGCCGCGCGTGCTTGCGCGGGTCGAACGGCTCGCCGGCGTAGCAGATCGGGCACTTGAGCCGCCCGTCGCGCGGGATCGTCGCGAAGCGCGCCGCGCGGCAATGGCGACAGATCCACCTCGCGAAGCGGCGTTCCTCGAAGGGCTCGGCCATCGGGCTCATACCATCCTAACAGCCCGCGGAAGAGCGGAGGCCATGGAAGCGTACGTCGCCTCCTCCACCGGCGCGAACCCGCGGAGCCCGAACTCGGCGATCCGCTCGCGCGCGGCGGGATCCACGCCGAGGCGAAGGAGCGCCCCGGCGATCCGATCGCGGAGCGGCTCGGACAGGGCCGTGCCGGCCAGGACAGGCTGGATGGGCATCGGACCCCACGACTCCAGGACCCGGAGGCGCGCGGCCTTTTCGGGCTCGCGGCGCCGGACGAGCTGCAGCGTGTTCGAGTCGATTGCCGCCACGTCGGCCACGCCGTCCGCGACGAGCTCGAGCGAGCGCAGGTGAGACCCCGCGGGGATCAGGGCTGCGAAGAACTCCTCCGGAGAGCCGGTGTGGCCGATCTCGGCGAGGCGCGCGAGCATGTTGAGCCAGCCACTGCGGGAGCGGCGGTCGTTGTACGACCAGACGGCGCCGGCCAGCTCCTCGAAGCGCGAGGCGGCGCGATCCGGGCGCACCACGACGTCCGAGTAGTAGACGGGCCGGCCTTCCGCGCGCGGATCGTCGAAGACCGGCGCCACGGGAAGCAGCGCGACAGGTGAGCCGACCTCCTTCAGAGCCGGGTACGACGGCGCGCAGACGAAAGCGAGGTCGGCGCGGTGCCCGGCGAAGGGATCGTCCTCGGGCGACGGACCGGACACCCGCGTCTCGAAGGCGAGCTCGACCGTCATCCGGGTCGCCGCCTCGATCGTCTCGGCCAGGACCCGGAAGAGCTCCTCCGGAATGCTCGGGGCGAGGTAGGAGAGGACGCGCAGCGCCGGCACGCGCGAACTCTAGCAGGCAGCGGGGGAGGCCGTCAGGCCGCGGGCTCGACGTGCAGCGGGGCGCCCGGGGACGTGGTCGAGACGATCTCGTTCCCCGCGATCACGACCTCGAATTTCGGAGGCTCGACCATGTGGCGCTTGACGGTGCACTGATCGATCGCGCGCAACAGAGCCTCGCGATATTTCTCCGGAAACGCCGGGGGCAGCGCGACGTCGATGCGGATGCGCGCGACGTGCTTTCCGTCCCGCATCGGTGTGAGCGAGAGCGCGAGCCCCGCGGAGTCGAGATTGCGCTGCTGGCAGAAGCGAAGCGCATAGAAGCCGGCGCAGGTCCCGATCGAGGCGAGAAAGAGGTCGAAGGGCGAGGGAGCTTCGCCGCGCCCTCCCTGCAGAACAGGCTGATCGGTCAGGATGCGGAACCCCTCGTGCTCCGCCTCGACCTGCACGCCGCCGGGAAACCGGATTTCCACGAAAGCAGGATCTCTCGGGCCCCGGAGACGGCGCCTGATGCAGGCTCACCAGAAACCAGCAGCCGGGCGTTGCGACGTAAACTCCTTCGCCAGCGGAAGATGGGTGACGCCGGCACGATTCGACTGGTCTGCTCCCGGTGCAAGAGCCCTCTCGAAACGCGGGGCGAAACGCTCTCCTGCGCCCGCTGCGCCGTCGCCTTCCCGCGCGCCGGCGGGATCGCGGACTTCGCCGAGGGCCGCTACTACGACGACTTCCCGGGGCCCGAAGTCCTCTCCGCGGAGAACCTCCGCGGGCTCGCCAACGAGAGCGAGGGCGCCCGAATCGACGGGTTCTATCGGCCCCTCCTCGACCGCATCGCCTCGAAGCGCGGCGTCTCGCGGGCGCAAATCTCCGTCCTCGACTCGGGGTGCGGCAACGGTGAGTCGGTGGACGTCCTCTCGCGCCTCGGCTTCGAGGCGTGGGGACACGATCTCTCGGCGCTCCGCAAGTGGCAGTGGCGCGAGCGGGAGCGGCGCGATCGCCTCGTCGTCGCGGCGGGGGAGAGGCTCCCATTTCCCGCCGGCGCGTTCGACGCCGTCATCGCGTCCGGCGTCCTCGAGCACGTCGGCGTGAGCGAGGAAGGCGGCGGCCGTTATCGAGTCGCGCCCATGCCCGACCGGGATGCGCGGCGGCGAACTTATCTCGCCGAGCTCCTCCGCGTGCTCGCGCCGGACGGCCGGCTCTTCCTCGACTTTCCGAACGGCGCCTTCCCGATCGACTTCTGGCACGGCACGACGCCGGGGGGCGCGCGCTGGCATTCCCCGAGCGAGGGATTTCTGCCGACCGTATCGGAGATCCGCGTTCTGTGCGCGCGAATCGACGGCGGGCTGCGCGTGACGGCGTTGAGCCCCGAAGGCCGGCTGCGGTTCCGCCAGGTCTCGGCGCACTGGTACGGACGGGCGCTCCGCGCCCCGATGGCCGGGCTCCACAGCCTCATGTCGACCCGCGCGTTTCGATTCCTCGCGGCGTCGCCGATCAATCCGTATCTCGTGCTCGAGATCCGGCGGCCCGCGCCGGCCGGGGCGCGCCTCAGTTCGCCGTAAACGAACGTTTCGAGAGTCTTCCGGCGACGTCCTCGATCGAGAGATTGCCGACGATTCGCCCGCCCGCGGCTCCGGTCGTTCCTTGCACGAAGAACCGCACGGTCGTGCTCGCGGCGGGGTCGAGGGCGCCGATCGGCAGCGGAAGGGGCGGAGAGAGCTCGGGAACGATCCGCGCTCCGCCGCGGCGGCGGATGCGGTCGATGGTCACGCCCGAAACGGGCACGAGACCGTCGTTGCGGAACTGCAGGTCGACGTAATGGACGCCGTTCGCGTTCGTGCCCGTCCCCGCCACGCTCACGCCGACCGCGGCGGCGGAAGAGTTGGTCAGCGACACGACACCCGTTGCTTTGTCGTCCGGCGAGAGCGGCTGGAAGACCGTCGGATAGGACGTGGCGTCGGCGACGAAGTGATACGAGACGGAGCTCGTCGTCGCGGAGTCGAAGGGGAAATCTCCCTGGAAGAGGCCGTTTCCGATGGGGTGCATGGGGACGGTCTGGGAGATCGGATCGTCCACGACGGCGCTGACCGCCGTTGGCGCGTAGCCCGGCGCAATGCAGACGGCGCAGAACGTGACGCGCGCGGACTCGAGCGTCGGGAACGGCCCTTCCACGCGCTTCATCCCGCGCCCTTCGAGGCCGATGTAGAGCACCGTGTTCTTCCCCCCCGAATCGGGGTCCGGCGTCGGGTCGTAGAACGCCGACATCGGCAGCTCGATCGGCTGCTCGGATTCGAGCTCCTTCGTCACGTGCAGTGGAATCCAGTGATGCCCGCCGTCCCGCGAGAAGGCCACGCCGCCCGGGTATAGGACGGCGACCCGCACGCCCGGCAGGTCGCGGAGGAACACCATTTGCTGGAGAGGGCACTGGGCGCCGAAGATTTCCTTGCCGCCGTAGGTGCGGTCGGAGAAGGGCTGGTTCCCGCAGTCGAAGTCGAACTCGCCGTAGTTCGTCGCGATGTCCTTGAGAGTCTGGTCCCGAAGCCAGGTCTGCCCGCCGTCGCGCGAGACGCGGATCGAACCGTCGCCGAGATCGGTCGTGTAGAGCTCGTCGGGATCGTAGGGGTTGACGTAGAGGCTGAAGGCAGCGTTGAGCAGGTTCGGGGAAAAGCCGAAGCCGCTCGCCGACTGCCAGGTTTGCGTGTGCGTCGGATTCCCGGGCGTGAAGTGTCCCTTGTAGATGTGGCTCCAGAGGTGAGTGGTGTCATCGGTCTTGTCGAAGAAATTCTCGTCGGTCGTCAGAACGTAGAGTGTCGGCGCATCGTGGCCGCCGCTGGCGGCGAGCGCCGCGATGTTGCCCGGCCCGAAGCGCGCACCGGCCGTCGTCACGGGACCCCACTGACCGTCGCCCGACGATCCGCCGGTCTCGTTGCGGTAGATCTCGTCGTTTCCTCCGCCGGTCTTGGGGGGATTGGAGAGCTTCAGCAGCGACTTGAGGCTCACCAGGGCGAAGAAGTCGTCGTGATCGTACGAGAGCTTCGGCAGTGTCAGGACCTGGGTCACGCCTCCCTCCGCGGCCTGCGTCTGCATGCCGATGAAAGCGTCCTTCGGCGTGATGTCGTGGTATCCGCCGAAA
>DATJZU010000099.1:0-9859 GCA_035498835.1 Thermoanaerobaculia bacterium
CAGCGGCAGGTCGGGCGACATCAGCACGCCGAAGGTGGCGAAGGCGTGATGGAGCGCGTCCGGGATGAGCGAGTGCGAGGCCACGATGCTGCCGGCCTCGTCGGTGATCCCCGTCGGCACGGCGTACTCGGCCGGATAGAGCGCGCGCTCGGCTTCGTAGGCCTCTCGCAGTCTTCCTTCCGACTCCGAATACGGGATCGTTCGAATCCAGGTCATGAAGTCTCCTCTTCGAGGCGCCGCGCGCGCGGAGCTCCCGGCGCCAGGGCCCGAGAGAGCGGAAGTCCGGCCAGCACGAGAACGAATCCTGCCAGAGCGGGAATCGGGCGGGCAAGCGCGATGAGGGCGACGACGGCGAGCGTGAAAGCGAGAAAGAGCACCGTCGTCGCCGGGTAACCGGGCGCACGAAACGCCGCGGTCGCGGGATCCCGGCGCCGGAGGACGAACAGGCCGGCCGCGGCGAGCGCGACGAAGACGAGCGCCGTGCACATGAAGAAGGCGACGACCTGCGGGAACGAGCCCGACAGGACGTAGGCGCTCGCCAGCGCGGCGAGGACCGCCGTCGCGCGATGCGGTGCCCGCGTCCTGGCGCCGAGGGCGGCGAGCGGCGCCGGAAAGAGGCCGTCGCGGCTCATGGCCAGGTAGACGCGGGGCGCCATCAGCAGCAGCGCGAGCGCGCTCGCGACGACCGACAGCGAAACGACGGCGGAGAGAACGGAGGGACCCCCGGGCCGAGCAGCGCCTCGCCGGCGCGTCGGGCGAACGCCTGGGGATCGCGGGACTCCTCCGGCGGCACGAGATACAGGAACGCGAGCGTCGTCGCGACGTAGAGAAGGGTGACCGCCGCGGTGCCGAGGGCGAGCGCGCGCGGCAGCTGGCGCCGCGGATCCCGAACTTCCCCCGCGACGCGGCTCGCCTCCCAGAACCCGCCGAAGGAATAGAACGCGCCGATGAGCCCGAGCCCGAGCGCTTCGTGCATCGGGAGGGCTCCGGGCCGCCGCGCGAAGAACGGCGACAGATGCGAAAGGCTCCCCGCACCGACAGTCGCAGCGCCCGCGACGATCGCGAGGAGCGCCGCCACCTTGCCCGCCGTCAGCCCGTTGAGGACGCGCGAGCTCAATCGCAGCCCGGTCATGGCGACGGCGGCGAGCGTCCAGACCGTCGCGAGCGCCAGCCAGCGCTCGCGCCCGGCCGCGCCCGGGAACAGCACGACGAGATACTGCGAGAGCCCGAGCGCGAGCGCGGCGACGACGCCCGGATCCATGATGAGGAGACTCTGCCAGCCGTAGAGGAACGCAACGCGCGGGCCCCACGCCTCGCGCAAATAGACGTACGGGCCGCCGCTCTGCGGGAGCCTCGCCGCGAGCTCTCCGAACGCGAACGCCCCCGCCAGGACCAGCGCACCGCTGGCGATCCAGAGCCCCAGGGTTCCCGCCGGCGACGCCATCGCGCCGATCAGCTGCGCCGGAGTCAGGAAGATCCCGACACCGATCGTGTGGCCCACGACGAGCGCCGCCGTGGACCACAGCCCGAGGGGCCGCGCCTTCGACTCCGCCGCCGCGGCCGGCCGATCGGGGGTCTCCCGTTCCACCATCCGGCTCGCATTGTCCCCCGGGGTCAGCGTTTCCTAAACCCGGGTGCGCGCCGCGCTTTCCCGCGTTATCGTGACGGCGGCCTGATGCCAGAGCAGATCGGCGCCATCGCCCCCGGCCGCGCGACGGACACGCTCGTCGCGCGAACGATTTTCGGCCTGGTCGTCCGCGAGACGCCCGAAGGCCCCATGGCGCGGCCGGCCGGCGCGTCCGAGGCTTCGGGGACGCGTTGGGAGCCGCTCAAGCCCTATTCGACGAGCGACGCCGCGGCCGACGAGATCGTCTCCCGATTTCGTCGGCGGTTCGAGTTCCGCGAGATCCGGGACGGCTTCGACTGGGTCGTCTTCTTCGGATTCTTCAAGGACAAGGACCGCGTGCCGACGATCAAGATCGTGGCGCAGGTCCGCGCGGCCACGCGGCCTCTCGCCGTCTGCGAGGCGGGGCTCGCCCTCGTGGACAAGATGGTGAAGGGCCAGATCTAAGCAGGCGGGGGAAGGATGGATGCGGGCGCCGGGTCCGGCATTTTGCAATCGGCGCCCGTTGTAGGGCGTTCGTCGACCGCTTCTCCGGACGCCGGGGCCCGTATGATTCACCGGAGTGCCTCCCATGACCGATGAGGAAGAGATCGCCGCCGCGGTCGAGCGGTTCCTTCGCGCATACAACGCCGGCGACGTCGAGACGATCGCCGGGTACTACGCCGACGACCTCGTCAAGGACCGGCAAGGCGCTCCGCCGGAGAAGAAGGCCGAGACCGTCGCGCGCGTCCGGGGCGTGTTCCGCGACTTCTCGGGATCCCTGTCGGTCTCGAACGACGAGATTGTCGTGAGCGGAGACCTCGCCTATGCGCGCGGGACGCTCCGCATCACCCTGACGCCGCGCGCGGGCGGCACGCCCCAGCGCGTGGAACGCCGGTTCCTCGAGATCTGGCGCAAGCGCGAAGGCCGCTGGCTGGTGACCCGGACGATGGACAACACGGCGGGCTGATCGGGCGGGAAGGCGATGGAGCTCGGGGGCAACACCGTTCTGATCACGGGCGGCGCCTCGGGAATCGGGCTCGGCCTCGCCGAGCGCCTCCTCGGGGCCGGAAGCGAGGTCCTCCTCTGCGGTCGGCGCGAGGAGAAGCTCCGCGAGGCCAAGGCGAAGCATCCGCGCGTCCACACGCAGGTCTGCGACCTGACGCGTGACGCGGACCGCATCGCGCTCGCGGACCGGGCGACGCGGGAGTTTCCGCGGCTGAACGTCCTCGTCAACAATGCCGGGATCCAGGTCCGCGCGCGGCTCGACGAGCCCGCCGCCTGGCCTCGATTCCGCGAGGAGCTCGCCACCAATCTCGAGGCGCCGATCCACCTTTCGATGCTTCTTCTCCCGCACCTCGCGCGGCAGCCGCGGGCGGCGATCTGGAACGTCTCGTCGGGCCTGTCGTTCGTCCCGCTGACCCGCGCGCCGGTGTACGGCGCCACGAAGGCCGCGATGCATTCGTTCACGCTCTCTCTGAGGCATCAGCTCGCCGCGACCTCGATCCGCGTCGTCGAAATCGTGCCGCCGGCGACCGACACGGACCTGGGAGGCGCCGGCCTCCACAAGTTTGGCGTGACCGTGGACGCGCTCCTCGACGACGTCCTGCCCCGGATCGCGAACGGCGAGCTCGAAGTGGCTCACGGCACGGCGCGCAAATCGAGCCGCGCGACGCGGGACGAGCTCGACGAGATCTTCCGGCGAATGAACGAGCCCCCGGCCTGACCCCGTCTGTACTAAGCTCCGCCGATTCCGAAGAACGAACAAGGAGACGAGACCAAATGAAGTCCCGCCTGCGATTTGCCCGGGCCCTCGCCGCCGCCGCGTTTCTCGCCGCCGCCCTCCCGCTCGCGGCGCAGGACACGGCCGACGCGAAGCCGGACGCGAAAGCCACGCCCGCCAAGGAAGCCACCCCGACGCCGACGCCCGGTCCCGCGCCGTCGCCTGCCGTCAAGCACAACCGGATCACGATCGGCGGAAAGCCGATCGCCTACACCGCGACGGCTGCGACGATCGACCTCAAGGACAAGAAAGGAGAGCCGATCGCGCGGATGTTCTCGGTGGCCTACACGGCCGACGGCGCGGACGCGAAGCAGCGCCCCGTGACCTTCGCGTTCAACGGCGGGCCCGGCTCGGCCAGCATCTGGCTGCACATGGGCTCCTTCTCGCCCGTGCGCGTGGACAGCCTGGACGGACAGTACACGCCGCCGCCCCCGTACAAGATGGTCGAGAACTCGGAGAGCCTCCTCGACCGGACGGATCTCGTCTTCATCGACGCGATCGGCACCGGCTTCTCGCGCATCATCGGGAAGGGCGAGCCCAAGAACTTCTACGGGACGGATCAGGACGTCGAGGCGTTCGCGCAGTTCCTGCAGCGCTGGGTCAGCGCGAACGGCCGCTGGAACTCGCCCAAGTTCCTGATGGGCGAGTCCTACGGGACCACGCGCGCCGCCGCGCTGCTCGCGCACCTCGAGCAGAGGGGCATGGCGTTCAACGGCGCGGTCCTGATTTCTTCCTATCTGAACGCCTGGGACGACTTCGCGGGGCCGGCGTTCTCGAGTGACACGCCCTATGAGCTCTATCTGCCGACGATGGCGGCGGCCGCCTGGTACCACAAGAAACTCGATCCGCGGCCGCCGGATCTCGCGGCGTTCCTGACGGAAGTGCGCCAGTTCGCTCTCGGCGAGTACTCGCAGGCGCTCGTCCTCGGCGGCAAGCTCGACGAGACGCGGCGCGGCGCGATCGCCGCGAAGCTCCACCGGTACACGGGCCTGCCGGAGACCTACATCCTCAACGCGGACCTCCGCATCGATCCGGGCCGGTTCCAGAAGGAGATCCTCCGCACGCAGCGGCGCACCGTCGGCCGCCTGGACGCCCGGTTCTTCGGAATCGATCGCGACGCCGCGGGCGAGTTCCCGGAGTACGACCCCGCCGGCACCGCCATCGCCTCCGCCTACACCGCGGCGTTCAACGCCTACGTCCGCGACACGCTCGGCTACAAGACGGAAGACCTCTACAAGCCGTTCAGCGACGAGATCACCGAGTGGGACGACCACCACAAGGCGCCGGCCGGCGGCAAGGCGTCGATGCCGGACGTGGCCGAAGACCTGCGCAGCGTCATGTCGGTCAACCCGAATTTGAAGATCTTCTCGGCGAACGGCTACTACGACTTCGCGACGCCGTTCTTCGAGACCGAGTACACGCTCGCGCACATGGGCCTCGATCCGTCGCTCGAGAAGAACATCTCGTTCGGCTACTACGAGTCGGGCCACATGATCTATCTGCACGAGCCCGCGCTGAAGCAGCTGAAGGCGGATCTCGCGAAGTTCTACGACCAGACGATGTCGAGGTAGCTGCGGATCCGTCGCCTCCGCTTGCTCGAGGATCTCGCGACCGCCTCGGCCGAGACTTAGCCGGGTCGAAGTTGAGCGGGCGACCGAAGGAGGCAGATCCCGAGCGAAGCGCGAGCGACGGCTAGAGCATTCCCACGGCCCGCGCCGCCAGGATCGCGACGATGAGGAGCGAGATGACCGCTTGCGTCATCGAGAGGACCTTCGCCCATCGCGAGAGCACCGCCGTGTCGGTCGGCGAGAACGCGGTACTCGTGTTGAAGGCGAGGAACACGTAGTCCACGAAACGCGGCGTCCACGCCTCCGGGTGCTCGATCGGCGCGCCGTCCATCATCTGCGGAAAGAAGAAGGCGCCCGCCGTGTGCTTGCCGCGCGCCTCGCGCCGGTGCGGTCCGCCCGCGTCCAGGCGCCAGTACCAGATCGCGAAGACCAGGATGTTCGTCACCCAGAGCGCGGCGGCCGAGCCGAGGAGCGACGCCGGCGGCTCGGTCTTCGAGATCACGGTCGTGATGAGCAGAGCGACGGACGCCGCCATGCCGAGCGTCAGGACGGCGCTGATGGCGTATCCGAGCAGGCGGTCGATGTCGTGCCGCCCGGCGCGGTGCGCGAGCGTCGTGGGAACGATCAGCAGGCCGACGGCCGCGGGCAGGAGCCAGCGCGGCCCCAGCACGAGCGAATGAGGCAGCGAGTAGGAGATCCCCGCGACGCCCAGCAGAGCGATCAAAACGGGCCACCGGGCCTCGGGGTCGGGAGCCGAAGGCGCGCTCACGGCCCAAGACTAGCGCGAACCATGAACCTTCTCGTTCCGGCGACGTACCGCATCTCGTGAGCGAAGGGGGACTCCGGAAACATCGGCTGGCGGCCCTCGGGCTCGGAGCGCTCGCCCTGGCACTCGTCTTCGGATTCATGTCGAGCGTGTCCCTGGACATGCGCTGGGTCTTTCTCGTCGGCGCCGTCGCGCTTTTCGCCTCCGGCCTCTGGCTCGGGCGGCCGCCGGACTCCGGCCTCTGGACCTGGATCCTCCTTTGCCTTCCGCTCGTCGGCGTCTTCGGGTGGGTCGCCCTGAGGGAGCTTCCGGCCGTCTGGCCTCATCTGCTGCTCTGGGCCGTCGCCGGCGCCGCCGGGCTCGCCGTCTCGCGTGCCGCTGCCGCCGTCGCGCGCTCCCGGCCGCCGCGGCGGTTGCGCTCGCCTTCGCCTCGGCCTGGTACATGGCGAGCTACCTGCCAATGGTCATCTCGCGCGCGCTGACCCACGTGCGAAACGAACCCGCTCCTTCCGTGTCGCTCCGGAACCTCGACGGCCAGCCGATCGACACGGCCTCCTGGAGCGGAAAGGTGGTCGTCCTGGATTTCTTCTCGACCTGGTGCGCGCCCTGTGTCGCGGAGATGCCCCAGCTCCAGGCCGCGCGCGACCACCTCCGATCCCGGCCGGACGTCGTCTTCCTCGTCGTGGCCAACGATTCCGGCGGAGACAAGCCGGAGACCGTGCGAGCCTTCGCCGCGAAACGCGGCATCCGCCTCCCCTTCGCCTGGGACCCGGGGAGCGTCGTTCACAAGGCGTTCGGTTTCACGGGACTCCCGGCGCTCGTCGTCCTCGACCGGACGGGACGCATCCGCCTGACTCACGAGGGCTACAACGCGGCCGACGTGAACTTCCGCGAGGATCTCGAGCGCTTCGCAGCCGGTCTCTAGTCGCGCGTCCATTTCTGCGGTCGATTCCGTTGCCGGTCCGCGGACGGTCGGCTACAATCATTCTGTTCAATCCAGGCACGAAGGAACTGGCGTTCTCCGTCGCGGCGGCTCCTCGTTTGTCCGCCTCGAGGGGGATGTGGAAGGACGGCCGCGATGAAGTCCGCGCTGCTTTTCCTGCTCGTTGCACCGATCGCCGCCGCCCAGGCACCGCCCGAAGATCCGCTGGCCATGCCCGGCGCTCCCCCGCCGACCGTCGTCTCGGGCCGATCCGAACGCGAGCGTCCTCGGGACTTCGGGGTGGGAGTGACGGAAACCTACGAGGTGTCGAGCAACGCCATGCCGCCTCTGGTCTCGGACACGGCCTACGATCTCACCGGGCCGCTCCGATACCTGACGGGCGGGACCGGCCACTGGCTCGTCGCGCCCGTGACGCTGCCTTCGGGCGTTCTCGTGACGTCCATCGAGATGGACGCTTGCGACACGAACGCGACGTATCCCGTGGTCCTCACATTCAACCGATGCCCCCCGCACGGGGCGGGATGCACTGCCGTCACCCAGGTCTCCACCGGAAACACCGAGACTCCGGGCTGCCAGTTCTTCCTCCTCGGAGTCCCGGGCGGCGGCGAAACGCTCGACCAGACGAGCTACTCCTACAACCTCGTCGTCTACCTCCCGGCGGTGGGGACGAGCCTGAGCCTCGGTTCCGTTCGCCTCTACTGGCAGCGTCAGATCAGCCCGGCCCCGGCGACGGCGACTTTCGCGGACGTCCCGACGACGCATCCTTACTTCCGCGTGATCGAGGCCCTGGCGGCCTCGGGGATCACGACCGGTTGCGGCGGCGGGAACTTCTGCCCGGACGGAGTCGTCACCCGGCAGGAGGTCGCGAAGTTCCTCGCGCGGGCGCTCGGCCTCTCCTACAGCTACTGATTCGGAATCCCGGCCGGCGATTTTCCCGGGTGCGCGGGCCGCACGCCGCCGTATGATCCGTCCTCGCCTGGAGGACAAGATGCGCCTTTCGATCGCCCTGCTCGCTGCCGCCCTGCTCCGCCCCGCTGCTCCGGCCCTCGGCTTGACCGCCGAAGAGCTCGCCGCGAAGAACATCGCCGCACGCGGCGGCGCCGCCCGGATCGACGCGATCAAATCGCTGCGCGAGACCGGCCGCCTCGTCTTCGGTTTCGGCGACGCGCAGATCCCGACCGAGTGGGGGCTCGTCCAGAAGTCGCCGGGCATGATGCGGACCGAGATCACCGTTCAGGGCCTCTCGCAGATCCAGGCTTGGGACGGCCGCGAGGCGTGGACGATCGATCCGTTCCAGGGCCGCCGGGATGCGCAGAAGGACGACGAGGACGAGGCGCGCGGGCGCGCGCGCGACGCGGACATCGGCGGCCCGCTCAACCACTGGAAGGAGAAGGGCCACACGCTCGAGTACCTCGGCACCGAGGACGTGGACGGAACGCCCGCGCACAAGATCCGTGTGAACCTGAAGGACGGCGACACCGAGTACGTCTACCTCGACCCCGACTATTTCCTGGAGATCCGGGTCCAGACGGTTTCGCACGTCCGCGGCACCGAACGCATTTCCGAAGCGGACCTCGGCAGCTACGAGCAGGTCGCCGGCGTGTGGTTCCCGTTTTCGGTCGAGGCCGGCCCGAAGGGCGCGCCGCGGCAGGTCCGGATCACGGTCGAGCGCGCGGAGCCGAACGTGGACTTGAACGACGCGATCTTCCGCTTCCCGCCCGCCGGAACGCCGATGACCCGCGCCATCCTGCCCGGCCCGGCGCCGGCCGCTCGCACGAAGGCCGCGGCGGCCTCCACTCCTCCCGCACCGCCGTCCGCGCACCCCGCCGCGATCGACTCCGGCACGCTCTCCGGCCTCGGCGCGCGGAACATCGGATCGGCCACGATGAGCGGACGGATCGCCGCGGTGGCCGGACGCAACGAGGGCGGCAAGACCACCCTCTTCGTCGGCTCGGCGAGCGGGGGCGTCTGGAAATCCACCGACGGCGGAACGACCTTCAAGCCCGTTTTCGACAAGCAGCCCGTGCAGTCGATCGGCGCCGTCGCGATCGATCCGTCCAACCCCAGGAACGTCTGGGTCGGAACCGGCGAGGCCTGGACGCGCAATTCCGTTTCGGTCGGCGACGGCGTCTACAAGTCTGCCGACGGCGGCGAGACCTGGACGAACACGGGCCTGCCGGAGTCCGAGCGCGTCGCGCGAATCCTCGTGCACCCGTCCAACGGCGACCTCGTCTACGCGTGCGTTCCCGGCAAGCTCTGGAGCGACAGCGCCGACCGCGGCGTCTACCGCACGACCGACGGCGGCAAGACGTGGGCCCAGGTGCTCAAGGGATCGAACCTCTCGACCGGATGCTCCGGTCTGACGATGGACGCGAAGAATCCTTCGGTGCTGTTCGCGGGCATGTGGGACTTTCGCCGGAAGGGCTGGACGTTCCGCTCGGGCGGCGACGGGCCGAAGGCCGCGAGCGGCAGCGGGCTCTTCCGGTCCGAGGACGGCGGCGCGACGTGGACGGAGGTCGCGGCCGGCCGCGACGGCCTGCCCGCGAAGCCCTGGGGCCGCGTCGAGGTCGTGACCGCGCCGTCCGACCCCAAACGCGTCTACGCGCTCATCGAATCGGTCCAGTCCGCGCTCTTCGTCTCTGCCGACGGCGGCAAGACCTGGCACGCGAAGGACAACAGCCAGATGATGGTCTGGCGCCCCTTCTACTTCGCGCGGATCGTGGTCGATCCGACGAACCCCGACCACCTGTTCAAGGCCGGCGGCGGTCTCATCGTCAGCGCCGACGGCGGCGCGTCCTTCGCCGACACGAGCGGCGGCGGTCACGGCGACTGGCACGACGTCTGGATCGACCCCGACAATCCGAAGCACGTCGTCGCGGGGGACGACGGCGGGCTCTGGATCTCCTACGACGGCGGGAGCCGGTGGTGGAAGTCGAACAACCTGCCCGTTTCGCAGTTCTACCACGTGGCCGTGAACGACCGGGACCCGTACGAGGTCTTCGGCGGACTTC
This sequence comes from Thermoanaerobaculia bacterium, assembly GCA_035498835.1. Lineage (GTDB taxonomy): Bacteria > Acidobacteriota > Thermoanaerobaculia > UBA5066 > Gp7-AA6 > DATBFU01. The sequence continues at coordinate 9,675 of DATJZU010000099.1, forward strand.
AGGACAACAGCTCCTGGGTCGGCGACTCCGCCCATCCGGGAGGCATCTCGAACGCGGCCTGGCAGAATCTCTTTGGCGGCGACGGCTTCTGGACGGTGCCCGACCCGACCGACCCCGACGCCGTGTATGCGGAGTCGCAAGGCGGCTTCATCGGGCGCGTCGACCGCAAGACGGGCGCACAGCGC
>DATJZU010000100.1:0-71019 GCA_035498835.1 Thermoanaerobaculia bacterium
CACGACGGCTCGGGCTATCCGCGGGCGGAGTTCGCGTCGGGGGAGACCGTCGCGCTCGACCTCGCCTTCGAGTCGGACGATCCGTCGCTCGCCTTCCAGCTGCGCGTGGGCGCCGACCGCGAGGACGGCGTCCAGGCCTTCGCGGTGGACACGCGCTCGCAGCCGTGGGCGCCGCTGTCCGGACGGCGCCGCTACCGCGTGCGGCTGGCGCTTCCGGAGCTTCCGATCACGCAGGGGGACTTCCGCGTGTACGCGTTTCTGGGAGACGAGACCGCGCTCCACCTGCACGACCTGAGAATCCTGCGGCCGGGCTTCAAGGTCGTGGCGCCCGACTACGCCGTGGGCCTCGTGCGGCCGCGACAGGTCTGGAGCCTCCTGCCCGACGGCGCCGCCGCTCCCGCCGCCGAGCGGAAGAAAGCGGCCGCCGCGATCTCGTGACGCCGGCTCGCGGGCGTTCGGCCCGGCGCGCCCGCTGATGGTACGCTACGAATCGGCCGCGGGATGGGTCATGGATTTTCCCGAGTTCCTTCTCGACTCCCGTGCCGCAACGAAATCTTCTTGGAGTGCCGCCACGCCGTTCCTGAGAACAGTGCTGAGCCCGATCGCCGACGCAACGGCCGATTCGGACGGCAGCCGCCTCCCTCAGGGGTCGGCGCCGTGAGGGTCGTCTATCTGGCGCCCGACAGCGGCATCGGCGGGGGACACCGCGTCATCTTTCAGCAGGCCGAGGGGCTCGCCCGCCGCGGTCTCGCGGTTGCGATCGTGAGTCCCGCGCCGCCGCCCGACTGGTTTCCGCTCCGGCGCGCCCGCTGGGAGCAGGCCGAGTTCGCGCGATCGCGCGAACTTGCGGCGGCGGACGTTCGGGTCGCCACGTTCTGGACGACGGTCGGGCCGGCGCTTCGCGGCGCGCGCGGGCCCGTGTTCCACCTCAGCCAGGGTTATGAGGCCGATCACTCCTTCAACTCGCCGCAGCACGACGCGATCCGCGCCGCGTACGCGCAGCCGACGCGCAAGCTCGCGATCACGCCTTTTCTGGCGGAGCGGCTCGAGACGGAGGGCTTCGGGCCGGTCGCCGACGTTGGCCAGGTCTTCGACGGCGACGAGTTCCCGCCCGCGGCCGGCCGCCGCTTCGACGCCGCGGCGCCGCTCGTCCTCGTGGTCGGGCCGTACGAGGCGGACGTGAAGGGAGTGCCCGAGACGCTCGAGGCGCTCGCGTCCGCGCGGGGGAGGGGCGCGTCGTTTCGCCTGCACCGCATTTCGGCGACGCCGCCGCCCGAAGAGGAACGGATGCTGGGCCTCTCCGAGAGACACGACGTCGGTCTCTCGCCACGCGAAATGGCGGCGGCCTACCGGTCGGCCGACCTCATGATCGGGCCCTGCCATCCGGAAGAGGGCTTCGGGTTGCCCGTGCTCGAGGCGCTATCCTCCGGCCTGCCCTTGCTGGTCTCCGACACGCCCGTGCACCGACACGTCGCCCGCGACGCCGCGGCGTTCTTTCCGACCGGGGAGGCGCACGCGCTCGCGGGCGCCGTCGAATCGATCCTGCGCGACGCCGCGAGGCGCCGTGACCTCTCCGAGCGTGGTCCCTCCGAGGCGAGGCGCTTCCGGACCGAAGACGTCGTCGAGCGTCTCCTCGAGGAGTTCGGCCGCGCGGCGGCGCTCGCGGAGGAGTCCGCATAGAGAGCCCCGCCCGGGCGGCGGCGCGGAGCCGGCGATGACGCCCGACGTTTCCGTGATCGTCGTGAACCACCGGAGTGCCGGCGAGTCCGCCGCCTGCCTCGCCTCCGTGAGGGAAGCGTTCACGCGCGAGTCGATTGCCGGCGAGATCGTGCTCGTCGACTGCGCCTCCGGAGCGGACGAGGTCGCCCGGCTCGCCGCGCTCGCGGCCGACGTCTTCCTGCCGCTGCCCGAGAATCGCGGTTACGCGGGCGGTCTGAACGCCGGGCTCGCCCGCGCGCGCGGAAAGATCCTGCTTCTCTGCAACGCCGACGTCGTCTTCCTTCCGGGAGCGCTCGCGGCGCTCGCCGCGGCGGCGGGGAAGCCCGGTGTCGGCGCCGCCGCGCCGCTCGCGTTCTGGGACGAGGGTCTGCGGCTCCGGCTTCCGCCGGGAGACGCCCCGCGGCTCTTCGCGCCCTTGGGCCGCGTCGCCGCGAGCCGGTTCCCCGCGCTCGAGCGCCGCCGCTTCGCCGCGTTCGCGCGGGAGTCGGTGCGCCTCTGGACCGCGGGCGGGCGCGCGCGGCATCTGGTCGGCGCAGTGCTGGCCGCGCGGCGCGACGTGTTCGACCGCGTCGGGCGTCTGGACGAACGGTTTCCGTTCGAATACGAAGAGACGGAGTGGGAGGATCGCGTCCGTCGATCGGGGCTCGCGCTGCGCTACGTTCCCGAGGCGCGCATCGTCCATCGCTGGGCTGCGAGCGCCGGCCGCAACCCCGAGTCGGAGGCGCGCCGCGAGGCCTCGCGGCGCCTCTACCGCGAGCGCCGCTGGGGTCGGGCCGTCGGCCGCGTTCTCGCCTGGGCCGACCGGATCCGCGAGGCGCCGGTGTCCGCCCGCGCGATCGCGGAGCCCGAGGCCGCCGCCCGTCCCGGCGCCTGGATCGCGCTCTCGACGAATCCCTCCCTCATCCCGTTCGCGGGCGCGCCGCTCGACCAGGCGTTCCGCCTTCCGGACGAGGTGCGCCGGCGCCTGCCGCCCGCGACGTGGTACCTGCGGATCTTTCGCGAGCGCGACGGCCACGCGCTCGAGACGCTGCGCTGGGAGAAGACGGCATGAGCGGGTTCACCGTCCGTCCGGCGACCGCCGCCGACGCCCCGGGCATCCGCGCCCTCCATGCGCGCGTGTTCGGCTCCGAGATGTCCGAGGCCGAGTGGGCCTGGAAGTTCGAGTGGAATCCCGACGGGCGCTTCGGCACCGTCGCCGAGTCGGGCGGCCGGATCGTCGCCAACTACGCCGGCTGGGGCGCGCGGTTTCTCGTCGGCGGCGCGCCCGCGCTCGTGTACTTCGTCGGCGACGTCGCGACCGACCCGTCCGTGCGCGCGCTCGGCGTCGGCCGCGGGGCCTATCGGATGACGGCGGACGCCTTCTACGCCGCCGTGGCCGGGCGCGTGCCGTTCTGCATGGGCTTTCCGAACGACCGCGCGCTCACGATCAGCCACCGCCTCGTCGGATCGCGGACGATCCGTCCGATCCGGCGCGTGTTCGCGGATCTCGACGCCTTCGGTCCGCCGCCCCCGGCCGCCGGCTCCGGCGACTTCGTCGACGAGTCCTTCGATCCGCTGTGGGAGGCCGCCGCGAGGTTTCTCACCCACGCCGCCGTGCGCGACCGCGCGCGCGTGAACTGGCGATTCCACGCGCGTCCGGGCCGCTACTACCGGATGGTCTGGTGCAAGGAGGGCGGGGCGCTGCGCGGGTGGGCGGTCCTTTCGGTGGACGGCAGCGACGCGCTCGTGGCGGACTTCCTGGGCCGCGATCCCGAGGGACGTGACCTGACACCGCTCTTCGCCGCCGCGGCGCAGGAGGCGCGCCGCATGGGTGCCCGGCGCCTCGTCTTCTGGGAGACGCCGGGAGGGCCCGGGCGGGCGCCCATCGAAGCCCTGCGCGGGCCGCGCGAGGACGCGGGATTCTCGATCGTCGCGCGAGTGCTCGACGAGGCGGCATACCGCGGCGTTCCGGAGAACCTCCACCTCGTTCCGTCGCTCTACGACCTGGTCTGACGGGCCCTGCGCCGCCCGACCGGTTAGACTGAGGGCGATTCCCTTCGGCGAGCGAGGCGAGGTGTTGAGCGAAGATTCCCTGATCCCGTACGCGGCGACCGGCCTCTCCGGGCGCCGGATCCTCGTCTTCGCCGCACATCCCGACGACGAGGTCGGCGGCCCCGGCGGCGCGCTCTGCCTCGCCGCGCCGGGCGCGGAGACGATGCGCCTCTGGATCGCCACCGACGGGACCCGCCAGGAGGGCGTCCCGGCCGGGACCGAGGCGGCCTACGGCCTCGCCCGGCGTCAGGAGTCCGCCGCGGCGGCCGCGATCCTGGGTCTGCCGCCCCCCGAGTTCGGCGGCCTCCCGGACCGCGGCCTCTCGGACCGTCCGGACGAGCTGCGGCGCGAGATCGAGCGGCTCTTCGCAGAGACGCGGCCGGACCTCGTCTTCTGTCCGTCGCCCGTCGAGATCCATCCCGATCATCGGGCGCTCGCGGAAGCCGTGTACGCCCGCGTCGCGGCGTCGCGCGCCGAAGACCCGGATCACGACCTCTATCGCTACGCACGTCTGGCGTTCTACGAGATCTCGCATCCGCTGCTGCCCAACGCACTCGTCGACATCGGCCCGGCCGCCGAGCGCAAGACCCGCGCGCTCGCCGCCTTCACGAGCCAGCAGGCGGTGCGCGACTACGCGCGCGCCGTCGCGGGCTTGAACGCCTACCGGCGGCTGACGATCCCGGGCGACGGGCCCGCCGAGGCCTTCCGCGTGGCCGGCTACGACGAGATCTCGACGCGGTCGCTCGAGGAGTTCCGCCGGGCCATCGGGCCCGCGGCCGTCGTCGAAGGGGAGCGCGGCGCGGCGCCGGTCACGATCGTCGTCCGGACGAAGAACCGCCCCGCGCTCCTGCGCGAGGCGATCGAGAGCCTGGCGGCGCAGCGGCGGCGGCCGGCGCAGGTCGTCGTCGTCAACGACGGCGGCGCGTCGGTCGCGGACTCCGTCGCGGGATTTCGCGACGCGTTTGCGGTCGTCCTCGAGGAGCTCCCGCAGAGCCGCGGGCGCTCGGCCGCCGCCAACCGCGGCCTCGCCCTCGCGGGGCAGGAGCTCGCAGGCTTCCTCGACGACGACGACCGGCTCTATCCCGACCACGTCGACCGTCTCGTGCGCGCGCACCGCTCCGGGCCGGAGGCCGCCGTCTATTCCGACGCCGTCACGGTGCGCTACCGGCGCGACGGCGAGGTGTGGCGCGAGGCGCGGCGGGAGCTGCAGTACTCGCTCGATTTCGATCCCGACTACCTGTTGCTCGCCAACTACATCCCGATCCACACGCTCCTCGCGCCGGCGGCGCTGCTGCGAAAGGTCGGCGCCTTCGACGAGGGCCTGGCGTTCTCCGAGGACTGGGACCTGCTGATCCGCGTCTCCGCCGAGACCGCGTTCCGCCACGTGCGGGCGGTCACGTGCGAGTACCGGGTCTTCGAGGACGCGGATCCGGGCCACACGCCGGCGGGCTCCGAGGCCTTCCGGAGCGCGCGCCAGGAAATCTACGAGCGTTATCGCGCGCGGCGCACGGAGGCGGGGCTCGCGCGGATCATCGACCGCCTGCGCGCGCAGGTCTCGGTCTGGTATCACCGCGAAGGCGAAAACCACGACCGTCTGGCGCGCTTTTCGCAGGTCTCCGAGCGCCTCGCCGCGCTCGAGTCCGAGCGGGCGCGCACACAGGCCCGCGCGACCGAGCTCCTCCAGTCGAACGAGGAGTACCGGCTCCACGTCGCCGCGCTGCATCGCGAGATCGAGCGGTTGAACGGCCTGCTCAACCAGATCTACGCGTCGCGGAGCTGGAAGCTCCATCTCTGGCTCGACCGGCTGCGCGGGCGCGGCGCGGCGGGATGAGGCGGGTCGTCGTCCTCGCGCCGGAGCCGATCCGGCCCCGGATGGCGGGAATGGGAATTCGCGCGCTCGAGCTCGCGCGGGCGCTGTCCTCCGAATTCGACGCGCGGCTGCTCGTGCCCAACTCCGCGGAGGAGGCGCGCGAAGCGGCCGGTGAGGTCCCCGTCGAGGCCGTGGAGTCGGGCCTCGGCGCGGCGGCCGCGCGAGCCGACGCGGCGGTGGTCTCGGGCCACGCGGCCAACGCCTGGTTCCGCGCGGTGCCGGCCGTTCCCGTCGCCGTGGATCTCTACGATCCGTTCCCGATCGAGAACCTCCACTACGCCGCCGCGCTCGGAGAGGAGACGGCCCGACACGACCGCGAGACGCTGGCGCGCTCTCTCGCGCGGGGAGACTTCTTTCTGTGCGCCTCGCCCGAGCAGCGCCTCTTCTACGCCGGCGCGCTCTACGCCGCCGGGCGGATCGGCGCGTCGAACTTTCCCGGCGACCCGGAGCTCGCGCGCCTGCTGGCGGTCGTGCCCTTCGGGGTGCCCGCCGCGCCGGCCGCCGGAGACCGGGCCCGGGGGCGCGCCGCCGCCGGCGTGCCTCTCGACGGACCGCTCGTCCTCTTCGGAGGCATCTACGACTGGTACGACCCTGGCGTTCTCCTCGACGCCTGGCCGTTGGTGCGCGCCGCGGCGCCGGACGCGCGTCTCCTCTTCTTCGAGAGCCCGAACCCCGACACGACGCCCCAGCGGGTGCTCGCCCGCGCGCGGGCGCGCTCGAGGGAGCTCGATCCGACGGGGACGTCGATCGTGTTCTCCCCGTGGCTGCCGTACGCGTCGCGCGCCGACCTCTACGCAGCGGCGGACATCGCGATCTCGATCGCGGCGCCGGGGCTCGAGTCGGACCTCGCGTACCGGACGCGCCTGCTCGACGCGGCGTGGGGCGGCGTGCCGTCCGTGGCCGTCGGAGGCGGCGCGCTCGGCCGGGAGCTCGAGGAGGCCGGGGCGGGGCGGAGCTCTCCGCGGGACTCCGCGGCCCTGGCGCGCGCGATCGCCGAGACGCTCGCGGCGGCGCCGCGATATGCCGCGGCGGCGCGGCGGTTCGCGGGGGAGCGCTCGTGGGATCGCGTCGCCGCGCCGCTTCGCGACTGGTGCCGAACGGCCGCGGTCGATCCGGGCCGGAGGCCCGCGCCCGACGCGGCGCCGCGCTCCTTCCTGGCCCGCCTGCTGCCGGGCTAGGATCCCGCTGCATGACGCGGCCCGACTCGACCGTGGCGGTGGTCCATCACCGGGGCCTCGGCCATCTGCTCGAGGCGATGGACGGCATCGCCGCCGCGACCCGCGGACTCTCGTGCGAGACGCTCCTGGTGGACAACACTTCGGGATCGGGTACCGACCTCTCGGAAGCGCTGCGCCGCGTGCCGGGCGCGCGGCGGATCGACGCGGGCGGGAACGTCGGCTTCGCGGCCGGCTGCCGTCTCGCGGCCGACGCGGCGCAGGCGCCGATCCTCGTCTTCGTCAACGACGACGCCGTCGTCGAACCGGGCGCGCTCGAGCACCTCGTCGCGGCGCTCGGCGCGGCGCCGGACGACGTCGCCGCCGTGGCCGGCCGCCTGACCGATCGCGACGGCCGACGCAACGATTTCTCCGACGGATTCCTCGTCTTCGACGGCCATGCGTTCGCCGCCGAGGTCGGACGGCCCGTCGAGCGTCTCGCGCCGGCCGCGCCGGGGGAGGAGCGTCTCTTCGCCTGCGGGGGTCTCATGGCCGTGCGCCGCGAGACGTTCCTCGCGACGGGCGGCTTCGACGACGACTACTTCGCGTACCTCGAGGACGTGGACTTCGGCTGGCGGCAGTGGATCTTCGGGAACCGGGTCGTCGCGGAGCCTCGGGCCGTGGCGCGGCACCGAGGCGGCGCGACGGCCGAGGCGCTCGGCGTCTTCTCGCGCGGCTTCCTCTACGAGAAGAACGCGTTTGCGACGGCATTCAAGAACTTCGACCGCGACCACTTCCGCGCCCTGATGCCGGCGGTCCTCGCGGCGTTTCTCGGGCGCGTGGCGGAGATGCTCGCCACGCGCAACCCGGGCGCGCGGGAGCTCGAGCGCGATCCGTACGCGCTGGCCCCTCCGCGGCGGCGCGCGCTCGCGGCCCTCTTCGGAATCTCGCTGCCCGAGACGCCCGCGGTCCGACTCGACGACCCGCTCACGGCGGCGCACCTGCGGGCGCTCCTCTGGATTCGCCGGCACCGCGACGCCCTCGCCGCCAAGCGCCGCGCCGTCCAGGCGCGGAGGCGGCGGACGGACGCCGAGATCTTCGCGCGCTTCCCGCTCCGTCTCGTGCCGACGTATCCGGGCGACGGCCAGTTCGATACGGAGTTCTTCCGGGAGTTTCTGGCGGACGCTCCCGGGCTCGTGCGGACGACGCTCGCCGAGATCTTCGAGGCGGGCGCGTGACGCCCGTCTTCTCCGTCGTCATCCCGACCTACCAGCGGCCGGAAACTCTGTTTCGCGTTCTCGACGCGCTCGCCGCGCAGGCCGGTGCCCCGGCGTTCGAAGTCGTCGTGGTGGATGACGGATCCCGCGACGACACCCCCGCACGGCTCGCGGCGTACGCGCCGCGGTATCCCTTCCGCCATCTCGCGCAGGAAAACGCGGGGCCCGCGGCGGCGCGCAACCTTGGCGTCCGCGAGGCGGCCGGGCAGCTCATCCTCTTTCTCGGCGACGACACCGTGCCCGAGCCGAATCTGCTCGCCGTTCACGCGCGCGCGCACAAGGAGCCGCGCCCCGATGCGGTGGCCGTGCTCGGCTACACCACCTGGCCGAGCGAGCGGCGCGTCTCGCCGTTTCTCCATCACATCAACGAGTACGGGCTCCAGTTCGGCTACGGCCTGATCGAAGACCCGGAGCGCGTGCCGTTCAATTTCTTCTACACGTCGAACATCTCGCTGCCGCGGGCGCTGCTGCTGGAGGTCGGGCTCTTCGACACGACGTTCCCGTTCGCGGCGTGGGAGGACATCGAGATCGCCTACCGCCTGACGCGCCGCGGCATGCGCATCGTGTACCGCGCCGAGGCGGTGACGCGACATCATCACGACATCTCGTTCGCGTCGTTCCGGCGGCGGCAGGAGAGCTCGGGCGAGTCGGCGGCCGTGTTCTTCGGCAAGCACCCCGAGCTCGAAGACTTCCTCGGCGTACAGGAGGCGCGTGCGCTGCCGCCGCGCGAGGGCGCGGGCGCGCGATGGCTCGCGTTCTGGGCGGGCCTCGCGGAGAGCTGGGAGTTGCCGGGCGGCCGGCGCGCCGTGGACCGCGTTCTGAGGCGCGACTATCTCCGCGGGCTCCGTCGCGGGCTCTCGACGCGGCTCGTGGCGCCTTCCTCCGGAGGGGACGAGGTGACTCCCGCCGAGGTCAGGCCGGCGCGCCGCCGGCTTCCGGGCTGATCGGCAAGTGACTCGATTCGCTCGGGTTGCGACGGCGCCGCCCCGGCTCGAAACTGGCTCCCGAATTGCTCATACTCTTGCCGGGAGTATGTCCATGAAGAAACTCATCCTGATCGGCCTCGCGGTCCTGCTTCTCGCTCCGGCCGCGCCGATACTTGCGCAGGGCCACGGCGGAGGCGGCGGCCACGGCGGAGGCGGCGGTCATGGCGGTGGCGGCTGGCACGGCGGTGGCGGCGGTTGGCATGGCGGTGGAGGCGGATGGCACGGGGGCCACGGCGGCTGGTGGGGCCCGCGCTGGGGCTGGGGCTGGTACGCCCCGTACGGCTATTGGGGCTACTACGGCTGGTACGGCTATCCCTATGGTTACGGCTACGGCTATGGCTACCCGTACGGCTACGGCTATGGCTACGCCAACGCGGTGCCCGGCGCCTGGGGGATCGTGAAGACCGACATCTCGCCCGAGGAGGCGCGCGTCTTCCTCGACGGCAACTACATCGGGACCGCCGACGATTTCGACGGGAACCCGGATTACCTCTACCTGGAGCGGGGCCAGTACAAGCTCGAGTTCCGCCTCGAAGGATTCGAGACGAAGGAGTACGACATCGACGCCAAGGTCGGCACGATGCTCAAGCTCGACGACAAGCTCAAGAAGATTCCGGGCTCGAAGCAGTACGGCTCTTACGACACGCCGAAGGTCCCGGGCGGCATTCACCGCTATTTCGGAAAGAAGAACAACCAGACCGTGGCCGAGCCCGACGGCTCCTACGACGAGGGCCCGGGCCCCGACCAGCGCGGAAACGGCAACCCCGACGTCCAGATGGACAACCCGCCTCCGCCTCAGCGGAATCACTCTCCGCAGGCGGCGCCGCCGTCTTCGGAAGGCGGCTCGTGGCGGGATCGGGAGGGCGCGAGCTCCTCGGTGCGTCCGTCGCGGCTGCGGATCCAGGTGGACCCGCCCGACGCGGCCGTGTATCTCGACGACCGATTCCTCGGGACAGCCGACGACCTCTCGCAGCAGCTCCAGGGCCTGAAGGTCTCGCCGGGCCATCACGTCGTGACGATCTCGCGCCCCGGATTCCACGATCGCACCGTCGAGGTGAACGTCGATCCGGGCAAGACCGAGACGATCGACCTCGAACTCGAGCGCTGACGCCGGCGGATTCGCGACCAACGCCCGGTCCCGGCCTCTTGCGGCGGGACCGGGCGTATAGTCTCGGGAGTTGAAGGAACCGTCGGGGGGAGCCCGGCTCGCGGCGTCCAAGACTCGATTCACGCCACCCGCTCTCGTCCGGTAGCTCCCAGGCCCGCACTTTCCCGGGCCGGACCCGCTCCCGTCGGTTCCTTCGACGTTTTTTGGCCGCGCGAGGTCAGGCGCCGGCCGGCCGCCGCGCGAGGAAAAGCTCGAGCAGGACCGACTCGAAGTGGAGCCGCCGGTTTCCGCGGCGGCTGTCGGGCGGGGCGTCGACCGACCGGAGCGCGGCGCGGTCCAGAGCGGCGCGCGGCACGGCCCGCGCGATGCGCTGCAGGCTCCCCGCGACCGATCGGTGGCGCGGAGGGTCCACGCCGGCTTCGACGGCGGCCGCGTCGGCCAGCAGCTCGGCCAGACGGTGCGCGGCCGCCGGTTCCTCGCGCGAGAGCGCCTCGGCCAGGAAGACGAGGGACGCAACCCTTCCGCCGCGCAGGCTGGCCTCGAGCGCCTCGAGGATCGCCGTCCGCCACTGCCGGAAGGCCTCGAGATCCTCCGGCGCCGCCTCTTCGCGCTCGCGTTCCAGAAGCAGCAGGTCCGGGACGTCCTCCTCGGAGAATCCGCGCGCGCGCCACCGGGCGATGCGCTCGGCGTCGGGCGGGGCGGAGACGCGTGCGACGGCGCAGCGCGACCGGATCGTCGGAAGGAGCGACTCCGGCCTCGTCGTCGTCAGGATCCACTGCATGCGTGCGCCGGGCTCTTCGAGGCTCTTGAGCAGCGCGTTGCCCGCCTCCGCTCCGAGCAGCTCGGCGCGCGCGACGATCGCGACGCGGCGCGGTGCCTCGTAGGGCCGGCCGGCGGCGAAGGCGAGGGCCTCGCGCACGCGGTCGACGCGAATTTGAACTCCTTCCGGAGCGACGACGAAGAGGTCCGGATGCAGGCCCGCGGCCGTCCGCCGGCAGGACGCGCACGTGCCGTCGGGATCCCCGCCCGGGCACAGCAACGCCGCGGCGAGCGCCGCCGCCTCGCGCGCGAGCACGGCTTCTCCCGGTCCGGTGAGGAGGAGCGCTCCGGGAAGTCCCCGCGCCGGGTCGAGGCGCGACACGAGCGTCGTGTGTTCGGAGGCGGTCACAGCGAGAAACGCTCCGCGAGGTGGCGCCAGGTTTCGCGGAAGACCGCGTCCGGATCCGCATCTGAGCGGATGAGGACGACGCGCCGCGGCTCGCGGCGAGCGATCTCCAGATACGCCGCGCGGACGGCGCGATGGAACGAGAGGTCCGCGGCCTCGAAACGGCCCACGTTCGGCCCGTCGCGGCCGCGCGTACGCGCGAGCCCCGCTTCCGGCTCGAGGTCGTAGAGCAGCGTCAGGTCGGGAGTCAGGCCGTCGCGTGCGAGGCCGTCGACGAGGGCGACCGCCGCCGGGTCGATGCCGCGGCCGGCCTGCTGGTAGGCCTCGGTCGAGTCGCTGTAGCGGTCGCAGAGGACGAAGGTCCCGGCGGCGACGGCGGGCCGCAGCACCTCCCGGACGTGCAGGCGGCGGTCCGCCTCGATCAGGAGCCACTCGGTCACGCCGTCGAGCTCCCGGCGCGCGGCGTCGAGGAGCAGAGCGCGCAGGCGCTCGCCGATCGGCGTCCCTCCCGGTTCGCGGGTCTCGAGGACCGCCTTTCCCCGCTCGCGCAGGCGGGCCGCGGCCCGGGCGAGCTGCGTGGACTTCCCGCACCCCTCGACCCCTTCGAACGTGACGAACGGCATTTCGGCGGACCTCGCCCGCAAGGATATCGGAGGGGCTCCGAGGCTTCGCCGGCGGAAGGGCGGGCCGGTTCGAGCGGTTAACATGGGCGATTCCAGAGGAGTGAGGGAGGGGATGGGAGAGGAGCGCGCCACGTCCGGGGCCGCGCCGCCGCCGGCGCCGGCGGGGTCGGGCCGCGCGTGGTTCTACGCCGCGGGCCTAGTGGGGCTGACCCTGGCGATCATCTCGATCGCCGACATGTTCTCCCCGCGGCCGAACGACGGGATCGTACCCATGCCCTACAGCCGGGGCGGCATCGAGGTGCGGGCGGTCGAGACCGGCGGTCCGGCGCAGATCTCCGGCATTCGTCCGGGCGACCGGGTCGTCGGAATCTGGCGCCGCCTCGTCAACACCGCCTCGGACGCGTCGGAGGAGCTTCTCAAGCACCGGATCGGCGAGACCGTTCCTTACCTCGTTTCGCGCGGGGGCACGCTGCTCACCGTTCCGGTCAAGCTGTCCTCGGTGCGGCTCGGCGGCTCGACTTATCTCTACGCCGCCGGCCTCGGGTTCCTCTTCTTCCTCATCGGTCTCTTCGTCTTTCGCCACCGGCCGGACGACCGCGCCGCGCGGCTTTTCTTCCTGCTCTGCGTCCTCTTCCTGCTCTTCTTCGTGTGCCGCCTGCGGCCGGCGTCCTACTGGTGGATCGACGTCTTCGTTCAGAACACCGGCACGGTGAGCCTCTTCCTGCTGCCGGCCGTCTTCCTCCACTTCTTCCTCGTCTTTCCGCGGCCCAAGCAGCTGCGCTTTGCGCGGGCGGACGAGTGGACCGGCGAATCGCCGGCGCGCTGGAAGGTCCTTCTGCAGGACTTCCTCTCGGCGAGCCCGGGGCTCTTCTACCTGCTCTACGCGATCCCTCCGTTCGTCTTCCTGTACGACGTCTTCCGTCAGGTGCGCGGCGAGCCGGTCTCGGTGCTCTCGGGCGCGCCGCTCTCGTCCTGGGTTCTGCTCGGCGACTACCTGGTGCTCGGGCTCATCGCCCTGGCGCACTCGGCGTTCACGCTGCCGGACGCGCGCGAGCGGCGTCAGGCGTTTCACGTCTTCGTCGGCACGATCCTCGGGACGGCTCCTTTCGTGCTCCTCGGCATCGTCCTGCCGTCGGCGTTCCAGATCGACGACTACGTCTTCTGGGGCATCGTGCCGATGATCCTGATTCCTCTGACGTTCGCCTACGCGATCGTCCGGTTCCAGATGCTGAACATCCGCTTCGTCGTTCGGCGGACCTTTCTCTACGCGGCGACGACGGCGATCGTCTTCGGCTTCTACACGCTCGCGATCGCGACGGCGGCGAAGCTCTTCGCGGGATCGCGTCTCTCGTCTTCGCCGATCTTCAACTTCGGCTTCTTCCTCGTTGCGATTCCGCTTTTCGAGTTCCTGCGGCGGCGGCTCCAGACGCCCCTCGATCGCCTGTTCTTCCGCGACAAGCTCAACTACCAGACGGCCCTGCTTTCCATGAGCGAGACGATCACGGGCGAGCTCGACCTCGGCAAGATCGCGGACTACCTGACGGCCAACATCGCGGCCACGATGCGGCTCGAGAAGGCCTCGCTGTGGCTGCGCGACCGGGAGGGCTGGCTCGAACGCCGCGGCCGGCGCGACGACCGGCTCTCGCCGGAGGCCGCCCTGCGCCGGGTCCTGCGGCAGGAGGGCAAGCCGGCCCTCCTCGAGGAGCTGTCGTTCCACTTCGCGGACTCGGAGAGCCAGGAGTTCCGGGAGCGGCTCCTCCAGGAGGGCTTCCAGCTGCTCGTCCCCCTCGTCTATCGCGAGCGCCTCATGGGACTTCTCGCGCTCAAGGAGAAGCTCTCCGGCGAGCGCTTCGATCGGGAAGACGAGGCGCTGCTGACGACGCTCGCCAACCAATCGGCGCTCGCGATCGAGACGGCTCTCCTGCACGACGAGATGACGCGGCAGGCGGAGTGGCGCCGCGACCTCGAGATCGCCCGCGACATTCAGGCGAGCCTGCTGCCGCGCTCGGTGCCGATCGTTCCCGGATTCTCTTTTCTCGGCGGCAGCTTGCCGGCGAAGGTCGTCGGCGGGGACTTCTACGACTTCATACCGTTCGAGGACCGGCGGCTCGGCGTCGTCATCGGCGACGTGTCGGGCAAATCGGTGCCCGCGTCGCTCCTCATGGTCGCGTCGAAGGAGATCGTCTACTCGCGCGCCCAGACCACACGCGATCCCGGAACGCTCTTCCAGGAGTCGAACCGGCGGATCTACTCGATCAAGCGGCGGATGTTCGTCTCGCTCGGCTACTTCCTGCTCGACCCGGATGCCATGAGCCTGCGCTACGCGATCGGCGGCCAGCCGCTACCGATCCTCCTGCGGTCGGGCGACGGCGGACCGCGATTCCTCGACGCCCCGGAGCACCGCCTGCCGCTCGGCGCGTTCCGGGAGGTCGCCTACGACACGTGCGAGCTCTTCCTGCGCCGGGGCGATCTCATCTTCCTGTACACGGACGGCTTCACCGAGGCGATGGACGAGGAGATGAACCCTTTCGGAGAGGAGCGGCTCATGAGGTCCGTCGGCTCGCGTCGGGACCAGCCGCTCGAGGAGATCGCCCGGGGCCTCCTCGGGGACATCCGGGAGCACGTGCGCGGCGCCGACCAGTACGACGACATGACCTTCCTGTTCCTGAGGGTGGAATAACGTGCCGGCGGGACGGGTCGTCGGATGCGAGGCCGGGCGCCGGCTGCCGGACCCCGGCCGCGCCGTAAAGGTGTCGAAACTCAGGGGGTTTCCTCTCGTATGATCAAGTGGAAGACCATGAGGAAGCGCCTGGTGGCCCTCGGGGCCGGAGGTCTGTTGCTCGCCGTCGTCGGCGTGGCGGCGGCCCTGTACTTCGGCCGCGCGAAGGAGCTGACCACGTCCTCGTCCGAGGCGGAGCGCGTCTTCCGGCAGGCGCTCCAGAACGAGCGCAGCTACTACCTGAAAGAGGCTCGGGAGGGCTTCGCGCGCGCTCTGGAGCTCGATCCCCAGTTCGCCGAGGCGATGCTGGGCCTCGCGCGGATGACGCCCGGCGACCAGTCGCTCGTGCTCGTGCGGCGCGCGGCGAAGGAGCGCGACCGGCTGACCGAGCGCGAGCGCCTCCACGTCGACACGCAGCTGGCGCTCCGCGAGGGCCGCAGGGACGACGCGCTGAAGTTCGCGCAGGAGACGCACGAGAAATATCCCGACGACATCCGCGCGGCCATGATGCTCGCCAACCACGCGATCGAGAAAGGCGACACCGCGCGGGCGCAGGAGATCTTCAAGGAGCTCCTCGCGGTCGAGCCGAACAACGCGCTCGCCTACAACAGCCTCGGCTACTACCACGCCTACCGTGGCGAATACGATCAGGCGATGGAGAATCTGCGGAAGTACCAGTTCATGGCGCCCGATCAGGCGAACCCGTACGACAGTCTCGCCGAGGTTCAGGCGTATTCGGGGCACTACGACGAGGCCATCGCGAACCTGAATCAGGTCCTGAAGATGAAGCCCGACTTCTTCCTCGCCTATCTCCACATGGGGATCGCCTACGAGGGCAAGGGAGACTACGCGCGCGCGATCGAGGCGTTCCGCCGCGGGGCCCGCGAAGCAAACGACGACGACGTCCGACGCCAGCACTTGCGCGAGGCCATCCGCGTCGCCTTCGTGACGCAGGACGCCGCGCAGGCGCGCCAGCTGATCGCGGAGTACCGGGCCATTCCGGGCGACAAGAACCCCGAGATCACGAAGACGGTGATGGACGCTCTGGAGGCGCTCCTCGAGAACCGGCCTGCGGAGACGGAGCGGCTCCTCCGGGCGGTCGCGCCGAAGATCATCGCGGCCTATTCCGAAGAAATGGCCGAGCAGAAGCAGAAGGTGGTCGACGACCCGGGCTGGAACTATCTGATGGCGCAGGCCCTGGCGCGCCAGGGGAAGACCGCCGAGGCCGTCGCCCTCTGCGAGAAGCTCGACAACCCGCAGAACACCTACGGGAGCTTCGAGCAGCGGCACTGGGTCTTCTCGGGCCGGGCATTGCTCGCCGAGCTCGTCGCGCGCCAGGGAGATCTCGACCGCGCGGAAAAGCTGCTCGCCGAGAACCGCAAGTGGAATCCGAGCTGGGCTCCCGCGCGCGGGTCCGAAGAAGTCGTGGCGCAGCTGCGGCGCGAGAAGGTGCTCGCGGCGTCGAAATAGCCCTCCGCGCATGGACTCCGCCGGCCGCGATTTCGAGACCCAGCGAAAACTCCTCCTGCTCGAGACCCTCTACGACGCGGGCCTGTCCCTGGGCTCGCTTCCGAGCGAGGAGGCCCTCGCGGAGGACGTGCTCGGGCGCGCGGTCGGCGTCCTCGACGCGTCGCGCGGATACCTCGCGACCTACGGCGAGGGCGGCGCGGTGCGCGCGGAGGCGCGGGTGGGTCTCGCGCGCCACCTGTCGGAATCCGTCGTGGCGGCGGACGAGTTCCTCCGCGACGTGCTCGCGGCCGACGCCGCGGTCCGCCGGGAGAAGTTCCGCCTCCTGCGCACGCCCGTCTCGGCGGCGATCGGCGTTCCGATCCGCGGCGGCCCGCGGACCGTCGGCGTTCTCGTGCTGGCGGACAAGGAGCTGCGGCGCGGAGAAAAAGCGGCGTTCGCGGAGGAGGACGCGCGCTTCCTCTCCTCCCTCGCGGGGCTGTGCGGCATGGCGATCGAGAACCGCCGCCACCTCGAGCGCCTGACCCGCGAGCGCGAGCGCCTGGAAGAAGAGAATCGGCGCCTGCTCGACGAGACGGGCCGCGCGGCGGCGGGGCGGCTCTTCGTCGGCGAGTCTCCGGCGGCGCGGCGCGTGCTCGATCTCGTGGGACGGGTCGCCTCGTCCCGCATCTCGGTCCTGATCACGGGCGAGAGTGGCACGGGCAAGGAGCTCGTGGCGCGGATGATCCATGCCCGCAGCGACCGGGCCAACCAGCCTTTCGTCGCGATCAACTGCGCGGCGCTTCCGGAGACCCTGCTCGAGTCGGAGCTCTTCGGCATCGAACGCGGCGTGGCCACCGGCGTCGAGGCCCGGCAGGGCCGCTTCGAAGGGGCCAACGGCGGGACGCTCTTCCTGGACGAGATCGGCGACATGCCGATCGCGCTCCAGGCGAAGCTCCTGCGCGTTCTCCAGGAGCGGGAGATCGAGCGGGTGGGCGGGCGGCGGCGCATCCCGATCGACGTCCGCGTGCTCGCCGCGACGCACGCGAACCTTCCGGCCCGAATCGCGCGCGGGGAGTTCCGTGAGGATCTCTACTATCGCCTCCGGGTCGTCGAGATCGCCCTCCCGCCCCTGCGCGAGCGGCGCGAAGACATTCCGCGGCTCGTGCGCCACTTCCTCGAGCGGTTCGCGGCGCGCGAGGGCCGCGACGCGCCGATTCTCGAACGCGAAGCGTACGCGGCGCTGCTGACCCACGAATTTTCCGGCAACGTCCGCGAGCTCGAAAACCTGCTCGAGGGCGCGGCGGCGCTGTCGCAGGGGGGAATCGTGCGGCGTGAAGACCTGCAGTGGCTGCCGCCGGCATCGCCGTCCGCCGCGGGACTCGAGCCCGCCGGAACGTCGGAGGAGCCGGCGAGCCTCAAGGCGCTCGAGGATCGTCACATCGAGCGCGTCCTCCGGATCGCCGGCGGAAACAAGAGCCGCGCGGCCCGACTGCTCGGAATCAGCCGACGGACGCTGTATCGGCGCAGGTCAGTGGGACAATAGTGCGCAGTATCAAATTGTCACATATAATGTCTTATTATCTTATTATCAATAATTTATTTTATATATTCGCGACGTATCCACTACTATATGAGTCCTATTGACACATCTATATAACTTAGTTGTCTGACGGCTTCGATATTCCAAACTACTTATTTTCAATAACTTGACCCAAATTTCACCCGCGCGACCTCTTGGCAGGGACCTTGCCCTATGTAATCGCCGAGTCACCCATGAAGAAAGAGCTCGCCGCCCCCCTCTTCGAAGTCGTTGCCCCCGGCGTGCTCTGGTCGCTCCTTCTGGGAGAGCTCGCGATCGGCTCGCTTCTCTTCCTCTCCGATAGACTCCCGCCGGTTCTCTTCCGATCGCTGCAGCTCTTTCTGCGTTTCTGACGCACGAGGGTCCGACCGCAAACCTGATGGTCCAACGGAAGACGGCTCCTCCGACGCCCCAGATCGGGGGCTCGCGCGACATCTCTCTGGACATCCCGGTAGCGCCGGAGATGGAGATCGTCGCGACGGCCCAGGCGGCCGCTCTCGGCGAGCACGTCGGAATGTCCCGCGATAAGATCGACGAGGTCAAACTGGCGCTCGTGGAGGCCTGCATCAACGCCTTCGAGCACGCGCACACGCGCGACGAGCGGCTGCACCTGACCTTTCGTTTGGGTCGGGACGAAGGCGGAGGTGACTGGCTGGAGGTCGAGGTCTTCGATCAGGGACGGGGCTTCGATCACCTGCGCCTCGAGCCGCCCACTCCGGAGCAGACGTTCCAGGGCAAACGCAAGCGCGGGTGGGGACTCCAGATCATTCGCAGCCTGATGGACGGCGTGCAGATCAGCTCGGGAGACTGGGGAACGCGGATCGTCATGAGGAAGTACAAGTGAGCGACGCCTGCAAGGTGACGGCCGAGCGCCGCGGCGACGTGGCGGTCCTCTGGACGGATGGATACATCAACAACCAGGGAGGCGAGGAAATCGCCCGCGAGGCCTACTCGCAGCTCGAGGCCGGAGCGCGCGCCCTCGTCATGAATCTCGAGAAGACACGGATCGTCAATTCGATCGGCATCTCGATCCTGATCGAGGTGCTCGAGCGGGTGATGGACCGCAAGGGGGTCCTGGCCTTCTGCGGTCTGACACCGACGATCGACAAGACGTTCCGCATCATGGGCCTCGCGCAGTACGCCACGATCTACCGCACGCAGGAGGAGGCGCTCCAGGCGGTCTCGCCGCGCGTCTGACCTCCATGCGTCCCGCGCCGGAACCTTCCGCCGATCGCATGCGCGATGCGTGGAGAGAGGTCGGGGTCGTCCTGCGCCAGGATCCGGACCGGCCCGCGCCCGCGCGCCTGGCCGGGACCGCGGCCATCGTCTCGGGCGCATCGCGCGCCGCGCTCTTTCTGCGGGAAAAAGAACGCTGGAGCGAGGCGGCGACGTTCGGCGGCGGTTCCGGCGTCTGGACGATGCCGGAGCCGTGCCCTTCCGAGAGCGGGGTGCGCGACGGGCGCCTCTGGGTGCGGCTCGAGGCGGAGGGGGAACTCCACGGACTGCTCGGCCTCGAGGGCGTGCCGGCCGAAGAGGCCGCCGACCTCGCGGGGATCCTCGCGGCGCTGCTCGGACCGGCGCTCGGCGCTCACCGTTTCTCGCGTCTCGTGAAGGAGGCCGACTTCGAGGTCCGGACTCGCGTCCTCGAGCTCGAGTCACTCTACGACCTGGGGCTGTCCCTCGCCGGGCAGCTCGATCTGCCGGCCCTCGCCGACGAGGTGCTCTTCCGGTCGATCTCACTGACGGACGCCCGGAAGGGGAGTCTCGTCCTGCTCGCCGAGGACGGGTCGGCGCTGCTGTCCCGGCACATCGGCGGGGAGCTCGTGTCGCCGCGCGAGGTGCCGCGCTGGGCGCTGCCGGAGGGGGAGGCCGTCGTCAACAACGCGGCCGCCGACGAGCTCACGGCGGGCCTGCGGCTTTCCTCCTGCGAGAAGTGTCTCGCCGTCGCGATCTCCGTTCCCGGGCGGCGCCTCGGCGTGATTGCGGTGGCGGACAAGGAGTCGCGCGACAGCGGCGTGCTCGACTTCACCGCGACCGACGCGCGCCTCCTCTCGCTCTTCGCGAATCAGGCCGCGGCGGCGATCGAGACCGCGCGGCTCCACCGAGCGGCCATCGAGAAGGAGCGCATCGAGCGGGAGCTCGAGCTCGCCGCGGCGATCCAGCGGGAGATCCTGCCGCGCGCCCTTCCGGAGGTGCCGGGAGTCGAGATCGCGGCGTCGAACGTGCCGACGCGCCAGGTCGGCGGCGACTACTACGATCTCTTCCCGCTGTCGAGGGGACGGATCGCCTTCCTCGTGGCCGACGTCTCGGGAAAGGGCGTTCCGGCGGCGTTGCTCGTCTCGACCGTCCACTCGGCGGTGCACCTGCAGATCGACGAGGCCAAGACGATCGCCGAGCTCGTCGCGCGCATCGACCGCCACCTGCAGCGCTTCGCCGCGACGCGAAAGTTTCTGACGCTCTTCTTCGGCTTGCTCGAGCCCGACTCGGGGCTCTTCCGCTACGTCTCAGCCGGGCACAATCCGGCGCTCGTGGCGCGCGCCGACGGACGCCTCGAGCGGCTCGAGTCGACCGGCGTACCGGTGGGCATGCTTCCCGGCGCGTCGTGGCGCGAAGAGACGGTGACGCTCGGCCACGGCGACCTCCTCTGCGTCTACACGGACGGCGTGACCGAGGCGGTCAACGAGAGCGACGAGGAATTCGGCCTCGACCGCCTCTCGGCCCTCATCACGCGGCAGGCGGCGCAGCCCGTGGCGCAGATCTGCGACGCGATTCTGTCGGCGGTCTCCGACTTCGCGCGGGGCATGCCGCAGTACGACGACCAGACGCTGCTGATCACGCGGCGGGTCTGACCGTCTAGAATCGGCGCGTGCTGCTGCCGCTTCTGGCTCTCGCCGCCCTGGCGGCGACTCCGGCCCCGGCCCTCCTCCTCGAGGGCGGCCTCGTCTACGTCGAGCCCCGGCAGCCGGCGCGCCGGGCGAGCATCCTGCTCCGCGACGGAAGGATCGTCCTCGTGGGCGACGCGGCGGCCGCCCGGGCGCAGGCCGGCGGCGCCCGAACGGTCGATCTCTCGGGACGGTTCGTTTTCGCCGGCTGGGCGGACGCGCACGGACATCTCGAGGGACTCGGGGAGGCGCTCGAGATCGCCGACCTGCGCGGGGCGGCTTCGGCCGGGGAGGCGGCGACGCGGATGTCCCTCGCCGCGGCGTCGCTTCCGCCGGGCGCCTGGGCCGCCGGGCGCGCCTGGGACCAGAACCTCTGGCCGGGACAACGATTTCCCGACGCGAGGGATCTGGACGCCGCGATCCCCGATCGGCCGGCCTGGGCGGAGCGTGTCGACGGGCACGCCGTCTGGGTCAACTCGAAGGCGCTCGCGGCGGCGGGTCTCGTCCGGGAGACGCCCGACCCGCCCGGCGGCCGGATCATGCGCCGCCCGGACGGGACGCCTTCGGGCGTTCTCGTGGACGAGGCGATCGGTCTCCTGCGCCGCGTCGTCCCCGTGGCCTCGTCCTCCGACCGCGAACGCCGGCTTCTCGCGGCGGCGCGTGCATGCGTGCGCGCGGGCCTCACCGAAGTCCAGGACGCCTCGCGTTACGGACCGGAGTCTCTCGCGGCCCTCGAGCGGCTGGCCGGCCGCGGCGAGCTCCCGATCCGCGTCTATGCGACGGTCTCCGCGGACGAGGACCTGCTGCCGGCCTCCTTCCGGCGCGGAGTGCGGATCGGCCGGGGCTCGGACTTCCTGACCGTGCGGGCGATCAAGGTGATCGCCGACGGCGCGCTCGGGTCGCGCGGTGCGGCGCTCGAGGCGGATTACTCCGACGAGCCGGGGCAGCGCGGCCTGCTCGTGACGCCTCCCGAGCGGCTCGACGTGCTCGCGCGCGAGGCCCGACAGAAGGGCTGGCAGCTCTGGGTCCACGCGATCGGCGACCGCGCGAACCGGGAGACCCTCGACGCCTTCGAGAAGGCCGCCGCCGCGGTCCCGCGCGCGGCGCCCGGCGGCGATCGCCCGCGGATCGAGCACGCGCAGGTCGTCGCGCTCTCCGACATTCCGCGGTTCGCGAAGGACGGCGTCATCGCTTCGATCCAGCCGACGCACGCCACGTCCGACATGCCGTGGGCCGAAAAGCGCGTCGGCCCGAAGCGAATCGAAGGCGCGTACGCGTGGCGGCGCCTCAAGGCGGCGGGCGCGCGCCTGGCTGGAGGCAGCGACTTTCCGGTCGAGTCCGAGAATCCGCTCCTCGGCTTCTACGCCGCGGTGACGCGGCAGGACCTCTCCGGAAATCCTCCCGGCGGATGGCGGCCCGAGGAACGGCTCACGCGGGCCGAGGCGCTCGCGCTCTTCACGACCGACGCGGCATACGCGGCGTTCGAGGAGGGGCGGCGAGGCAGGATCGCGCCCGGGTACGATGCGGACCTGACCGTGCTCGCGGCCGACCCCATGACCGCGGCGCCGCGCGAGATCCCCTCGATCCGTCCGGCCCTCGTGATCGTCGGCGGACGCGTCGTGTGGGATGCGGGAGCGCCCGCGAGATGAAGGCCGGACTCGTGCTCTGGCTCGTCGCGGTGTTCGCCGCCGCGGGCGGCTGCGGGAGATCGGAGCCGCCGGTCCCGCGTCCCAAAGCGGGCGCCGACGCCGACGCAGCCAAGCGTACGCGCATGGTCGAGACGCAGATCGTTTCGCGCGGCGTGAGCGACCCGAGGGTGCTCGCCGCGATGCGGGAGGTGCCGCGGCATCTCTTCGTCGAGCCGTCCCAGCAGGCGCACGCCTACGACGACACGCCGCTGCCGATCGCCGGACACCAGACGATCTCGCAGCCCTACATCGTCGCGCTCATGACGGAGCTCCTCGACCTGACCCCGAACGAAAGGGCCCTCGAGATCGGCACCGGCTCCGGATATCAGAGCGCCGTCCTGTCGAGGGTCTGCAAGCAGGTCTACTCGATCGAGATCGTGCCCGAGCTCGCCCGGTCGGCGGCGGAGCGGCTCAAGTCGCTCGGCTACGACAACGTGGTCGTGCGCGAGGGGGATGGCTACCGCGGCTGGCCGGAGGAAGCGCCGTTCGACGCCATCATCGTGACTGCCGCGCCGGAGCGCCTGCCGCAGCCGCTGCTCGACCAGCTCGCGCCCAACGGGCGCCTGGTCATCCCGGTGGGCGGCTTCTTCCAGGAGCTCAAGGTGTACCGGAAAGACGCGGCGGGCGTCGTGACCGAGCAGGCGATCCTGCCCGTGCGCTTCGTTCCGATGACCGGAGAAGTCGAGAAGACCCCGACGCTTCCCGACAATTGATCGCGCGTCCGATCGCTTGACACGCACCTTCAAGGCGTTCACCTACCGGGACTTCCGCCTCATGTGGGCGGGCGCCTTCACATCGAGCGTCGGCACGTGGATGCAGGAAGTCGCGCAGAACTGGCTCATCCTCACGATGACCGGCAACGTCGCGCTTCTCGGGCTCGACGCGTTCCTCGGCGACGCGCCGTTCCTGCTCTTCTCCCTCTTCGGCGGCGTTTTCGCCGACCGTTTCGACCGGCGGAAGATCCTCCTCGGCTCGCAGGTCGTGCAGATGGCGAGCGCCGTGACGCTCGCGGCGCTCATCCTCGGCGGCGGGCTCCACGTGTGGATCATCCTGACGCTCTCGTTCGTCGTCGGCCTCGCGCAGTCTTTCGGGGGGCCCGCGTACCAGGCGCTCGTCCCGACCCTCGTCGACAAGGAGGACCTCCCGAACGCCGTCGCGCTGAACTCGATCCAGTTCAACCTCGCGCGCGTGATCGGGCCAGTGCTCGCGGGCGTGGCGTTCTATCGGCTCGGCGCCGCGGCGTGCTTCGGCTTGAACGCCTTCTCCTTTCTCGCGCCGATCGCGGCGCTTCTCGTCTTGACGCGCGGCGGCATCGAGGGGAAGCCGACCGAGAACGTGATGCAGAGCCTGAAGACGGGCCTGCGCGCCGTGCGCGATCAGAGGTCGCTGCGCGGTCTCGTGGGCCTCGCGTTCGCCGGAAGCCTCTGCTCCTTCCCGCTCGTGACGTTTCTGCCGGTGTTCGCGAAGGACGTCTTCCACCGCGACGCCCGCGGCTACAGCGTGCTCCTCGCCGCCTTCGGGATCGGCGCGATCGCGGGCGCGATCGGCGTCGCGAGTCTCGGGCATGTCCGCCACAAGGGCGTCGTCGCGGTCTCGATGCAGGTCACTTTCGGCGCGCTCATGGCCGGTTTCGCGCTGTCGCGGACGCCCGTCCTCTCGTACCTTCTTCTCGCGCTCGCGGGCGCCGCGCTCATGGTGGTGTTCGCCCTTTTCATGACGCTCGTCCAGTCGAGCGTCGAGGACCGCCTCCGCGGCCGGGTCGTCTCCGTGTACTCGCTCGCGTTTCGCGGCGCGATCCCGCTCGGCAATCTGGCGGCGGGCGCGCTCGCCAAGGCTTTCTCGGCGCCGGCGGTGCTCGTCGGCAACGGGATCCTGCTCGTCGCGCTCGGGCTGACGGTCCTGTCGCGCGGCCGCGGGGGGGTAACCTCTCTCTAGAGAGCCGATTCCCGGAGCCGGAAGCGCTGGATTTTCCCCGTCGCGGTCTTGGGGAGCTCGGCGACGATCGTGACCCAGCGCGGGCATTTGTACGGCTCGAGTCGCTCCTTCGCGAACGCGCGCAATGCCTCGGGCAGTCCCTCGGCCGGCGTTCCGGGCCGCGCGGCGACGAAAGCGTGCGGCTTCACGAGTCCGTCGGAGTCCCGGCGGCCGACGACCGCGCACTCGAGAACGGACGGGTGCGAGACGAGAGCCGCCTCGACCTCGACGGGGGAGACCCAGATTCCGCCGACCTTCAGCATGTCGTCGCTTCGTCCGGCGTGCCAGTAGAAGCCGTCGGCGTCGCGGCGGTACTTGTCCCCGGTGCGGAGCCACTCGCCCGCGAGCGTCGCCTTCGTGGCCTCGTGCTTGTTCCAGTAGAGCGCCATGAGCGAGTCGCCGCGCACGAGCAGGTCGCCGATCTCCTCGGGCGCCGTCTCCCCGCCCGCCTCGTTCACGATGCGCGCCGCGTAGCCCTCGACCGGCCGCCCGCTCGACCCGGGCCGCACGGCGCCCGGGCGATTGGAGATGAACATGTGGCAAGCCTCGGTCGAGCCGATGCCGTCCCAGATCTCGAGCCCCGTGCGCTCGCGCCACCGCTCGAAAAGGCTCGCCGGGAGGGCCTCGCCCGCGGAGGCGCATGCCCGCACGCTCGAGAAGTCCGACGCGATCCCGCGCTCCATCGCCGCCAGCATGTGGCCGTAGGCCGTCGGGACGCCGAAGAAGAGGGTGGGGCGGTGGCGGCGGACCTGCTCGAAGACGGCATCGGGCGTGGGTCTCCCCCGGAAGAGTACCGTCGAGGCGCCGACGTCGAACGGGAAGTACTGCGCGTTCCCGAGCCCGTACGCGAAGAAGAGCTTCGCGACCGAGAAGCAGCGGTCCGACGGACGAATGCCGAGCACGGCCTCGCCGTAGGTCCGCGCGCAGATCCACATGTCGTGCTGCAGGTGGACAACGCCCTTGGGCTCGCCGGTCGTGCCGCTCGAATAGAGGAAGAACGCGAAGGCGTCGCGGTGGGTCGCGGCGTAGTCGGGGATCGGTTTGCCTGCGGCGAGGCGCGCCCCGGCCTCGGGGGCGTCCCAGGCCGCGCAGCGGACGCTTTCGTTTGCGTTCGCGATCGCCGCGCCATCGACGAGCTCGCGATCGAAGACGAGAAGGCGCGGATCGCAGTCGGCGAGGATCGCGCGCAGCTTCTCGGGCAGGATCATGGGATTGAGAGGCGCGGCGACCGCGCCCGCCGCGATCGCCCCCCAGAACGCCGCGGCGAAGAGCGGCCCGTCGGGCAGCACGAGCGCGACGCGATCGCCGGCGTGAATGCCGGCGTCCCGGAGCGCCCCCGCGAAGGCCCGAACCCGGCGGTCGAGGTCCCCATAGGAGACCCGCTCCGAGTCCGTGACGATGGCGACGTCCCCGCCGCGCCCCTCCGCCACATGCCGCCCGACGAACCACGAGGCGGCGTTGAATTGGTCGGGGAGGTGATCGGCCGCGCGCATCACCGTCGCCGGAGCTTGCTCGCGAATCTGCGCCGGGCGGCGTCTCCGAGGACGAGCGGCCGGCTCGGACGCAATCGCCGCCGGCGCACCGGCTCGCGGCTCGCCCAAAGGGGCTCGACCGCTCGCCTGATTCCCTCCCTGCGCTCCGGCTCCCGCAGCGCGAGTCGCTTCGCTCGGTGAGCTTCGCGAAGCTTGGTCGCGCTGCGAACGACTGCTCCAGCCGGCTTCGCCCGGTCATTCGCGGCGCGAGGAGTCTCCCGAGGTAATCGAGAGAGGAGCCTCGCGCCGCGGGAGCCGAAGTGAGGTGAGGGACCAGGCACGCGGTCGAGGCCCTTTGGCCGAGCCGCGGGCCGGTCGCGGAGCGAGGTCCCGAGCCGAGCGAAGGCGACGCAATTGGTGGAGCTGACCGGGATCGAACCGGCCGCGCCTCGCTTCGCTCGGCCGGCCGTGTTTCGCGGCAACGACTCAGGCGGGGGGCGCCGTTGCGCCCCCCGAACCCCCCGGTGAGGTCGCCGGTTCGATCCAGAGGCACCTCGACCGGACACGCGACCGGCGGGAAGTCCGCGGCAGGGGCAATGGGTGGAGCTGACCGGGATCGAACCGGCGACCTCGTGAGTGCGATTCACGCGCTCTCCCAAACTGAGCTACAGCCCCACGCCGCCAGCGGGCCGCGCAGAATAGCACGCGCTCGGTCGTCGGACAAGCGCCTCCGGGATCTGCCATAGGATCGCGCCCGTGCATTACGGCGAGATCGGCGCGTTCCTGGTCGCCTTCGCGGCGGCCCTCGCGGGGGCGAAGCTCTTCGGCGAGATCGCCGAACGGCTCGGTCAGCCGGCGGTCCTGGGCGAGCTCCTCGTGGGCGTCCTGCTCGGTCCGTCGGTGCTCGGACTCGTGCCGCTTTCGCATGGCGTTCTGCTCGTGGCCGAGATCGGGGTGGTCCTGCTCCTCTTCGAGGTCGGCCTCGAGACCGATCTGACGGAGCTCGCGCGGGTCGGGCTGCCCGCGCTCGCCGTAGCGGTCGCCGGCATGATCCTGCCCTTCGGCGGCGGCTGGGCGCTCTCGCTCGCGGCGGGGCAGGCGCCGATCACGGCGATCTTCGTCGGCGCCGCGCTGACGGCCACTTCGATCGGCATCACGGCGCGCGTTCTCTCGGAGCTGGGCGTGCTTCCGACGCGCGAGGGCCAGATCATCCTCGGCGCCGCCATCCTCGACGACGTGCTCGGTCTCGTCGTGCTCGCCGTCGTCAGCCAGATCGCCGAGAAGGGCCGGGTGGACACCGGCGCAGCAGTCCGGGCCGCCGTCTTGTCGGTCGGGTTCCTCGCCGTGGCCCTCGCGGTGGGGATTCCGCTCGGGAAGAGACTGATCCAGGTCGTCGGCTCGGCCCGCGTGCGTGGCGTCCTCGTCGCCGCGGCCGTGGCCTTCGCGCTCCTCATGGCCCGCGCGGCGCAGGCGGCCGGCTCGGCCCCGATCGTCGGCGCGTTCGCCGCCGGGATGGCGCTCGCCCGGACGAACCGCCGCCACGACATCGACGCCGCCGTGAAGCCTGCGGTGGATCTCTTCGCTCCCGTCTTCTTCGTGTCCGTCGGAGCGCAGGTGGACGTCCGCTTCCTCGATCCCACGGTCGCGGCGAACCGTCGGGGCCTGCTCCTCGCCCTCGTCCTGACGATCGTCGGCTTCCTCGGCAAGTTCCTGGCGGGCTACTGCGCGTGGGGCGGCGTCCGGCGCGCGTTCATCGGGGCGGGAATGGTGCCTCGCGGCGAGGTCGGCCTGATCTTCGCGTCGCTCGGGAAGCAGACCGGCGCGCTGCCGCCGGGCGTCTTCGTGGCCGTCGTCATCGCGGTGTTCGCGACGACGTTCCTCGCGCCGCCGCTCCTGAAGGCCCTCGCGCCGCCGCGGCCGGCGGCCTGACGATCAGTCCTGCAGGTCGACGAGCGTCGCGCCGAGGAGCGCGCGCCTTTCCTTCTCGAGCCGCGCGAAGAGCGGCTCGAGCACCAGAACGACGCGATCCTGCTCGTGGGGGCTGATGCGGAAGAGGTCGGGCGAGATCGCTTCGACCACGTCGGCCACGCTGATCTGCCACGGCTTGTGCGCGAGCCGGTAGCCGCTCGACGGATCGCCCTCGATGATCCCCTTGTCGAGGAGCGCTTTCAGGATCTTCTCGGCCTCGCCGGCGTCGGCCTCCTGCTGCTCGTAGAGCTCCTGGAAGCCGTCGGTCTCGCCGCGCGTCAGACGCAGCAGCATGCGGATGGCGTTCTCGGCCCGCCCCGCGCGCAAGGCTCCCGGTACATCGGCGCGCCCCGTCTGCACCTGAATCGCCCGCGTCAGCTCGACTCCGAGGAGGATGAGGACCCACAGGAGATAGATGGAGAAGAGCGACAGCAGGATGAGGGCGAGGTATCCGGTGATCAGGTTCATCGACGAGAGCGCGTGCACGTAGAGGCCGAAAAGGCCGCGGAGGACTTCCAGCGCGATCGACATGAGACCGGCGGCAACGCCGGCCGCGGTCCAGCGCACGTAGGCGTTGGGGAGAAACTTGTAGAGCAGCGTCAGGGCGGCCCATTCGATTGCGAAGCGCAGCGCGTGTTCCGCGTCGGGCGCGCCGAGGAGAGGCCCGCCGACGCCCGTGTCGCGGAGGCGGCGGAAGCCGAGCGCGAGCGCGCCGGCGAGGAGGGCACCGGCCAGCAGCATGAGCGAATAGATCGCGATGCGCGGCATCCAGGCCCGGCGGCGCGGCGCGCCCCAGACGGCGTTGAAGACTCCCTCGACGATGAAGATCATGCGGATCGAGGATCCGATCAGCACCGCCAGCCCGATTCCGGAGATCGCGAGCGACTCGCGGATGAACTCGCGAAGGTTTTCCGACAGGCGGGCGGCGTGGAAGGGAAGGATCCGATTGGCGAGGTCCACGATCTCGTTGACGTTGTCCTGGAAGAACGCCGCGAAGAGGAGCGCGAAGGTCGCGAGCAAGGGCACCGAGAGCAGCAGGGTCGCGAAGGCGAGCGAGCCCGCGAGGTCGAGCCCGCGGTCCGCGTTGAAGCCGTTGTAGGTCTCGACGACGACGTTGCGCAACGCGACGCCCGCCCGCAGGATGCTCGACGGCGCCCAGGGCGCGCGCTGGCGGGTCTTTTCGACAGTCAGCGTGACCGGCCGCTTCATCTCGGTTCGATCGCTAGGGTATATGATGCGGCCCTTCCGACCGGGAGGTGCTATGGGCAAGGACACTCCGTTCGACCGCGCTCGGGATTTCGTCGAAGAGAAGATCGACCAGACCAAGGATGCTCTGGGCGAGGGGTACGCGCGTGCGCGCGACCAGTTCGACGACGTCGGCGAGGAGGCCCGCAAGAACTTCAAGAAGACCGCCCGCCGCCTGCAAAAGGACTATGGGCCGCTGTGGGACGACGTGCGCGGCTACGTGCGGGAGAACCCCGGCGCGTCGCTGGGCATCGCGATCGGCGCCGGCTTCCTGCTCGGCTTCATCCTGCGCGGCGGCGACGACTAGTCTCGCTCCCGTCGGATGGAGGCGGCCCGGGACGGCGCCTCCTATAATCCGCGCGTGACTCCCGCCACGGGCCGCCCCCCGGCGCTCTCGACGTTCGCCTCCAAGGCGGGCTGCGCCTGCAAGATTCCGCAGTTCGACCTCTCGTCGCTTCTCTCGAAGCTTCCGGTCCCGAAGGATCCAAACCTCCTCGTCGGCAACGACACGTCCGACGATGCCGCCGTGTATCGCATCGGCGGCGGACAGGCGCTCGTCTTCACCGTGGACTTCTTCACGCCGGTCGTGGACGACCCGTTCGTCTTCGGCCAGATCGCCGCCGCCAACGCGCTCTCCGACGTCTATGCGATGGGAGCCCGCCCCGTCCTGGCTCTGGCGCTCGCGGCGTTCCCCCTTTCGGTGCTGCCGCGGGAGACGCTCGAGGGGATTCTGCGCGGCGGAGCCGAGAAGGCCGCCGAGGCGGGCGCCGTCGTCGCGGGCGGGCACTCGATCGACCACGACATTCCCCTGTATGGCCTCGCCGTCGCCGGTCTCGTTGCGGAGTCGCGCGTCACGAGGAACGCCGGCGCGCGGCCGGGGGACGCACTCGTGCTGTCGAAGCCGCTCGGCATCGGCGTGACCGTGCGCGCCGGCCGCATCGACACGTCGGCCGGGGAGGGAGCGCAACGACTCCTGTCGGCGGAGGCGGGGGCGGAGGCGGCCGCGACGATGGCGCAGCTCAATCGTCCCGCCGCGGAGGCGATGGACGGCTTCTCGGTGCATGCCGCAACCGACGTGACCGGATTCGGACTGCTCGGCCACGCGTTCGAGATGATGGAGGCTTCCGGCACGACGGGAGAGTTCCGCGTCGCGAACGTCCCATTCCTGTCGGAGGCCCGGCGCCTCGTGGCGTCCGGCGCCGTTCCGGGCGGCTCGCGCGCCAACGTGCGCAACCTCGCGCCGCGCGCCGCGCGCGGAGCGGGCGTGACCGACGAGGACTTCCTCCTGCTCTGCGACGCGCAGACTTCGGGCGGACTCCTCGTCGCGCTGCCCGAGTCCGAGGCGGAAGCGTATGCGGCGGCCTGCCGCGCCCGCGGGGCGCATCGCGCCGCGGTCGTGGGACGCGTGATCGCACGCGGCGAAAGGGCGCTGCGCGTCGAGCCATGAGCTCGAGGAAGGAGCGGTCGTGAAGGAAAAGGACGAGGAGTGGGTCGAGGTCGCTTCGGTCGGGCAGGATGACGAGGCGGCCCTGATCGCCGGATTCCTCGAGGCGCAGGGCATTCCGTCCGAGGTCGAGGGCCCGTCGATGTCGCCGTTCCCCGAAGATCTCGGGGCCTTCGGCGCGAGTCGCGTGATGGTGCCGCCCGACCGAGCCGAAGAGGCGCACGCCCTGCTCGCTCGCCGCGAGCGCGAGTTCGAAGCGCAGAGCGGCCGGGAGGAGGAAGACTCCGAGGAGCGCGACGAGTGAGGAATCTGGCGCCGGGCTCGAAGCTCGGCCGCTTTCAGATTCTTTCGGTGGTCGGCGAGGGGGCGATGGGAGTCGTCTACCTCGCGCGCGACCCCGAGATCGAGCGCACCGTCGCGGTCAAGACGCTGCGCGCGATGGCGGAGGCGAGCGGTGCGGCGCGCGCCGATCTCGAGGCGCGATTCCTCAAGGAAGCGAAGCTCGCGGGCCGCCTGCAGCATCCGAACATCGTGACCGTGTACGAGGTCGGCCGCGAAGGGGAGACCTCGTTCATCGCCATGGAGTACGTGGACGGCGAGTCGCTCAACCGCGTCGCGTCGTCGGATCCGGGCCTCGACGCGGCGGCGCGCATCGAGATCGTGCGGCAGATCGCGCTGGCCCTCGAGCACGCGCACGGGCGCGGCGTGCTCCATCGCGACATCAAGCCGGGCAACATCCTCGTCACGCGCGACCGCCGCGTCAAAGTCGCCGACTTCGGCATCGGAAAGCTCCTCGCGAGCGGCACGGGGGACCTGACACGCACGGGCCAGATGCTGGGAAGCCCGGCATACATGTCGCCGGAACAGATCAAGGGAGAGAAGCTCGACGGCCGTTCGGACCTCTTCTCCCTGGGCGTCGTCACCTACGAGCTGTTGACCGGAGCGCGCCCGTTCCCCGGCGACTCGATCACGACGCTCGTCTACCAGATTCTCCACACCGAGCCGCGCGATCCGCTCTCGCTGCGCGGCGACCTGCCGCCCGTCGCGCGGGAAGTCTTCGCGCGATTGCTCGCCAAGTCGCCCGACCGGCGTCCGCCGGACGCGGCGGGCTTCCTGAAGGAGATCCGGAGGATCGAGGCCGAGCTCCGCGACGTCGCGCCGACGCTGGCGCTGTCGGCCGAGCGCCTGACGGCCCCGCTCGAGGTCACGGCGCGACGGCAGCCGCCCGCCCCTCCGGCCCCCGTCCCGCCTCCCGCGGCCCCGCCGCCTCCGCCCG
Organism: Thermoanaerobaculia bacterium; assembly: GCA_035498835.1. Classification (GTDB taxonomy): domain Bacteria; phylum Acidobacteriota; class Thermoanaerobaculia; order UBA5066; family Gp7-AA6; genus DATBFU01. Next base: position 31,630 of record DATJZU010000100.1, read on the forward strand.
TGCCCGCGCCGCCCGCCCCGCCGAAGGATCGATCGCGGAGCGCCGGCCCGCTGTATCTCTTCGGCGCGGCGGCGCTGCTTGCCGCGGTCGCGTTCCTGCTGTGGATCTGGCGCGCGCCCGGCCCCCGCGACGAACGGGCCGCCGCGTCTCCCGGCGCGACGCCGGCTCCGGCCGCGACGATTGCGCCGGAGCCGACCGCCCCCGCGGCTCCGACCGGGGCCCCGACGATGGCGCTTCCGACTCCCGGGCCCGCCGTGGCCGCGGACGCGATTGTCGGCGCCACGCGGATCGTCGAGACGGCTCCGGCGCCGACCCGCGCGCGCCCGACCCCGAGGCCGGCGGTCCCGACGGCCGCGCCCCCGCCCCAGTCTCCGCCGACGGCCCTGCCGGTCGCGACGAACGCGGGCACGGCCGCATCGGCGGAGCGCCCGCCGGCGGCCGACGACGCGCCGGCGGACAAGGTCTATCGCACGCGCCGCTTCGCGAAGTTTTCGTCCAGCCCGGACCAGGCGCGCCTGTACCTGGACGGGCACTACACCGGCATCGTGGACGACTGGGACGACCGCGGCGGCGGCAAGACGCTTCCCTTCGCGGCGGAGGGGCGCCATCGCGTGCGCCTCGAGCTGCCCGGGTACCGCACGCTGCACCTCGATGTGATCGTCAGTCCGGAGGCCGACGACGAGACCGTGGAAATCGACGACGAGTTGAAGCGCCTCACCAAGGTGGACTATCCGAAGCTGAAGGGCCCCGCGGCGCGCACCGAGGGCCCGGTCATCTTCAGCGTCGTTCCGCCGAGCGCCGTCGTTTCCGAGAACGGGCGCGCGCTCGGAGCCGCGTCCGGCTTCGGCCCCGCGTCGCCGTTGAAGCTGGGCGGCCCGATGGTGCACGACCTCGAGATCGGCGCGCCGGGCTTCGAGTCCCGTGTCTTCCGCATCCTCGTCTCCTCGAACGCGGACCGGCCGCAGGCCGTCGTGTCGGTCGCGCTGAAGCCGCTGCCCCCCGCGGCGAAGTAGCGCGAGCGGCGCTTCGGCCGCCGGCGCCTCCGGCGATAGACTCGGCGCGCGAAGAGAACCCCGCATGGAATCATCATCGCGAGTCGGCGGCGCCGCGGTCCGCTGGACGGAGGGCTGGGCACGCCGGCGAGAGGCGCCGTCGCCCGGCGTACCCGTCATCGGCGTGCTGCCCGGCGAAGGGGTCGGTCCCGAGGTGACCGCGGCGGCGTGCCGCGTCCTGCGCGCCGTCGAGAACGGCGCGGGCCGGCGTTTCGAGATCGCGACGGGCGGCCCCATCGGCTTGGAAGCGGAGGGACTCGCCGGGCGCGTGCTGACCGAGGAGGTCGCGGCCTTCTGCGCCGACGTCTTCGATCGCGGCGGCGCCGTGCTGGCGGGCCCGGGAGGCGGCCGGTTCGTCTACGACCTTCGGCGGCGGTTCGATCTCTTCTGCAAGCTGTCGCCACTGCGTCCCTTCGACGCTCTGTCGCACGCCGCGCGTCTGAAGGTGTCGGCCGTGGCCGGCTGCGACGTCCTCATCGTGCGGGACGGCGTCGAGGGCGTGTACCAGGGCGAATGGGACGAGCGCCGGGACCGGGAGGGCGGCCGCGTCTGCGAGCATCGCTTTCGGTACACGGAGCGCCACGTGCGCCGGCTCCTGGCCGTCGCCGCCGGGCTGGCGGCGCAGCGTCGGGGCGCGCTCGCCGTGATCGTCAAGTCGGGAGGCGTCCCCGGCATCAGCGCGCTCTGGAAGGCGGCCGGAATCGAAGCCGCGTCCGCGGCCGGCGTCGAGATCGACGTCCTGGATGTGGATCTCGCCGCGTACCGGTTGATCCAGGAGCCGAAAAAATTCGACGTGGTGGCGGCCCCGAATCTCTTCGGCGACATCCTGACGGACCTCGGCGCGGTCCTGCTCGGCTCACGCGGGCTCTCGTTTTCCGGCAACTTCTCCGAGGACGGCGCCGCGGTGTATCAGACCAACCACGGCTCGGCGCTCGACCTCGCCGGTCTCGATCGGGCCAACCCGCTGGGGCAGATCTCGACGCTCGCGCTCATGCTGCGCGAGAGCTTCGCCCTCGCGCGCGAGGCCGACTGGATCGAGCGCGGGATGGCCGAAGTGCTGCGTCTGGGCGTCCGGACGTTCGACATCTCGGAGGAAGGCACGACGCTCGTCGGGACGGCCGAGATGGGCGAGCGGGTCGCCGCCGCCGTCGAGCGGCTCGCCCGGTCTGCCGCGGGATGAGACCGCTCCTCCTTCTCGTCGACATGCAAAACGACTTCCTCGCCGCGCCGGGGCTCGAGCCGGGCGCCGCGGAGATCGTGCGCGGCGCGGCGCGCCTGCTTTGCGGGGCGCGCGCGCAGGGCATTCCCGTCATCCACGTCTTGACGGCGATCGACGCCGCGCGAGACGACCGGATGCCGCACTGGAAAGCGCTCGGGCGTTGGAGCTGCGTCCGGGGAACTCCGGGCCATGCCCCTCCCCCGGAGGTCTCGCCGCGCGCCGGCGAGACGGTCGTGGAAAAGACGTTCTTCTCGGCCTTCGCCGCGCCGGAACTCGACCGCGTCCTCGGGAGAGTGGGCGCCGACGCCCTCTTCGTCGCGGGAGTCCACCTGCACGGATGCGTGCGCGCCACGGTCCTCGACGCCTACCAGCGGGGCCTCGAAGTCTGGATCGCCGAAGACGCGGTCGGAAGCGACGACCCGCTGCATGCCGCCGTGACGCGCCGGTATCTCGAGGGCCGCGCCGCCCGCTTCGCTTCGGCCGAGGAGATTCTTCGCCGGTTCGGCGGCGAAGGCGCTGCGGAAGGGGCCGCGGTCCTGCGGGCGGCGGTGGTCGGCGGCCGGCGGTCTCCCGCAGCGCCGGGAGACTGGCCGATCCACCGCTCGCCGCGGGACGGCCGCCCGCTTTTCGCGGTCGCCGCCGCGGATGCTTCGGGCGTCGCCGAGGCGGCGCGCGCGTCGGCGGCCGCCCGGCTCGAGTGGGAGCGGCGTCCGCCGGGAGACCGGCTCCGGCCGCTCGAACGTCTGGCGGACCGACTCGAAGCTGCGGCCGTCTCGATCGCGCGCGATCTCGCCGCCGATGTCGGGAAGCCCGTCGCGGAGGCGGAGGCCGAGGTTCGGCGAGCCGGCGAGCTCCTTCGCGCGGCGCCGTCGCCCCCCGAGGAGCCGTGGGGGCCGGCCGGCGCGGAGACTCTCTGGCGTCGGGCGCCGGTCGGGCTCGTCGCCATCGTGACGCCCTGGAACAATCCGGTCGGCATCCCCCTCGGGAAGATCGGCCCCGCGCTCTCGCTCGGAAACGCCGTCGTCTGGAAGCCGGCGCCCGCCGCCTCGAGAGTGACGCTCGCGATCCTCGAGACGGCCCGCGAAGCCGGGGTCCCGGAAGGGCTCATCAACGTCGTCCTGGGCGACCACCGCACGGCGCGGGCGCTGATGGAGGACGAGCGCGTGGACGCGGTCTCCCTCTCCGGCTCCTCGGCCGCCGGTTGGACGGCGCAGGAGGTCTGCGCCCGCCGGAGGATCCCTCTCCAGGCCGAGCTCGGCGGCAACAACGCCGCGATCGTGTGGGAGGGCGCGGACCTCTCCGCGGCGGCGGCGGCCGTGGCGCGCGGCGCGTTCGGCTTTGCCGGCCAGCGCTGCACGGCCAATCGGCGCGCGGTCGTTCAGGACCTTCTCTTCGACCGGTTCCTCGAGTCGGTCGCGGCCGCCACGGCCGCCCTGCGGTGGGGAGATCCGTTCGATCCCTCGACCGAGGTGGGGCCGCTCGTCTCCGCGGCGGCTCGCGACCGCGTGGCGGCCGCCATCGCGCGTTCGCGAGGCGAAGCGGAGCGAATCGTCGTGCCCCACGCCGGGCCGGCTCCCGACGGAGAGGGCGCCTATCTGCCTCCCACGATCGTCGTCGGCGCCGCCCCCGGGAGCGAAATCGTGCAGACCGAGACCTTCGGTCCGGTGCTCGTCCTTCAGCGCGCGCGGGACTTCGAGGAGGCCCTCGCCCTGTCGGGCGGCGTGCGGCAGGGCCTGGTGACGGCGCTCTTCGGAGCAGAGGCACAGGCGGGTCGGTTTCTCGACCGGGCGCGCGCCGGCGTGCTGAAGCGCGATCGGTCGACCGAGGGGGCCGACGCCGCGGCCCCCTTCGGAGGTTGGAAATTCTCGGGCGTCGGGCCCCCCGAGCACGGCCCCGGCGACGTGGAGTTCTATACGCGCATTCAGGCGCTCTACGGCGCGCCGCCGCGGCCTCGCGAGCATGCCTGAGGCTGCGGGCCGAACGGAGACGGAGTCGCTGCCCGGCTTCGAGCTCTTCGAGAAGCCGGAGATCGAGCGCTCGATCGGCGAACGTTTCGGGAAGATCGCCCGGCGCCACTCCGAGCGGGACGCGATTCGGACTCTCGATGGCGGCGCCTGGACCTACGCGCGCCTGAACGCCGCGGCGAACCGGGTCGCGCGCGCTTTCGCGCCCGCGGCCGCCGGGCGTCCGGTCGCCCTGTTGCTGCCTCCGGACGCGCCGCTCTTCGCCGCAATGCTCGGGACCCTCAAGGCCGGCCGGTTCTACGCGGCCCTCGACGCGACGCTCGCGGCCGAGCGCCTGCAGGACGTCTTCCGAGAGCTCTCGCCCGAGACCGTCGTCACCGACGACGCGCGGATCGGGACCGCGCTCGCGCTCGCCGCTTCGCGCGCGCGGGTTCTCCGGATCGAGGACTTCGCCGACGGGGGAGCGGCTCCGGATCCGGACCGCCGCGCGGGGCCCGACGACCCGGCTTTCGTCCTCTTCACGTCCGGCTCGACGGGCGCGCCGAAGGGCGTCGTCCAGAGCCATCGCAACGTCCTGCACAACGTCCTGAAGCTGACCAACGGCCTGCGGCTCTCGGCCGCCGATCGCCTGACGCTTCTCTCGTCGGTGAGCTTCGGAGCCTCGGTCTCGGACGTCTACGGGGCGCTCCTGAACGGGGCGGCCCTCCATCCCATCCCGCTCTCCGGCGAAGGCCTCCGCCTCCTGCCGCGCCGCGTCGCGGCGGCGGGCATCACCGTCTACCACTCGATCCCCGGCGTCTTCCGGTCCTTCGTGGCGGCGTGCGACGGGACCGAGGACCTCTCGAGCCTTCGGGTCGTCCGGCTGGGCGGCGAGCCGGTGCTCGCGTCCGACTTCGAGCTGTACCGCCGGCACTTTCCGAGAACCTGTCGCTTCCACACGGGGCTCGGAGCGACCGAGATGGCGGTGATCCGGCAGTGGTCCGGGGACCACGACACGTCCTGGCCGCCCGGCGTCCCGCTGGGGTACCCCGTGGACGAGACGGAAGTCGTCCTCCTCGATGAGGAGGGGTTCCAGACGCGCGAGGAAGGCGAGATTGCGATCGTCTCGCGGATGCTGCCCGTCGGTTACTGGAACGATCCGGTCCGGACGGCGCAAGCGTTTCCTCCTGTGCCCGGACGGAGCGGCTTTCACCGGTATCGCACGGGCGATCTCGGACGCATGCTCCCGGACGGATGCCTGCTCTACCTCGGGAGGAGGGATTCGCGGGTGAAGATCCGGGGGCACCGGGTCGAGTTGGCCGAGGTCGAAGGAACGCTTCTTTCCCTTCCGGAGATTCGCGACGCCGCGGTGGTGGCCCGCCAGGAACCGGGAGGGGCAAAGCTCGTGGCGTACCTCGTCTCCCGGGAGCCGCTCCGGCCCCGCGTCGGCGCCTTGCGCGCCGCGCTCTCCGAGCGCCTGCCCGATCCGATGGTTCCGTCGTCGTTCGTCTTCCTCGAGGCGCTTCCGCGGACGCCCAACGGGAAGGTGGACCGGCACGCTCTGCCCGATCTCGCCGTGGCGAGGCCGGCGCTCGACGCGGACTACGCGGAGCCCCGGGACGGCCCGGAGCGGATCGCGGCCGAGATCTTCGCCGAGGTGCTCGGGCTCGACCGGGTCGGCGCGGACGACGATTTCTTCGAGCTCGGGGGGACATCGCTCCTCGCGACGGACCTGCTCGTGCGGCTCTCGACCCGCCTCGGGGCCGAGCTCGGCGTGGCCGACCTGATCGAGGCGGCGACGCCCGCCACCCTCGCCGCCCGGGCCGCGGCCGGAACCGCCGCTCCCGGAGCACTCGTCACGTTCCAGCGCGGCGGAGACCGGAGGCCGGTCTTCGTGGTGCCGGGCGGCACGGGCGAAGGCGAGAACTTGTTTCTCGGCGCGACTCTGGCCCGGCGCGTGGGAGCGGGGTATCCCTTCTTCGGCTTTCGCTCGATCCCCGGGCCGCTTCCGCCGGTCCCGGTCCTCGCCGAAAGGCACGTCCGCCAGCTCCGCGCGGTCCAGCCGCGCGGGCCCTACTTTCTCGTCGGAGAGTGTGTCGGCGGAATCCTGGCGCTGGCGATGGCCCGAAGGCTCTCGGAAGAAGGAGAGCCCGTGGCCTTCGTGGCCCTGCTCGACACGCCCTTCCCGACGTTCCGGAAGCGGCTGCACGCCCTTCTCCTGAGGCGCGCGCCGTGGGTGGAGAACGTGGCGCAGCGTTTCGTCTATTACGCGGGCCGGCTCGGCCATCACGCGAAGGCGCTCCGCGCGCTCTCCGGAAGACGCCTGGCCTACCTCTCGAGCAAGGTCGGAGTCGGAGCGAAAGGGATCGTTTCCTCGGCGGGAGCGCACCGCGAACCGGGTCCCCGCCGGCTCGCCTCGTACGCCGGGCATCTCCTCGCGTCGCGGCCGGCGTCCTTCTCGGGGCGCATGGGCCTCGTCGAAAGCGACGCGAGCCGGGAGAGCCGCTTTGGCCGCGCCTGGGCGCGGCAGGCGCCGCGGATCGAGGTGGTCGCGTGCCCCGGGGACCACCTCACCTACATCACGGTCCACGGCGACCGCGTCGCCGGCATCCTCCGCCGCTGGCTCGAAGAGGCCGGCGGTTCGTCCGGGCCCGGCTCCTAACCCGGGCCGGCCATCATCCGCCAGCGCGCGAGGCGGTCGGCGGTCTCGACGCACCGGCGCGCCGCGATGCGGCAAAGCAGCGCCGAGAGGTCCGCGCAGCCCTCCGGGTCCGAGCGCTCGAGCTTTTCGAAACGCGGCCGCGCGAGGACGAGCAGCACGGCCTCTTCGTGCGCGCGCGCGTCGGCCGAGCGGCCCGGCGAGGCCGGATCCAGGATCGCCATCTCTCCGAAGATCTCGCCGGGTCCGAGGATCGCGAACGCCTCTTCGCCGCCCGCGAGCCGCCGGGAGATCCGCACGCGGCCCTGCGCGATCGCGAAGAGCGCGTCGCCGGGGTCGCCTTCGCGGAAGAGGAGCGCCTCCGCGGGATAGCGCCGCTCTTCGGCGAAGGCCGCGAAGAGAAACCGGTCCGAGGCGGACAGCCCGCCCGTCGAGAGCGTGCGGGTCTTGTCCTCGGCCGAGATCGACGCCGCGGCGCCCTCCGCGGCCTGCGGAAGATTCGGCGGTGGCGCCTGGCCGGGAAAGAACGCGCGGAAGAGATCGTTCAGACGCGACAGCCGGCGTGAAAGGCACACGCGCAGGTGCCGCAGCCAGGCCGCGCGGTCGGCGTCGTCCGCGAAGAAGTCGGCCGTGAAGCCGAGGAGCGTCGCCGGCCCGGCCGCGCGCGCGTCGGCGCCGCGGGGAACCTCGAGCAGCGCCTCCTCGCCGACGAAATCCCCCTCGGGCGCGTCCCCGAGCGACTGCGGACCGAACGGCGTCGCGCGCTCGAGCTCGATGCGTCCGGACACGACGAGTGAGATCTCGCCGGACGCCTCGCCCTCGCGGTAGAGGTAGTTCCCGGCCGCGATCCGGCGCAGCTCGCCGCCCGAAGCCGCCGCGAAGAGGGCGCGGTCGCCGACGCCCGCGAGCGAAGACATCTCGGAGAGGCGGCGCGCGCGGTCGAGGACGCCCTCGGCCGAGGCGCTGCGGCGGACGAGGAAGCGCACGAGGCCGGCGGTGCGGTCGGGGAGCCGGACTCCCGGCCGGAGCCGCCGCGCGGCGTCCTCCAGCCGTCCGGCCGCGGCCGCGGCGGACTCCGCCCAGCCGGGCAGGGGCTCCGGCGCCAGGGCCCGCGCGGCCTTGAGGAAGCGCGCGTCGGTGGCGTCGGGCAGGCCGTCCGGCCGCAGCAGCGCCGCCTCGAGGAGATCGCCGACGGCTTCCGGAAACCGCCGCTCGAGGAAGGAGAGCCTCCCGCGAGCCGAGGCCGTGCGCGGATCGAAGGGATTGGCGGCGCGGGCCTCGTCGAGGCGGCGCCGCGCCGACGCGAAGTCGTGAGACGCGAGCGCGAGGAGCCCCAGGAGGACCTCGTCGTCGCTCTGCTCCGCGAGCTCCCGCGCGGCCTCCGGCTGGCCCGCCGCGAGCAGCAGGCGCGCCAGGGAGGAGCCGGCATCGCGCGAGGGCCGGCCGGACGGAGCCGACGTCATAAGAAATCTTCTCGGATCGCTTGATTCTACGGGACGCGCGAAACGGCAGAATCGCGGCCCGCGCTCGCCGGGATCGCGGCGGGGTTGTGCTAATTTCCCCCTCCGCATGTGCGCCGCCCCGAGAGAAGCCGTCGCCGCCAGGCGCACGCCGCTCTACGAGGTTCACCGCGAGCTCGGCGCCCGGCTCATCGACTTCGGCGGCTGGGAAATGCCGGTGCAGTACGAGGGCATCCTCGAAGAGCACCGCGCCGTGCGCGAGCGCGTCGGCCTCTTCGACGTGTCCCACATGGGTGAGCTCGAGGTCACGGGCCCCGGCGCGCTCGCCGCGCTCCAGCGTCTGACGCCGAACGACGTCGCGCGCCTGGCGGACGGACGCATCCACTACTCGGCCTTCCTCACGGACCGCGGCACGTTCGTCGACGATCTGCTCGTCTATCGGCGCGGACCCGACGCGTACCTGCTCGTCGTCAACGCCTCAAACACCGCGAAGGATTTCGCCTGGGCGCGCGAGCGGGCGGGCCGCGACGCGAAAGTCGAGGATCACTCGGACCGCTACGCCCTGATCGCGGTCCAGGGGCCGAAGGCGGCGGCGCTGCTCCGGCCGCTCTCCGATCCCGATCCGACGACGCTGAAGTACTACGCGTTCCTCTCGGGGCGCGTCCTCGGCATGCCGGCCCTCGTCTCGCGCACCGGCTACACGGGAGAGGACGGCTTCGAGCTGTACATCTCGCCCGCGGACGCGCCGAAGATGTTCCGCCAGCTCCTCGAGGCGGGGAAACCGTACGGCATCGCGCCCTGCGGCCTGGGCGCGCGCGACACGCTGCGGCTCGAGGCGAAGATGGCGCTCTACGGCAACGACATCGACGACACGGTCACGCCCTGGGAGGCGGACCTCGGCTGGATCGTTCGCATGGACAAGGGAGACTTCGTCGGCCGCGACGCGCTCGCGCGGCAGAAGGCCGAGGGCGTGCCCCGAAGCCTGGTCGGGTTCGAGATGGTCGACCGCGGCATCGCGCGCCACGGCTATCCCGCGCGCACGGCGAAAGGCCCGGGCGTCGTCACGTCGGGCACGCACTCGCCGACGCTCGGCCGGCCGATCGGCCTCGCCCTGCTGCCGGCGGCGGCGGCGGGAGTGGGGGAGTCCTTCGAAGTCGACATCCGCGGACGCGCCGGAAAGGCGCGCGTCGTCGAGACGCCGTTCTACCGGAGGAAGAAGGAGGTGACCTCGTGAATCCCGAGGATCGTCACTACACGCAGAGCCACGAGTGGGTGAAGATCGACGGCGACGTCGGAACGATCGGGATCACCGACCACGCTCAGAAGGAGCTGGGCGAGATCGTGTATCTCGAGCTTCCCGAGGCCGGCCACGTCTTCAACGCGGACGAGGAGTTCGGCACCGTCGAGTCGGTCAAGGCGGTCTCGGAGCTCTTCTCGCCGATCTCGGGCGAGGTCGTCGAGGTCAACAAGGGGGCCGTGGCCGAGCCCGGCATCGTCAACGACGACCCGTTCGGCGACGGATGGCTCATCCGTCTGAAGCTCTCGACGGACGAAGAAGTGAACAAGCTGATGACGGCGGAGCAGTACGCCGAGTACGTCCGGAGCGAAGAGAAGTGAAATTCCTTCCGACCTCGGACGCGGAACGCGCCGCGATGCTCCAGGCGATCGGCGTCGCGCGCGTCGAGGACCTCTTCGCGTCCATCCCTCGGGAGGTCCTCGGGGCCCCGAAGCTCCCGCCGCCGATGTCGGAGATCGAGATCCGCCGGTTCCTGGGCGGCCTGTCGAGCCGCAACGCGAGCGCGCGCGACACGGCGTTCTTCCTGGGCGCCGGGCTCTATCACCACTACGTCTCGGCGATCGCCGACCAGATGCTCTATCGCGCCGAATGGCTGACCTCCTACACGCCCTACCAGCCCGAGGTCTCGCAAGGCACGCTCCAGTCGATCTTCGAGTTCCAGACGCACATCGCGCTCCTCACGGGGCTCGATGTCGCGAACGCCTCGCTCTACGAGGGCGCGTCGGCGCTCGTCGAGGCCCTCCTCATGGCGGAGCGCCTCGCGCGCGGGCGGCGCCGCGCCGTGCTGTCGGCGGGCATTCACCCGGAATATCGCGAGACGGTGCGGACCTACTTCGCCAACCTCGACCTCGAGGTCGTCGAGGCGCCGCTGGCGGCGGACGGGACGACGGATCGCGCGGCGCTCGCGGCCGCGGTGGACGACCGGACGTTCGCCGTTGCGATCCAATCGCCGAACTTCTACGGGCTCGTCGAGGATTGGAACACGGCTTCGGCCGCCGCCTCGCCGCGCGGCACGCACGCGATCGCGGTCGTGGCCGAGGCGGCGTCGCTCGCGCTCCTTTCGCCGCCAGGCGAGGGCGGCGCGGACATCGCCTGCGGCGAGGCGCAGTCGCTCGGCGTCCCGATGGCCAACGGCGGCCCGCTCCTCGGCTTCCTGGCCTGCCGGACGGCGCACCAGCGGCAGCTTCCCGGCCGTCTCGTGGGCGAGACGCACGACGCCGAGGGGCGCCGCGCCTTCTGCCTGACGCTGTCGACGCGCGAGCAGCACATTCGCCGCGAGAAGGCGACCTCCAACATCTGCACGAACCAGGGCCTGATGGCCCTCGCCTCGAACATCCACATGTCGCTGCTCGGGCGGAAGGGCTTGCGCGAAATCGCGGCGCAGAGCCACGCGAAAGCGGAGTACCTGAAGCGGCGCATCGCCGCCGTGCCGGGCTACCGGATTCCGTACGCGGGTCCGACCTTCAACGAATTCGTCGTCGAGGCTCCCGGCCCCGCGGCGCCGCTCCTGGCGCGGCTCGCGGGCCGCGGGATTCTCGCAGGCGTGGCGCTCTCGCGGTACGAGGCGGGAGCCGAGCGCCGGTTCCTGACGGCCGTCACGGAGTTGAACACGCGCGAGGAGATGGATCGGCTCGCGGCGGCCCTGTCGGAGACGTCGTGAGCGTCGAGCTGGAGCCGGAGAGCGGGGCCGCCGCTCTCGGCGACCGCCTTCATCCCGAGCCGCGCCACGAGCCGCTCGTCTTCGAGCGCTCCGGCCGCGGGAAGGTCGGCTACTCGCTGCCGCCGCTCGACGTGCCGGAGGCGCTCGCGATCCCGGAGAATCTCCGCCGCGAGGACATCGAAGGCGAGACGGAGATCACGGAGGTCGAGGTCGCGCGCCACTTCACGCGTCTCTCGCGCCTCAACTTCTCGATCGATGAAGGGCTCTACCCGCTCGGCTCGTGCACGATGAAGCACAACCCGCGCACGAACGAGGAAATGGCGCGCCTTCCGGGATTCGCGGCGTCGCACCCGCTCGCGCCCGAGGAGGTCTCGCAGGGCACGCTCGAGCTCGCCTGGCGTCTCGAACAGGCGCTGAAGGAGCTGACGGGCCTCGCGCGCGTGACGCTCCAGCCCGCGGCCGGCGCGCAGGGCGAGCTCGCCGGCATCCTCATGGTCCGCGCGGCGCTCGCGAAGAGCGGCGATCCGCGGCGCATCGTGCTCATTCCCGATTCGGCGCACGGCACGAATCCCGCCTCCGCGCACTTCGCGGGCTACAAGGTCCAGGAGCTCAAGTCCAACGCGCGCGGCACGCTCGACCTCGACGTCCTCGAGAAGGCGATGACCAACGAGGTCGCCGCGCTGATGCTCACGGTCCCGAACACGCTCGGCATCTTCGAGGATCGCATTCGCGACATTGCGAAGATCGTGCATGCGAAGGGCGGCTTCCTCTATTGCGACGGCGCGAACTTCAATTCGTTCGTCGGCGTCGCCAAGCCCGGGCTGATGGGCATCGACGTGATGCACATGAACCTCCACAAGACGTTCTCGACGCCCCACGGCGGCGGCGGGCCCGGCTCGGGCCCGGTGGCGGTCACGGAAAAGCTCGTGCCGTTCCTGCCGCGGCCGACCGTCGAGCGCGGCGCCGACGGACGCTTCACGCTCGACTTCGACCGGCCCGAGTCGATCGGCCGCCTGCGGACGTTCCTCGGCAACTACGGGATGTTCGTGCGCGCGCTCGCCTACATTGCGGCGTACGGCGACCGGATCGGCGAAGTGGCGCGCGGGGCCGTTCTCAACGCCAACTACATCCGAGCGCGTCTGGCGGACGTCTATCACCTGAAGTATGACGCGCCGACGCTTCACGAGGTGGTCTTCTCCGACAAGAAGCAGGGGGAGCACGGCGTCCATGCGATCGACATCGGAAAGCGGCTGATGGACTTCGGGTTCCATCCGCCGACGGTGTACTTCCCGCTGATCGTCCCGGGAGCGCTCATGATCGAGCCCACCGAGACCGAGGGGAAGGCGGGGCTCGACGCGTTCGTGGCCGCCATGCGCGCGATCTCGCGGGAGGCCGAGGAGGACCCCGAAGTCGTGTTGAAGGCGCCGCACACGACGCCGGTCCGCCGTGTGGACGAGGTGGCCGCGGCGCGCCAGCTCGTCTTGCGCTGGAGGCCGAAGGCGTAGGACTCGTCCCGCGATATCCTTCCCTGAGAGACCATGCCCGAATTCCGCCGGAAGTGCCCGATCTGCTCGGGCGACATGCTGCGCTCGCGCCGCCATAACTACGGCTACACGCACTACTTCTGGCAGAAGCCCTGGAAACGCTCGTTCTTCGGCTTCGGAGCCGAGCGGGTGTACCCGTGGGCCTGCATGAGCTGCGGGGTCGTCCTCCTCTATCTCGACCGCCTGCCCGCGATCGCCCAGGAGTTCCGCGAAGCCCGCGACTCCGCCCAGGAGACCTCGCCCGCGATCGAGCCCGCGCCGATCAAGTCGTGATCGCGATCGGCTACCTGGACGGCCGGCGCCTCTCGCGCGCGGTGATCGCGGGGGCCCGATTCGTCGCCGACCGCGCCGAGCCGCTCAACAAGATCAACATCTTCCCGGTGCCCGACGGCGACACGGGCACCAACATCGCCTCGACTCTCCAGAAGACGGCAGCCGGGATCGCGCGCGTGCGCCAGCGCCACGTGCGCGCGATGTCGCAGACTCTGGCGGACGAGGCGGTGGGCGGCGCGCGCGGGAACTCCGGCGCCATCCTCGCGCAGTTCTTCAGCGGGTTCGCCGAGGGTTTGCCCGACCGCCCGAGGATCTCGACCGAGGACTTCGGCCAGGCCGTCGTCCGCGCGGCGGAGTCGGCGTACCAGGCGATCGCGCGGCCGGTCGAGGGGACGATCCTGACGGTCATCCGCGACTGGGCGCGCCACGTCGCCGCCCGTTCCTCCGAGATGCCGGACTTCGAGAAGCTCCTGCCCGAGTCGCTCGAGAAAGCGAAGGCCTCGCTCGCCAACACGCCCAAGCAGATGGCGGCGCTCAAGAAAGCCGGCGTCGTCGACGCGGGCGCGCAGGGCTTCGTGTACCTGCTCGAGGGCATCGTCCGGTATCTCCGCGATGCGGCGCGCGGCGCGATCCCCGAGGCGCCGGCGGAGGAAGTGAAGGCGGCGCTCTTCGACCGGACACCCGAGGAGATCCTCTTCCGTTTTTGCACCGAAGTGCTCCTCGAGGGCGACCGCATCGACCGCGACGCCCTGCGGCGGGAGGCCGCGCTGCTCGGCGACTCGATCGTGATCGCCGGCGGCGCGGCGCGCGTGCGCCTCCACGTCCACACGAACGAGCCGGAGAAGGTCTTCGCGGCGGCGGCACGTTTTGCAGAAGTGGCGCAGACGAAAGTCGAGGACATGCGGTCGCAGCACGAGACGCGCTTCGACCAGAACCGGGCGCAGAGGGTCGGGATCGTGACCGACTCCACCTGCGACCTGCCGCCGTCCCTCTTCGAGGAGCTCGGCGTCGCGAGCGTTCCCGTGCGCGTCTTCTTCGGTTCGGAGAACTACCTCGACAAGGTGACGATCAGCCCGGCGGAGTTCTACGCGCGCTTCGCGGTGACCGAGGAGCAGCCCAAGACCTCGCAGCCGCCTCCGGCGGATTTCACGCAGGTCTACCGCTACGTCTCGACGCACGCCGGCACGATCGTCTCGATTCACCTCTCGGCGGCCTTCTCGGGGACATACCAGGCCGCGGTCGTGGGCGCGCGCGGGATCGAGAAGACGCGCTTCGAGCACGTGGACAGCCGCAACGTCTCCGTTGGGCTCGGGCTCATCGTGCGCGCGGCGGCCGAGGCGGCCGCGGCGGGGAAAACGCCGGAGGAGATCGTCCGCGCCGCGAAAGACGCGGCCGATCACACGCGCGCCTTCGTCGCCGTGCCGACGCTCGAGCATCTCGTGCGCGGCGGCCGCGTCTCCCCGCTGAAGGGGCTGTTCGCGAAGCTCCTCGGGCTGCTGCCGGTCCTGACGATCTCGCCCGAGGGGAAGGTCTATGCCGCCACCAAGGCGCGCGGCTTCGAGGCGGCCCGCCGCAAGATGATGCGGCTCCTCTTCGAGGCGGCGGAAGGCGGCGCGGGCGGGCGCAGCCGGCGCTTCGGGGTCGCGCACTGCGACGCGGCGGAGCTCGCCGAGAGCCTCGCGCGCGAGATCCGGGAGCGGTATCCCGAATCCGACGTCATGATCGTCGAGTGCGGACCGGCCCTCGGCGCGCACGGCGGCCCGGGAGCCGTGGCCACGGCCGTTCTGGCCTGATCGCGCCCTTGCCGCGGATTCTCACCGTCGGCCACTCGAGCCATCCGCTCGAGGCGTTCCTCGGGATCCTCCGCGCGCACGGCATCACCCGCGTCCTCGACGTGCGGCGGTATCCCGCCTCGCGAAAGTGGCCGCACTTCGGAGGGGTGGAGCTCGCGCGCAGCCTTCCCGCGGCCGACATCGACTACATCGGCGTGCCGGAGCTCGGCGGACGGCGCAAGCCTCGTCCGGATTCGCCGCATACGGCGTGGAGGCAGGACGCTTTCCGCGGCTATGCGGACTTCATGGACACGCCGGAGTTCGCCGCCGGCCTCGCGAACGTCGAGCGCCTGGCCGGTGAGAAGCGCTCCGCCCTGCTCTGCGCCGAGGCCGTGCCGTGGCGATGCCACCGGTCGCTCATCGCCGACGCGCTCCTCGCGCGCGGCTGGGAGGTCGAGGACGTGATCTCGGCGTCATCGGCGCGTCCCCACGCGCTGCCCGCGTTCGCGCGCCTCGAAGGGACGCGCGTCATCTACGATGTCGGCGAGCTTCCGCTGGATCGCGGCTAGACCTCCAGGAGTCCCTCTCCCACCCGGATCACGCGCCCGCCCACGACGACCTGCGCGACGGATCGCCCTTTGACCCGGACCTCGGCGAAGAGCGTCGAAGGGCGGTCGAGCAGGTGTCCCTGCTCGAAGACGAGCGAAACGACCGGCGTGACCGTCACGGCGGCGTTCGAGACGAGATAGGCCGCGAGCGCTCCCGCGGCCGCCCCCGCGCCCGGGATCTCGACCGAGCCGCCCGTGTCGAACGCGCGCGTGTGGGCGGCGGCGCGCGCGGCGATCGTCTCCTTGGTGAACGCGTACACGAGGGACGCCTCCTGGCCCTCGAGGAGGCCGCGCAGCAGGTCGTAGCGCGGCCGCGCCTTCTGCAGCGCCGCGAGGGTCGCGACCGGCACGATGAGGACCGGCAGTCCCGTCGAGACGATCTGGAGCGGCTGGTTCGACGCCTGGATCTCCTCGTCTTCGAGGCCGAGCGCCACCGCCGCTCGGGGCACCATGTCCGACGCCAGCGGCGCGCGCGTGACGGGAGGCTTCTGCGTCAGACGCAGCATCACAATCCGGCCGTCCGCGATGGAGAGCTCGACGGGCACGAGCGTTCCGTCGGCCTCGTGCGCCGCGCGGAGGACGGGGGAGGCGAGCGGTGCGGCGCTCTCCGCCGCGTGGACGAAGTGGGCGCCGAGGGCCGGATGCCCGGCGAACGGGACCTCGCGGTCGCGCGAGAAGATCCGCAGACGAAAGGCGGCGCCCGGCATCTTCGAGGGAGAGAGGAAGGCCGTCGCGGCGTGGTCCATCTCCCGCGCGATCGACTGCATGGCCGCGTCGGAGAGGCCATCCGCCTCGGGGAACACGGCGAGCGGGTTGCCGGAGAGCGGGCGGTCGGCGAAGACGTCGACGAGGACGAACCGGCGCGCCGCGCTCACCGCAGACGCCGGGCGGCGAGCAGCAGCACGTCGCGCGGCCCCGGCGCGGCGCCCATCTTCTTGCCGTCGGCGACGATCTTCGCGAAGCCGGCGGTGATCGGATGGCCCTGCGATTCGCGGGCGAGCCACACGAGCAGGTCCTCCGGCGGAATCGGCCGGGCCTCGAAGCGCACCTGCGAGAGTCCGCGCGACGCGAGGACGAGCAGGTCGCCCGGGAGCGTCGGGAATTCGGCCGACGAGATCCGGCCGTCCGAAGTGGCCGGGCCCGGCACGGGGCGGCCCTCGCGGAGGAGGAGCGGCAGCTCCGTCCCGGCCGCGGCCACGGCGAGCTTTTCGCCCGACCAGACGGCCGCCGCGACGAGGCCCGACGGCTCGCTCTCGAGGACGCGCGCGACGACCTCGGCCGGGGGAGCGGCCGCGAGCGCGGGTCGGCCGGCGGCCACGGCCTTCAGGAGCGGACCGAACGACTCCTCGGGATCCCGCGCGTCCTCGACGAGCAGGAAGGCGAGACGTCCGGGCGACGCCTCGACGCCGAAGCCGATGAGGTTCCAGTCCTCGGACCGCCAGCGCAGCGGAGCCGACTCGAATCCCGGCGTCTCGGGCCAGGCGCTTGGCGCGAAGAGCGCCGCAGCCCCGCGCGCCACCGCTTCGGCGCCCTCCCGCCGCGCCCGCGCGACCGCCGCCTCGTGCTGGCGCACGCCTTCGACGGCGAGCGCAGCGTGCGTGCCGACCTCCTCGAGGAATTCCTCGTCCTCCTTCGTGAAGACGCCCTGCCGCTTGTTCAAGATCTCGACGACGCCGACGATCTCGCCCGTCGGCGTTCGCATCGGAACCGCCAGGATCGACTGCGTGTGGAATCCCGACGCCGCGTCCACTTTCGCGTGAAACCGCGGGTCGCCGTAGGCGTCGCCCGTGTTGATCGTCGCGCCGGTCTGCGCGACTGTGCCGGCGATCCCGTGCCCGACCTTGAGCCGAAACGGCCGCACCGCGCCGCCCTCCAGGATCTGCGACACGAGCTCGTCGGTGCCCGGCTCGCGGAGGAAGATCGTGCCGCGCTCGGCGTTCGTCTCGGAAGTCGCCGTTCGCAGGATGATGCGCAGCGTCTCGGTCGGGTCGAACGTGGCGGCGAGCGACTTGTTCGCCTCGAGGATCACCATCAGTTTGACCATCTTCGCCCGCGTGACCGAGACCTCCGCGAGGACGCGGTCGAGCACCTGGCCCTCGAAGCGCGCGATCGCTTCCGAAAGCGTCTCGGCGTCGGGGAACCGCGACGCCGGGTCCTTCGCGACCGCGCGGTCGAGGATCGAGAGGAGCTCCGGCGGCAGGTCGGGACGCAGGGTCTGCGCCTTGGGCGGCGCCTCGGCGAGCACGCGCCGCACCAGACGCGCGGTGTCGTTGTCGTCGAAGGGGACCCGCCCCGTGAACATTTCGTACAGCAGGACGCCCATGGCGTAGACGTCGGTCGCCGTGCTGGGGTCGTCGCCCCGCAGCAGCTCCGGCGCGAGGAACTGCGGCGTCCCGGGCACGGTCTCTTCCTTGCCGCCCTGATAGTGCGCCTGCTCGACCGCGATGCCGAAGTCCATCAGGTGCGGCACGCCGTCCTGCGTCACGATGACGTTCTCGGGCTTGAGGTCGCGGTGCAGCACGCCGATACGATGCGCTGCGGCGAGACCGCCACAGATTCCCTTGGCCAGGGCCAGGCCGCGCCCGAGCGGCAGCGTCTTCTCGTCGTCCTCGATTTCCTTGAGCGTGCGGCCCGGAAGGAACTCCATCGAAACGAAGTCCTCGCCGTCGATCTCGACGAGGTCGAAGACGCGGCAGACGTTCGGGTGCGTCACGCGGCGCGACAGGATGATCTCGCGCCGCAGCGTCTCGCGGCGCTCCGCCGACATCCGGTCCGGGCGGATCCGCTTCAGCGCGATGTCGGTGTCGAGCCGCAGGTCGCGCGCGCGGTACACGACGCCCATTCCCCCGAAACCGAGAACGCGGTCGATCCGGTAGCGGTCTCCGAGAAGCGTGCCGGCCTTGAGCGGCTTGTCGGAGCCCGGGGACTTCTTCCCGTTCTGCGTCGGGCGTTCGCTCTCGCGGGGCATGGCCGGAGAGTCTATAGAGGCGGCGGCGCCGACGGCCGGAAACTTGAGGACCCGGACGGCGCGGAGGAGTAAGCTTGAGCGGCTTCGCGGCTTGCCGATTTGCGGACGGCAAGCCGTTTTGGCGCAGGAGGAACCGTGACGAAACCTCGACGGGTCCGACGCCTCTGGTTGTCCCTTGCCGCGGCGGGATTGCTGGCCGCCGCTCCCGCCTTTCCCTCCGGTTTCCAGATCATGACCCAGGGGCCCCGCGCCACGGGGATGGGGCTCGCCTTCACGGCGGTCGCCGACGACCCCTCGGCCATCTTCTACAACCCGGCGGGCATCGGGTTTCAGGACCACTTCTCGGTCGAGCTCGGCGCGGGATTCATCACCAAGCTCTCGGGGGACTTCACCGGGGGCAACCCGTTCCCCGGCGACGGCGCGAACGGTACCCAGCACAAGACGACATTCGTGACGCCGAACTTCTATGCGGTCATTCCCCTGACCGAGGACTTCAAGCTCGGCCTCGGCGCCTTCTCGCAATACGGGCTCGGTTTTCGCTGGAACGATCCGGCTCCCAGCTATCCCTGGCCCGGGAAGTTCATCTCGGACAACGCCGTCATCCAGTCGGTGGACCTGAACCCGGTCCTGGCCTGGAAGCTGACACCGGCGGTCTCGATCGCCGGCGGCGCCGACTACCGCATGTCGCGGGTGCAGCTCGAGCGGAACAACGGCCTCTACGATCCCCTCTCCAACGCGGTCGACGACGTCGCGCGCGTGAAGCTCAACAGCTCCATCTGGGACAACCACGCCTGGGGATGGAACGCGGCGCTCCTCATCAAGCCCGCGCCGACGTTCTCGATCGGCGCGTCCTACCGCAGCAAGATCGGGATCGACTACGTCGGGGACGCGAACTTCACGCAGATCCAGACGGGGAACGCCCTGATCGACGCGCTCGTCCTTTCGCGCCTGCCGCAGGGGAATCAGACGGTCCGCACCCACGTGGAGTTTCCGGCCTCGCTCAACCTCGGCATGGCCTACGTCATCGGCAAGAACACGACGATCAGCCTGGAAGGCGACTGGACGGAGTGGTCCCAGTTCTCGCAGCTCAACATCAGCTTCGACAACCCCGCGATCCCGCCGCTCGACCGCACGACGAACTGGAAGGACTCCTGGGCCTATCGCATGGGCGTCGAGCAGAAGTTCGGGAGCTGGGCGGTCCGCACGGGGTACTACCGCGACAAGACGCCGCAACCCGATTCCGACGTCGGGCCGATCCTGGCGGACAACGACCGCGACGGCTACACGCTCGGCTTCGGATATGACACGCCCCACTGGGGCTTCAACGTCGCCGACCTCTACCTTCACCTGCACAGCCGGACGATCGATTCGCAGCCCAGCACGGACAACTTCTACGGCCACTACTCCGAGTCCTTGAACATCGCGATCGCCAGCTTCCGGTTCTCGTTCTGAGGAGGAGCCCATGACGATGAGAAAGTCGCTCTCGACCGCCGCCGCCTCGGCCGCCTTCCTCCTGGCGGGTGCCCTCTCGGCTCAGACCACCTTCCACAAGTTCGTCGTGGTCGGCGACAGCCTGGGCGCCGGCCACGAAGGCAACTGCACGGTCCAGCGCTATCAGCTCCGCGGTGCGTCCAAGCTGATCGCCGACGCCATCGGCCAGACCGACTTCGAGCAGGCACTGATCGACGAGTCCCCGCCGGTCAATCCGCCGACGAGCTACCCCTGCCTGGGCGCCGTCGCGACGAGCACCGGGATCACGGTCGGCATCATTTCGCAGGAAGGCGCCCAGCTGAATCCGGGCCTGGCCCGCCCCTACGACAACCTCGCCTTCAACGGCGGGCCCCGCGTGCGCGATTTCGTGGACCTCAGGGTCTCCGTGCCCGGCCGCTCCGACCTCGACAACTACGCCGCGCGCGTCCTGCGCAACGTGGCGGGCAGCCCCTTCGCCGGCACCAACGCCGTCGAGCAGGCCGCTTCGCTGAACCCCGACCTGATGCTCTACTGGGTGGGAAACAACGACATTCTGGGCGCGGCGACCCGCGGCGTCGTCGTGGACGGCGTCACGTTGACGACCGTCGCTGACTTCGAGGCGAAGTACACCGAAGGCCTGCAGACGATCCTCGCGCCGGGCCGGACGATCGTCACCTTCAACTTCCCCGACGTGACGTCCATACCGCTCTTCAACACCCTTCCACCGATCGTCATCAATCCGGGCACGCAGCAGCCGGTCATCGTGAACGGCAGCACGGTTCCGCTGCTCGGTTCGCGCGCGCTGCCGCCGGACTGCCCCGTGGCGCCGTGCCCGATCCCCGCGGGAACGCTCCTGAACACGATCCTGGCCGGCCAATTGATGCAGCAGGGCGTCGGGATCCCCGCGGCGCTCGGGGGGCTCGCGGTGGAGGGCTCGGGCGACCTGGCGACGGCGCTGCCCGATGGCTCATTCACGCCGCCCGCGGGACCGCTCGTGCCGGGCGTGCTGCTCTATCCCGACGAGGTCGCGGCGCTCCAGCAGCGGACGGTCGACATCAACGCCCGCGTCGCGGCGATCTCCTCGGCCAACGGGACCGTGCTCGTGGACGCCAACGCGCTCTTCGCGGGAGTCGTGGCCAACGGGTATTCGCTCGGCGGGATCACGCTGACCAGCGCCTTCCTTGCGGGCGGACTCTTCTCGGGCGACGGCGTCCACCCGACGGCGATCGGTTACGCGATCATCGCGGACTACGTCATCCAGGCGATCAACGGCGCCACGGGCAGCGCGATCCCGCGGCCCAACATTGCGGCGGCCATGTTCACACCGAACGTACCGAGCTTCGGGGCGGCGGTGACGACCCCGGGCTTCGTGCCAGATTCCTGGATGCTGCAGCTGCCGTACCTCTCGGCGGCGGCGCCCCCGCCGTCCGCGATGCCGCTCGTCGAGGCGACGAGCCGCCCGGCCTCGACCCGCACGGTCGCGCGTTAACGCGGAGCAGGGAAAAGGAGGCCCCGGCGACTCCCGGGGCCTCCGAATTCGCCCGGTGGACGGCCCGCGCCGTCTCTGCTAGATTTCGCCGTTCTTTTTAGGTCCTTTGGGGAGATACGCCCATGATGATCCCGGCGACCCAGATCCGCGTCGGCACCCTCGTCATCTACAACGGGGAGCTGCATCGCGTGCACGACATGGTCCACAAGACGCCCGGCAACCTGCGCGGCTTCGTGCAGGTCAAGATGCGCAACCTGCGCAGCGGCTCGATGGCCGAGCAGCGCTTCGGCTCGACCGACCGGGTCGAGAAGGCGTCGCTCGACGAGCGCGAGATGGAGTACCTCTATTCCGACTCGGCCGGCCACCACTTCATGGACCAGCAAACCTACGATCAGGTCACGCTCTCCGAGGATGTGCTGGGCGAGCAGATGAAGTACCTGCTGCCGAACACGGCGATCCACGTGGACTTCTACGACGGCAATCCGGTCGGCATCGAGCTGCCCAACACGGTCACGCTGAAGGTCACGGAGACGCAGCCCGGCATGAAGGGCGCGACGGCGTCGGCCTCTTACAAGCCCGCGACGCTCGAGACGGGACTGCAGGTGATGGTGCCGCAATTCATCGAAGCCGGCACGCGCATCAAGATCGACACCCGCGACAACAGCTACCTCGAGCGCGCGTAGGAAGCGCCGCGAGGCGCAGTTTGCAATGCGCGGCGATATGCTGAAACGGCATATCGGCGGCCACTTTTCCGGGCTTTTTTCTTGACCTCCGCTTCAAGCCCCTTCAATAATCCGGGCGTGCAGAAGCTCTGGAAGGCCGGTCGAGCCGGCGCCGTCCTCGCCGTCGTGCTCGCGTGGCCGGCGCTCGCCGAGGCGAAGACCCAGCACAAAGGTGCCACGCCGAAGACGACGCCGGCGCCTTCGCCGAATGCGGCGCCCAGGGCCTCGCAGTCGAAGAAGCGCTCGCCCGTCGCCGCCAAATCCGACATCGCCGCGGCCGCCAAGAGCTCGACGCACCGCAAGCGCGCGCGCCGCACCATCCATCAGGACTCCAACAACCAGGTCGTCCTCGAATGGATCGAGGCCGCCCGCCCCCGCCCGATCTACGGCCCGGTCCTTCCGCCTTCCACGGTGCTCTTCGACTACCCGCCGGCGCCCTGCGCGCCCGAGGACGTCGTCATCGAGGCCCACCTCCACGAGGACAACCCGGACGTCGCTTCCGAGGAAGCGGGTGGGGAAGAGGCCGTCGATTCCTCGCGGACCGAGCGGCTCGTCGCGATCGCGCGGCGGTTCACCTCGCTCCTGCGCCCCAAGTCGGCGTCGGCCCGCGTGACGCCCGAGGACGTGGACCTCGCGGAGCTGCTGTCGGCCAACCTGCGGATCCCCGTCGAAGGCGTGGACGCGGAGAAGCTGCGCGACTCGTTCCTCGACCGGCGCGACCGCTACCGAAAGCACCTCGCGATCGACATTGGAGCGCCCCGGGGCACGCCGGTGGTCGCCACGGCGGCCGGCGAAATCGTTCGCCTCAGCCGCGAGAAGCGGGGCGGGATCACGATCTACCAGAAGGACCCGACCGGGAAGTACCTCTTCTTCTACTGCCACCTCTCGAAATACGCCCGCGGGCTCGCGGTGGGCGAGCACGTCGAGGCGGGAGACGTGATCGGCTACGTCGGCTCGACGGGGCACGTGATCGGCGGACCGCATCTGCATTTCTCGATCACGCGGGTGCCCGAGGACGACGACTTCCACGAGGGGCTGGCGGTGAACCCCTATTTACTGTTCTTGGCGGGGGTTCCGTAGGAGTCGTCAGTACTCAGTCTTCAGTTCACAGTTCCGGAACTGACGACTGACAACTGACAACTGACAACTGACAACTAGACTCTCTCCACCTCGCCCCCCGCGAGCAGCCGCTCCAGCCACAATCCCGTCAGCTTCTCCGCCACCGTGTTCTGGCGCAGCCGCGCCGCGAGGTTGTCCCAGTCCATCTCGTCGAGTTTCTGGTCCTGGTTGAGGCAGGAGAAAACGATCTCCTTGACCTCGCCCGTCGCGGGATCGAGGTGGCGCTGCAGGCACTGGGCGCAGACTTCTTTCATCATGCACTGCATCGGCGAGTTGATCGAGCCGATGCCCTCGTGGCGCGGATCGAGATGGGGGGCGAGCACGCCGTGCCGGGCGCGGGCCACGGCCGCCATCATGCGGTCCGACCCGATGACGATGAGCCGGCTCGCCTCGGAGAGCGGGACCGGGATCGGGCCGAGTTTCCCGGTCGCGTAGGCGACCATCGCCTCGACGATGTTGCCGACGAAGGAGCGATCCGACGGGCGGCGGGCGGAGATCGGCTCGCCGCGGTCCACGGAAAGGATCAGTGTGTCGGCCGCGTCCTCGAGCTCCTCGCGTTTGTAGAAGTCCTCGGCTTTCTTGTAGCCGGCGAAATAGATGACCCGGTTGCCGCGCTCCCGCGCCTTCTTGCCGATCGAGAAGAGCACGGCGTTGCCGAGGCCGCCGCCGCAGAGGACCACCGTGTCGTTCTCCGGGAGCTCGGTGGCCGAGCCGGTCGGCCCCATGACGATCACCGGCTCGCCCGGCCGCAGCACAGCGCAAAGGCGCGAGGAGGCGCCGATCTCGAGCGCGATGAGCGAGAGAAGGCCCTTCGGCGCGTCCACCCAGGCGCCCGTCAACGCGAGCGGCTCGATCAGGAGCGGCGATCCGCCGAGCGCCGGCGCGCGGGATTCCAGGTTCTGGAGCCGGAAGAACTGCCCCGGCTGGAAGTTGGCGGCGGCGGCCGGCGCCCGCACGACGACCTCCACGATCGTGGGCGTCAGGCGGTTGACGGCGACGACGCGCGCGACGAGGGCGTCCTCGAGCTTCTCGCGGAAGGCATTCCACTCGGCCTGCGGCCGAACCGGGCGCGGCGCCGACGGATCGGGGAAGACCGCCGCGACGATCGACGGGTAGCCCTTCTTGGCCGAGGCCATCGCCTTCACGACGTTGCCGTTGAACGCCGGGTGGTTGTCGCCGAAGAACGTGACGAGCTTCCCGCCCCGGGAGTATCCCGTGAAGAAGGCGTCCTCGGCGTCGGCGGGCGCGGGCTCGAGGCGGACCGATCCGTCGGCCGCCCTCGCCGCCCGGTGCGGCTGGAAGAAACGCCGCTTCGCGTCCATCGGGAACGTGCCGGGAAACTCCTTCTCGTAGGTGATGTTCGGCGTCGTGCCCGCCGCGACGAGGCAGGAGCGGGCCGGCAGCTCGACGATCTCTCCTCCGGAACGTCTGAACCGGACGGCGGCGAGGAGGCCGTCCGGTCCGGGGACCGCCTCGGCGGGATCGAGCGCCTCGACGAACGAAATGCCTTCCTCGAGCGCTTTGACGACCTCCTCGTGATTGAGCCGATAGGCCGGCGACTCCTCCATCGCGCGGCGGTAGACGATCGAGACTCCGCCCCATTCGCGGCAGAGCTTCGCGAGGTCCGGCGCCTCGCCGGCGCCGCGCGCCCGATCCCGTTCGCGCCGGACGGCGGCACCGTGCGCGAGGAGGTGATCGAGGAGCTCGCGTTCCTCGGCGTCGAAGGACGTCCGCACGGCCTTCTCCCCCTTTTCGGCCAGGAGGGTCTCGTAGCGCGCCAGGGTCTTCTCGCACTGGATCGGGTAATAGGCGAGGAGCTCGGTCGCGGTATCGATCGCCGTCAGGCCGCCGCCGATGACGACCGCCGGCAACTCGGCGTGCAGGTTCGCGAGGGCCTCGCGCTTGAAGGCGCCCGTGAGCTGGAGCGCCATGAGGAAGTCCGACGCCTTGCGGACCCCCCGGATAATGTTGTTCTTCATCGGGATGATCGTCGGGCGGCCCGCGCCGGCCGCGACCGCCACGTGGTCGAAGCCCGAGTCGAAGGCCTGCTCCGCCGTGATCGTCCCCCCGAAACGGACGCCGCCGAAGATGGCGAAGCGCGAGCGGCGCGCGAGCGTCAGGTGGATGAGCGTCAGGAAGTTCTTGTCCCAGCGGACCGTGATCCCGTACTCGGAAACGCCGCCGAACCCGGCGAGCGGCCGCCGGTCGAGCGGACGCGCGAGGTCGGCGTAGTCGCGGATCGGCGCGATGCCGCCGCCGTCGCGGCCGGTCCACGCCGCGGGCAGCTCCTCGATCTTCAGGCCGTCGATGCCGGCGACGCCGAACCCCTCGTTCAGGAGGTAGTGCGCCAGCGTGTAGCCCGCCGGGCCGAGCCCGACGACGAGCACGTTCTTTCCGCTGTAGGGGAGGGCGACGGGCCGCGTCGGGTGGAGCGGGTTCCAGCGCGTGAGCAGGCCGTAGATCTCCACGCCCCACGGCAGCGCCAGCACGTCGGTGAGGGCGCCCGTCTCGATTTGCGGGATGTTGACCGGCTCCTGCTTCTGGAAGATGCAGGCCTTCATGCAGTCGTTGCAGATCCGATGGCCGGTGCCGGGGCACATCGGGTTGTCCACGCAGACGAGGGCGAGAGCGCCGATCGAGTCGCCCTCGCGCCGCAGCGCATGCATCTCCGAGATCTTTTCGTCGAGCGGGCAGCCGGGCAGCGCGACGCCGAGCGGGTTCTTCTGGAAGGCGCCCGCTTTCGCGTCGACGAGCCCTTTCGAGCACGAGTCCTTCTCGCGCTCGTGGCAGAGGAGGCAGTAGTGCGTCTCCCCGAGGACCTCCCGGCGCGACATGCGCGGGTCGGTGAGCGTGAACCCCTCGCGGCGGCGCCGGCGCGAGGGTGGACCGACGCGCTCTTCGGGCAGGTGGGCGTTGGGCCGCTCGGTTTCGACGAGATGGTGGTAGTCGAGCGTTTCCGGCAGGCGGAAGGAGACCCATCCTTCGATCTCGCGGCGCAGGTCCGCGCGCGCCATGCGGGCGCGGCACCAGCGCGCGTAGGTGTCGAGGAGGGATTCCAGGAAGGCCAGGAGATCCGGATCCGCCGGGCCGGCGGCCCGCGGGAGTCCGGCCGTCTTCGAAGCGGCCGCCCGGCCCGCGAGCTCGGCCGCCCGCGCGCGCGCCGCCGCGTCCACCTCGGGCACCTTCTTCTGGCGCAACGCGGCGAGAAACGCGCTCTCGAGCTCCACGAGCTCGACGACGGCCCGCGAGGTCGAGAGCTCCGGATCCTTGCCCCACGGCAGCTCGGGAAAGAGCTCCCGCTCGAGGGCCCGCGCCGCGGCGCGGAGCGGCTCGACGGCGGCGTCCTCGGGAAGCGCGGCCCTGACCGCTCGCCGCTGCAGGAAGTCACGGCGGAATCGGAAGAGGACGGCCTCGGGGACGGCGCCCGCGGCCTGCGCCTTCCAGGCGGAGTCGATTCCGAAGAGCCGGGCGACGAAGCGGGAGACGTGCCGCGCCGCCTCGACCAGCAGGCGTGAGAGGGCGAGGGCGTCGAGCGACGCCGGGTCCTGCCGGTACGCGGCGAGGCGTTCCGCGAGGCCCGCGTCTTCGCGGGCGAGCCCCTCGCGAAAAGCGCGGTCGAGGTCCGCGAGCCGCTCGTCGCGGTGGAGGTCCTGGTAGGTGAACCCGGGAACCCCGAGAGGGAAGTCCCTCCCGGGCCCGTCGTGAATTGGCGCTTCTCCCGCCTCGGCGGAGGGCATCGACATTCCAAGGCCATGATACCGCGCCGGCGGCCGCCGGGGGCGCACGGCGCCGGGCCTTGACGCGCTCCGCCGTTCACTAATAGGATTCATTCCTGTTATGGAAACAACCCTCCAGCGGCGGACGACGCGACAGCGGTGCCTCGTGCTCGAGACGGTCGCGGCGACGGACGCGCATCCCACGGCCGAGTGGGTCTACGAGCGCGTGCGGCGGCGCCTGCCGCGCATCTCTCTCGGCACCGTCTATCGCAACCTGCAGCTGCTCGTCGCCGAGGGGAGGCTGCGCTCGTGGACGCGCGGCCGCACGACCCGATACGACGCGGACCTCTCGGCACACGACCACTTTTCCTGCCGGGAGTGCGGCCTGCTGCTCGATCTCGAGCGCGCACCGCGCGCGTTCGCGGAGGAGCGGCGGCTGCGAGCCCGCGGTCACGAGATCGAAGATCGGGTGCTCGAATTCGTCGGAATCTGCCGGGATTGCCGGCACCGGCGAAAGGCCGGCGGCAAGAGGGTTCGATCTTTCGGTTGATTTCTCGCGGGGATCGGCGGCTCGCGCCCGACGCGAGCCCGCAGCCCCGACGGTACGAGGCAGGTCTTTGGAAGCACGTTTCGATCGCAAAGGAGATGAGGTCATGTCTGAGAGCAAGTGCCCGGTGATGCATACAGGCGGGGTCCGCACGAACCGAGACTGGTGGCCGAACGAGCTTCGGCTCGATCTGCTGCGTCGGAACTCGACGCTGTCCAATCCGATGGGGGAGGACTTCGACTACGCGAAGGAGTTCCGGAGCCTCAACCTGAAGGCGGTGAAGAAGGACCTGGCGGCGCTGATGACCGACTCGCAGGACTGGTGGCCGGCCGACTTCGGCCACTATGGGCCGCTGTTCATTCGCATGGCCTGGCACAGCGCCGGCACCTACCGGATCTCCGACGGCCGCGGCGGCGCGGGCTCGGGGCAGCAGCGTTTCGCGCCGCTGAATTCCTGGCCCGACAACGCCAGCCTCGACAAGGCGCGCCGGCTGCTCTGGCCGATCAAGCGGAAGTACGGCCGGAAGATCTCCTGGGCCGATCTCATGATCCTGGCCGGCAACGTCGCACTGGAATCGATGGGGTTCAGGACCTTCGGTTTCGCCGGCGGCCGCGCGGACGTCTGGGAACCGGAAGAGGTCAACTGGGGCACCGAGGACAAGTGGCTCGCGGACGCCCGCTACTCGGGCGACCGGGATCTCGCAAGACCGTTCGGCGCCGTTCAGATGGGGCTGATCTACGTCAATCCCCAGGGCCCGAACGGCAAACCGGATCCGATCGCGGCGGCCCGGGACATCCGCGAGACCTTTTCCCGCATGGCGATGAACGACGAGGAAACCGTCGCCCTGATCGCGGGCGGCCACACCTTCGGAAAGGCCCATGGCGCCGCACCGGACTCCCACTGCGGGCGGGAGCCCGAGGCGGCCGGCATCGAGGAGCAGGGCTTCGGCTGGACGAGCAACTTCGGCACGGGCAAAGGCGGCGACACGATCACGAGCGGCCTCGAGGTCACGTGGACCACGACGCCCACGAAGTGGAGCAACAACTTCCTCGAAAACCTCTTCGGCTTCGAGTGGGAGCTGTCGAAGAGCCCCGCGGGCGCCCACCAGTGGGTCGCCAAGGGGGCTCGCGCGATCATTCCGGACGCGCACGACAAGTCCAAGAAGCATGCGCCGACCATGCTGACGACGGACCTCTCGCTGCGATTCGACCCGGCGTACGAGAAGATCTCGCGGCGATTCCTCGCTCATCCGGATCAGTTCGCCGACGCTTTCGCGAGGGCGTGGTTCAAGCTGACGCACCGCGACATGGGCCCGCGCGCCCGTTATCTCGGCGCGGAAGTGCCCAAGGAAGAGCTCCTCTGGCAGGACCCGATCCCGAAGGTCAATCACAAGCTGATCGGCGACAAGGAGATCGCCGCCCTCAAGGCGAAGATCCTGTCGTCGAAACTGTCCGTCTCCGAGCTCGTCTCGACCGCCTGGGCGTCGGCGTCCACGTTCCGCGGCTCCGACAAGCGCGGCGGCGCGAACGGCGCCCGCATCCGTCTCGCGCCCCAGAAGGATTGGCCCGTCAATCAGCCGAAACAGCTCGCCCGGGTGCTGAAGACGCTCGACGGCATCCAGGCCGAGTTCAACAAGAAGGCCAGGGGCGGAAAGAAAGTGTCGCTCGCCGATCTGATCGTCCTCGCCGGCGGCGCGGGCGTCGAGAAGGCGGCGAAGAAGGCCGGGATCAGCGTGAAGGTTCCCTTCAAGCCCGGGCGGATGGACGCTTCGCAGGAGCAGACGGACGTCGAGTCCTTTGCGGTTCTCGAACCGGTCGCCGACGGGTTCCGCAACTACCAGAAGGTTCCGAACGGCATTCCCACCGAGGAGCTGCTCGTGGACAAGGCGCAATTGCTGAGGCTGACGGCTCCGGAGATGACGGTTCTCTTCGGCGGCCTTCGGGCCCTCAATGCCAACGTCGGTCAGTCCAAGCACGGTGTCTTCACCAAGCGGCCCGAGGCGCTCACCAATGACTTCTTCGTGAACCTGCTCGACATGGGTACGGCCTGGAAAGCCGCCTCGGACGCGGGAGACGTGTTCGAGGGGCGCGACCGCAAGACCGGCGCGCTCAAGTGGACGGGCACGCGCGTCGACCTGATCTTCGGCTCGAACTCGGAGCTCCGGGCGCTGTCGGAGGTCTACGGAAGCTCGGACGCGCAGGAGCGGTTCGTCCGTGACTTCGTGGCGGCCTGGACGAAGGTGATGAACCTGGATCGGTACGACGTCGCCGCGGCGGCCTGAGCCGGGACGATCCCGGGACGACAGACGACGAGAGGCGGGTCCGGCGGCGCCGGGCCCGCCGTTCTCGGAGCTCGCCTCTCGGCCACGGCTTCTCCGGGTGCCCGAGCTCATCGGAACCTGTCAGGATTGCCGGCGAGAGGCGGCGACCGGAGGGCGAACGAAGCCATGGCTGCACTGAAGGGATCCAAGACGCACGACCACCTGTTGAACGCCTTCGCCAGCGAGTCCCAGGCAAACCGTCGCTATCTTTACTTCGCCCGCGTGGCCGACACCGAGGGGCATCCGGACATCGGCGGCCTCTTCCGCGACACGGCCGAGGCGGAGACGGGCCACGCCTTCGGTCACATGGACTTCCTGAAAGAGGTCGGCGACCCGGCCACCGGATTCCCGATGGGCAACACCGGCCTCAACTTGAAGAGCGCCGTCGAGGGCGAGACCTACGAGTACACGCAGATGTACCCGGGCTTCGCGAAGACCGCGCGCGATGAGGGATTCGCCGAGATCGCCGAGTGGTTCGAGACGCTCGCGCGCGCCGAGAAATCCCACGCGGGCCGGTTCCAGAGGGGTCTCGACGATCTGGGGAAGTAGTCGAAAACGGACGTCCGCGCCATGAACGGCCTCGTCCTCTCCGATATCAGGACTCTCCACGAGTACGAGCTCGAGCGTCCCGAGTTCCGCGCGCGCGTCATCGAGCTCAAGAAGCGTCGGCGGGTCGCCATCGGCCCGGCGATGACGATCGTTTTCGAGAACCGGGACACGGTGCGCTTCCAGATCCAGGAGATGGCGCGCATCGAGCGCATCGTCCGGCCGGAAAGGGTGCAGGAGGAGCTGGACGTCTACAACGAGCTCCTTCCGCGCGCGGGAGAAGTCGCGGCGACGCTCTTCATCGAGGTCACCGAGCCGGAGAAGATTCGGAGCACGCTCGAGGGCCTGGTCGGCCTCGACGAGCCGGGCAAGCTGCGGCTGGTGATCGGGGACCGCGCGTATCCCGCGGTGTTCGCCGCCGGCCAGAGCCGCGAGGACCGGATCTCCGCCGTGCACTACGTGCGGTTTCCCGTGGGGCAAGAGGGCCGTTCGGCGCTCGCGGGCGGCGCGCCGGCGCGGATCGAGGTGAGACACGGCGGATACGAGGCCGCCGCGCCGCTTTCGGCCGACGTCGTGGCGGAGCTCCTCACCGACCTCGCGTCCTGACGATCGGGCCCGCCCTCATCCTTCGGCGATAATTCCGCCGTGCCCCCGGCAGAATCCGCGGGATTTCGGCGGGTCCTCTTTTACGGACGCCCGGCGGACGCTCTCCTCGCCCACCTCTCGGGCGATCGCGTCGGGGCCCGCGCTTTCGACGCCGACTCCTTCCGGCTGGCGGAGGACGAGATCGGGGTCGTCCTTTTCGATCGATCGCTCGCGGGAGCGCTGTCCGAGCCGCCGCCGCCCGAGCTCGGCCTCGCCGCCGAACGGTGCGGGCTTCTCCTCTCGGGGGAGGAGCCGGGCTCGGCGGACGCGTTCTGGACCGCGCGAATCCTCTTCTCGCTCCCCGAGGACGCGCCGGAGTCGCATCGGGTCCGTGCCGTGCGGTCCATCTTCCGCGTGCTCGAGGACCGCGCGGTCTCCGCCCGGGCACGCCGCGCCCTGACCGAGCGCTCGCAAGAGATCCGCGCGCTCGTGGACGTCGGGATCGCGCTTTCGGCCGAGCGGGACCCGGAGAAGCTGCTCGAGCTGATCCTGACGCAGGCACGGACGCTCACGCAGGCCGACGCGGGCAGCCTCTATCTCGTCGAGTCTTCGGACGGCCGCGACCGCCTGCGGTTCGCCGCAGCGCAGAATGACTCGGTGCGCTTCGAGTTCCGCGAAGCGACGCTGCCTCTCGACGGCCCCTCGGTCGCGGCGCACGTCGCACGGAGCGGCCTCGTCGTGAATCTGATCGATGTGGCCCGCCTGCCGGAGGATGCGCCGTACCGCTTCGACGCGGACTTCGACCGCAAGCACGGCTATCGGACGCGCACGATGCTCGCGGTCCCGATGCAGACGCCGCAGGGCCGCACGATCGGCGTGTTGCAGCTCTTGAACCGCAAGGTGCGCGTGGCGCCGGAGGGCGGCGTGACCGCGGTCATCCGCGTCGAGGTGGCGCCGTTCACCGAGAAGAGCACGGATCTCGCGCGCTCGCTCGCGGCGCAGGCGGCGGTGGCCGTGGAGAACCGCCGGCTGACCGAGCGCGTGCGGGCGCTCTTCGAGGACTTCGTGGGCGCGAGCGTCACCGCCATCGAGCAGCGCGACCCGACGACCGCCGGCCACTCCGAGCGCGTCGCGGCGCTCGCCGTGGCGCTCGCGGAGGCCGCCGATCGCGCCGACGGCGGCCCGTACGCGGACTTTCGCATCGGCCGGGAGGAGCTCCGGGAGCTGCGGTACGCGGCGGTGCTGCACGACTTCGGGAAAGTCGGCGTTCGCGAGGAGGTCCTCGGAAAGGCGCGCAAGCTCCCGCCGGGGATCCGCGAGCTCGTCCGGTCCCGCGTCGACCAGGCGATCCTCTCGGCGTCGGCCGAGATCTGGGAGAGGGCGCTGCGCGAGGGGCTGCGCGAGGGTCAGGTCGCGCGGCGGCTCTCGGAGCGCTGGGCGGAGCTGGAGCGCGCCTGGGAGATCGTCGTCCGGGCGGACGAGCCGACGGTGCTGGCGCAGGAGGCGGGAGCCGACGTGGCTCGGATTGCGGCGATGTCCTATCGCGACGCCGCCGGCCGCGAGCGGCCGCTCATCACGCCGGAGGAGGCCGGGTTGCTCGCCATTCCCCAGGGGAGCCTGTCGGAGGACGAGCGCCGCGAAATCGAGTCGCACGTGACCGAGACCTATCGCTTCCTTTCCCGCATTCCCTGGACCGAGGACCTCTCGCGCGTGGCGGACTGGGCCTACGCGCACCACGAGAAGCTGGACGGTTCGGGCTACCCGCGCGGACTGGCGGGGCCGCGCCTCCCGGCTCCCGTTCGGATGCTCACGATCGCCGACATCTACGACGCGCTCGCGGCGCGCGACCGGCCCTACAAGAGGGCCGTCCCCCCGGAGAAGGCGCTCGACATCCTGCGCGCGCAGGCGCGCGGCGGACGTATCGACGCGGACCTCCTCGACCTCTTCATCGGCGCTCGCGTCTACGAGGCGAGCGCGGCGCCCGGGCGCGCCGAGGCGCCGGATCATCCGGGTTAAGATTCGCGCCGAAACCCATTGACCCTCAAAGACCTGATGTCTCCGGCGCAGTTCGCCCAGCTCATCCAGGCTGCGGGAACGCTGCTCCTTTTTCTGCTCTTTCTGCTCCTCTATCGGAAGATCCGTCGGCGCGCCTTCCTCGACTGGATCGCTTCCTGGGCATTCCTGTTCGTCGGGCAGTCTCTCCAGCTCGTGGCGCGCTCGGACGCCGGGCCGATCGCTTCGCTTCTGACCAATGGGGCCCTGCTCGCCCACGTGATCTTCCTCGTCCGCGGCACGCGCCGCTTCCGCGATCCCGCGGACCGGACGACCGCGCTCGACCTTTTCTGGATTCTGCCCGCGGCGGCGATCGCGTGGTGGGCGGCCACGGCGGAGCCCGGACACGCGCCGACCGGCCCGATGGCCCTCGTCCGCTCGGCGGCCTATGTCCTGACGGCGATCTGGTTCGCCCTGACGCCCGGCTCCGCCGCCGGCCGCATCTTCCTCTCGATCTCGTTTCTCCTCTGGGGCGCCGAGCGCGCGGTCTCCGGCCTCGGCCTCCTGAAGTTCGGCTCGCTGGCGGAGCTGCCGGCGTGGCTGCAGTACCTCGATTTTGCCGGAATGTTTCTCGAGATGATGATCGCCGTCGGCATCATCGTGCTGCTCTTCGAGGCCACGCAGGCGCGTCTGGCGGCGGAGATGGAAGCGCTTCAGCATTCCGAGCGGGAGCTGAAGGAGATGGGAGTTCGGGATCCTCTGACCGGCCTCTACAACCGCCATCACTTCAACGACGTGATCCGCCGCGAGCTCGCGAACGTCCGGCGGTACGGGACGGAGCTTTCGGTGCTGCTGGTGGACGTGGACCGCTTCAAGCAGATCAACGACGCCAAGGGGCACGCCGTCGGCGACGACGTCCTGCGGTTCGTCGCGAACTACCTGACGACCTGCATCCGCGAGTCGGACTTCGTCTTCCGCTGGGGCGGCGACGAGTTCCTCCTGCTCCTGCCGCGCACCGACGAGGGCTCGGCCGCGCAGAAGGCCGACGAGCTCGCGCGCAAGCTCCCGAAGATCCCCGGAACGGAGGGACTGCAGCCGTCGCTTTCCGTGGGCTGGGCGACGCACCGCATGGACGCCGAGTTCCCGGCCACTCTGGCGCTCGCCGATCAGCGGATGTACGAGATGAAGATCAGGGGGAAACGAGAGCGAGCCGAGCGAGAGCGGGATCTCGGGCTTCTCTGAGGAGCCGGTAGACGCCGCGGGCCGGAAGGCCCATGACGTTGGTGAAGGAGCCGGCCACGCCCTCGATGAACCGAGCGCCGAGACCCTGCACGGCGTAGGCGCCGGCCTTGTCGAGCGGTTCTCCGGTCCGGACGTACCAGCCGATTTCCTCCGGCGTCATCGGAGACATCCGCACCCGGCTCTCCTCGATGACCTCGCGCCCGGGATCGGGCCCGAGTCGCAGCCGGACGGCCGTCACCACGCGGTGCTCGCGGCCGGCGAGCCGGGAGAGCATCCGGCCGGCGTCTTCGGGATCGGCGGGCTTTCCGAGGATCTCGCCGTCCAGAAGTACGAGCGTATCCGCCGCGAGGATGGGCCGCCCGGGGCGGCGCGCGGCGACCTCCGCCGCTTTCGCCGCGGCGAGGCGCGAGACGGCGGCTTCTCCGGTCTCGCCGGACGCGACCGTCTCGTCGACGCCGGGCACGTCCGTCTCGAACGGGATGCCGAGGGCGTTCAGGATTTCGGCGCGGCGCGGGGAGCCCGACGCGAGGACGAGGGAAGGGTTCGGGATCGTCGCGCCCGCGTTCATCGGCGCGCGATTATAGGTTCGTGTGAAGGGGGGATGGCGGCGCGATGAAGGCGCGCTTTTCCGTTGCGTCGTCGCGGGAACGCTCCAATAATCCGCAGCCGTGCCGCCTCTCGATCGCACTTCCCGGGAAGCACCCGAAGAGCGGCCGCTCCATGGCCCGGCCGGGTTCGCGGTCGATGCGCTGATCGTCCTCGTCGTCGCGGCGCTCGTCGGCGGCGTGGTGGTGCTCGCGCGCCGCTGGGAGGCGCCGATCCGGACGACGACGGCGATCGATCTGAGCCCGCGCGCCTTGCCCGGCTACACGCTCCTGTCGCTCTCGCGCGGATTCGCGGCGTACCTTCTGTCGCTCGTCTTTACGCTCGTGTACGGCACCGTCGCCGCGCACTCGAAGCGCGCGGAGAAGGTGATGATCCCGCTCCTCGACATCGGGCAGGGCATTCCCGTCCTCGGCTTCCTGCCGGGGCTCGTCCTCGGCATGGTCGCGCTCTTTCCACACTCGAACATCGGGCTCGAGCTCGCGTGCATCCTGATGATCTTCACCGGCCAGGTCTGGAACATGGTCTTTTCGTTCTACGGCTCGCTGCGGGCGGTGCCGTCGGAGCTCCGGGAGGTGGCCCGCATCCACCGGTTCACCTGGTTCCGAACTTTCCGGACCGTGGAGGTGTCGGCCGCGACGATCGGCCTCGTCTGGAACTCGATGATGTCGATGGCCGGCGGCTGGTTCTTCCTGACGGTGAACGAAGCGTTCACGCTCGGCAATCGCGACTTCCGCCTGCCGGGAATCGGCTCGTACATGGCGGTCGCGATCGAAAAAGGCGACACGCGGGCAATGCTCTGGGCGATCGTCGCGATGTCGCTCATGATCGTCGCGGTCGATCAGCTGCTCTGGAAGCCGCTCGTGGCCTGGTCGGAGCGATTCCGCCTGGAGGACCTCGCCTCGACGGAGAAGCCGCGGTCCTGGATGCTGGATCTCATCCGCCGCTCGCCGCTGCTGCGGCGCTTGCGCCGCGCGCGGCGGGAGGCCGAGGACACGGCCGAAGGTGCGGTGGCGGTTCCGCCGCCGGTGCCTGTCCCGTCGGCCGGCGGCGGTGGTGGAGGCGAAAACGCATCGCGCCGCCTCCTCGTGCGGATTCTTCTCGGCATGGTCGGCGCGGGGGCCCTCGTCCTGTCCGGCTGGGGCGCGTTCGAGCTCGTGCGACTCCTTCTCGCCGTCCCGGGGCGGGAGTGGATCGTCCTGGCGCTCGCGCTCGGTTCCACTTTTCTGCGAACACTGGGCGCGCTCGTCCTGTCCGCGCTCTGGACCGTTCCGGCCGGAATCCTCATCGGCCGCTCACCGATCTGGTCGCGGCGGCTCCAGCCGGTCGCGCAGCTCGTGGCGTCATTTCCGGCGCCGATGATCTTTCCGATTGTCACGGGTGCGCTGCTTGCTATGGGCGTTCCGTTCGGGATCGTGGCCTCGGCGCTCATGCTCCTCGGCGCCCAGTGGTACGTCCTTTTCAACGTGCTCGCGGGAGCGAGCGCCGTGCCGCACGACCTCGAGGAGGCGGCCGAGACGTACCGGCTGCGCGGCGTCGACAAGTGGAAGAAGCTCTTCCTGCCCGCGGTCTTTCCTTATCTCGTGACGGGTCTCATCACGGCGGCGGGCGGCGCGTGGAACGCCTCGATCGTCGCGGAGAGCCTCACCTATAAGGGGAGGCCTCTGCAGACCTTCGGACTCGGCTCGACGATCACGCAGGCGACGGCTGCCGCGAACTTTCCGCTGCTCGCGGCCGGCGTCCTGACGATGTCGCTCGCCCTCATCGCGCTCAACCGGTCCATCTGGCGGCCGCTCTACCGGCTGGCCGAAACCAAGTACTCTCTGAACCGGTGAACGACGCAATGGCCGACGCATGAACGCTCCGAATCCCCAACGCGTCCCCGCCTCCGACGCGCCGATCGCCGAAGCGATCCGCGTCAACAAGTCCTATCGCGACGAGGCGGGCCACGAGCAGGTCGTCCTGCGCGACGTGGACTTCTCCGTGCGCCGGGGCGAGACCGTGGCGATGCTCGGCCCGTCGGGCTGCGGCAAATCGACCCTTCTGCGCATCCTCATCGGGCTCGTGCCCCCGACGTCGGGCACCGTGAAGGTCCACGGGAAGCCGCTCGTCGGCATCCACCCGGGCGCCGCCGTGGTGTTCCAGAACTTCGCGCTCTTCCCGTGGTTGACGGTCGAGGAGAACGTCCGCGTCGGTCTGAACGGCCGGCCGCTGCCCGAGGCCGAGGAGCACGCCCTCGTGGAAGCCGCGATCGAGCGGGTGGGGCTCGGGGGCGTCGAGCGGGCCTTCCCGAAGGAGCTGTCCGGCGGGATGAAGCAGCGCGTGGGAATTGCCCGGGCGCTCGTCGGCGGCCCGGAGCTCCTCTGCATGGACGAGCCGTTCTCGGCGCTCGACGTTCTCACGGCGGAGCTGCTGCGGGCCGAGGTCTACCGGCTGTGGTCGGACCGCACGAGCACGCTGTCGTCCATTTTGATGATCACGCACCTGATCGACGAGGCCGTGTATCTCGGGGACCGCATCGTCATCCTCGGCGCGAACCCCGGCACGATCAAGCAGGAGATCGTCAACACGCTGCCGCATCCACGCGAGTACCGGCACCCGGAGTTCCTCCGGATGGTGGAGCAGATCCACGACATCGTCACCGGGATCCACTTGCCCGAGGAGAAGCCCGCGGCGGCCGGCGCCCGCCCGGCCGTGGGACCGCTCCGGCCCATTCCGAACGCCCGGCCGAGCGAGATCCTGGGTCTCCTCGAGATCCTGAGCGACCATGGTGGCGAGGAGGACCTCTTTGCCCTCGACGCGATCACTGCTTACGACTTCGGACACACGATCGCCGTCGTCAAGGCGGCGGAGATGCTCGGGATGGTGGAGACGCCGGGCGACCTCGTCCGGATGACTCCGGCGGGCCGGGAGATCGTGCGCGCGTCCCAGGCGGAGAAGCGGATGCTGTTCCGCCGGGTCGTCCTGACGCTCGGGATCTTCGCCGAGCTCGTCCGCTATCTCGCCGCTGACCCCGAGGTGGCGCGGTCGGGAGAAGAGGTGCGCACCTTCCTCGCGGAGCGGCTGCCGGGCCACGGAATCCCGGATCTCTTCAAGACCGTCGTGGCGTGGGGCCGGTACGGGCAGCTCTTCCATTACGACGGTCAGGCCGACGAGCTGTCCCTTCACACCGGCGGCGACGACGACGACTGAGTCTGCGCCTCCGCGCCGCGCTCTCGCGGTGCTCTTCGCTCTGCTCTGCGGCGCCGCCGCGGGGGCGCAGGAGGCGAGTCCGGCGGAGCCGGTCGGACCCCCGGCCGAGGCGCGATGGGACGCGCACTTCCAGGCGACCACGGTTACGCAGTGGCATCCGAGCTTCGATGCGCCGTACTCGGGCGCCAACAGCCTGTCGCCGGACGCGGAGCACGAGACCACCATCACGTCGACGGTCTTCCTCGGCGCCCGGCTCTGGAAAGGCGCCGAGCTCTACGTGAACCCTGAGCTCAGTGGCGGCAGCGGACTCTCCCACACCGAAGGAATCGCGGGCTTCCCCAATGGCGAGGCCTTCCGGGTCGGCGACGCGCAGCCGAGGATCTATCTCGGGCGCCTGATGCTCCGCCAGACGATTGCCGCCGGCGGCGAACGGGAGTCGGTCACAGAGGACGCCAACCAGCTCGGCGGAGCACGCTCCGTGCGCCGCTGGACCCTGACCATCGGAAAATTCGGCGTCGCGGACTTCTTCGACGACAATTCCTACTCGCACGACCCCCGCACGCAGTTCCTGAACTGGGCCGGCTGGACGGCCGGTGCCTGGGACTATGCGGCCGACACTCGGGGCTACACCTGGGGATTCGTATTCGGGTACGACGGCCCGGACTGGTCCGCGCGTTTCGGCGCCGCGGCCGAGCCGAAGGTCGCCAACGGCCTCCAGTTCGACAAGGATCTGCTCGCGGCGCACGCGTTCTCGCTCGAGGTCGACCGCCGCTACGCGCTGGACGGAAAGAACGGGACGGCGCGCGGAATCCTCTTCTACAACCGCGCAGGAATGGGGAACTACCGCGAGGCGATCGACGAGGCGGACGGCGCAGCGCCGGACGTCACGGCGACGCGGAAGGAAGGCCGGAGCAAGTGGGGTCTCGTCGTCAACCTGGAGCAGGATCTCGGCGGCGCCTTCGGGCTCTTCCTGCGGGGGAGCTGGAACGACGGGAAGAACGAGGCCTGGGCCTATGCAGAGATCGAGCGATCGATGACGGCGGGCGTGGTGTGGAAGGAGCCGATTCCGTTCCGCACCGAAGACGAGGCCGGCGTCGCGGTGATCGTCAACGGGCTCTCGAAGGACCATCGCGACTATCTCACCGCCGGCGGCTACGGTTTCATGATCGGCGACGGCCGCCTCTCCTACGGGCCCGAGCTCATCGCCGAGACGTACTACCAGGCCCTCGTCGTGCGCCACGTCTTCTTCGCCGGCGGATACCAGTTCGTGGCGCATCCGGCGTACAACCGCGACCGCGGCCCGGTGCACGTGTTCACGGCCCGACTGCACGTCGAGATCTAGCCTCGCCGCCACTTCCGCTCGCAACGCGACCAAGTTTCGCGAGCGGACGA
>DATJZU010000101.1:0-32394 GCA_035498835.1 Thermoanaerobaculia bacterium
GCGAGGAGGAAGTCGGCGCGCGCGTCGGCCGTTTCCGCCGGCGCGAAGAACGCGACATCCACCGGCGGGTGGCAGACGTCCGCCTCGCGGCCGTAGCGGCGCCGGATGCGCTCGGCCACGGCCGACGAGTTCGCGAGGTAACGCGTCGGCCGGTCCGCGGTGCGGACGTCCCAGGCGCGCAGGCGCGCGATGAGGCGCCGCTTGACGGCGTACAGGCGCGTGCGCCCCTTCGGGAAGTACGCGTCGAACTGCTCGTACGCGTAACGCACGGGCGTGTGGCAGTAGCAGAGATGAGCGACGCCCGGCGGCGCCACCGCTCCCTTGGCGACGCAGTGCGAAGAGGAGACGACGAGATCGAAGCCCGAGAGGTCGAAGGACTCGACGGCGCGCGGGAAGAGCGGGAGGAAGTCGCGGTAGTGCGCGCGCGCGAAGGGCAGGCGGTCCAGGAAGGACGTCCGGATCGGACGGCGCTCGATTTCCGGCGACACGGAGCCCGGGACGTGGAAGAGCGTGAAGATCGTCGGATCGGGCAGGAGCGGCAGCATCGCCTCGAGGACGAGCTCGCCGCCCCGCATCCCGGTCAGCCAATCGTGGACGACCGCCGTCTTCATGCGCGGGTGGAGCCCGACAGCGCCGCCCGATACACCTCCAGCGTCTTTTCGGCCGCCTTGTCCCAGGAGAAATCGAGTGCGCGCTTCTTGCCGAGCTCGCGAAAGTCGGCGCGCATCTTCTCGTCGGTCGCCAGGGCGACGATGCCGCGCGCGATCGCCTGAACGTCCATCGGATCGACGAGATAGGCGTAGCCGCCCGCGATC
The DNA here is from genome assembly GCA_035498835.1 of Thermoanaerobaculia bacterium. Lineage (GTDB taxonomy): Bacteria > Acidobacteriota > Thermoanaerobaculia > UBA5066 > Gp7-AA6 > DATBFU01. Next base: position 816 of record DATJZU010000101.1, read on the forward strand.
TCCTGGAGCGCCGATGTCGCGGACGTCAGCACGGGCGTGCCGCAGGCCATGGCCTCCACGACGGGGAGCCCGAACCCCTCGTAGAGGGTCGGGTAGAGGAGGGCGTCCGCGCCGGCGACGAGGCCGGGCAGGTCCGGCTCCTCGAGCCGGCCCAACCGGTGCACGCGGTCCTTGAGGTCGAGCGCGGCGATGAGGGCCTCGAGGCGCGCGGCGCTGCGCGGCGGCGGTCCGGCGAGGGCGAGGACGTGCGGCAGCGACGCCTCCCGGCGCGCCTCGGCGTATGCCCTCACGACGGCCTGCAGGTTCTTGTGAGGTTTCTCGCCGCCGAGAAAGAGGAGGTACGGCGTCGGCAGCCCGTGCGCCCTCGCGACGCGCTCCCGCTCCTCCGCCGGCACGTCGGGCCGGAAGCGCGTCGAGACGCCGTTGTAGATGACCTCGATCCGGGAGGCGGGCACCCCGAAGTAGTCCACCAGGTCGCGCTTGCTGTTGTACGAGACCGTGACGATCCGGTCGGCGCGCGAGAGGGCGCGTCGGATCATGTAGCGCGCGTAGAAGTGCGCGGCGCGGTTGGGCAGGAACTGCGGGTAGAGGAGATGAATGATGTCGTGGATCGTGACGACGGCGCGCCCGCGCAGAAGCGGCGGCAACACGTAGTGCGTCGCGTGGAAGAGGTCCAGGCGGTCCCGCCAGAGCCGCCACGCGAACCGCGTCAGCTCGGCGACGGAGTATCCGGGCGACTCTTCCGTCACGAGGGCGAAGCGATCCGGCAGTCCGTCGAGCAACTCGCGGTCGCCCGCACGCAGGTAGACGAGGAAGTCATAGGCCTCGCTCTCGGGCCGCGCCGCCATCGCGAGGAGCAGCTGACGGATGTAGGTCCCGATGCCGAAGTCGCGAAGCTTCCGGGCGTCGATGCCGATGAGCGGCGTGCTCCTCATGCGGCCGCCGCCTCGGCGAGCACCGCGGCGGTCTGAGCGGCCGCCGTCTTCCAGGAGAAGAGCGCCGCGCGCGCCGGGCCCTCGGCCAGCAGTCGCCGCCGCTCGTCGGGGTCCTCGAGCGCGCGCGCGATCGCCCGAGCGAGCGCGGCGGCGTCGCCCGCGGGCGCGTAGAGCGCCGCGTCGCCGCCGACTTCGGTGAGCGCCGCCGTGTCGGAGGCGACCGTCGGCACCGCGCAGGCCATCGCCTCGACGACGGGGAGCCCGAAGCCCTCCGCGTGCGATGGATAGGCGAAGGCTTCCGCGCCACGGTAGAGCGCGAGTGCCGCCTCGCGCGATGCGTACCCCGGCAGGTGGATGCGGCCGCGGAACGGCGACCGGGCGATGCGGCTCTCGAGGGACGCCGTCTTCCAGCCGAGGCCGCCGGCGAGCACGAGGTCCGGGCGCCCGGGATGATCGCGCCAGAGGATCTCACACGCGGCGACCAGGGTCTCGACGTTCTTTCGGGGCTCGAGAGTTCCGAGGTAGAGGACGTAGCGGCGGCCGCCGGCGTATTGCGCCCGGGCGCTTTCGCGCGCCGCCTCGTCCGGCGCCGGCGTGAACTCGGGATCGACGCCGTTCCAGACGACGCGCACGCGCGGCCGGGCGTCGGGATAGAGACGCAGAAGATCATCCGCCGTCGCCCGCGAGACGCAGAGGAGCCGTTCGGCTCGCTCGACCGTGCGCTCCCAGAGCGGCAGGAACGCGAGGAGCGTGCGGTCGGCGTGCCACTCGGGATGCGTCCAGGGCGTCAGGTCGTGCACGACGGCGACCGTCGGGAGACCGCCGCGCGCGGGCGCGATCGTGAGCGCCGCGAGGAGCGCGTCGGCGCGCCAGGCCCGGGCCCGCCGGGGGAGCGTCGTCTGGACCCAGAGGGTCCCGAGCGGGCTCGCGTCGGCGAGGATCTCGGCACGGCCCAGCCCGTCGGGTCCCGCGCCGGGAGAGCGGGGGAGAAACAGTCCCACGGCCGTGTCCGGCCGCGCCGCCAGCTCCCGCGCCACGCCCCGCGTGTACGTCCCGATTCCGGTCTGCGGCGCGAGCAGCGCCCGGGCGTCCACGGCGATGCGCATCGCGAGGAGTGTAACGTCGCCCGCCGTCTTTGACGGTCCCGACCCTCCCTGATAGGATCGCGCGTTCGTCATGAAGCGCCCGGACCACATTTCCCTCGACGCGGTCCAGGACGAGCCGGTCACTTTCGCGTTCGACCTGCCGTTCGCCCTGGCCGCTCTCGACCGCGAGCCGCTGCAGGAGCTCTCGCCCGTGCACCTGGAGGGCCAGATCGCGCGGATCGAGGGCGGCTACGCGCTCGACGGCCGGTGCTCTTTTCACGGAAAGCTCGAGTGCAGCCGCTGTCTCGCGCCGTACGCCTTCGCGGTGGACGAGCCGTTCTCGCTCACGCTCCTCCCGCGTAAGGCCGCCCGTCCGGAGGACGCCGAGCTCTCCCGCGAGGATCTGGACGCCAATTTCTACGAGGGAGACGAGCTCGCCGTGGCGCCGATCGCCGAGGAGCGGGTGCAGATGGCGATTCCCATGAAACCGCTGTGCCGCGAGGACTGCCTCGGCCTCTGTCCCAAGTGCGGCGCCGACCGCAACGCCGGCCCCTGCGGCTGCGCGGGCGAGGAGGCCGATCCGCGCTGGGGCACGCTCGCGGAGTGGAAGAACGCGACGAGATCGCAGAAAGGGTAGGAACGACGATGCCCAATCCCAAACGACGCCACAGCAAGGCCCGCCGTGACAAGCGCCGCGCGCACGACGCGCTCGCGGCGCCGTCGCTCTCGGCATGCCCGAACTGCCACGAGCCGAAGCTGCCGCACCGCGTGTGCCCGCACTGCGGCCACTACAAGGGCAAGCAGGCCATCAATACATAGCAGCGCGGCGGGCCAAGAACCCGAGTCGCACCGTCGGGAGCTTCCTGGCCCGCCGCGTAAGAGAGAGTTCAAAGGCGGCCGCGCGAGGTGAGTCGCAGGCGCAGCCGTTCCGCGCGGCGGCGCGATGGATTCGCCTGCGAAATGTGGCCACATATAATTCGAACACCGTGACCGTTCCCGCAAGACGGACGACATGCGCATCGCAGTAGATGCGATGGGCGGCGATCACGCCCCCCTCGTCAACGTGGACGGCGCCATCGCGGCCGCCCAGGAGTTCGGCATCGAGACGCTCCTCGTCGGAAAGACAGGGAGCCTCGAGAGCCTTCTCCGCGATTCCGGGTACCGCGGAGACAAGATCGAGATCGTCGAGGCTCCCGAGGTCGTCAGCATGGAGGAGCCGGCCACCGTCGCCCTGCGCAAGAAGCGCAATTCCTCGATCCGCGTGGCGGCGCACTGCGTCCGGGATGGCCGCGCGGCCGGGCTCGTCTCGGCCGGCCACACCGGCGCCGCGATGGTCTCGGCCAAGATGGTCATCGGGACGATCGAGGGCGTGGACCGTCCGGCGCTCGCGGCGATCCTCCCGAACCTCTCCGGGCACTGTCTCCTCCTCGACGTCGGCGCCAACCCGGACGCGAGGACGCCGCACTTCAAGGAGTTCGCCGTGATGGGCTCGATCTACGCGCAGCTCGTCTTCGGGCGGAAGTCGCCCACGATCGGCCTCATGTCGATCGGCGAGGAGGAGGGCAAGGGAAGCGCGACCTCGAAGGAGGCCTTCAAGACGCTCAAGGAGACGGGCCTCAACTTCGTCGGCAACGTCGAGGGCCGGGACGTCTTCAACGGCAAGGTGGACGTGATCGTCACGGACGGCTTCACCGGAAACGTCATCCTGAAGGTCTCCGAGGCGCTCGCGGAGATGGTCGAGAACATGCTCCGCGAGGAGATCAAGAAGACGCTCAAGGCCTCGGTCGGCTTCCTGCTCTCGCGGTCGGCCTTCCGGAGCTTCAAGTCGCGAATCGACTATTCGGAGTACGGAGGGGCGCCGCTCCTCGGCGTGAAGGGCTGCGTCATCATCTGCCACGGGCGCTCGAGCGCGAAGGCGGTGAAGAACGCGATTAGACTCGCGGCCGAGTTCTCCCGCCAGGGCCTCGCCGAGAAGATCCAGTCTTCGATCGCGGCGCTCCACGCCAACGAGGCGCGCGGGCAGGCCCAATGATCCGCGCGCGCGTGACCGGCGTGGGATCGGCCCTGCCGAAGAAGATCCTGTCGAACGCGGATCTCGAGAAGCTCGTCGAGACGTCCGACGAGTGGATCACGACGCGCACGGGCATTCGGGAGCGCCGGATCGTCTCGCCCGGCGAGAAGTTCTCCGACCTCTGCACGCTCGCGGCGGAGGCGGCCTTGAAGCGCGCGAAGGTCGAGGCGAACGACGTGGACATGATCCTCGTCGGCACGATCTCCGGGGACATGCCGTTTCCCGCCACGGCCTGTCTCGTGCAGCACAACCTCGGGGCCACGCGGGCGGCCGCATCCGACATCTCCGCGGCCTGCGTGGGTTTCCTCTACGGCCTGCATTTCGCCGACGGCCTCATCCAGTCGCAGAAGGCCGAGCGCGTCCTCGTCATCGGCGGCGAGATCCTGTCGCGCTACGTGGACTGGACCGACCGCTCGACCTGCGTGCTCTTCGGGGACGGCGCGGGCGCCGTGCTCCTCGAGGCCTCCAAGGGCGATCACGGGATCCTCGGCACGCGCATGAAGTCGAACGGAGCCTACGCCGACTTCATCTGCATGCCGGGCGGCGGCTCGAACCACCCGGCCAACGACCCGAAGTCGATCGAGGCGCGGCTGCCGTTCATCAAGATGAAGGGCAACGAGACGTTCCGGGTCGCCGTGAAGCTCATGGCCGACATCAGTTCCGAGCTGCTGTCGGAGCAGGGTTTCACCCGCGAGGACGTGCGCCTCTTCATCCCGCATCAGGCCAACGCGCGCATCATCGACGCGGTGGGGGAGCGCCTGAAGTTTCCCGAAGAGCGCGTGTACAAGAACGTGGACCGCTACGGAAATACGTCGGCCGCCTCGATCCCGATCGCGCTCGACGAGTGTCAGCAGAAAGGAATGTTGAAGGCCGGCGACCTCGTGCTCATGACCGCGTTCGGCGCCGGGCTCGTGTGGGGCTCGGTGCTGCTGCGCTGGTGAACGGGCGGGGCCGATGAGCCGGCTCGCCCTCCTGTTTCCGGGGCAGGGCTCGCAGTCCGTCGGGATGGGGAAGGCGCTCGTCGCGGCGTCCCCCGCGGCGCGCGCCGTCTTCGAGCAAGCCGACGCCGTCCTGGGTTTTCCGCTGACGCGCCTCTGCTTCGAGGGGCCCGAGGCGGAGCTCCAGCTGACCGCCAACACGCAGCCGGCGATCCTCACCCACTCGGTCGCGGCGTTTCGCGATCTCGAGGCCCGGTTTCCCGAGCGTCTGGAAGGCGCGGCCTTCGCGGCGGGCCACTCGCTCGGCGAGTATTCGGCCAACGTCGCCGCGGGCGCGCTGACGTTCGCCGACGCCGTGCGGCTCGTCCGGTCGCGCGGGGAACAGATGCAGGAAGCGGTGCCGGCGGGCGTGGGCGCGATGGCGGCGATCCTGGGCCTCGCGCCGGAGGCCGTCGAGGCCGCCTGCCGCGACGCCGCGCAGGGCGAGGTCGTGGCGCCGGCCAACTTCAATTCGCCGGAGCAAACGGTCATCGCGGGGCACGCGGCGGCGGTCGCGCGCGCTTCGGCGCTGTGCACGGAGCGCGGCGCGAGGCGCGCGGTTCCGCTGCCCGTCTCGGCGCCGTTTCACTGCGCGCTCATGGCGCCGGCGCGCGAACAGATGACACCGCTCCTCGAGGCGGCGACATTTCGCGACGCCCGCTGGCCGATCGTGACGAACGTGGACGCGGCCCCGGCGACCGAAGGGGCGGCGCTGCGGCGGGCACTCGTGCGCCAGATCGATTCGACGGTCCGATGGGTCGACTCGGTGCGCCGCCTGGCGGCGGACGGCGTGACGCGCGGGCTCGAGATCGGCCCCGGGACGGTGCTGTCCGGACTCGTGCGCCGGATCGACAAGGCCCTGAAGGTCGAGGCGTACGCGGGATGAGCCGCCGCGCCGTGCGTTCGCTTGTGCCCTTTGCCGGAGCCGCCGTTCTCGTCCTCGCGTCGGCGTGCGCGTCGGCGCCGCGGGCCCAGACCGCCTCGATCGACGAAGCCGTCGCGTCGGCGTCCGCGCGCTGCGGCTGCCGGATCGGCGTCACGGCGAGGCACCTCGAGAGCGGGCGGACGTACGAGCATCTGGCCGACGCCGAGTTCGAGGGCGCCTCGGTCACGAAGATCGCCGTGCTGACGGAAGCGATGGCCGCTACGCGCGAGGGTCGCGTGAACCTGTCCGACCGCTGGACGATGACGCAGTCGGAGAAGGCGGACGGATCGGGCGTGCTCGCGATGCTCGACGACGGCCTCGCGCCGACGTGGAGCGACCTGCTGACGCTGATGATCGGTCCCTCGGACAACACCGCGACCAACGCCTGGATCGAGCGCCTCGGGATCTCCTCGGTCAACGCGCGCATGGAGTCGCTCGGCCTCGCGCACATCCGTCTCCTCGGAATGCTTCCGGCGTACGCGCGGCGCGACGAAGAGCCCTCGCCGTGGAAGGGCTTCCGGTTCGGACTGCTGACGCCTCGGGACGTCGCGGTCTGGTACGAGCGGGTCGCGCGGGGCGAGCTCCTGGACGCGGACTCGTCCGGCCGCATCTTCGGCTACCTCGACAAGGACCCGACGCGTCTGCGCGCGGCGCGGCGCTTCTCCTCGGACGCCCTCTGGGCGGGCAAGTCCGGGACGATGAGCGGCGTGCGGAACGATTCGGGAATCCTGCGCACGAAGAAGGGCCGGTTCGTGATCGTCGTCTTCACCGACGGCAGCGCCGCCTCCGCGCCCAACGCGGCCGACCATCCGTCGGTCATCGCCATCGCGGACGTTTCGAAGGCCATCGTGGACGCGTGGAGCCGCGATTTGCCGGATGTTACGGAGAGGCCGAAGTGATGAGTTTTCAGTTGTCAGTTCTCAGTTCTCAGTTCCGGAACTGTGAACTGACAACGGTGAACTGATACCTTCTTTTCATGCGTTTCCAAGGCCGGACCGCCCTCGTGACCGGCGCCTCGCGCGGCATCGGCGAGGCCGTCGCGCGGCGTCTCGCCGCCGAGGGGGCGCACGTCATCGCGGCGGCGCGCACCGCGGCGGCGCTCGACAAGCTCGTCGGCGAGATCGCCGCCGCGGGCGGGTCGGCGTCCGCGCTGACGATGGATCTTTCGGACGCCGCGTCGATCGAGGCCGGCGCGAAGCAGGCGCTCGCGTCTCCGGCGGGCATCGACATCCTCGTGAACAATGCCGGCGTCACGGAGGACAACCTGATCCTCCGCATGTCGCGCGAGGCCTGGGACCGCGTGCTCGGGACGAACCTGACCGGGACGTTCCTTCTGACACAGGCCATCGTCAAGGGGATGGTGAAGAAGCGCTATGGGCGGATCGTCAACATCTCCTCGGTCGTCGGGATCATGGGAAACCCGGGCCAGGCCAACTACGCCGCGTCGAAGGCCGGCCTGATCGGCCTGACCAAGAGCGTGGCGCGGGAGCTCGCCTCTCGCAACGTCACCTGCAACGCCGTGGCGCCCGGCTTCATCGAGACCGAGATGACGCGGAAGATGACGCCGCAGGCGCGCGAGGCGCTCGCGGGCCAGATCCCCGCCGGCCGGCTCGGTTCCCCGGAGGACGTGGCCAACGCGGTCGCTTTTCTCGCGTCGGAGGCGGCCTCCTACATCACCGGGCACGTCCTGACGGTCTCCGGCGGCCTCGCCATGTGAAGCCGGGCGGGCTCTTGCCTGCCGGGGGTATCTGGGGAAGAATACGGCGGCCTGACCAGCGAGGGAGGACGAATGAGTGTCGAAGAGAAGGTGAAGAGCATCATCGTCGAGCAGCTCGGCGTGGACGCCAACGAGGTGACCGCGGAGGCGTCCTTCGTGGACGACCTCGGCGCGGACTCCCTCGACACCGTGGAGCTCGTCATGGCGTTCGAAGAGGCCTTCAACATCGAGATTCCCGACGAATCGGCCGAGAAGATCCAGAAGGTCAAGGACGCCATCGACTACATCGAGAAGCACTCCTCGAAAAACTGATCCCTCATGCCTCGCCTGTCCTCCCCCCGCCGCGTGGCCGTGACGGGGGTGGGCCTGATCTCCCCGCTCGGTATTGGTAACGCGGAGAACTGGTCCGCCCTCCTCGCGGGCAAGAGCGGTATCGGTCCGATCACGCGTTTCGACGCGGCGGCGTTCGCTTCGCGCGTCGCGGGTGAGGTCAAGGGCTTCGACCCGGGCCACTACATCGAGAAGAAAGAAATCAAGAAGATGGACACCTTCATCCACTATGCGATGGGGGCGGCCCACTTCGCGATGGAGGACTCGGGCCTGCCGGTCAGCGACGCGAACCGCGAGCGGATCGCGGTCGTCGTCGGATCGGGCATCGGCGGCCTTCCGCTCATCGAAAGCATGCAGCGCAAGTACGTCGAGGGCGGCAACAACCCGCGTGTCATCACGCCCTTCTTCATCACGGGCCTCATCGTGAACGAGGCGAGCGGCAACATCTCGATCAAGTACGGCTTGAAGGGCCCGAACCTCGCGACGGTGACCGCCTGCACGACCGGCGCGCACGCGGTGGGCGAGGCGTACCGGATGATTCAGTACGGCGACGCCGACGCGGCAATCGCCGGCGGCACGGAGTCGGTGATCACGCCGCTCGCCGTGGGGGGCTTTGCCGTGATGAAGGCGCTGACGGGACGCAACGACGAGCCGCAGCGCGCCTCGCGGCCCTGGGATCGCGACCGCGACGGGTTCGTGATCAGCGAGGGCGCCGGCATCCTCGTGCTCGAGGAGCTCGAAGGCGCAAAGAAGCGCGGAGCGCGGATCTATGCCGAGCTCGTCGGTTACGGCATGTCGGGAGACGCGTACCACATCGCCGCGCCGTCGGCCGACGGCGACGGTCCCTCGCGCGTCATGCGCAACACGCTCGCGGACGCCGGCGTGGCCCCGGAGGAAGTCGATTACATCAACGCCCACGGGACCTCGACGCCGCTCGGCGACCGGGCGGAGACGCTGGCGATCAAGAGGGTCTTCGGAGACCACGCGAAGAGGCTCGCCGTGTCGTCCACGAAATCCATGACGGGCCACCTGCTCGGCGCGGCCGGCGGGCTCGAGTCGGCGATCTGCGTTCTCGCGATCCACCACGGCGTCATTCCGCCGACGATCAACTACGAGAACCCGGACCCCGAGTGCGACCTCGACTACGTGCCGAACACGGCGCGGCCGGCCAAGCTGCGGTACGCGCTGAACAACTCCTTCGGTTTCGGCGGCACGAATGGCAGCCTGCTCTTCCAGAGTGTGGACTGAAGAGGACCTGCCGCATGAACTCGCTCGTCGCCGTCGCCTACGTTCCGGACACCGAGACGAAGATCAGGATCGCCGCCGACGGCAAGTCGATCGACGAGTCCGACGTCAAGTGGATCGTGTCGCCGTACGACGAGTACGGGCTCGAGGAGGCGCTCAAGACGAAGGAAGGCAAGGGCGCCGGCGCGGTCACGGTCGTGTGCGTCGGCCCCGAGCGCGCGAAGACGGGCCTGCGCGAGTGCCTCGCCCGCGGAGCCGACGACGCGATCTGGGTGGACTCGGGCGACTCGCGCTACCTCGATGCGCTTGCGACGGCCAAGGCGGTCGCGGCCGTCGCGAAGGAGGGGAAGTACGACTTCCTCTGGTTCGGGCAGAAGGGCGTCGGCTACGACGAGTCGCTCGTCGGTCCGATGGTTGCGGAGCTCATGAACCTGCCGCACGTCGGCAACGTCGTGAAGCTCGAGATCGGCGACGGAAGGATCACCGCCCACCGCGAGATCGAGGGCGCGCACGAGCTCGTCGAGTGCTCGCTGCCGGCCGTTCTGACGGCGCAGAAGGGCCTGAACGAGCCGCGGTACGCGTCGTTGAAGGGCATCATGGGCGCGAAGAAGAAGCCGATCGCCGAGAAGAAGCTCTCGGCGATGGGCATTCCCGAGGCGGACGCGGCCGGCGCGAAGACCCGCTGGAGGAAGCTCGACCTGCCGCCCGCCCGGAAGGCCTGCCACTTCGTCCCGCCCGACGATCCGGCGGCCGCGGGGAAGGAGCTGGTGAGATTACTGCGGGAAGAGGCGAAGGTCATTTGAGCTGTCAGCCGTCAGCTCTCAGCTGTCAGCCGGAGTCGTGCGGCAGCGGTAGCCGAGAGCTGAGAGCTGAGAGCTGAGAGCTGATAGCTATATGAAATTCCTCGTCTTCATCGAGCAGCGCGAAGGGAAGATCCGCAAGGCGTCCCTCGAGGCGCTCTCGCTCGCGCGGAAGCTCTCCGGCGCGCCCGCCGCGGCGGTGCTTCCGGGCAAGGGCGTGACGGCGCTCGCGAAGGACCTCGGCGCCTACGGCGCGGGCGTCGTGTACGTGGCCGACCGCGACGAGCTCGCGCTGTACGGCACCAAGGGTTATGTCGGCGCGCTCGACGCGGCCGCGAAGAAGGAGGCTCCCGACGCCGTGCTCATCGCGGCGACCGCGATGGGTAAGGACATGGCGCCGCGGTTCGCCGCGCGCAACGACGTCTCGGTGCTCGCCGACGTGATGGACCTGCGGCTCGAGGGCGACCGGCTCGTGGGATCGCGGCCGGTCTACTCGGGCAAGGCCCGCGCCGAGGTGGACTGCGGCGCGGCGAAGCTCCAGGTCGCGACGACCCGTCCGAACGTGTTCGCGGCGGAGGCGCAGGCCGGCGCGCCGGCGGCGCGCGTCGAGACGCTCGAGCTCGGCGATCTTCAGCCGCGCGCGCGCGTCGTCAAGGTCGAGACCTCGGAATCGAAGGAGCTCGACGTCGCGGAGGCCGACGTCATCGTCTCGGGCGGCCGCGGTATCAAGGGGCCCGAGAACTGGCCGGTGATCCGAGACCTCCAGGAGGCGCTCGGCGCCGCGCTCGGCGCGTCGCGCGCGGTCGTGGACGCCGGCTGGATCGATCACCAGCACCAGGTCGGCCAGACCGGCAAGGTCGTCTCGCCGACACTCTACGTCGCCTGTGGAATCTCCGGCGCGATCCAGCATCTGGCGGGAATGGGAACTTCGAAGGTCATCGTCGCGGTCAACAAGGATCCCGAGGCGCCGATCTTCAAGGTCGCGACCTACGGCGTCGTCGGCGATCTTTTTGCGATCGTCCCCGAGTTCGCCAAGGCGGTGCGGGCGGCGAAGGCGGAGTAGCTGTCAGCTTTCAGCTCTCGGCTTTCAGCGAGAGGCGTGGGGCTCAGAGTCTGGCTGATGGCTGACAGCTGATGGCTGATAGCTGATAGCTGATAGCTGATAGCTGATAGCTGACAGCTGACGACTCCTTCGCTACACTCCGCCCCGTGCCGAAGCTTCCGACCGAGCGCCTGATCCTCGGGCTCCCCGGCACGGTCTTCTTCGGCCTCCTCGTCCTCTTCGCGATCGTCGCCTTCGTCTATTCCGCGAGCCGCCGCATCCGCGTGCTGCTCGCCGGCGCGCCCGACCCGCGTTTCGATCGCGTCGGTCTCCGGATCCGGAAGACCCTCGAGTACGCCTTCGCGCAGAAGCGGATGTTTCGCGACTTCTACGCGGGCGTCTTCCACATCTTCATCTTCGGCGGCTTCGTCGTCCTCACCGTGCGCACGCTCGAGCTCGTCGTCGAGGGCCTGTGGCCGGGACTCGTCCTCCTTCCCGGAACGCTCGGCAACCTCTACACGCTCGCCAAGGACGTCTTCGAGGTGCTGGTCCTCGTCGGCGTCGCGATGGCCGTCTACCGGCGGGCCTTCGCGCGGCCGGCGCGGCTCGACCTCACGGCCGACGCCTGGTTCGTCCTGTTCCTGATCGCGCTGCTGATCGCGGCCGACCTCGTGGCCGAGGGCGCCCGGGTCGCGCTCGCGCCGCAGCTCGCGAGCCGCTGGTCGCCGGCCGTGGCGGTGATCGCTCGCTGGCTCTCCGGCGTCTCCCCGCCGAAGCTCCAGGCGATCTCCGACGCCGCCTGGTGGACCCACCTCGTGGACATCCTTTTCTTCGGCAACTACCTGCCGTACTCGAAGCACTTTCACATCCTGACGGCGGTCCCGAACATCTTCTTCATGAATCTCGATCCGCCGGGCCGCCTCGCGACGCCGGACCTCGAGAAGTCCGAGCGGTTCGGCGCTTCGAGAGTCGAGGACCTGACGTGGAAGTCCATGCTCGACGGCTATGCCTGCACCGAGTGCGGCCGCTGCCGCGTCGTGTGCCCGACGGTGCTGACGGACAAGCCGCTCGACCCGCGCCTCCACATCGCCGCGATCCGCGACGCCGTGTACGAGGCGACGCCGGAGATCCTCGCGGCGGCTTCCGGGCGCGGGAACGGAGGGGACGGCGGCGGCCCCGGCCATGCCCGGCGCGATCTCATCGGCGGCTGGATCTCCGAGGACACGATCTGGGCCTGCACGACCTGCGGCTTCTGCACGTCCGCGTGCCCGGTGTTCATCGTGCCGGCGGTGGACAAGATCGTCGAGATGCGCCGCTATCTCGTGCTCGACAGGGCGGAGTTCCCGAAGGAGATGCAGACGGCGTTCCGCGGCATGGAGACCAACGGCAACCCGTGGGGGATCGCCGCGGCCTCGCGGGCCGACTGGGCGAAGGAGCTGCCCGTCGTGACGATGGCCGAGGCGCGGGGCCGCGACATCGACGTCCTTTTCTGGGTCGGCTGCGCCGGCTCCTACGAGGACCGCGCGAAGAAGGTCTCGCGCGCGCTCGTCGAGCTCCTTCAGGCGGCCGGCGTCTCGTTCGCAATCCTCGGCGTCGAGGAGACGTGCAACGGCGACTCCGCGCGCCGCATGGGCAACGAGTACCTCTTCCAGATGCTCGCGCAGCAGAACGTCGAGACGTTGAACGGGTATGGCGTCAAGAAAATCGTCACGAACTGCCCGCACTGCTTCAACGTGATCCGGAACGAGTACCCGGACTTCGGTGGCAAGTACGAGGTGATGCACGGCACGGAGCTCGTGTCGAAGCTCATCGCCGAGGGCAGGCTGAAGATGACCGGCCGCGTCGAGGAGTCGATCAGCTTCCACGACCCGTGCTACCTCGGCCGCTACAACGGCGTGTACGACGCGCCGCGGCGGATCCTCGAGTCGATTCCGGGACTGCGGCTCCAGGAGCTGCCGCGGTCGCGCGAGCGCGGCCTCTGCTGCGGTGCCGGCGGCGGCCGCATGTGGATGGAGGAGAAGCTCGGCACCCGGATCAACCAGACGCGTATGAGGGAGATCGCCGGGGCCGGGACCGGCGCCGTCGGGGTGTCCTGTCCGTTCTGCATGGTGATGCTCGGCAACGCGAAGGAGGAGATCGGCGTCGCGACGCAGCCGTTCGACGTTCTCGAGCTCGCGCGCCGGGCGATGGCCTAGACTCGGGCCTCGCCGCTTCCGAGAACCCGCTCGATGCGCCGGTCCGGCACGAGCCAGATCAGCGCGACGGCGACGTAGAGCGCCTCCGCGGCGGCGGGCGACCAGAACGAGATCGGGATCGCGACGAGGTAGGCGATCGGGGAGAGCTTCCCCTTCCAGTCCGATCCGACGGCCTTTCGCAGCAGCGAGTCCTCTCCCTGCGACGCGATGATGCGCTGCTGCAGAACCCAGTAGGCGATGGCGGACATGAGCAGGACCGCGCCGTACAGCGCGGACGGGCCCGGCGCGAAGTGGTTCTCGCCCATCCAGGCCGTCGTGAACGGGATGAGCGACAGCCAGAAGAGCAGGTGCAGGTTCGCCCAGAGGATCGGTCCCGTCACCCGGCGGACGGTGTGCAGCATGTGATGGTGGTTGTTCCAGTAGATCCCGAGGTAGATGAAGCTGAGGACGTAGGACAGGAACACCGGGAGGACCGGCGCCAGCGCCGCCAGCGCTTCGCCCCGAGGCACCTTCAGCTCGAGCACCATGATGGTGATGAGGATGGCGATGACGCCGTCGCTGAAGGCTTCGAGGCGGCTCTTACCCATCTTCGAGCTCTCAGCCTCTCCGCCGGCGCGGCGTCGGCGGTCCCTGAAAGGCGTCGCGGAGGATCTCGAGCGCCGGCTTCTCGCCGGGCCTCTCGAGGATCGCGACGACGTCGAACCGGCAGACGGGCGCCGGCGCGTTGCGCCCGGCGAGATAGGCCTCCGCGGCTCGGAAGATCCGCCGCTGCTTCTCCGCGGTGACCGCGGCGGCCGGTGAGCCGAAGCCCTCGCCGCTTCGTCCCTTCACTTCGACGAAGCAGAGCGTGCCGCGATCCTCGGCCACGAAGTCGATCTCGCCCATCCGCGTCCGGAAATTGCGCGACAGGATCCGATAGCCCTCGGACTCGAGCGCCTTCTCGGCCGCGCGCTCCCAGTCCCATCCGGCGCCGCGCGATCCGCCCGGACGCGGCGGCAGGCCGCGCAGGCGCTCCGCGATGCGGCGCGCCCACGACAGTGGAATCATCCGGCGATCCTAACCAACTCCTCTGGCCGCGCGGCGGCGCGTGTTAGAATCGTCCGAACTCGTCACAGGAGAGCGGTTTGAGCGAAACGGACCTGCGGTACACGTTTACGTGCCCGAACTGCTCCGGCAATTACGCCATTCTTCTCGAGCGTATACCGCCGGTACAGGCGCGTTTTCGCTGTCCGCATTGTCAGCAGCCCATGGATTTCCCGTCCCGCGACGAGGCCCGGGTGTACGCGCGCCTGCAGTCTCAGAGCGAGCCGGCCGAGGCGTTGGCGGCCGGGATGATGGTCGCCGACGCGCCCCCGGCCCCCGCCGCGACGACTCCGGCCCCGAAGCCCCGCCCCTGGACGCCGCCGGCTCCCGGGTCGCTCGCGCCCGATCCCGGCGAGAACGGCGCGGACCAGCGATTCCGCGTGGAGAAGCAGGGATTCGAGAACGACGTCTTCGACCGGCGCGGCATCCGCAACCTGATCCGTACCGGCGAGGTGTCCGCGGAGGATTTCGTGTCGGTCAACGAGACGGCGCCGGTCGCGGCCGGTGAAGTGCCGTTTCTGAAGTCGCTCTTCAAGCTGCGCGCGACGTCGAACGTCACGCCGCCGGCGCGATGCCGCGCGCACACGGACCTCGTCGCCCACTACAAGTGCCAGGACACCGCCCGCCCGCTCTGCGAGGAGTGCGCGCCCGAGAGGAAGTTCGGCAACGCGACCGCGCGCGTCTGCTCTCACTGCGGCGGAACCGCCGTCGAGCTCGCTCCGGCCGTCGAGGCCTGACCCCCGCCGTCGTCGATTCCCGATCCCGCGGAGGAATGCCGCCCCGCGGCGACGTCATGGCTCCGTGGCCGCCCTGCGGCGAAGGCTCTCCAGATGTCGGCCGAGAGCCGTCGCGGCCGCCGCGTGGGCGGCGAGAACCCGGTCGCTGGCCGGGTCGCCCGGCGTGAGCCCCTCGACGAAGTCCTGGATCCGGCTCCGGCGGGAGACGAGGTCGGTGAAGGTCGCGAGCCAGGTGGCTGTCGGCGCGACGGTGCGGCCGCTCTCGTACTCGACCACGGGCAGGTCGTCGGTGTGCGGGGACGTCCTCGCGACCCATCGCTCAACGTCGCGCGGGGCGAGGAGCAGGTTCGACAGCAGCTCGGCCGGGTCGGCTTCACCGATTGTCGCGAGATCCGTGGAAACCGCGGCCGCGGAGAGGCTGGCTCGGACGTCGTCCCATCGCACCGTCGGCCCCGGCGTGGCGAGCACGATCGTGAAGGGATTCTCGACCGAATGCGGGTACCAGATGCTCACGTTTGGAAAGACGTCCTGGAACGCCCGCACGATCGCCCGGAAGTTGTCCGGCAGCACGGAATACATGGGCAGCCACATCGAGATCACGCCGCCCGGCGCCAGACGGCGCGCGCAGAGACGGAAGTAGTCCTCCGTGTACAGCGAGCCGTTGCCCGCGTAGCGGGGGTGGATCGAGTCGGACAGGATCGCGTCGAACTGCCCGGTCGCGGCGAGGATGTAGTTGCGGCCGTCGTTGATCGTCAGGTGCACGCGGACGTCGGAGAGCACGCCGTGGTTGATCCCGGCGAAGTAGCGCGCGGACTCTCCAACCACCTCCGGCGAGATCTCGACGATCCGGATGTCGGAGACCGGGTGCAGCGAGACACTGTAGGCAGTGTCGCCCGATCCGAATCCGATGTGGAGGACACGCTTCGGGTTCCGGCAGAAGGCCAGCGGCAGGTGGGCCTGGAGCTTCTGGATCGTGACGAGATCCGGCGCCGTGCCGGCGACGTTGACGCCGTTGAGCTCGAGCGACAGCGAGGGCGAGGGGAGGCCATATCGCTTGACCGCGACCGTCGCGGTCGTGTCTTCCTCGTAGTGGATCAGATCCTTGCGCGCGACGTCGGAGAGCGTTCCGGCCGAGAGAATGACCCCGTCGCTCTTCAACGGCACCGTGAAGAGGAGGAACACGACCGGAGCGCTCCAGGCGATCCGCGAGCGCGGACGAAGCACGAGCGCGACGGCCAGGCCCACGAGGCCCGTGGCGAGCAGTCCTCTCTGCGAGCCCACGAGCGGGATCGCGATGAACCCCGCCGCGAGCGCGCCGAGGATCCCGCCCACGGTATTGCTCGAGTAAATGACCCCAACACCCCGCGGCGCCGCGTCCGACGAAGGGCTCGCCGCCCGAACGACGATCCCGAACGTGAGGCCCATCAGGATCGTCGGCGGCAGGAGGAAGAGGGCCGTCGTGATCGTCTCCGCCGCGACGAGGCCGCCCCAGCCCGCCGCGTGGAGAATCCCGGTGGCCGTCGAGACCAGGATCCTCGTGTAAAAAGCGAACGCCGCCACCTGGGCGAGGAGCACGAAGGCGAGCGCCGTCTGGGTCGTCGAAAGGACAAGCCTCGTGTCACGCGGCCGAAGCGCGGCGGCCGCGGCGCTGCCGGCGACGAGGCCGGTGAGATACACCCCGAGCATGAGCGAAAACGCGTAGACCGACGAGCCGATGTACAGGACGAGAATGCGGGTCCACAGGACCTCGTCCGCCATCGCCGCGGCTCCCGCCAGGAACGCCACGGCGATCCAGAGCATCGGCACCGGAGACGTCGGAATCCGCACGGCGGCCGGCGGGGCCGTCGCCGGCGCCCGCAGCATCAGCCCCAGCAATGCGGCTCCGAGGCTCGTGCAGGCGGAGGCAACGAGCGTCGCCCAGAAGCCGAACACGGGAATCAGGACGAATCCCGCGAGGGCCACGCCGGCGACGGCCCCGGCCGTATTGACGGCGTAGAGGGTCGTGGAGGGGCGTCCCGGCATGTCGCCTCGTTCGGCGGCGCGCGCCAGAACCGGGAGACTTGCCCCCATCAGGATCGTCGGCGCCAGCAACACCGCGGCGGCGAGCCCGAATCGGACGGCCAGCAGGCCCGCCGGGCTCCCGGAAACGTGCGGGTAGGCGGCCACGTAGCCCCGGTCCACGGCTTCGAAGAGCGACGGCGTCGCGAGCGCGAAGAGCGCCACGCCCGTCTCGAGCAACGCATACACGCGCGCCGGATTCCGCAGCCGCGCGGCCGCCTTACCGGCGAGAGCGCTCCCGAGCGCAAGTCCCCCCATGAACACCGCCACGAGCGTCGCGGCCGCCGCTGTCGTCGCGCCGAACGTGAGCGTCAGGTACTTGAACCAGACGATCTCGTCGGCGAGCGAGGCCAGGCCGGAAAGGAAGAAGACGACGTAGGGGACCCAGAAGCGAAGCCCGCGTTCAGGCATCTGGAGACAGTGTACCGGCGCGAAAATAAACGGGGGATAACTTCGGCCGGGAAACCGCTCTTCTTCAGAAAATCCCGAACCCGTCGCGCAATCTCTTCGGCCGCGGCGTCGAGGGCGAAGTGGCCGCCGTCGAGTATGTGGACCTCCGCGGCCGGCACGTCGCGGAGGTGGGCCTCCGAGCGGTCGAAGGAGAGCTCGTACTGGCCCCACGCGGCAATGCGGACTCCGGTCCTGACCGATATCATTCGCGATCCTTACTCCAGGGAGGGGCAACGCATCTCTTCGTCCTGAAATCGGTCGGATCGGGAATCCTCGCGGCAGGAGTGTTCCTGGGAGGAGCCGTCGTTGCTCGTGGCCAATCCGGGGCACCCGGCCCGGAGGCTCCTGCCGACCAGCCGAAGCCTCTTCGGCTCCCGTTTTTGGCGGACGAGGCCAGAAAGCGCGGCGTGGATCTGCCGCTCCCGTTCGGCGTGGGTCTCGTCTATTTCTTCCTGCATCGGGACATCGAGATCCGGGACCTCCGTGTCGGGCGCAACGGCGCTCCGCCGACTTCCGTCAGCCAATTTGCGCAACTCGCCTCGGTCGCCAACGTGAACAACCTCAACCTGCGAATGGACGTCTGGATCTTTCCCTTCCTCAACCTCCACGCGATCGTCGGCGGGATCTGGAACCGGTCCACGACCAACGTCGAGGTAACGTTGCCGCCGATCACTGCCGGAGGCGAGCCTCGGCAGTTCCTCTTCGCGGTGCCTACCGAGCTCAACGGATCGGTGGGAGGCCTCGGACTCACGCTGGCTGCCGGCTTCGGCTCCTTCTTCGCCGCGGCCGATCTCAACGCGGCCCGCGCGGACATGGGATTCAGCGACCGCTACAAGACGTTCCTTCCCGCACTGCGCATCGGCTGGAAAGGGCAGTTGGGCTCGCATCCCGCGCGGGTGTGGCTGAATGGGACGTACTGGCACACCACTGCCGTTGCGAAGGGGACCGTCGGCGATCCGGACGGAGGGACGCTCTCGTTCGAGGTCGATCAGGGCCCGCTCCATCCCCTCATGTACGGAGTGGGTTTTTCCTACGGATTTTCCCGCCGTGTCGAATTCGTCGCCGATTTCGCGAACGATTTCCACGGCGGCTGGTCCGTGACGGCGGCTCCGGTCTTCCGTTTCTGAGATCCGGGAATCCTCACCGCCAGGAACGGAGAAAGCCTCGGACGAGGGCCGAGATCTCTTCGGCCGCGGTGTCGAGGGCGAAGTGGCCGCCGTCGATGATGTGGACCTCCGCGGCCGGCACGTCGCGGAGGTAGGCCTCCGGCTCCGAGCGGTCGAAGGAGATCTCGTACTGGCCCCAGAGCACGAGCAGGCGCGGCTGCTTCTCCCGCATCCAGGCCTGCCACTTCGGATAGGACGCCACGTTCGAGCGGTAGTCGTAGAAGAGGTCGCTCTGGATGTCGGCCTGGCCGGGCGCGTTGAGGAACCGGAATTCGTCGGTCCACAGGTCCGGGTCGTAGCGCGCGACGTTCGGGTCGTTCCCCACGTGGCGGGTCCGCGTCGTCTCGAGCGACAGGAGGTTCGTGCGCAGCGCGGCCTCGTTGGCCGCGCGGTCCGCCCAGAACGCCCGGCGCGTCGCCCAGTTCGCGCCGAGACCGGTGTCGTGCGCCACCGCGTCCTGCACGATCAGCGCCTCGACGCGGTCGGGATGGGCCAGGGCCATTCGGAAGCCGACGGGGCCGCCGTAGTCCTGCATGTAGAGCGCGTAGCGCGAGAGCTCGAGGGCTTCCGTGAACCGATTCATGATGTCGGCGATGTGATCGAAGGTGTACGCGAACTGCTTCGGGTCCGGCCAGTCGCTGTGCCCGAAGCCAGGGTAATCGGGTGCGACGAGGTGATAGCGGTCGGACAGTCGCGCGAAGAGCGGCTCGAACATGCGCGAAGAGGAGGGAAGACCGTGGAGCAGGAGAAGCGCCGGGGCGTTCTTCGGTCCCGCCTCCCGATAGAAGATCGAGAGTCCGTCGATGGCGGTCGTGCGATAGAGGGTCATGCGCTCCGAGTTCCCCGGTACTCCTCGTCGGTGACCTTCTCCATCCAGTCGACGGTCTTACCGTCGAGCGCCTCCAGGATCGCGATGTGCGACATCGCGGTCGCCGGCGCGGCGCCGTGCCAGTGCTTTTCGCCCGGAGGGCACCAGACGACGTCGCCCGGCCGGATCTCCTCGACCGGCCCGCCCCAGCTCTGAACGCGGCCGCAGCCGTCGGTCACGATCAGTGTCTGACCCAGGGGATGGGTGTGCCAAGCCGTGCGCGCGCCGGGCTCGAACGTGACGCGCACGGCGATCATCCGCGCCGGCGGGCCCGCCTGGTTGAGCGGATCGAGCCGCACCGTCCCCGTGAAGTTCTCGGCCGGTGCTTTGCCCGAGGGCTGGGAGCCGACTCTCTTGATGTCCATTTCTGCGATCTCCTCCGCTGTCCTATTTCCCGTATCGTTCGAAACGGTAGGCGAGCTCCGGGCCGCGGCGTCCTTCGTACGCGAGCCGCGCCACGAGCAGCGCGAACGGCTCGGTGTAGCGGGCGGTCGTCAGAGGACCGGCGTCCACCGGATCGAAGCCGCAGTCCCGAATCAGCCCGGCGGCCACGCGCTTGGCCTTCGCGTCGTCTCCGCAGTACGCGAGACTCGGCCGGCGCGCGCGGCGCCGGGCCTCGTAGACGCCGAAGAGCACCTCGCTCGGCACGGTGTTGAACGCGGAAACGACCCGCGCCCTCGGAAGCTTCTTTGCGAGCCGCTCCGCGCCGGAAGAGGTGTGCGCGACGACGAGGTCGGTATCGTCGGCGTTCATGGGCAGCGAGCAGCTCACCACGAGCTTGCCCGACAGATCGCCGGCCTTCTTGCGCACGTCGTCGACCCTCGACCAGTGCACCGCGAGGAGGAGCGCGTCGGCTTCCTTCGTGGCTTCGGCCGGCGTGCCCGCCCGGGCTTTTCCCCGCGCCTCCCGCGCCAGCCGCCGGAGCTTCGCCTCGTCGCGCGCGTAGCTGAAGACGACCTCGTGGCCGGCGCGGGCGAAGATCGTCCCGAGCTTGGATCCCATCAATCCCGACCCCAGGATGCCGATACGCATGACCCCTCCCTCGCGACGCTTCCCGAGCCACCGGCGCTTGACCGCCGGCGAGCCGTCCGTTATTCTCCGCTGTCCCTGCGGGAATAGCTCAGTGGTAGAGCGCCACCTTGCCAAGGTGGATGTCGCGGGTTCGACCCCCGTTTCCCGCTCCACACTAATTCACCCACATCGCGCGAGTTGGTCGCGCACTTCGCGCACGCGGCGGAGCCCTGCGACCCTCGCGAGTTCAAAGACGAGTTCAAGGGGTTCGTTCTCCACGCTCTCAGAATCTCCATTCCTACATCCGGGAGCATCCATTGGCTCGCCGCTACGCATGATAATATAGTGGGGTATACTATTAGCCCTCATGGCCCATACGATCAAGAACAAGCAAAAGCTGTTGGACCGCACGAAAAGGATCGCCGGTCAGGTCGACGCCATCACGCGTGCGCTTGAAGGCGAACAAGAATGCGGCGAAGTCCTTCGTCTGATCGCCTCCACGCGAGGCGCGATGAACAGCCTCATGGCCGAGGTTCTCGAGGGGCACGTGCGCAGTCATGCGTTTGCCCGGGCAACTCGGGGCTCGAAGGACGCCGAGGCGGCCGAGGACGTGATCGGGGTGATCAGGGCCTATCTCAAGTAGGCGCCGAGGAATAGAGGTTGGCCCGTGACCGGAAATCCGGCAGAAGGGGACGAACGCCGCGGCGTGGCCCGAACCGACCTCCTGCGGATCGGGTTTGTGGCACTGGCGGCGTCGGCGGTGTGGCTGCGCCTTTGGGAGCCGCTGCCGCGGGTCAGCGTCATCGGGCTCCTCGCCACAATCATGGGCGGCTGGCCAATTTTTCGCGAGGCGTTCGAAAACCTCTCCGAACGCAGGATGACGATGGAGCTGTCCATGACGATCGCGCTGGTGGCGGCGCTTGCGATCGGGGAGGCCTTCACAGCGCTCGTCATCACCCTCTTCGTGCTGGTGGCTGAGATCCTCGAAGGCCTTACGGTCTCGCGCGGACGCCGGGCAATCGAAGATCTCCTGAGCTACCTCCCGCGCACGGCCCGTGTCCGTCGCGGTCCCGAGATCCAAGAGGTCCCGCTCGACGGGGTTCGCGTCGGCGACCTCGTCCTGGTGGACCCCGGCGGCCGCCTCGCGGTAGATGGCATCGTGGCGGGAGGCCACTCCTTCGTGGATGAAGCGACGATCACCGGGGAGTCGATGCCTGTCGAGAAGCTCACGGGAAGCCCGGTCTTTGCAGGCACCATCAATCAGTCGGGGGCGCTCGAGGTCCGCGCCGGGCGGCTCGGCCGCGACACGACCTTCGGCAAGATCATCGTGGCTGTCGAGCAAGCGGAGCGGTCGCGCGCTCCGGTCCAGAAGACCGCCGACCGCCTGGCGGGCTACCTCGTCTATTTCGCCATCGGCGCCGCGGTCCTGACATTCGCGATCACGCGCGATGCGCGGGCGACCATCTCGGTCGTGATCGTCGCGGGAGCGTGCGGAATCGCGGCGGGCACTCCCCTTGCGATCCTCGGAGCGATCGGTCGTTCGGCGAAGCAGGGCTCCATCGTCAAGGGGGGGCTGCACCTGGAGACGCTGGCCAGGGTCGATACCGTCGTGCTCGACAAGACAGGCACTCTCACCTTCGGCACTCCGGAAGTCCGTCAGCTCGCGCCCGCGGATGGCGTGTCGGAGCCGACCCTGATGGAGACAGCCGCCATCGCAGAGAGCCGCTCTGAGCACCCTCTCGGCAGGGCAGTCCTCGCGCGAGCGCGCGAGATGGGTCTCCGAGCAGTCGAGCCCGAGCGCTTCGCCTACACCCCGGGAAAGGGCATCGTGGCCGCGCTGGAGGATGAGGAGATACTCGTCGGCAACCGCTCTCTGCTGGCCGAACATGGAGTGGCCACGGAACACGCCCCGGCGTCGGCGTCGGCGTCCGAGGTCTGGGTCGCTCGGAGCGGTCGGTTCCTCGGCGTCATTCGCATCGCGGACACGCTGCGTCCGACGTCCCGGCAGGCCGTGGCCGCCCTCAGGCGCCTGGGGATCGAGACGATCCTCCTCACCGGAGACCAGCGGAGCGTCGCCGAAGCCGTGGCGCGTGAGCTCGAGGTCGACAAGTCGGCCGCCGACCTCCTCCCCGACGGGAAGGTCGCCGCGGTGAGGACGCTGGTCGCCGAAGGTCGAATCGTCGCGATGGTGGGCGACGGGGTGAACGACGCTCCCGCCCTCGCGTCCGCGAGCGTGGGAATCGCGATGGGCTCGGGAACGGATGTGGCGCGCGAGAGCGCGGGGATCGTTCTGCTGGGCAACGACCTCTCGAAGCTGGTCGAGACCATCCGCGTCGCCCGGCGGGCGCGGCTCATAATCATGCAGAACTTCGCGGGCACCCTCCTCGTCGACGGAATCGGCATCGTCCTCGCGGCCTTCGGGCTCCTGAGCCCGCTCTTCGCGGCCTTCATACACGTCGCGTCAGAGCTGAGCTTCATTCTCAACTCGGCCCGGCTGCTGCCCGCGGATGAGATTCGGCCCCGGCAGCAAGTCACGGTTTCCTGAAAGCGGGTATGGGGGGAGAGTTCAAAACGAGTTCAAACGGCGTTCAGAGGACGCTCGAGAACCGCTTCGGGACGCTTGATGACGGTCTCTAACGTCTTTGTCCGCAAGCGTCCTCAAACGTCCGGAAGCGGAGCTTCTCCTTGCCAAGGTGGATGTCGCGGGTTCGACCCCCGTTTCCCGCTCGAAATCGCACCCTTCCTGCCGGTCTGAGGTGTTCCGCCGCGACCGTCGTAGAATGCCGCGACAGCAGGGCAGCTCCGTGTCACGTTTCTCGGCTCTCCGGATCCTGGCCGCAACAGCGGCCCTGGGAGCTCTGCCCGCTACCGGGCTCGCGCAGTCCGCCGGCGGCCACTGGGTGAGCATCAGTCCGGAAGGCGGCACGGTGCTGGCTCTTGCTGTCGATCCTCGCTTCCCAACGACGATCTATGCGGGAGGCATCGGCACCGGCGTCTTCAAGAGCTTCGATGGCGGGGAGAGCTGGAGTTTCTCCGGCATCGCCGGAGCCAATGTCTTCGCGCTGGCGATCGATCCGGTCCAGACATCGACTCTCTATGCCGGAACCAACCGCGGAGTCTTCAAGAGTAACGACAGCGCCGCGAGCTGGACTCAAATGAGCGCGGGGATTTCGGCGAAACCCATCAAGGCCGTCGTCGTTGATCCACTCACCCCCACGACGGTTTACGCTGGAACCCCCGGCGGCGTCTTCAAGAGCACCGACGGCGCGACGACCTGGACGAGCGCGAGCAACGGTCTCGGCGCACAGCCCGTCAACGCTCTGGCGCTTGACCCGCAATCACCCTCGACGATCTACGCGGGCACGGCGAACGCCGGCCTCTTTCGATCCACCGACGCGGCCGCGAGCTGGACGGCGGCGGCGAACGGCCTGACCCCCACGCTCATCCATTCCCTCGCGGTCGATCCGAAGACGTCCTCGACGATCTACGCCGGTTCGGGGGCCGGACTCTTCAAGAGCACCGACGGCGCGGCGAGCTGGACGGCCGTCGGTGGTCAACCGTCCAATTTCTTCGCCCTCGCGATCGACCCGGCGACGCCTTCGACGGTCTACGGCGGCACAGGCGGCCAGGTCCTGAAGAGCGTCAACGGCGTCGGGCGCTGGGAGAGAGCGATGACGGGCCTGCCGGTGCAGATCGTCTGGGCCCTGGCCGTCGACCCGGTCAACCCGTCGAATCTCTACGTCGGGACGCAGAACGGCCTCTTCAAGAGCATCGACGGGGGAGTGAGCTGCGCGGCAGCGAACTCCGGCTTCACGCCGCTGCTCGCCTACGCTCTCGCCGTCGATCCCGCGGCGCCCTCGACGGTCTACGTGGGCGTGCCGACCGGCATCTTCAAGAGCGTGGACGGCGGGATGAGCTGGACGCCCACGACAAACAATTTGCCTGCGGTACCGGTCTGGTCGCTTCTCGTTCTTCCGGGGTCCTCGGAGATTCTCGCGGGCACGGATGTCGGGATCTACCGGAGCACCGACGGAGGAACGACCTGGACTTCGGTCGGTCCGCCCGCTCCCACCTACGGGTTCGCGATCGACCCCGATTCACCCTCGAAAGTCTACGCGGTCGGCGTCGGCGGAACGCTGCCGTCCGGCCAACAGCTGGGCTCCGTGGGCCGGAGCACCGACGGTGGAATGACGTGGACGCTCTTCGTCGGGGATACGGGTACCTCCCCGCCCGTCTTTTACGCCGCCGTGGTCAATCCTTCCTCGTCAGCTTCTCCGCTCATCATCGGTACCGACGCGGGAATCTGGGGAACGCGGGTCGGTGGACAAGGCGGGTTGCACTTGATCACCAACGGAGCGCTGGCTTCCCGGATCGTCGTTGCGCTCGCCGAGGATCCGGTCTCCCGTTCGACGGTGTATGCGGGTACGGACGACGGCCTCTTCCGATCGACAGACGGCGGCATGAGCTTTCCGACGCAGATGACCAACGGCCTGACGCCCACGGGGATCTTCGCTCTTCTCTTCGATCCGGATTCGGCATCGACCTTCTACGCGGGGACCAACGGCGGAGTCTTCGTCAGCACGGATGGGGGAGCGAGCTGGTCGCCGATGAATCTCGGCCTGAGAAGACCCGCGGTGAACGCCCTCGTCCGTGCGCCCGGTCCGGGTGGAGCTTTGTATGCGGCGACCAACGGCGCGGGCGTTTTCCTCTTCAGCGACGAACTGGAGGCTCGGGAGCCTGCAACGCCCGCGACACCGCTCCGCCGGCCGCGCCTCGTGGGCCCCCGGGTAACTTACCCTCCGGCCAGCTCGTCCGGCCTTACCGATCGCCCCGAGAAGTAGCGCGACAGCGCAGGCTTCGACCCCGGTTTCCGCGCTCGTTCTTCGACCGCTTTTCGACGGAGCCGGCTACAGTCCGAACGCTCGGACGATGAAGGATGCCATCTCGCCTCGGGTCACCGTGTTCGAGGGGCAGTAGTCCGGCTGGATACCTCCGACCTCCCGCAGGCGACCGACGCGCAGCCCTGAGTGATCCCGTCCGCTTTCCAGAGCTCCATCCACTTGGCCGGGAACGTCCCCGACAACACGTCGCAAGACACGTTGCCCGTCGCCGCCGACGCAACGTCGCTCGATCCGGGCCTCTGATGTATTCGAACCAGCCGGCTGACCCGGAGTCTGCGGTACGTTTTTTCGCGTGAGCACGCTGGAAGCAAGCGAGGCGAGGACGATCAGAAAGGGGCAGTTCGCCGTCGCGCCCAACCTGCTCGATTACGAAGCGACTCGCGCCTCGTTCTCGTGGGAAGCGGCGCGCTCCGAGCTGACGGGACTGCCCGGCGGGCGAGGTCTGAACATCGCGTACGAGGCCGCCGATCGCCACGCACAGGGTCCCGCGAGCCGGCGCCTCGCCTTTCGATTTCTCGGGAAGGAAGGAGGGGTCCGGGATTTCACCTACGGCGAGCTCGCCGAGGCGACCGACCGATTCGCCGCCGCCCTGCGCCGCCTCGGAGTGGGACGCGGCGACCGCGTCTTCGCGCTGGCCGGCAGGATACCCGAGCTTTACATCGCGGCCCTCGGAACGCTCAAGAACGGCGGAGTCTTCTGTCCGCTCTTCTCGGCCTTCGGTCCGGAGCCGATTCGACAGCGGCTTTCCCTCGGCGAAGCGAAAGTTCTGGTGACGAGCGGCCCTCTGTATCGGAAGAAGGTGGCCGCCCTTCGTACCGCTCTGCCATGCCTGGAGCACGTGCTGGTGGCCGGGCTTTCGCCCGGCGAGTCGGCTCCGGCAGGCACGCGAAACTTCGCGGCGCTCCTCGAAGCGGAGGCGCCGGGATTCCCGATCACTCCGACGGGCCCGGACGATGTGGCCCTGCTCCACTTCACGAGCGGGACTACGGGAACGCCCAAGGGGGCGATCCACGTTCACGGCGCTGTCGTCGTGCACCACATGACGGGCAAGTACGCGCTCGACTTCCACCCGGAGGACATCTTCTGGTGCACCGCGGATCCGGGATGGGTGACGGGCACGTCCTACGGGATCATCGCGCCGCTCACGCACGGCATCACGAGCATCGTCGACGAGGCCGACTTCGATGCCGAGCGATGGTACGAGATCCTCGAGCGCGAGAAAGTGACGGTCTGGTACACGGCGCCGACTGCCGTCCGCATGCTGATGAAGGCCGGATCCGAACCCGTTCGGCGGCACGACCTCTCGCGCCTGCGCTTCGTCGGCAGCGTGGGTGAGCCCCTCAATCCCGAGGCGGTCCTGTGGGGCGACGAGGTCCTCGGGCGGCCGATACACGACAACTGGTGGCAGACGGAGACCGGCGGCATCATGATCGCCAACTTTGCCGCACTCGACATCAAGCCCGGTTCAATGGGCCGACCGCTGCCGGGCGTCCAGGCCGCCATACTGCGGCGCGACGAGCGCGGCGAGGTGTGTGGGCCCGACGGCCGCGTCGACCCCATCGTCGAGCCGGGAGTCCAGGGCGAGCTCGCGCTCCGAGCCGGTTGGCCCTCGATGTTCCGCGGCTATCTGCACGAAGAGGAGCGCTACCGCAAGTGCTTCGTCGACGGCTGGTACCGGACGGGAGACCTCGCGAAGCGGGACGCCGACGGCTACTTCTGGTTCGTGGGACGCGCCGACGACGTGATCAAGACATCCGGCCACCTGATCGGGCCCTTCGAGGTCGAGAGCGTCCTCCTCGAGCATCGGGCGGTCGCGGAGGCGGGGGTGATCGGCAAGCCCGATCCGGTCGCGGGCGAAGTGGTGAAGGCCTTCGTTGCGTTGAAGCCGGGCTACACGGGAGACGAGGATCTTCGCCTCGACGTGCTCGCGCACGCGCGGCGGCGTCTCGGAGCGGTCGTCGCGCCCAAGGAAGTCGATTTCATCGACAGCGTGCCGAAGACCCGCAGCGGCAAGATCATGCGGCGGCTGCTCAAGGCCCGCGAGCTGGGTCTGCCCGAAGGCGACCTCTCGATGCTCGAGACCGCATGACGACCCAGATCTTCCCCGCCGCACCCGACGTGGAGCATGAGCACGGTCGGCATCTGCTCCGGGAGATGCTGCGCATCCGCCGCTTCGAAGAGAAGTGTGCCGAGCTCTACAGCGCGAGCAAGATCCGAGGCTTCCTGCACCTCTACATCGGCGAGGAGGCGATCGCCGTCGGTGCCTTCCAGGCGCTGACCCCCGAGGACGGCATCGTCGCCACCTATCGAGAGCACGGCCACGCGCTCGCCCGGGGTGTCCCGGCGCGTCCCATCATGGCCGAGATGTTCGGCAAGGTGGAGGGCTGCAGCCGGGGCCGGGGCGGCTCGATGCACATCTTCGACGCGTCCCGGCGGTTCTACGGCGGCAACGCCATCGTCGGCGGGGGACTGCCTCTCGCGGTCGGCCTCGCTCTCGCCGACAAGATTGCGGGCCGCCGCCGCCTCACGGCCTGCTTCTTCGGCGAGGGGGCCGTGGCGGAGGGCGAGTTCCACGAGTCGATGAACCTCGCCGCGCTCTGGAAGCTCCCGGTCCTCTTCTGCTGCGAGAACAACCTCTACGCCATGGGAACGGCCCTCGAGCGCTCGGAGGCGGAGGTCGACCTCTGCCTCAAGGCGAGGGGCTACGAAGTTCCCGCGGAACCGGTGGACGGCATGGACGTCCTCGCGGTCGAAGCGGCGACGCGCCGGGCGTCCGACGCCGTCCGATCCGGCAAGGGTCCCTTCTTTCTCGAGTTTCGCTCGTACCGATTCCGCGCGCACTCGATGTACGACCCCGAGCTCTACAGGGACAAGGCCGAAGTGGAGTCCTGGAAGAAGCGGGATCCGATTCCCGCGCTGCAGCAGATCCTCGAGAAGGCGGGCGAGCTGACCGCGCAGGACCTCTCCCGAATGGAGAGCGAGATCGCCGACGAGATCGCCGACGCGGTCGCGTTCGCCGAGGCGGCGCGGCCGGAGCCCGTCGAGGAGCTGACGCGCTTCGTCTGCAGCGACGCGTGGACCCGGCCGGCGGCCAACGCTCCGAGCGGGGAGAAGCGCCGGGTCACCTACCGCGAGGCGATCCGAGAGGCCCTGCGCGAGGCGCTCAACAAGGACCCACGCGTGTTCGTGATGGGCGAGGACGTCGGCCGCTACGGCGGGTGCTACGCGGTCACCAAGGGACTCCTCGAGGAGTTCGGCCCCGAGCGCATCCGCGACACGCCGCTTTCGGAGTCGGCCTTCGTCGGCGCGGGCATCGGCGCCGCCCTCGGGGGTCTGCGCCCGATCGTTGAGATCATGACCGTCAACTTCAGCCTTCTCGCGCTCGACCAGATCCTGAATAACGCGGCGACGCTGCTCCACATGTCGGGAGGGCAGCTGCCGGTTCCCCTCGTGATCCGGATGACCACGGGCGCCGGCCGCCAGCTCGGCGCGCAGCACTCCCACAGCCTCGAGGGCTGGTACGCCCACATCCCGGGGCTGCGGATCCTCGCGCCCGCGACCCTGGAGGACGCCCGCGGGATGCTCGCGAGCGCGCTGTCGTGCCCGGATCCCGTCATCGTCTTCGAGCACGGCTCGCTCTACAACATGGAAGGAGACCTCGACGCGAATGCCGGGCCGGTCGACATCGAGCGGACCGCCGTTCGGCGTCCTGGCCGCGACGTGACGCTGATTTCCTACGGCGGCATGCTCGGGCGAACGCTCGAGGCCGCGAACATGTTGGCCGCGGAGGGCATCGAGGCCGAGGTCCTCGACCTGCGCGTGCTGCGTCCGCTCGACACGAAGACGATCCTCGAGTCGGTGCGGCGCACCCACCGGGCGGTCATCGTGGACGAAGGGTGGAAAACGGGAAGCCTCTCGGCCGAGATCGTCGCCCGGATCGTGGAGGGCGCCTTCTACGACCTGGACGCCCCGACGGAGCGCGTGTGCTCGGCCGAGGTGCCGATGCCGTATGCACGACATCTCGAGGAGGCCGCTCTCCCCCAGGCCGCGACGATCGCCGAGAAGGTCCGTGGAATGATCTCTCGCCGTGGCTGAGTTCCGGATGCCGTCTCTGGGCGCCGACATGGAGGCCGGCGTCCTCACGAAGTGGCTCGTCAAGCCCGGCGACGCGGTCCGCCGCGGCGACATCGTCGCCGTCGTGCAGACGGAGAAAGCCGATGTGGACGTCGAGATCTTCGCGACGGGCCAGATCGAGAAGATCGTCGTTTCGGAGGGGGAGAAGGTTCCCGTAGGCGCCGTCCTCGCGACGGTGCGGGTGGAAGGCGAGGCCCCGGCATCGGTTTCGCCCGCCCCAGCGGCGCCCGCCGCACCCGCTCCGGCGCCGGTGCGCCCCCCCGCCGCCGCGCCGGATGAGCGCCCGCGGGTCTCCCCGGCCGCGCGGAGGCGCGCCGAAGAACTGGGTGTGGACCTCTCGCGCCTCCAGGGAACCGGACCCGCCGGCGCCGTCACGCTCGACGACGTCGCGAAGGCCGCGGTTGCGTCGGCATCTCCCGCCGCCGCTCCGGCCGACCGTGCGGCCGCCATGCGCCGGGCCATCGCGGCCGCGATGTCGCGCTCGAATCGCGAGATCCCACACTACTACCTGGGAACCGAGATCGACATGGGCGCCGCGCTCGAATGGCTCGCCGCCGAGAACGCGAAGCGCGGCGTGGCCGAGCGAGTTCTTCCGGCCGTGCTCCTCCTGAAGGCCGTGGCGCTGGCGGTCCGCGAGATTCCGGAGATGAATGGCTTCTTCGCCGACGGCGCCTTTCGCCCGAGCGCGGCCGTCCACCTCGGAGTCGCGATCTCCCTGCGCGGCGGAGGGCTCGTGGCGCCGGCCATTCACGACGCAGACCGCCAGCCCCTCTCGGACCTGATGCGCGGCCTGTCGGACATCGTGGCCCGCGCGCGGGCGGGCTCGCTCAAGAGCTCCGAGATGTCGGATCCGACGCTGACCGTGACCAATCTGGGCGATCTCGGCGTCGAGAGCGTGTTCGGCGTCATCTTTCCCCCGCAGGTGGCGCTCGTGGGGTTCGGCCGGATCGTCGAACGGCCGCGCGTCCGGAGCGGGATCGTCGTCGCCCGCGCCACCGTCATCGCCAGCCTCGCCGCGGACCATCGGGCGAGCGACGGCCATCGGGGCGGCCGATTTCTCGCCGCGGTCGACGCCCTGCTGCAGAAGCCGGAGGCGCTGTGAATATACGCACGGTTCCCAGCGATGCGGATCTTCGCAAGACCGTTTTCGCGGCGCTCCGCAAGGTCGCGCCGGACGTGGACCCGGCGCAGATCTTGGACTCGGAGAGCCTGCGGGATCAGACCGACCTCGACTCGATGGACTTTCTGAACTTCGTGCTCGGCCTCCACGCGGCGCTCGGTGTGGAGATTCCGGAAGCCGACTATCGCCGGCTCGAGTCGGTCCAAGGCATCGTCGCCTACCTGCGCGAGCGCTTGAGCGCGGGCGAGGCCCCCGCCTGACCTCTCAGACGAACAGGGCGTCGCTTAGCCGCCGGAGCATCGAAAGGTCTCGGATCTCGGTCTCGAAGAGAGGCACGATCGCCCGCACGCTGCCGTCGAACTTCTGCCAGATCGTCTTCATGTGCTCCTGCTGCATCGCGACCCGGTTCTTGACGAACTCGGCGGCATCCGGCCCGACTTTCGACGCGTCGATCAGCATGTTGACGATGACGCCGCCGACGGGGATCCCGAAGTCGTGGAACCACTGGATGAAACGCGTGATGACGGCGATCGGAAGCGCCTCGGGCAGCGTGATGAAGAAGAACGACGTCTTTTCCGGGTCGGTGAGCAGCGTGCGCCCGTGCTCCATGCGGTCGCGGAAAGCGAGGAGATAGTCCATCAGCGGATCGGCTTCCTTCTTCTTGGTGAAGGAGAGCATCTCGCGCAGCGTTCGCGCTTCTTCGCGGCTCTTCAGCATCTTGTTGACCCA
>DATJZU010000102.1:0-4954 GCA_035498835.1 Thermoanaerobaculia bacterium
AGGGCAGGGTAGAGCGAGCCGGTCTCGACCCGGAGCAGCTCCTCCGACTGCCGGCGGATGGCCTGGCCGATCCCGTGGCCGTGCTGAGGTCCCCACCGGAGGGTCCGCAGGATGAGCATGTCGAGGGTGCCCTGGAGAAGCTCGAGGCGCGGATCGTCGGGGGTCCTGGTCATTGTCGTAGACTGTCTACTACCCTGTACGTAGAACGTCTACGGCTTGTTTCAAGCGGGCGCCAGGCTTCTGCCGAAGGCAGCGCGGGCGCACAGCCCTCCAACGAAGTCCCCATCCGCAAACGCGGAGAATCCAGGGTCTGGCGGGGGCGTCCGGTTCAGCTAAGTTGTTGAAGAGGTTGGTGCGCCCGGCGCGATTCGAACGCGCGACCTTTAGCTCCGGAGGCTAACGCTCTATCCGGACTGAGCTACGGGCGCAAAGATCGTCTGGGGTGAGTGGAGGGATTCGAACCCTCGACATCCAGATCCACAGTCTGGCGCTCTAACCAGCTGAGCTACACCCACCACGGGAACCGCGGAGTCTACCCGCCCGGGGCGGGGGGGTCAAACCGCCGCTGGGTCGGCGAGGCGTGAGACTTCGAGAGCCGCCGCGGCCCGCGCCCGTCCAAAATGAATCGTATGAAATCGCATAAAATCGCGCACATGAATCGAAGACCCGCCGAACGGATGACGGCCGCGGCCGCCGCCCGGGCCCTCGGAGTGAGCTACTCGACCCTGAAGCAGTGGATCTATCAGAAGAAGATTCGATCTGTGCAGACGCCCGGCGGGCACCATCGGATCCCGCGATCGGAAGTGGCGCGCCTGTCGGGGGGCGCTCTGCCCCCGTCCCGGGAAGGCCTCGAAGCCATCAGCGGAAGAAACAAGCTCGCGGGCATGGTCATCGGGGTGAAGAAGGCGGGACTGCTGGCGGAAGTGACGATCGATATCGGCGGGCAGAGCCTGACGGCGATCATCACGAAGGCTGCCGCCGAGCAGCTGCGGCTGCGCGCCGGCCGCCCGGCGATTGCACTCATCAAGGCGACGGAAGTCATGGTCATCGGTTCGTGACGGGGGTGCCGCGATGAGGAGATTGCTCGGCTTCGCGCTGAGCTTCGCTGTGGCTGGTCTCGGCGCGGCGTCAGCGCCCGCTGCGGACGCGCCGAAGCCGCTCCTCGTTTTCGGGGCAGCGAGCCTCACCGAATCGCTGCAGGAGATCGGGAAATCCTTTGAGAGCAAGACAGGCACGGCCGTAACGTTCTCGTTCGGCGCCTCGAGCGACCTCGCCCGGCAGATCGCGGCGGGCGCGCCGGCGGACGTCTTCTTCTCCGCCGACACGGCCAAAATGGAGGGCCTCGAGAAGGGCGGCTTCGTGCGGAGGCAGGACCGCCGCGAGTTCCTGAGCAACCGGCTGGCAGTCGTCGTGCCGCTCGCGTCCGCCGCGAAGGTGACGGCCGCGCGCGATCTGCTGCAGTTCTCGAAGCTCGCGCTGGCCGATCCCGAGGCGGTTCCGGCGGGCATCTACGCGCGGCACTGGCTCGAGAACGCCGGCCTCTGGAAAAAGATCCAGCCGCACGTGGTCCCGACACTCGACGTCCGCGCCGCGCTCGCCGCGGTCGAAACGGAGGCGGCGCCGGCGGCGGTCGTTTATTCGACGGACGCGCGCATCTCGAAAAAGGTGAAGCCGATCTTCGAGACGAGGACCGATCCGCCGATCCTGTACTCCGCGGCGGCGGTGGCAAACAGCGCGAACCCCGCGGCATCTGGCTTCGTCGCCTTCCTCCAGACCCCAGAGTCGCTCGCGGTCTTCCAGCGCGCCGGATTCGCTGCCGTGGCGTCGAAGTGAGATGACCCGGGAAGATTTCTCCATCCTGCTGCTGACGCTCCGCGTCGCGTCGATCTCGACGCTCGTGATCCTGCCGCTCGGCGTCGCGGCAGGCTGGGCGCTTTCGCGCGGGCGCGGCGCCGTCAAGCAGATCGCCGAGACGATCCTCGCGCTCCCGCTCGTCCTGCCGCCGACGGCGGTGGGACTGCTGCTTCTCGAGATGCTGCGGCGCTCGGGCCCGATCGGGAGGCTGCTCGACCGCGCCGGCGTCGAAGTCCTCTTCACCTGGAAGGCCGTGGCACTCGCGACCGCGGTGATGTCGTTTCCGCTGCTCGTGCGGCCCGTCCGCGCGGCGTTCGCGGAAGTGGATCCGCGGCTCCTCGGCGTGGCCCGCTCGCTCGGACAGGGGCGGTTCTCGGTCTTCCGCCGCGTGGCGCTGCCGCTCGCGTGGCGCGGGATCCTCGCCGGGGCCGTGCTCGCGTTCTCGCGCGCGCTCGGCGAGTTCGGCGCGACGATCCTCGTCGC
Source organism: Thermoanaerobaculia bacterium (assembly GCA_035498835.1). Lineage (GTDB taxonomy): Bacteria > Acidobacteriota > Thermoanaerobaculia > UBA5066 > Gp7-AA6 > DATBFU01. The sequence continues at coordinate 2,338 of DATJZU010000102.1, forward strand.
GGGAAACATCCCAGGGCGCACGCAGACGCTCGCGCTCGCCATTTTCCACCGCACGCAGATCGGACAGGACGGCAGCGCGCTGCGTCTCGTCGGCGTCGTCGTCGCGCTCGCGTTTCTGGCGATCCTCGCGACGGAAACCCTCGAGCGCCGCCGGTCGCGCTCCGCGGGAGCGCCCGCCTGATCGCTCTCGACCTTCGCCTGCCGCTCGCGCGGTTTCGGCTGGAGGTCCGGGCCCGGCTCGAGGCGGACGCCGTCGCCGTGATGGGCCCGTCCGGGGCCGGGAAGACCTCGCTCCTCGAGGCGATCGCCGGCCTGCGCCGTGCCACCGGCCGGATCGCGGTGCCGGGGGAGACGCTCCTCGACTCGGCCGCCGGCGTGGACCTGCCGGCCGAGAAGCGCCGCATCGGGTATGTGCCGCAGGATTCGCTCCTCTTCCCGCACCTGACCGTCGAGGACAACGTGCGCTTCGGGCTCGCGAAAAATGGCCCGGCGGCCGCGCGGCTTTTCGACGAGGTCGTCGGGATCCTCGAGATCGGCGATCTGCTCCCGCGCTATCCCGCGACGCTCTCGGGCGGCGAGCGGCAGCGGGTGGCGCTGGCCCGCGCGCTCGCGACGCGGCCGCGGCTCCTGCTCCTCGACGAGCCGCTCGCAGCACTCGACGTCGCGCTGCGCGGGCGCATCCTCCCGTATCTGCTCCGGGTGCGCGACGAGATGCGGATTCCCTTCCTCTACGTCACGCACAACGCGGGCGAGGCGTTGCTCCTCGCGCGCGCGGTGCTGCTGCTCCGGGAGGGCCGCGTGCTCGCGTCGGGGCCGGTCGGGGACGTGCTCGCGGCGCACCGGGTCGAGACGGTCGATCCAAGCGCGAGCTTCGACAACATCTTCGACGGCGTCCTGGAGAGGGCGCCCGAGGGCGACGGCGTCGGCCGCCTCGCGACGCCGCGCGGGACCGTGCTCCTCGTGCCGGTGGACCCGAGCTTTCCGCTCGGCCGGGCGGTCTTCTCCGTCGCGCCGGAGGACGTGCTCCTTTCGGTGCGCCCACTCGAGGGCATCTCCGCCCGCAACGTCTTCGAGGGCATCGTCGCGGGCGTGGACCGCTTCCCGAGCGACGCGATCGTGCACGTGACGGCCGGGGACCTCGCGTGGCGCGCGCACCTGACGGCCGGGTCGGTGAAGGATCTCGGGCTCGCGCCCGGCCGCCGCGTCTGGATCGCGGTCAAGACGCAGGCATTCCGCCGGCTTCGGTAAGCTTGCCGGCGATGCGCCGGCGGCGGATTCCTTCGCTCGTGATCGCGGTGTCGCTCGCCGCGGCATGCGCCTGCTCGCGCCGCGAGACGGCGGCGCCCGCGCTGGCAGCGTCGACGCCCGCCGCCGGGGCCCCGGCCGCCTCTTCGTCCGTCGAGTCCTCGGACGTCCCGTCGCGTGCGAAGCGCGCGCCGGGAGGCCGGCCGCCGGTCTTCTGGATCGGGCTCGACGGCCTCGACTGGGAGCTGCTCGACCGGCTCGCCGGCGATGGCCGAATGCCCAACTGGAAGCGCCTGACCGCCGAGGGCTGGACCGGGAATCTCGAGAGCGAGTACCCGCTCATCTCGCCGATCCTCTGGACGACGGCGGCGACGGGCGTCGGCCCCGACGTCCACCGCGTGCTCGACTTCCAGGAGACCGACCCGAAAACCGGGACCAAGAATCCGATCTCCGGTTTTTCACGCGCGGTGCCGGCCGTCTGGAACGCCGCGTCCGCCGCGGGGCGAAAGGTCGGCGTCGTCGGGTGGTGGGCGACGCATCCCGCCGAAGAAGTCGAAGGCTTCTTCGTGACCGATCACGCGAGCCCGATTCTCTTCGCCGGCCTGCCGCTCGCCGGCGCCGCGTACCCGGCGGCGCTCGAGTCGGCGATCGGGCAGGTCATCGCGCGCGACGGAAAGGTCTCGGCCGACGACCTGGCGCCGTACTTCGACGCGCCGTCCTCCGACATCGAGACGGCGCTTTCGAGCGGCGCCGGAATGGAGAATCCCATCGTCGCGCTGTCGCGCGTCCTCTCCGCGACGCGCGTGACGCAGCGCGTGGCCCGCGACCTCTACGACCGACAATTGCCGGATCTCTTCGCCGTTTACTTCGAGGGCACCGACGAGGTGGGCCACGTCTTCGCACCGTTCACGCCGCCGCGTCCCGATTGCGCGGCAATCTCCGACGAAGACTTCGCGAAGTACCGGCGCGTCGTCGAGACCTACTACGCGGCCGTGGACCGCGTCCTCGGCCAGTGGATGCGGCGCGCCGAGGAGGACGGGGCGACGCTCCTCGTCCACTCGGACCACGGCTTCAAGTGGGGCGCCGACCGACCCTGCGGCCTGGCCTCCGGAAATTGGAGCACGGCCGCGTTCTGGCACCGGCCGGTGGGCGTGATCGCGGCGTGGGGCAAGGGCGTGCGCCGCACGGCGGACCGCGGGCGCGCCCGCATCCTCGACGTCGCGCCGACAGTGCTGGCGCTCCTGAATCTTCCGGCCGACCGGACGATGCCGGGCGCGGCTCTGGTCGCCGCCTTCGACGGGCTCACGCCGCCGGTGCGCGAAGACGTCTTCTCGAAGCTCGCCGTGCGGCGCCTGCCGGCCTCGGCGATGTC
>DATJZU010000103.1:0-9761 GCA_035498835.1 Thermoanaerobaculia bacterium
ACCGAGACGACCGTACCCTTCGGCAGGCTTCCCGACTGGGCCGCGACCGGGAACGGCGCGGCGCGCAGCTCCGCGTCCTCCGCGACGACGCCCGACACCACCGGAAAGGAAAAGACCGTGGAGGCGCGGCGCTTCCGCGCGTCGCGGTCCGAGTCGCGCTCGAGGGACTCCGCGGGCAGGAAGCCCTTGCCCGAGGTCGATTGGACCTCGACCCAGAGACCGGCCTCTTGCCGGATCTCGAGGCGGGCACCGCGTGCGAGCTTCGCGACGGTGCGGGCGCCAGCCGAAGGCTCGCTCTTGAGCTCCGCCTCGTCCGCCGTCACGGTCGCCGCGATGCGCGGCGGCGCGGCCGCCCGCGGAGCCGCGCGGGGCTTGAAGAGGGTCGCGAGCGCCCCGATCGACAGGACGAGGATCACGAGCGATGCGATCAACACCGCCCGCCGCGAGAAGCGGGCCGGCCGGGCCCGTCGCGCGGGCGCTTCGCTCATGCGGCTCCGAGGAGCGTCAGCAGGAGAGCCTTCTGCGCATGGAGGCGGTTCTCGGCCTGATCGAGGACCGCCGAGGCCGGCCCGTCGATGACCGCGGCCTCCACCTCTTCGCCGCGATGGGCGGGGAGGCAATGCAGGAAAATCGCGTCGGAGGCCGCCATGCCGAAGACGAACGCGGTCACGGCGTAGTCGCGGAACGCCTTCACGCGCGCCGCGGCCTCCTCCTCCTGTCCCATGGAGGCCCAGACATCCGTGTAGACGGCCTTCGCACCGGCGAGCCCCTCCGCGAGCGAGGTCGTGACCCGGATCGCGCCGCCGCTCTCCGCCGCCGCGGCGCGCGCCCAACCCACGACTTCCGCTTGCGGCTCGAATCCCTTCGGCGTGACGACCGCCACGCGCGCGCCGAGCTTGGCCCCGGTGACGAGGAGACTGTGCGCGACGTTGTTTCCATCGCCGACGTAGCAGAGCGGAAAGCCCTTCACGCCGCCGAAGCGCTCGCGCACCGTCTGGAAATCCGCGAGCGCCTGGCAGGGGTGCAGCAGATCCGACAGGCCGTTGATGACCGGGACGGACGTGTGCTCGGCGAGCCCGTCCACCGTGGCCTGCGCGAACACGCGCGCCATGATCGCGTCGACGTAGCGGGAGAGGACCTTCGCCGTGTCGGAGATCGGCTCGCCGCGTCCGAGCTGGAGGTCGCGGGACGAGAGGAACATGCCCGCGCCCCCCAGCTGGAACATCCCGGCTTCGAAAGAGACGCGGGTGCGCGTCGATGACTTCTCGAAGATCATCGCGAGCGTGCGCCCCGAGAGCGCGCCGCGGTAGCCGATGGGATCCTTCTTCACGCGCGCCGCGAGATCCAGGATCGCCGCGATCTCGGGGCCCTTCCAGTCGTTCTCGTTGACGTAGTCCCGCTTCATGCCGTCGCCTCCCGAATTCGCGTCCCGGTCCTTCCCTCGAGCGCCTCGGCGAGCGACTCCGCCCGCGTGATGAGCACCTCGCGCCCGCCCGCCTCGATGTATCGGATCGCCGCATCCACCTTGGGACCCATGCTCCCCGCCGGGAACTGACCCTCCGCCAGCAGCGCCTTCGCCTCGCGGGCGGAGATTTCCGGCAGCTCGCGCTGCGTCGGCTTCCCGAAGTCGCGCGCGACGCGCTCGACCCCGGTCAGCACGATGAACAGGTCGGCCTGCAGCGAGGCGGCGAGCATCGAGGCAGCGTAATCCTTGTCGATGACCGCCTCGACGCCCCGGATCTCCCCCTCCTCCGTGACGACGACCGGGACTCCCCCGCCGCCGGCCGCGATGACGATGTGCCCGCGATTGACGAGCGCCGCCATGACGTCGACCCCGCGGATCGCGACAGGGCGCGGCGACGCGACCACCTTGCGCCAGCCCCGTCCGGAGTCTTCGACCATCGACCAGCCCATCTCGTCCATCAGCCGCGCCGCCTTGTCCTTCGGGAAGAACGGCCCCACCGGCTTCGTCGGCTTGTCGAACGCGGGGTCGGCGGCGTCCACTTGCACCTGCGTCACGATCGTCACGATCTCCTTGCGGAAGCCGGCCTTCGAGAGCTCGTTCCCGAAGGCGAGCTCGAGGAGGAACCCGATCGAGCCCTCCGTCTGTGCGACACAGAAGTCGAGCGGCTGTCGGGGCACGCGGTCGGCCGCGGCCTCGGCCTGGATGAGCACGTTGCCGACCTGCGGCCCGTTGCCGTGCACGACGACGAGCTCGTAGCCCTTCCCGAGGATCGGAAGCAGCTTCCGGACGGCCTCGCGAGCCCGGACGAGCTGCTCCTCCGTGGTGCCCGAGTCCTCGGGCGGCAGGAGCGCGTTGCCGCCGAACGCCACGACGGCGAGGGGTCGGACGAACGAGAAGAACGGCGTGCGGTTGATCATGCGAACCGCGTCAGGCCGGGAGGTCTTCGCGAACGAGGGGCATCGCCATGCAGCGGGGGCCCCCGCGCGCGCGGGAGAGCTCGTGCGCCGCGAGGCGGATGACGTACTTTTTCTTCTTGCGCATCTGGAGCTCGGCGCGGCCGAGCAGCAGATCCGCCTCGTCGACGACGGAGTAGCCGTGGCGCGAGAGCTCCTCCGCGGTGCGCTCGTTGCGGTCGTACGTGAGGACGACGCCCGGCGCCATCGCGAAAGCGTTCGCTCCGTCGGTCCACTGCTCGCGCCGCTCGGAGATCGGGTCGCTCCCGCCGCAGAGGATCGGCTTCAGATCCATCTTCTGCGTGCGCAGCGCCGAGAGCAGATCCTTCTCCGTCGTCCACGTGATCTCGCGCTTGGTCAGGTCGCACTCGTAGACGTCCGCCTCCTCCGCGCCGTCAGGAAGGATCATCGGCCCGTAGACCAGGCACTCCTCGCGGGAGATGACGGTGAAGACGGTGTCCAGGTGCATGAAGGACCGGGCCGGCGGAATCGCGACGACGAAAATGCGTTTGATCGGAGACCGCCGGCTCTTGAAGGACTCGGCCAGGCGCTCGATCGTCGTCTTCTCCGTGCGCTCCGAATACCCGATCGCGAGCATGTCGTCGCGCAGCACGAGGATGTCGCCGCCCTCGAGCGTCGGGCGCATTCGCGCGTACGAGGAGGGCCGCCGGTAGTCCGTCGAAAACTCCTGGAACCAGAACCGGCCGCCGTCGCTCTCGAATCGCGGGTGGAACTGGAAGACGTAGCCGGAGAGGAGCGGCTCGCGAAGCCGCGCCGGCGTGGCCATCGAGCCGCGGATCGCGCGGTCGCCGACGACGACCAGCGGATCGCGCTGGAAGAAGTAGTTGGGGACGGGTGGAAGGTAGTAGAGCTCCTCCGTCGAGTTGGCGATCTCCTGCGCCGGCCGCTCGATCCCGGTGATGAGCGTCGCGGCGAGAGCCTCCGGAGTCAGATCCTGCAGCCGGTAGTCCATATCCGGCCCCCAGGAAAGGGCGCGCCCCAGGTCGCCGAGGATCGCCGACCGCTGCTCGGGAACCGCGAGGACCTCCTCGAGGAGCTGCTGGATGTCGAGGACCTCGTCGGCGAGAAAGCTCAGGACCTGCTGAAAGCGCCGGTGCTCTTCACGAGCGCGGCTGCCGTAGAGGATGTCGTCGAAGAGGAGCTCTTCCATCATCGACGGCACCATCCGGTCGATCTCGGGCCCCGGAAGGTGCACGAGCACCGACTTCAGCTTGCCGATCTCGGAGGTGACGTGAAGGCTCATACCCGCGAAAAACGGGGCATTCTATCAGAGGGTCGCGCCCGACCCCGCTTCGCAGCGGTCCGGCGGACTCTCCTCAGGAGGGCGGAAGCAGCGGCAGCGACGCGTCCGGTTGCGCGAGCTCGCCTTCCGCGCGCTCGCCGATGCCTTCGAGCCGCGCGGCGAAGCGGTCGAGCGCGCGTGTCGCGAGCTCGTACTGCTTCTGCGTGTTCTGCAGATGCGCGCCGAGCTTTCCGAACGGCTCCTCGACGCGGTCCCAGAGACGCCCGAGCTCCCCGAGCTTCTCGCCGATCTCGCGCGCGCTCTGCTGGAGCTCGAGGCCCTTGAGTCCCATCGCCACCGTCGCGAGGTACGCGTAGAGGAGGCGCGGCGAGACCGGGATGACGCGGCGTTCCACGGCGTAGTCCGCGAGCGACGGCGCGTCGCCAGCGACGGTTTCGCTCGCGATCTCGCTGTAGACGGCTTCGGCGGGAACGTACATGAGCGCGAAGTCCGTCGTGCCGGCCTCCGGCCGGATGTACCTCGTACGAATCGCCTCGACGTGCCGGCGCACGTCCGCACCGAAGTCCCGCTGCGCGCGGCGCCGCTCGGGCTCCTCGGCGCCTTCGCGCGCCCGGCGGAAATTCTCCAGCGGAAACTTGCTGTCGACGGGAACGATGCGCTCGCCGAGGAAGATCGCGGCGTCCACGATGGCGTCGCCGAAGCGATACTGCATCTGCCAGCAGCGCGGCGGCAGCACCTGGCGCAGCGCCTGCTCGAGAAATGTCTCGCCGAGCGCGCCGCGCAGCTTCGGCGGCTTCAGCAGGTCCTCGAGCCGCGTGACGTCGCCCGCGAGCTTCTCGATCTTCTGAGACGCCTCGAAGATGCGGCCCATCTTCTCGCCGACGTCCTGGAGAAGGCGTCCCGACCGGCCGAGGTGATCGGTGAGGTTTCTCTGGCTGTCGGCCAGCCGCGACTCGACGCCCTTCACGCGCTCCTCGACCGCGCGGCGCATCTCCGCGAGCCCCCGGTCGATCGCCTCGGCGGCCTGCCGCGACGCGGCCGACTCGGCGAGCACGCGCCCCAGAAGCTCGCCCGGCGCCTTCTGCGACCTTGCCAGGCGCACGGCGAGCGCGACGATCGCCGCGATGGCGATCGCGAGCGCGGCGGCGGCGGCCGGAGCCCAGCCGAATCCCGATGAGGTCACGATTGGATCTTCCGCCCGGGCCCGGACAGTTGATGTCCGACCGGACGAGAAGGCGCCCCGGACCGTGCGAAAATGAGTGCATGGAGTTCAAGGATCCCCGCCTGCCCAAGCCGGCCGAGGACCGCGAGATCGACTACCTCATCTGCCAGACCTGCATGACGCCCTCCTACGTCTTCGAGATGGAGGGCTCGCGGATCTCGGAGGCCCAGTGCCTGGTCTGCGGCAACGACGAGCCCGCTCAGTTCTCCCCGGGAGAAGATGCCGGCAGTGACCAGGGCTGACCGGGCCGGCCACCCGCTCGCCGAGCGCTACGCCTCGGGCGAGATGTCCCGCATCTTCTCGCCACAATTCAAGTTCGAGACTTGGAGGCGGCTCTGGCTCTGGCTCGCCGAGGAAGAGCGTCGGCTCGGACTCCCGATCTCCGAGGAGGCCCTCGCGCAGATGCGGAGCCACCTCGGGGACATCGATTTCGAGGCGGCGGCGAGAGAGGAGCAAACGACGCGGCACGACGTGATGGCCCACGTGCGCGTCTTCGGCGCGGCGGCTCCCGCGGCGCGCGGCATCCTGCACTGGGGCGCCACGTCGGCCTACGTCGCGGACAATACGGACCTCATCCAGATGCGCGAGGGCCTGTCGCTCGTCGAACAGCGTCTCGTCGCGGTCCTGCGGCGTCTGCGCGACTTCGCACTGGCGCATCGCGATCTGCCGGCGCTCGCCTACACGCACTACCAGCCCGCGCAGCCCACGACCGTCGGCAAGCGCGCGGCGCTCTGGGCGTCGGACCTGCTCATGGACCTCGAGGCGATCCGCGGCGCCCGCGAGGGATTGCGATTCCTGGGCGCGAAGGGCGCCACGGGCTCGCAGGCCTCCTTCCTCCTCCTCTTCGGCGGCGATGCCGCGAAGGTCGAGGACCTCGACGCCGCCCTCGCGCGGCGGGCCGGTTTCGCGCGGCGGCAGCTCGTCTCCGGCCAGACCTACTCGCGCAAGCAGGACGACGCGGTCGTCCGCGCGCTCTCGGGACTCGCGCAGTCGGCGCACAAGATCGGAACCGACCTGCGCCTGCTGCAGCACGACGGCGAGCTCGAAGAACCGTTCGAGGCCGGCCAGATCGGATCCTCCGCAATGCCCTACAAGCGCAACCCGATGCGCGCGGAGCGCATCTGCGCCCTCGCGCGGCACGTCATCGCGCTCTCGATGGACACCGCGATGACCGCCGCGACGCAGTGGCTCGAGCGAAGTCTCGACGACTCCGCCAACAAGCGCATCGCCGTGCCCGAGGCGTTCCTCGCGGCGGACGCGATCCTGATCCTGCTCGAGAACGTGGCGGGCGGCCTCGTCGTCCACCCCGACGTCTCGCGCCGGCGCCTGCTCGAACATCTGCCGTTTCTCGCCACGGAGAACCTCCTCATGGAGGCGGTGCGCCGCGGCGGCGACCGCCAGGAGCTCCACGAGAAGCTGCGCGTGCACGCGCGCGCGTCGGCGGACCGGATGCACCGCGAGGGCGGGATGCCCGACCTCTTCGAGCGGATCGCGGGCGACGCGGCGTTCGGCATGAAGGCCGGAGACCTCGAGGCCGCGTCACGGCCCGAGAAGCTCGTCGGGCGCTGCCCCGCGCAGGTCGAGCAGTTCGTCCGGGAGGAGCTCGATCCGGCGCTCGCCGGCGTGGCGGAGATCGAGAGCGCGCCGGTCCGCGTTTGAGCCGACACGCCCTTCGTCTCGGATCCGCGGCGCTCGCGATCGCGCTCGCAGCGGGCTGCGCGACCACCCGAAGACCGGCCGCCACGCCGCCGGCGGCGGTCCCGGCGCCTTCACCGACGCCGACGTCGGCCCCCGCCTCGCCGCCCTCGGCTTCGCGCTGGTCCGAGGAAGGCGTCGCCTCCTGGTACGGCGGGGACGACGGCTTCGAGGGAAAGCCGACCGCTTCCGGCGAGATCTACGACTCCTCGCAGCTCACGGCGGCGCATCGGGACCTGCCGCTCGGCACGATCGTCGAAGTCCTGAACGTCGACAACGGCAAGCGGGTCCGCGTGCGCATCAACGACCGCGGGCCGTTCGCGAAGGGCCGCATCGTGGACCTTTCGAAGGAGGCCGCGCGGCAGCTCGACCTGATCGGCTCGGGCACCGGGCGGGTGCGCCTCGCCGTCGTTTCGCCCGGCCCGACGCCGACCCCGGTCCCGTCCGCGACGCCCTGGTTCGTGCAGGTCGGATCGTTCGCCGATCCCGAGCGCGCCCGGCGCCAGGCCGAGCGCGTCCGGGCGACGGGACGCGACGTCGTTCTCGAGCCGTACCGCGGGCTGACGCGCGTGAAGGTGGGGCCGTTCGCGACACGCGAGCTCGCCGAACAGAACCTCACCGCGCTCGAGTCCGCGGGCTTCGAGGGGATCGCCGTCCCGAAGTCGCCCTAGGTCCTCGGAGCGCCGCCCCGCGCGGGCGCGAACGGAAGGGGCCGCAGCCCGGCCTCGTGATCGAGCAGCCAGCGCTTGATCGGCAGCCCCGCGCCGTAGCCTGTCAGCGACCCGTCGCGTCCGAGGATGCGGTGGCAGGGAACGACGATCGCGATCGGGTTGGCTCCGTTGGCAGCTCCGACGGCGCGCACCGCCTCGGGACGGCCGACCGCGATCGCAATCTCCGAGTAGCTCGCGCGCTCGCCGTATGGCACCTTCACGAGCGCGCTCCAGACGTCCCGCTGGAATTCCGTACCGTCCGGCTCGAGCGCGAGGTCGAACGCCTTCCGCCTTCCCGCGAAGTACTCCTCCATCTGCCGCGCAACGGCGCGGCACGCCGGCGCATCGGGCACGGCCGAGGGATCCGTCCGCTCCCGCCCGTGGAGGAAGGAGAGCCGCTTGAGCGACCCGTCACCGTCCACGACGGCGACCATCGGCCCGAGCGGCGTCTCGAAGATTCCGGCGCTCATTTTTCCTCGTTCGAGTCTAAACTCTCCCCTCCCCATGAGCGAGAACACGGCGGAAGCCGTCTCCGTTGCGCTCGCCATCCGCTGCCGCGGCCTGAAGAAGCGCTTCGGGGACGTCCGCGCAGTGGACGGCCTGGATCTGGAGATCCGGCCGGGCGAATGCTTCGGCCTCCTCGGGCCGAACGGCGCCGGCAAGACCACGACGATCGAGATCCTCGAGGGGCTCACGCGCCCCGACGCCGGAGACGTGGAGATCCTCGGGCGCCGCTGGGGAGAGCACGAGCGGGAGCTGCGCGCGCGACTGGGCGTGTCGCTCCAGGAGACGCGGTTCTCCGAGAAGCTGACCGTTTTCGAGATGCTCGACCTCTTTCGCTCGCTCTACCCGCGCGGCCGCGACCCGGAGCGGCTGCTCGAGGATCTCTCGCTCGAGGAGAAGCGGGATGCGCGCATCGGCAAACTCTCCGGCGGCCAGCGCCAGCGCCTCGCGGTCGCCTGCGCGCTCGCCGGCGATCCCGAGATCCTGTTCCTCGACGAGCCCACGACCGGGCTCGATCCCCAGAGCCGCCTCCAGCTCTGGGAGAAGTTCGAGGGATTCCGGGCGGCCGGACGGACGGTCCTGCTGACGACGCATTACATGGAGGAGGCCGAGCGCCTCTGCGACCGCGTGGCGGTGGTCGATCACGGCAAGATCATCGCGCAGGGCACGCCGGCGGAGCTCATCGCCGGCCTCCACGCGCCGCACATCGTCGAGTTCGCATCGGATCCTCCCCTGTCGGCCGAGGACCTCAAGGCGCTGCCCGGCGTCAAGGACTGCCGGCGGCGAGACGACCGCTGGTTCGTGGGCGTGGCCTCGCTCGTGGAGGCCGTGCCGGCGCTTCTCGCGCGTCTGGATCGCGGGGGATCGAAGCTCCTCACGCTCTCGACCCATCGCGCGACCCTCGAGGACGTCTTCATCTCGCTCACGGGACGGGAGCTCCGCGATGAGTAAACCGCGGCCCGCGCTCATCGCGCTGACGCGGGCGCGCGTGCTCGAGTTCATCCGGGAGCCGGAGGCCGTTTTCTGGGTGTTCGCCTTCCCGATCATCATGGCGCTCGTCCTCGGCTTCGCCTTCCGCGACAAGGGGCCGGACAAAGTCCCGGTCGGCATCGCGGGCGGAGGCTCCGAGGGCCTGCTCGCCGGAAAACCGCTCCGGTCGGACGCGCTCAAGACGATCGAGTTCGCGACGCTCGAAGAGGGGCTCCAGGCGCTTCGCACGGGAAAGATCGCGCTCCTCGTCGAGAACCGCGACCCGCTCGTTTACCACTTCGACCCGACGCGGCCGGACGCTCGCCTCGCGCGCCTGGAGGTGGACGACGCGATCCAGCGCGCCGCCGGACGCCGAGACCCGGTCCCCGTGAAAGACGTCGAGATGCACGAGAAGGGTTCGCGCTACATCGACTTCCTCCTTCCGGGAATCCTCGGCCTGAACCTCATGGGCACGGGGATCTGGGGCATCGGCTTCGGCATCGTCAACGCGCGCCTGAAGAAGACGCTGAAGCTCATGACGGCGACGCCGATGCGCAAGTCGGACTTCCTGCTCGGACAGATCCTCTCGCGGCTCTTCTTCCTGCTCCTCGAGATCGCCGTGATCCTGGCCTTCGGCGTGCTCGCGTTCGGCGTGCCGATCCGCGGCTCGCTCGTCCTGCTCCTGGCGATGGCCCTTCTCGGCTCGCTTTCGTTCGCGGGACTGGGACTCCTCGTCGCCGCGCGCGCCAAAACGCTCGAGGCGGCGAGCGGATTGATGAACCTCGTCATGGTTCCCATGTGGCTCCTGTCGGGCGTCTTCTTCTCCGCCGACCGCTTTCCGAACGCGGCGCAGCCGCTCATCCGGGCGCTGCCGCTGACGGCGCTCAACGACGCCCTGCGCGCCGTGATGCTCGAAGGCAAGGGCGTGGCCGCGATCGCGGTCCCCGCGGTGATCCTCGCGGCCTGGGGCGTCACGAGT
>DATJZU010000104.1:0-30605 GCA_035498835.1 Thermoanaerobaculia bacterium
GGCGTACATCGCCCGGATCGAATCGGAGCTCGCGATGTCGACACGGATGTCGGCCTTTCGGTGGCTGGCCGAGACGACGTCATGATCTTCTCGAAGCGCCGCGACGACCGCGCTTCCGATCGTTCCCGTGGCTCCGACGACGAGGACGCGCATGCGCGGCAGAGTATTTCGCGGGCCGCGCCTGCGATCAAGGATCAGAGCTCGTCGATCCACTCCGTCAGCCGCGCCACCTCGGCGTCGATCAGGGCGGGGTCGTGGAACGTATAGGCCAGGAGCGACACGCCCTGGGTCGCGGAGAGCAGATGCACGGCCAGACCTCGCGACTCCCTTGCCTTCCCGAGCGCCGAGAACTGCGTCTCCAGCCAGTGCAGCACCTCGGTGAACAGCGTCGCAGCCTTCTTCGCGACCGGGCCGCGGGCCTTGTGGAGCTCGGCGTTCAAGGTCCCGACCGGGCAGCCGCTGCGGGCGAGGTCCCGCCGTTCGTCGATCTTGATTCGGACGAACCCGCGGAGACGGTCCTTCGGCGTCCCCATTGTGTCGAGGCCCCGGAGCAGCTTCCGAATGCGCTCGAGCCGGCGCTCGACGATCGCCTCGCCGATCTCGTCCTTCGTCTTGAAGTAGTAGTAGACGTTTCCGAGGGGGATGCGGGCCTCCTTCGCGATGTCGGCGAGCGCCGTCGCCGCGAACCCGCGCCGGTAGACGGCCATCATGGCGGCGTGGGTCAGCCGCTCCCGGTTGTCGCCGCCCGCCCCCCGAAACTTCGCCATCCGGCCCCCGTATGATTTAGTCAGTTGCCTGACTTATACGTTATCGGGAGGTGGACGTTGCGTCAAGGATGGATCGCCCGAGGCTGCGCGCGGATCGCCGCCGCCATCGCGGCCGTCGCCTTCTCCGCCCGGCCGGCCGCCGCGGCCGCACCGAAGTCGGATCTCCAGTGGATCGGCACCTGGGCCGCCGCGGCGGAGCGTCCGGTCCCGAGCCACCCGGACACCTTTCGCAATCAGACGCTTCGGCTCATCGTGCACGCGAGCGCCGGGGGAGCGAGGGTCCGGGTCCGGATCTCGAACGCGTTCGGCGCCGAGCCGCTCGCGGTCGGCGCCGCGCACATCGCCCGACGGACCGTCGGGGCGGCCATCGACCCCGGCTCCGACCGCCGGCTCACGTTCAGCGGACAGGCGTCCGCGACGATCGCGCCACACGCGACGGCGGTCAGCGACGCGGTCGAGCTCGAGATTCCGGCGCTGTCGGACCTGGCGATCAGCCTCTTCCTTCCCGAAGCGACCGTCGCGACGACGGAACACGTGCTCGCGAAGCAGACGAGCTACGTCTCGCCCGAGACCGGCGACTCGACGGCGGCTGTGGACCTTCCGATCGCCCGGACGATCACCTCCTGGCCCTTTCTGACGGGGGTCGACGTCGCGGCGTCGCCGGCCGGCGCGGCGATCGTCGCGTTCGGATCCTCGCTCACCGACGGCGACGGTTCGACCCGGGACGCGAACCGCCGCTGGCCCGACGTGCTTGCGGATCGGATCCTCAAGGCCGACCCGCGCGCGGAGATCGGCGTCCTGAACGAGGGCATCATCGGCAATCGCCTGCTGACCGATTTCGAGAGCCCGCGCCAGGCCGGCGGCCCCTTCGCCGACGTCTTCACGAATCTCGGCCCGGCGCTCGGGCAGTCCGGCGTCGCGCGGTTCGAGCGCGACGTGCTCGATCAGCCCGGCGTCAAGTACGTATTCCTCGCGCTCGGCGTCAACGACATCCTCTTTCCGGGCGCGTTCATCCCCGCGAGCGAGAGCGTGACCGCGGAGAGCATCATCGACGCCAACCGCCGCCTCGCCGCGCGCGCCCGCGCCAAGGGGATCCGAGTCATCGGGACGACGATTCCGCCGTTCGAGGACGCGACGTTCCGCGATCCGACGATTCACTTCTCGACTCCCGAAAAGGAGACCGTGCGCCGGAAGGTCAACGACTGGATCCGCGGCGGCTCTGGGTCCGACTTCGACGCGGTCGTCGACTTCGACGAGGCGGTTCGCGACCCGAGCCGGCCCGCGCGGCTCCTTCCTGCCTACGACAGCGGAGATCACGTGCATCCCAACGACGCGGGCTACGTCGCGTCGGGCAATGCGATCCCGCTCGCCCTGTTCGCGGCGTCCAAGAAATAGGACGCCCCGGGCGGCTTCGGCAGTCCGGACCGCAGTTGTAGGATGCGGGGGCTTTTTTCTCGCATCCGAAAAGGGGGACTGCGTGAACGATCGGACGAGTCGGATTTTCGCTCTCCTGGCCACCGGCCTCGCGGTCTTCTCGGGCGCACGGACGTCGTCGGCTCAAACGCTCGACCGCACCGTTCTGCCGATTCCGGAGCCGCAGCCGCCCACGATCACGGAGCTCTCCGCGCGAGACGCGAAAGCCCCGGCGCGGTTCGAGGTCCGCGCGCCCGCGGGCGCGCCGAACGTCGTGATCGTGCTGCTCGACGACATCGGGTTCGGGCAGTCGAGCGCCTTTGGCGGCCCGATCCGCATGGCGACGCTCGACAAGCTCGCGTCCGAAGGGCTCCGCTACAACAACTTTCACACGACGTCTCTCTGCTCGCCGACCCGCGTCGCGCTCCTGACCGGGCGCAATCACCACGTGAACAATGCCGGCGCCATCATGGAGCTCGCGACCGGCTTTCCCGGGAACACCGGCATCCGTCCCCAGAGCGTCGCGCCGCTCGCGGAGATGCTCCGATTGAACGGCTACAGCACGGCGGCCTTCGGCAAGTACCACGAGACGCCGCCCTGGGAGGTCTCGGTCTCCGGTCCTTTCGATCGCTGGCCGACGCACTCGGGCTTCGACAAGTTCTACGGCTTCATCGGCGGCGAGACGAACCAGTGGGCGCCGGCGATCTACGACGGCACGATCCGCGTCGAGCACGCGCAGGCGCCGGACTACCACTTCACGGTCGACATGACGGACCAGGCGCTCGCGTGGATGCAGGCGCAGCATTCGCTGACGCCGGACAAGCCGTTCTTCGTGTATTTCGCGACGGGCGCCCTGCACGCGCCGCACCACGTACCGAAGGAGTACATCGACCGCTACAAGGGCCAGTTCGACCGGGGCTGGGACGCGCTGCGGCAGGAGACGTTCGCGCGCCAGAAGAAGATGGGAGTCATTCCGTCGAGCGCCGATCTCACCGTCCGCCCCAAGGAAATCCCGTCCTGGGACTCGCAAACCGCCGCGCAGAAGAAGATCGAGGCGCGGCAGATGGAGACGTTCGCCGGCTTCGGCGAGCACACCGATGAACAGGTCGGCCGTCTCGTCCAGGCCCTTCAGGACATGGGTGTCATGGACAATACGCTCTTCATCTACATCGTCGGCGACAACGGCGCGAGCGCTGAGGGCGGTCCCGAGGGCGCCTACAACGAGATGATGGCGTTGAACGGGATCATCAATACGGCCGAGATCAACATGCCCCACCTCGACGACTGGGGCGGTCCGAAGACCTTCCCGCACTACGCGATCGGCTGGGCCTGGGCGGGCGACACGCCGTTCCAGTGGACCAAGCAGATCGCCTCGCACTACGGCGGGACGACCAACGGCATCGTCATCCGCTGGCCGGCGCGGATTCGGAAGGGGGGAGCCGTCCGCTCCCAGTTCACGCACGTGAACGACATCGCGCCGACCGTTCTCGAAGCCGCGAACCTTCCGTTTCCTCGCAGCGTCAACGGGACCGTCCAGAAACCGTTCGACGGCACCTCGATGCTCTATACCTTCGACAATCCGGCCGCCCCGGAGATGCACACGACGCAGTATTTCGAGATGTTCGGAAACCGCGGCATCTATCACGACGGCTGGATCGCCGCCGCGCGCCACTCGATCCCCTGGCTCATCGTGCCGCTGCCGCCGCTGACCGCCGACACCTGGGAGCTGTACCACACGGCCGAGGACTTCAGCGAGGCGCACGACGTCGCGGCGAAGAATCCGGCGAAGCTGAAGGAGATGCAGGACCTCTTCCTGACAGTGGCGGTCCAGAACCACGTCCTGCCGATCGACGACCGCCGGTCCGAGCGGTTCGACGCGAAGATCGCGGGCCGGCCGGACCTGCTGAACGGCCGCACGACCATGACGGTCTATCCCGGGATGACGGGGATCGGGGAGAACGCCTTCATCAACGTCAAGAACACGGCGTTCGCGATCACCGCTTCGGTGGAGCTGTCGAACGACCGGACGAACGGCGTCATCATCGCCCAGGCCGGCGCGTTCGGCGGGTGGGCGCTCTACATGAAGGACGGCATCGTCCACCACGAGTACAACTACTTCGGAGTCGAGCGCACGAACATCGCGGGATCGACCGCCGTGCCCGCGGGGAAGCACGAGATCCGCTACGAGTTCGTGCCGGATGGCCCGAAGCCGGGTGCCGGCGGCACGGGCACGCTCTTCGTCGACCGCCAGAAAGTCGCGCAGGGGCATGTCCCGAAGACCCAGCCCTACATGTTCTCCGCGGACGAGGGAACCGACGTCGGCATGGACGGCGAGACCGCCGTGTCGAACGACTACAAGCCGGGGGGCGACAGCCGGTTCACCGGCAAGATCGTGAAGGTCACCATCGAGCTGAAGCCGTCGGTGCTCTCGGCGGCGGACCGGAAGGCCGTCGAGGACGCGGCGCAGGCCGCGGCGGTCGATTCGGACTGAGCCGGAGCCGGGAGCGCGTCCGAGGCCTTGACACGCGGAGCTCGATAGTTCTATTCTTTTCGATCTATGGATGAGCCGGTCGAGCTGCGCCGCGCCGAGAAGCCCGATCTGGAAGACATTTCGACGCTTCTCCGCGAAAGCCGGCTGCCCGTGGACGGCCTATCGGACGCGCTGGCGCACGCGGTGGTGGCCTCGAGCGGGCGGCGCATCGTCGGTTGTGTGGCGCTCGAGCTTCACGATGGCGTCGCGCTGCTCCGGTCGCTGGCAGTCTCCGCGAACGCGCGCGGCCGGGGCCTCGGTGCCCGGCTGACGCGAGAGGCGCTGGAGATGGCGCGGACCCTCGGGACGCGCGATGTCTACCTCCTCACCGAGACCGCGCGCGATTTCTTTCCGAGGTTCGGCTTCGCCGTGGAGGATCGGGCGGCCGCCCCGGTGGCTCTCCGGTCGTCGGTCGAGTTTCGGTCGGCGTGCCCGGCGAGCGCCGTCGTGATGCACGCCCGGGTGGCGCGATGAACGGCCCGGACGCCGTCGCCGGGCTCAAGGCGCTGGCGGATCCGACGCGCCTGAAGATTCTCAATCTCCTGAAGTCGAAGGGGCGCTCCTGCTGCGATCTGATCGCGCGAACCGAGCCGGGTCTCTGCGCGTGCGACATCGAAGATGCGGTCGGCCTGTCTCAGGCCGCCGTGTCGCATCACATGGGCCTGCTCCGCCGGGCGGGGCTCGTGGACGCGGAGAAGCGCGGCCGCTGGATGTACTACAGCCGGAACGAGTCCGCGATCGCGCGTCTGGCGGATCAGATCGCGAAGGCCGTCTAGCGACTTTTTTTGCGTTTATTGATCGATTGTTATTGATGTATCGATGAAAGGAGTCTTCTCATGCCTGCGTCCGTGCACATTTCTCTGAACGTCTCCGATCTCGAACGGTCCGTCGACTTCTACCGCCGCTTCCTCGGAGAGCCGGCCAAGCGGAAGAGCGACTACGCGAAGTTCGTCTCCGCGAGTCCGGAGATCCACCTCGCCCTGCAGCCGGCACCGCGGGTGTCCTTGGCAGGCGGCTCCCTCTCCCACCTCGGCATTCGGGTCGAATCGGTCGACGAGGTCCTCAAGTGGAAGACGGCGCTCGGCGCGCGCGGCGTTACGACCGAGGAGGAGAAGACGGAGTCGTGCTGCTACGCCGTGCAGACCAAGTTCTGGATCTCCGATCCCGACGGCAATCGCTGGGAGGTCTACACCGTGCTCGAGGACGTCGAAGTGAAGGCCGAGGCGGGAATGACCTGTTGTCAGCCGAGGACGGAAGCGGTCGGCCAGGGCGGCGAGGAAAGAAGCCTTAGCGTCGCGGCCTGTTGCTGAACGGACATGTTTTCCGCCCGCCGAGGGCCAGAGGCCGCAATGTCCTCTGAGCTGCCGCTCGAGACACCGGAGCCAAACGGCGCGCGTCCAATACGGCTGAACGCCTTCGAGCGCTCCCTCTCCGTTTGGGTGGCGGCCAGCATGGCGGCCGGGCTACTCATCGGTCGAGCGCTTCCCGGCGTGACAGCCGCACTTCGCAGGCTCGAGTTGGGCGATGGCTCGCACATCAACATTCCGATCGCGGCGCTCATCTGGCTGATGATCTACCCCATGATGCTGAAGATCGACCTCCGGTCGATCGTTCGCGTCGGCAGACGCCCCCGCGGCCTCCTCGTCACACTCTTCGTCAACTGGCTGATCAAACCGTTCTCGATGGCGTTTCTCGGCTGGCTCTTTTTCCGGCATGTCTTCTCGCACTGGATCGCGCCGGAGCTTGCCGGCCAGTACATTGCCGGCGTCATCATCCTCGCGGCCGCGCCCTGCACGGCGATGGTCTTCGTCTGGTCGTACCTTGCCGACGGTGATCCCGCCTACACGCTCGTGCAGGTGTCCATCAACGATCTCGTAATGCTGGTCGCTTTCGTGCCGATCGTGAAGCTGCTGGTGACCGGAGCAGCCGGCCTGGAAGCACCTCTGCGAGTCCTGCTCATATCGGTCCTCGTCTTCGTCGTCATTCCTCTGGCTTTCGGAGCGGCGAGCCGGGCGATCCTCGTCGCGCGACGCGGCGCCAGCTGGTTCGAGGAGCGATTCGTGCGAGTGTTCGCTCCACTGACGACGGCGGCGCTGCTCGCAACGCTCACGCTGATCTTCGCCTTTCAGGCGGGCAACATCGCCGGCCGCTGGCCCCACGTGCTGCTCATCGCCGTGCCGATCCTGATTCAGGTTTACTTCAACGCGTCGCTTACGTACGGCCTCATGAAGGCCGCCGGCGTCGAATATTCCGTCGCGGCGCCAGGCGCCCTGATCGGCGCGTCGAATTTCTTCGAGCTCGCGGTCGCGACGGCAATCGCGCTTTATGGCCCCGGATCGGGAGCGGCCCTCGCGACCGTGGTCGGCGTGCTCGTCGAAGTGCCGGTGATGCTGTCAGTGTGTCGGGCCTGCGTGGCGACGCGCCGGTGGTTCCCGGTCGAATCAAGGGCGGCCTGAGAGAAAGAAGGATCGAAGAGGAGAATGTCGTGACAGGAACGGCGGCCCGGGAGAAGTTCAAGATCCTCTTCCTCTGCACCGGCAACTCCGCCCGCAGCATCCTGGCGGAGTTCTTCCTCCGGCGCCTCGACCCGCAGCGCTTCGAGGTGTTGAGCGCCGGTGCGAACCCGAAAGGCCGGGTGAATCCCTACGTGCTCGAGCTCCTCCGCGACGGGTATCACATCGACGCGAGCGGCGCGCGCAGCAAGTCCTGGGAGGAGTTTCGCGACGTGAAGTTCGACTTTGTCATCACCGTGTGCGACCGGGCGCGGGAGTCCTGCCCCGTGTGGCCAGGCCAGCCCGTCATTGCTCACTGGGGCTCGGAAGATCCGGATGAGACGGTGGGCGAGGAGGCCCAGCGCAAGGCGATCAAGAAGGTCGGGCTGGAAATCTACCGGCGCCTCGGACTCTTCACGGCTCTGCCTCTCGAGAGCCTGGACCGTCTGCGGCTCGAAAAGGCGACCCGGGCGATCGGCGCGCAATAGATCGCGGCGGCCGGCGATGTGCTACGGCGCCGCCGCGCCTACGCCGCGGTGATCTCCTTCGCGGTGATCTGGTAGCGGAAGTCGTCGGCGTCGAGGGGATCGAGCCGTCCGTCGGCCGTCTCGCACTGCGGATACATGAGGAAGTTGCACGGAGCTCCCTGGGTGCCTGGAAGCGCCACGTCGTGCCCGTAGTTGTAGGCCATCCAGTTCATCTCCCACGAGCCGAAGAGACGCACACGGGCCTTCTGAACCTTCGGGTCGTCGATCGGCAGGTTTCCCGGCGGCTCCTCGAGCACGACCTTCCGCACGTCGGCGGGATCGACCGGCACCCAGCCGTAGTCGCGCAAGTGGACCTGCGCGCGGCAATGCTGAGCCTTCGTCGCATTGTCGGACGACAGCCCGAGGCTCTTGTACCCCAGCGCCGAAGGACCGATGCGAATGCCGTACACGTCACGCGCCGGCAGCCCCGCCGCACGCGCGAGTCCGACGTAGAGCGCGTTCAAATCGGCGCACTTGCCGCCGAAGTCCTTCGATTCGACGAGAAAACGGATGTCGCCGACGCCGCAACCGCGTGTCTTCGGATTTCGATAGGTCTTGTCCGCGATCCATTCGTAGATCGCGCGGGCCTTCTCGACGTCCGTCGATTGTCCGCGTGTGACGTCCAGTGCGAGGACCTTGACCGCGCCGTCGATCGGAATCATCTTCGACGCCTGGCGGAAGTACTCGAGCTCGGCCGAGTCGACCCGCGGAGCCTTGCCGGGCGCCGACAGATCGACCGAGTAATCCCTCGTCGCGACGCGGCAGGTCGAGGTCAGGACCGGCCGAACGCCGTCCGGAAATTTCGCGGCGACGATTCCGAGCGCGTCCTCCGGCTTCCGAACGAGCTCGGCCGATCCTCCCTCCGCATGGAAGTCGCTCGCGAGCGTCTTCTGGAACGGCGTCTCGTCGAGAAGCGGCGTCGGAAGCCAGACGAGCGTCGTGCCCGAAGGCTTGAGAACCTCGACGCGGGTCGTGACTTCAAAGACGCGCCAGCCGTCGGCTCGTGTTTCGCCGAGCGCGAGAAGGCGTCGTGTCCCGGGAAGTGCGAGACTCGCGGAAATGGCGCCGGTGGACTTGAGGAAGGTGCGACGGTTCATAGCTCTCTCTCCAGCCGAAAAAGCTATGACCGATCCGCTCGAAGTTCAAGCCCTCCGGGACCGGCGGCGCGGCCCTCAGTCGGACTTCTCGCCCTTGGCCTGCGGCTTCCCGCACTTGGCGACGTACTTCGACTTCACCTTGATCGAATCCACGTGCACCGTGCCCGCCTCGGCGTTCATCGTGCCGGTGAACTCGACGTAGTCGCTCTCGATGCCGCGCGTCGCCTCGGGATTGTCGACCGTGAAGCTCGCCTTGCGCTTCTCGTCGAGGAAGACGACCCTGGCGCCCTCCTTGATGCACTTGCGCGCGCATTCCTGCCCCGCGGGGCCGACCTCGCCGTTCTTGACGCGTCCGGCCGTACACCGGTCGCAATCGAACCAGCCGGTGGCCGTGACGGCGACGTTGTTGCCAGAGGCTCCGAAGAGAACCGGGGCTGCGAGGAGAAGGAGCGCCGCGGCGAGTCGGAAGTGGGTCATGGGAGCCTCCTTGTTTCGAAAAGCATCAACCGTGCTAAGTGCCTTAGCATTCCGAGAGAAAAAATCAGCCGCCGCAGTGAAGGACGACGCGCTCCAGGAAGAGGTGCGCGGCGGGATAGAGGGCGAGGCCGGCCGACGCCGCCAGGAGCGCCGCCGTGGCGCGCGCGTCCGGCATCGGGGCGCCCCTCTCGGGAGCGATCAGGCGCCGCACCCGCCGTTCGAGGGTGTCGGGCTCCGCCAGGGAGGAGGCGGCCGGAAGCCGCGCGGCATTCCGGGCGAATCGGACGAGAACGCCCGCGACCTCGGTGCCGCCGACCTGGCGCGCGGCCTCGTCGTCGGCGAGCGATTCGCGGCTCGCGCGGTAGAGCCGGAGGGCCCTCGCCGACGAAAAGAGGCAGAACTCCGAGACGGCGGTGACGAGCGTCGACCAGAGCCCGTCGCGGCTCCTCAGGTGCGCCCGCTCGTGGAGAAGGGCCGTTCTCATCTCCTCGTCGGAAAGTGTGGCGACGGTGCCCGTCGAGACGACGACGGCCGGCGCACGGAATCCCGAGACGAAACAGATGGAGGACTCGACGGGCACCTCGCGCACCGGCACGCCGAGCCGCGCGGCGAGCGCGGCGAGACGGGGGGAGGCCGGGCCGGCGTACCGGAGGAGCCGCGCCAGTCGGAGACGCCGCACGAGAAGCGAGCCGCCCGATCGCGTCAGCGCGGCGCCCGCCAGCGCGAGCGGCCCGAAGAGCTTGACGTAGCAATCGAAGGACTCGGGCTGGAGCCCGCGGAACCGGAAGCCGAGTCCCGCCGTGAGGCCGAGCGTGATCAATCCGGGCACGCAGGCCGCAAGCGCCGCGAGGCGCGCCTGCCGCCGGGGATCGGCGCCGTCGGCCTCGATTCTCGCGACCGCTCTCCGCAGGAAGACGAGCGCGACGAGAGGCAGCGCGACGAACGGCCACACCCGGCTCCAGGGGCTCGTCACCAGGAATTCGAGGACCGCCCGCAGCGCGTCAGCCACGGGTCAGCTTCCGCCGCCTCTCGGCGATGAGACGCTCGAGCTCGTCGAGCGACGCCCGGTCCCGGGCCACGTGCTCGACCAGGTGCGCGAGGAGCGGGTTTCGATAGTCCTTCACGAGCGAGCCGATCACCTCGTCCACGACGCCCCGGCGAAACGCCTCGCGCGTCTGGACGGCGGAGAAGACGTTGCTGCGGCCCTCGCTGCGCTTTCGCAGGAGGCCCTTGCCGGCGAGGTTCGTGAGCACCGCCTTCACGGTCGAGTACGCGAGCGTCTTCTTCCGCCGGCCGAGGGTCCGGTGCACGGTGGCGACCGACACGGGCTCCGCCTCGGCCCAGACGATCTCCATGATCTCGTCCTCGAGGGGCCCGAGAACCGTGCCCGCGCGGCGCTTGGAAAGGCGAAAGACGCGCATCTGCTATTGAGCTTAGCAGTCTGGTGGGCGAGGACGCAAGTCCTCCGATGGGTTTTGGGGCTACTCGGGCTTCTTCCGGGCGGCCGGCAGGCGTCGGAGCGGATGGGCCTCGGTGTTGAAAACGACGCGCTCGAGGTCGAGCGTCTCTTCGGGGGCGAAGAGCAGGTAGATGTACTTGAGCGTCTCGGCGAGGAAGTAGCTCGGCATCAGGTCGCCCTTCTTCCGGGTCACGACGCTGTCGAGCACCGTGTAACCGCTGTCCGTCCGGCAGCACCGCTGAAGATCCTCGAAGAAGCGCCGGCCCATGTCGAGGTAAGCGGGATCGTGCGTGGCGCGGTAGAGGTAGAAGGCCGACTCCATGATCTCGGGCCGCAGCGGATAGCGCGCGTCCGTCACGCGCATCGTCCGGTAGTCGATCGCCTCGGGCTCGACGCCGTGCAACGTCCACATGCGGAAGCAGGAGTCCTCGAGGCGACGCGCTCGCGGGAGATCGCCCGCGAGCACGAGGACGGCCGGCAGGAAGGCCGAGAGCGCGCCGAAGGTCGAGCCCTGGCGCTGGCCGGTCGCCATGTTCACCGATCCGTACCAGAGCCCGGTGGGCGTGTCTTCGGCGAGGTGGGCGTCGATCGCGCGCAGGCTCTCCTTCGCCATGGCCGCGCAGCCCGCGTCGCCGAAGAGCCGGCCGCACTTGACGAGATACTCGTAATACGAATCGATGCCGCCGTCGACGTGGCTGGTCAGGCCGGTCCACTGACCGGTCTCGACGTCGATCTCCTCGCCGACGAGACCGAGCTTCGAGCGGCGCTCGTAGAGCGCGGACAACGCCTTCCGCGCGTGCTCGAAGAAGACGCGCTTTCCCGTCAGCCGCGAGAGCGTGCCGAACTCGAGCACGAGCGTGCCGATCTCGGCCGGGTTCGACTTGCGGCCGTGCACCCTTCCGGTCTTCAGGTTCACGAACATGTACGGCATGCCCGTGCGCGAGCCGAAGGCGGGAAGGAGGCGCGTGCCGAGGTCTTCGGCGAGCGCGAGCAGGCGCCGGTCGCCCGTCATCTGGTAGCCGGAGAGGAGGCCGCCGAGCAGGCGGATCGTGACCTCGAAGTTCTTGACCGAGATGTCGCGGTCGAACGAGAGCTTCTCGAGGATGAGAGCCTTCGCGTCCTCGGCCTCGGGCTTCAGGTCTGCGAGGAGCAGCGTATCGAGCGCGTCCACGGGCGTCATGAGGAGCGACGACCCGTACCAGTCGCGCGCCGTCCGGCTGACGGGCTTCGCCTCGTCGTGCCCCCAGGCGAGGGTGCGATACGCGCTCCAGGCGAACCGGATCTCGTCGCGGACGCGCGCGGCGAGCTCGGGCTTCGCGGACCCGGCCGGCGCGGCGGCGAGCGCCGCGGCGAGGAGGAGCGGAAGCCCGATCATCCGGCGGGAACCATGCGGTGAAAGATCTCGTCCATCTCCTCGGGCGGCTCCTTCATGCCGCGGTCGAGCCACCACGCGAGCAGCGACAGCATCGCGCCGGCGAGCGCGTGGGCTGCGGCGCTGCGACGCTCGGGCGGAATCGCGCGGCCGTCCGGCGTCTCCGGAAGCCGTGCTTCGATCGCGCGGGCGAAATGGGCCTGCGCGAGCTCCAGAAAGTCCTGCAATTTCGCCGATCCCGCCAGCGCCGCGTGGAATCGCTTCCAGTCGCCCACGTGCGCGAAGAGCTCACGCACGGGCGCGACGCGGTGGGATCGCTCGCCGCGGCGGCAGAGGGCCGTTGCCATGGTCTCCAGGAACTCGTCCATGTCGCTGACGAAGAGGTCCTGCTTGTCGCGGAAATGCGCGTAGAAGGTCGAGCGGGAGACGCGCGCCCGCGCGAGCACGTCCCGGACCGTGATCGTGTCGAAGGGCTTTTCGAGGATCAGCGCGACGAGAGCGTCGCCGAGGCGGTCGCGCGTGCGCCGTTCGCGCGGATCCATCTTGCGCCTGGCGGCAGGCGCCTTCGGGGGCGTCGTCCCGGACATTTTCCCGGACAGAGGACGCCTCGCCGTTCGGTTTCTCTCTCGGTGCGCCAACAAGCCGGTGCCTCGTTCGTATTGTGACCCGGACGACGACGGGGAGGAATGAAAATGCCGCGACTTCCGGGACGCCGCCTCGGCCGGGCCGCCGGCCTGGCGCTCATCGTGTTCTCCGTCGGCGCGCGCGCGGGGGCGGGGACGGCCGCCGCGAGCCCTTACGCGCCTTACGCCTTTCTCATCGGCCAATGGGACGTCGCGCCGGAATCGGGCGGACCGCCGATGGGCGGCGCACTCTTCCGGTGGGGACCGAAGGAGTCCTACATCTGGTACGCCGCGACGCTCCTCGCGGACGGGAAGGAAGTTCCGCACTTCGAGGGACTGCTGATGTGGAACGGCGTCCAGAAGAACCTCGACATGCTGATCGCTCTCGATCTCGATGGGGGACGGATCCAGGAGAAGGGCGTCCTGCAGGTCCAGCCCGACGGGACGGTCGTGCGCGAGATCACCGCGTCGTACTCCGAGGGCGTGCGCCCGATGGGGATGCCGGTCGCGGGCGCCGCCGGCGCGACGGCGCGTTTCCGCCAGACGTTCCAGCCGGACGGTCCCGACCGGATCAAGACGCGCGTGCTGCGCGAGACGAAGGACGGCTGGGTGGCGACGTTCCCGGGAAGCGACCGCCTCGTCATGACGCGGCGGAAGAAATGACGCTCAGGCGCGCTGGGCTTCCGCCGAGTCGCGCACCCAGTCGGCGTCGCGGGGCAGAACGAGCTGGCAGCCGCGCCGCCGGTAGGCGCGGGGATCGTCTACGCCGGGCGGCTCCTCGCCGCGGTCGCGGAGGTGGATGGCGGCATCGAGCAAGCGCCGGCGCACGCGAACGATCCCGGCGTCCGTCGTGCCGAGCCGCTCGAGGCTCCGGTCCACGATCGGTCCCATGCTCTCCTGCACGGCCGCGTCCTGGAGCGGCGGCGACTCTTCGAGCCCGCTGAAATTCGAGGAGCGCTGCCGCTCCCGGTCGATTCCGTAGTCGTTCTCGCGCCGGGCGGCGAAGCGGCCGCGACCGAGCCCGGTCCCGTCGTCGGGCAGGAAGCCGCTCCCGGGCACGCGGCCCTTCCATCCACGCCGGTCCTCCTCGGAGAGCGGGCCCGCTGCGTCCCAGTTGGGTTCCCACACCATCGTGTGGCGGTCGTCGAGCGGCACCCACGCTTTCGCGCGGGACTGGCGGCCGATCGCCGGCACGCTCGAATAGACCGGCATCAGGAATTGCGTGACGCGCCAGTAGTGCCGCGCGTCCTCGTGGTCCCGCCGCGCGCCGATGACGACGCCGGCGGGCGTCTCGCGGACGTCGAGCGCGGGCCGCGGATCGTGCACCGCCGCGTCGCGCAGTCGGTCGCCCTCGTGGAAAGCGACCTCGCGCCCGGCGCCGGTGAGGCGCGAGTGCAGCCAGCCGAGGTGCGCGGTGTCGAGATCGCCCTCGAGGGCCTGGACCCAGTTGCAGGCGCGCTGGTACTTGAGCGCCCCGCGCTGCGCCGGCGGCACGAGCGCCCACGGAAGGTCCGGCAGCGGCGGCGGCTCCGTCCGCGGCCCGAGGTACGCCCAGACGATGCCTTCGCGCTCGCGGCAGGCGTAGGCGGCCGCGCGGACGGCCTCGCGCAGCCGGCTCTCGGGCGCCTCGGTCGGCAGGTCCATGCAGCGGCCCGCGACGTCGAATTTCCAGCCGTGGTAGACGCAGCGCAGACCGCCGTCTTCGTTGCGGCCGAAATAGAGCGAGGCGCGCCGGTGCGGGCAGGCCTCGCCGAGGAGCCCGGGGCGGCCCTGCGAATCGCGAAACGCGACGAGGTCCTCGCCGAGGAGCCGCACGCGCAACGGCGCGCCGTCGGGAGGGCCGAGCTCCGCGGCGTCCAGAAGCGGAAGCCAGTAGCGGCGGAGCAGCGCGCCCATCGGCGTTCCGGGCCCGACGCGCGTCAGAATCTCGTTTTCTTCGGGCGTCACTTGGCCGGACGCGGTGCCGGCTCGCCGGGCAGCTGCGCGGCGCCGGTGCGCGGGTCGTACGTGCTCCCGGACGGCAGCACCTGCATCCGGACGTCCGCCGCGCCGAGCGCCGCGCCGGACGGCGTGACGAGCGCCTTGCGGGCGTCGAGAACGACGACGACGCTTTCGCCGAGGATCTTCCATTTTCCATCCGGCCCGACCTCGAGCGCAGTCGACTCGTCGATTCCGGCGCCGACGAGCGTCGGGTGCTCGAGCACCGCGCTGATGAGCCGGTTCAACCGGCGCCGCCGCACGAAGTGCTGGTCCACGATGGCGTCGGGCAGGAACGCGAAGCCGTCCGTCGTGATGACGTTGTCCCGGTCGATGGTCATGTAGGCGGAGAGCGGGCTCTTCGAGTCCGAGGGCGGCCGCTTGCCGCCGACCCGGCGCTCGTCGCCGGTGATCATCGGTGTGGTCATCACCGCGGCGCCGGCCGAAGTCCCGCCGACGACGGCGCCGGCCGCGAAGCGTTCGTGGATCGCCCGCTCGACGCGGGAGCCTCCGATCGCGGCGGTGAGCCTCGCCTGGTCGCCGCCCCCGAACCAGATGCCGGTCACGCCGTCGAACTTGTGGACGGCCGCGTCCTGGTCGGCATCCTTGCGCTCGAGGACGACCCGCTCCGCCGACGCACCGAGCTTCTTGAAGTCCGCCGTCATCTCGATGCCGGCCTCGGGATCCTCGCTCGCCATCGGCAGGACGACGATCTTCGCCTTGCCGGCGCCGCCCGCCAGGTCGACGAACCGCTTCTCGAGCGCGTCCGAGATCGGACCGCCGCCCACGATCAGGAGGCTGCCGGCCGCGCCGCTGCCCGCCGCCGCCATCTCGCCCGGCCCGCCGATCGCGCGCCCCGGCCGCGCGCCCGACGTCTTGCCGTCCTGCCAGACCGCCTCGCCGTTGACGAAGACGAGCTGGATGCCGGCCGCGAGCTCGCGCGGCTTCTCGAAGGTCGAGCGGTCGATGACGGTCCGGGGGTCGAAGAGGACCAGGTCCGCCTTCAGGCCGGGCGCGATTCGCCCGCGGTCGGCGAGCTTCATCCGCGTCGCCGGCAGCGAGGTCATCTTGCGGATCGCCTCGGGGAGCGAGAACCAGTGCTTCTCGCGGACGTAGCGGCCGAGGACGCGCGGAAACGTCCCCGCGCCGCGCGGATGCTCGGTCTCGATGCCGCCGTCGCTCGCCACCATGACCCAGGGCTGCGTGTAGAAGACCTTCACGTCCTTCTCGATCATCGAGTGGCCGATGATCTCGGCGCCCCCTTCGGGGATCATGCGGATGTAGAGCTGCACCGGCGTGATGCCCTCGGACTTCGCGATCTCCTCGAGCGTCCGGCCGTCGTACTCGGGGTGCTTCTTGCAGTTCGTGATCGTGATGTGGTCGGCGCCGGCCACGTCGGCGAGCGCCTTCGCGACGCTTTCCGGGTCGTCGTACTTCTTGTTGGGGACGAGGACCTCCATGTTGGAGTGCCACGCCTCGTACGGATAGCAGTCCGCGGTGACGTCCTGCCCCGCGGCGCGCGCGCGGTCGAAGAGCGCGACGGCTTGCCTCGCTTTCCCCCAGACGCCGACCGTGCCGAGCTTGATATGCGAGATCTCGACCGGGAGCCTTCCCTCGCGCCCGATGCGGATCGCTTCCTCGAACGCCGGGAAAACTTTGTCCGCCTCGTCGCGGACGTGGGTCATGTAGAAGCCGCCATGGCGTCCGGCGGCGGCCGACATCGCCACGAGCTCCTTCGTCTCGCTGTAGCTGCCGACGTCGTACTCGAGGCCCGAAGAGAGCCCCGCGGCGC
Source organism: Thermoanaerobaculia bacterium (assembly GCA_035498835.1). Taxonomy (GTDB): domain Bacteria; phylum Acidobacteriota; class Thermoanaerobaculia; order UBA5066; family Gp7-AA6; genus DATBFU01. Next base: position 16,527 of record DATJZU010000104.1, read on the forward strand.
CCTCGCGCATCCCCTGCTCGACGAGCGCGGCCATCTTCGCGATTTCGTCGTCCGTGGCGGGCCGCCGGAAATCCTTGCCCATGACCATCTCGCGGATCGTCGCGTGCCCGACCATCGTCAGGACGTTGAGGGCGGGCGGTGCGGCGCGCAGCTTGCGGAGGTAATCGCCGATCGGCCAGGCGGAGTCGCCGTCGGGCCCCTCGACGACCGTCGTGATGCCCTGCGACACCTGCGTCTCGGCGAGCGGCTGCGTGACGAGCTCGTCGGTCGAGTGGTTGTGGACGTCGATGAAGCCGGGCGCGAGCACGAGGCCGCGCCCATCCACGACGCGCTCGCCGGGCCGTGGCGCGAGCTTTCCGACGGCGACGATCGTGTCGCCCTCGACGCGGACGTCCTCGGCCTTGAGCGGCGCGCCGGTGCCGTCGGCGACCTGCGCCCCCTGGATCAGGAACGAGGCCGCCCGAAGCGGTGTGGCGCCGAGCGCCAGGGCCGCAGACAGTGCGGCGAAGAGAAACGGTCGGAATCGGTGCGTCATCGGTTCTCCTTCGGATTCGGGGCCTCGCTGCTCCGATCCATCGAGGCGAGCACGGCCTTGACTTGAGCGATGTCGTTTCGATATTGGGCGGGCGGCGCGGTCGCCACGAATTGCGTCAGCGCGCTCCTCGCGCGCGTCCAGTCGCCCACGCTTCCCGCAGCACGACCCAAGTTGTAGAGCGCATCGTACTGCTCGGGGTTGAGCGCCACGCAACGCTCCCACGCTTCGATCGCCTTCGTCGGATTCTGGAGCTGCATCCACGCGACGCCGAGGGCGTTCCAGGCCCGCACCCGACGATTGCCGAGCGTGACCGCCGTCTCCAGGCTTCGACGCGCCTCGTCGGCGCGGCCGAGCTTCAGCCAGGCGATCCCGGCGTTCTGGAAGGCGTCGACGTTCGTCGGGTCGAGCTCGCGCACGCGTGAAAAGATCTCGAGGGCTTTCGCCGGCTCGCCCGCGTCCGCGAGCGCGATACCGAGGGCGTTCAACGTCTCGACGTCCTCGCCCTTTCGGTAGGGCTCGAGGAGCGCCACCGCTTCCCGGGGCCGCTTGGCAGAGCACAGGAGGAGCGCTTCGCGCTGGTCCAGGCTCTCGCCGCCGGCTCCTTTCCTGGTGGCCTCCTGCAGAATCCGAATCGCGCCCGCGAGATCTCCGCTCTGCTCGAGAACGGTGGCGAGCTGCAGGTAGCCGAGCCGCATGCTCGGGTTCTCGGCAACGACCCGGCGCGCGACGACGGCGGCCTCCGCGAGGCGGTTCTGCTCGAAGAGCTCGACGGTCCGGTGAAGCGCCTGATCGACGCCGATCAGGGTCTTCGGGTCGTCCGCCGGGCCGTAGGAAGCCTTGGTTTCCGCGGTTCCGGCGAGATACCCGAGGCTTCGAAGCTTGGCCGCCTCCTCCGAGCCGATCGAGCCGCGCACGTTCGGCACCCCGGGGAGATCCAATATCTGCTTGCGGAGCCGCCGCAGCGCGTCCGTGCGCTCCCCGACGAGGTTTTGCGCTTCGGCCGGGTCGGACCGGAGGTCGTAGAGCTCGGGGATCGGCAGCTCGATGAACTTCTGTCTGGCGGAGAGCACGCCCCGGAGCGGCGCCCAGCCGCGGTTGAACATCGCCGACAACGACTCGAAGTAGGAGCCCTCCGATGCCTCCGCGCGGCGCGGATCGAGGAGCGAATGCCCGGCGACGCCGGCCGGGGCGGGCGAGCCGATCGCGTCGAGCACCGTCGGAAGCAGATCCACGTGGCGCGCCGGGACGTCGTCCCGCCCGACCGGCACGAGGCCGGGGCACCACAGAAAGAGCGGCACGTGGAGCGTGGCTTCGTACGTGAAGAGTCCGTGCGTCAGCTCGCCGTGATCGCCCCGGGCCTCCCCATGGTCCGCGGTCACCACGAGGAAGGGCGCCGTCGGCGTCCCGCGAACGGCCTCGAGGAGAGGAGACAACGCCGCGTCCGCATAAGCCACTTCGCCCAGATAGAGATCGTCCGGAAAGCGGGCCTCGTATTCCTTCGGCGGACGATAGGGCGCGTGCGGGTCGTAGAGATGGACCCAGAGGAACCGAGGCTTGCCGGCCTGCTCTCGAAACCAGCGAAGACCCGCACCGACGACCTCTTCTCCCTTCGCCTCCTGAATGTCGAACGCGAGGGGCTCGTCCCGGTGCCGGAAGACCTCCTCGTAGACGTCGAAACCGCGCGAGAGGCCGTACCGCGCGTCGAGAACGAAAGCCCCCACGAAGGCGCCGGTGGCATATCCCTTCGCGTGTAACCGCGTCGCCAGCGTTTCGACGTCCGGCCTCAGCCGAAATCCGGCGTTCTCCCGCACTCCGTGCTGATACGGATAGAGGCCTGTCAGGATGTTCGTGTGCGAAGGAAGCGTCACGACGTTGTGCGCGTGGGTGAACGTGAAGACCCGTCCCTCGGATGCGAAGCGGTCGAGATTCGGTGTCGTCCCGCGGGAATTCCCGTCGAATCCGACGGCGTCGTAACGCAACGTGTCGATCGTGACGAGGACGACGTCGCGCGTCGTCCGAGGCACCCGAGCCGTCGGCGGGGCCGGTGCCGAAGCCCGTTGCGTTTCTCGCCCGCGGCAGGAAAGAACGAGAGAGGCCGCGAGGAACGTTGCGGCGGCGGGACAACGGCGCACGACCGAGAGTCTACAAAACGAAGGGCCCGCCCGGATGCCGGGCGGGCCCAGAACGAGTCGAAGCGTTTCTAGAAACTGACCCGCATCCCGAGGCGCAGGATGCGCGGGCTCTGCGTCTCGAGGATCTGGTTGAAGGCCCCCGACTGTGTGAAGACGGGATTTCCGTTGTCGTCGTAACTCACGGTGCCCGTCCGGCTCTCGCGCTGCAGAACGGTGTTGTTGTTCGTAATGTTGAAGCATTCGGCCATCGGCGTGATCCCAACCGTTCCGATGTTGAACGTCTTCTCCAGACGCAGGTCAAGCTGGTAGACGTTGTCGAGCCGGTACTGGTCGATCTTGCCGATCAGGATTCTCGTGATGCTCCCGAGCTCGGGATCGCGAGGCATGTTGAAGTAATAGGACTGCGGGTACCCCTCGCGCGCGAAGAAGTTCGCGGACGCGGAGATGCCCCAGGGGAACTGATACATCCCCGTGACGTTGAACTGCCATCGGGCGTTGATCCAGAGGGTGTCCTTCGGCGAGTAGCCCACGACCGTCCCGCCGTTCTCGTTCTGGCCCGCGAGGGTCCATCGGTTGTTGGGCTCCAGGATGGCGTCTGGGGGAATGTTCTGTTTCCAGTCGAGCCAGCTCCCGCTCAACCGCATCATCCAGTGGTTCGAGAGCCGTTTCACGAGCGAGAGCTCGATGCCGTGGTAGTTCTGGGTTGCGCCGGGACGGTTCAGGAACGTTTGCCCCGGCGGAGCCTCGGGCAGGTTGAGGAAGTAGAAAGGCTCGCTGAACGAGAGGGAGAATCCGTTGTCCGCCGTCGCCGTCCCGGACCCGACGCCTCCCTGGGTCCAGTCGCTGAGGGCAGCGCCGGTCGGAATAGCGTACTGGAGCCGCGAAGTGTGCCGGTACGTGTACGTGGCCGATACGGCGAAGTCTTCGAAGATCTGCTGATCGACGCCGAAGGTGAACTCGTCGGTCAGCGGCGTCTTCAGATTTGGATCTAACACATTGGGCGAGTTGGGCTGTGTCGAAGGGTCCACGTTGTAGAAGCAGCAGAAATTGCTGGCCGACGTGTCGAGCTCGTTCGGGTCGACGTGATGGTTTCCGTTCGTGTCGTGCCAGTAGTAATACAGACCGCTCGTGATCGGCAGCCCGTTGGCTTCGTAGCCCAGGAATCCGAGCTGGTCCGCGTAGCGGGCATACGACCCGCGCAGCTGCGTCGTGTGATTCTTCCCCAGAGAGTAGCCGACCGAGGCCCGCGGCTGCCAGTTCTTGTAGTCCTCCGCGTAGAAGTTCTGGGCCGGAGCGATGACGGCCGGAAGAAGGTCCGGATAGACGGGATTGGCGGGCGCCGACGAAGTCAGGTTCCTCGAGCGATCCACGGAGTAGCGCACGCCGGCGTTGATCGTGAGATTGCCGACGGTCAGCGTGTCCCCGAGCGCGTAGTGAAAGAACTCGCTCTTGTAGACCGTCCGCACGTTCCGGGCGATCAGCGCGAGGCCGTAGTAGTCGGATCCGTAGAGCTGGTCGCCCGGAAAGCCGGTGGAGGAATCGTTGACCTGCTTCCGGTAATTGAAGCTGAACTTCAGCTCGTGATTCACGCTGCCCGTGTTGAAGAACTTCGAGGTCGAGACGTTGGCCTGGTACTGCGGATTCTTCGAGGTGTAATAGTTGTAGCTGTCCTGGTACACGCCGGCGGCGTCCATGTAGACGTCGGTATTCAGGCCGCCGACGGGAATGTGCCGGTAGGTCGGATACTGATAGCTCAGAAAGAAGGACGCGAAGGTGTTCGGGTCGAAGACCTGGTTGTCGTCGACCTTGTAGAAGTCGGTGGGGATGAAGTAGTCCCGGAGCGTCGCCGCGGCCCGGTAGGGGCCGTTCCCCTCGCCCAATTGCGTCAGGTTGCTGCGCTGATAGTAGAAAGCGGCCGCGTTCGAGCTCACGATCTGGGCGTTCAGTTTTGCCGCCCAGGGCTGAAGCTTCACGTCGGACGTGATGGGGCTGCCGTCGGGGTTGGTCCCGGTCAGGTTGAGCGAAATGTCCTGCCGCGAGCCGGACCCCCAGAGCCAGAGGCGATCCTTGACGATCGGTCCGCCGATCTCCGCGCCGTACTCGCGGATGAAGCGCGTGCTATTGGTCTGAAACCCCTCGTCGATCGCCTCCTGGGGCAGGTTCGTCGACTGCCAGCTGTCCGAGGCGTAGAGATACCGGGCCGATCCTTTGAACTGGTTCGTCCCGCGCTTGGTGACGACGTTGATCGTCGTGCCGGGCTGCTGGAGATCGAGAATCGATCCGCCCGTGGAGACCTCGACCTGGTCGAACGTGTCGAAGTCGAAGTACGTGTTCGTGCCGCCGTTCGCGCGTCCCTGACCGCCGTTGAAGGTCCCGTAGGTGTTGTCCGTGATCGTCGCGCCGTCGACCTCATAGGTAACGCCGCCCGATCCTTTCGACGCGAAGCTCGGACCGCCGATGGCGGCGCTGGCGCTGCCGGCGACGTTGACCGTGTCCGTCTGAACCCCGGGCGTCTGCTGCATGAGCGCGTAGATGTCGCGCGCGGTCGGGATCTGCTCCATCTCCGAAGTCGAGAAGGTCACGCCCGTTTCGACCTTTCGCGTATCGATCAACGGAGTCGATCCCGTGACGGTGACGGCCTCCTGCACGTTCGCGAGCCGGAGGGTGGCGTCGACGTCGGTGTTCTTGCCGAGCGTGACGACGACCTTCTCCTGCTCCCACGCCGCGAAGCCCGGCATCTCCACGCGCACTTTGTAGACGCCCGGAGGGACTTTCAGGAATCGGAAGTTGCCGTTGGCGTCGACCGTCGTCTGCTGGGGAGCCAGCGCGCCCGTCAGACTGACGGTGCCGCCCGGAATCGCCGCGCCCTTCTCGTCAGCGACCTTGCCGTAGACGTTGCCGGTGTTCCCCTGCGCCAGGGCGTAGAGGCCAAGTCCGGCGAGCGCGACGAACCAGACCAGCACTCTTGCCAAGCTCGACCTGTACATGGAGAAACCTCCTTCGGTTTAGCTTCGTTTTAGTGGAGTTCTAAAGCGATCGCTTTGCGGCGAACCGATCCTCCTCTGGAAATTCTTGCGCGTATCCTAACCCCGACTTCACTCCGAACGAGGCGCGAAGTTTTCGATACTTCGCCGGCAGGCGCGATTCACTTTTCTGGACCGGCGGCGCTCGGACACCTCGTGGCATATGATCCGCGGAGCGCCGGCGCTCCCGCGATGAAACCCGCTCCGACGGCTTCGGACGAAACGGCCAGGCTGGCGGCGCTCGCCAGGTTCGAAATCCTGGACACGCCGCCCGAGCGGGAGTTCGACGATCTCGCGAAGCTCGCCGCCTTGATCTGTGAGGCGCCGCTCGCACGCATCTCCTTGGTGGACCGGGACCGCGAGTGGTTCAAGGCGCACATCGGCATCGCGGACAACGAAGGCCCGCGCGAGACCTCCTTCTGCGGCCACGCGATCCTCGGCCGCGACGTGATGGTCGTGCCCGACACGCGCTCGGACGACCGATTCGCAGACAACCCGCTCGTCCAGGGGGAGGCGGGGCTTCGTTTCTACGCGGGCGCGCCGCTCGTCACATCCGACGGGCAGGCACTCGGGACGATCTGCGTGATGGACCGGGTGCCGCGGGAGCTCGACCCGCGCCAGATCGAGGGCCTGCGCGCGCTGTCGCGCCAGGCCATGGCGCAGCTCGAGCTGCGGCGCCGGGTGCGGCTCGAGAGGGAGGAGGCGCGGGAGGCGGTGCGCCGGAAGGAAGCGAATCTCGCGCTCGTCGCCGCACAGATGCCGGCCGTGCTCTGGTCCACGGACACGGAGCTGGTGATCACTTCCTCGCGGGGCGCGGGCCTGCGTGAGGAGTGGCGCGAGCCGGACCGGCTGGTCGGCGTCTCGCTCTCGGAGTTCTTTCAGACGCACGATCCGGAGTTCCCGTCGCTCCTGGCGCACCGGCAGGCGCTGCTCGGCGAGAGCGTCAGCTTCGAGGTGGACTGGCAGGGGCGCTCGTTCGCCGCCCATGTCGAGCCGCTACGCAATCCCGACCGCTCGATCGGCGGCGTCATCGGCGTCGCCCTGGATGTCACGGCGCGCAAGCGCGCGGAACGCGAGCTCGCGGAGTCGGTCTCGCTGCTCCAGGCCACCCTCGACGCCACGGCCGACGGGATCCTCGTCGTGGACGCGGAGGGACGGATCGTCTCGATCAACCGCCGTTTCCGCGAGATGTTCCGGGTGCCGGACGGCCTGTCGGTCGCCTCCGACCCCAACCGCCTGCTCGCCGTCGTCGCCGAGCAGCTCCGGGACCAGACGGCGTTCCTCAAGAAGGTCCTCGGCGTCTCGCACACCCGGGACGACGAGCCTCCGGCCCGACTGGAGCTCGCCGACGGGCGCATCTTCCAGCGCACGTCGCAGCCCCAGCGCTCGGGCGAGAAGATTCTCGGCCGCGTCTGGAGCTTCCGGGACGTGACCGACGAAGGCCACATCGAGGAGGAGCTCGAGAGCTCGCTGTCGCTCCTGCGGGCGACGCTCGACGCCACGACCGACGGGGTTCTCGTCGTGGATCAAGCCGGGAAGGTCGCGAGCTTCAACCGCCGGTTTCTCGACATGTGGAAGATCCCGGAAGCCCTCGCGATCTCCCGGGACGACAGCCGCCTCATCGCCTTCGTCCTCGACCAGCTCAAAGACCCGGAGCGCTTCCTCAAGAAAGTCCGCGAGCTCTACAAGCAGCCGGAGTCGCAGAGCTATGACTGGCTCGAGTTCAAGGACGGCCGGGTCTTCGAGCGCTACTCGGCGCCGCATCGCCTCGGCGAGAAGATTCTCGGGCGCGTGTGGAGCTTCCGGGACGTCTCGGACCGCTCGCGCATGGAGGAGATCCTGCGGCGGCACACGCGTACCTTCGAGCACCTCTTCGACGGCGTCATCGCGATGGATCTGACCGGCAAAGTGCTGGACTGCAATCCCGGCGCGGAGAAGCTCTTCGGCTTCAAGCGCGAGGAGATGCTCGGCCGCCTGCCTCCGATCTCCGACGAGCGCGAAGCGGCGAAGCAGTCGGCGCGGATGCTCGGCGAGATGCGGCGCCAGGGGCGCTGGGCCGGCGAGATGCGGTTCCGGCGCAAGGACGGAACCGAGGGCGTGTGCGACACCGTCGTCGTGCCGCTGTGGGACGACTACGGACGCACGGTCGCCGCGCTGCAGATCTGCCGCGACATCTCGGAGCTGCGCCGCCTGCAGGAGGCCGCGGAGCCCGTTCCGCGTTAGAGCGGGCCCGTCTTCTCCAGGGCGGCGCGGAGCGCCTTCTGCTTCTCGAGGGCGGCGGCGCGGATCGCGGTGAAATCCGGCATCCCGCGCACCGACTCGAAGAGCGGATCGTTGTCCGCGGCCGGGAAAGAGAGGTAGTTGCCGTCCACCGTCGTGCGGAGCATCCGCAGCCCGGCGTCCCGATATCCGCTGTAGGCGAGAAACGCCGCCCCGAAGTATTTGGGCTCCGGATCTCGCGAGGAAGCGAACTGGGCCTCGACCTTTCCCATGACGCGGTCGCGCTCGGGAGAAGCCCCCTTCCGGAAGAGAATCGCGAGATCGAGGCCGCCGAACGCTTCATTCGGGCGCATGGCAATCGATTCCTCGACCTTGCCCTCGCGAAGAAGAAGGTCGGCCTGTGCGTTGCGCGACCAGTTGGATCCCGCGTCGAGCTGAGCGAACCGGCGGGCCCTGTCGTACTGCTTCAGTTGCTCGAAGGTCACGTCGCAGGACCGCAAATTGGCGTTCCCGGGATCGAGGGCGAGGGCCGCGTCGCACTCGCGCGCCGATTCTTCGAGAAAACCGGCATACCGGTACACGTAGCTCAGCGTGAAACGCGCGTCGGAGCTGTCGGGCCGGCGGCGCGCGATCTCCCTCGATTTGACGCATGCGGCTTCGAGCTCGCCGCCCTCGACCTGCAGGACGACGAGGTTGTCGGCGGCCTCCGTGAGATTCGGATCGAGCGAGAGCGCCCGCTCGAAGGCCGCGCGGGCGCGCTCGAGCGCCGGTTCGCCGCCGTCGTTGTAGCTCAGCTCGTAGTAGTAGCGCTTGCCGAGCGCGTTCCAGGAAGGAGCGTACGTCGCGTCGAGCCCGACGGCGCGCTCGAGCATCTGAAGGGCCTGACGGTTCCGGTCGCCGTCGCTCGACAGTGCGGCGGTGCGGAGATAGAGGTCGTAGGCCTCGCCGTTCTTGGGCTGCGTCGCCGCCGCGTCGGACGTTTGCGCTTTCCCTCCGAGCACCGGGAAGAGGCCCCGTCGGATCCGGCCCGAGATCTCTTCTCGCAGCCCCATGAGGTCCGACGCCGGCGCCGTCGTCGAATCGCGCCAGAGGAGCTTGTTGCCCGCCGTGTCCACGACCTCGAGCGTGACCTGGAGCTTGTCGGCTTCCTTGAGGAAGTGCCCGGTCAGGACGTCGGCCACCTGCAGCTCGCGCCCGGCGGCCTGCGGGTCCGCGTCCTTGCCGGCGTACTTTCGCGTCGATGCGAAGGGCCGGATGGCGAGCCCCGGGACGTAGGACAGCGTCGTCGCCACCTCGTCCGGGAGCGCGAGGCTCAGGTAGTCGAGCGACGCGTCGCCGCCGAGGTTCTGGAACGGAAGGATTGCGAGCGTCGTCGCCGTTGCGGCGCCGCCGCGCGGAGCTGCCGCGTGCATTCGCCGCCAGGCGAACCAGGCCACGGCCGCGGCGGCGACCACGGCGATGATGGCGATCGGCAGCACGAGCTTCGGCCGCACGGGCGGCGCGATCGGCGGGATGGCCCGCTCGACCCGCCCCGAGCTCGTGTCGCGCCTCAATCGCTTCAGGTCGGTCTTGATCTCGGCGGAGCTCTGGTAGCGCAGCTCGCGGTCCTTCTCGAGCGCCGTGTTCACGATGCGCTCGAGCTCGGGCGGCAGATTGGGGTTCAGGCGAACGGGAGAGACCGGGGGGCGATTGAGGATCGCGTCGAAGATGACCGCCGTCGTGTTTCCCGAGAACGGCTGGCGGCCCGTCGCCATCTCGTAGAGGACGGCGCCGAAGGAGAAGAGGTCGGTGCGCGCGTCGAGCGCGTCGCCGCGGGCCTGCTCGGGCGACATGTACGCCACGGTGCCGAGCGCGGTTCCGGGGCTCGTCAGGTTCTTCGGCGCGTCGGCGGTCGCCAGACGCGAGGCCTCCGTGGCCGGCGGCGACGCGACGTCCGCGGTCTTCGCGAGACCGAAGTCGAGCAGCTTCGCCTCGCCGCGCCGCGTCACGAAGATGTTGGCGGGCTTGATGTCCCGGTGAACGATGCCGCGGGCGTGCGCGGCCTCGAGCGCATCGGCGATCTGGACGCCGAGCTCGACGGCGGTGTCGGAAGGGAGCGGTCCCGAGACGAGGCGGTCGCGGAGCGTCTCGCCTTCCAGGAGCTCCATCGCGAGGAATGGCCGCCCCTCGTGCTCGTCGATGTCGAAGATCGTGCAGATGTGCGGGTGCTGGAGCGACGAGGCGGAGCGCGCCTCGCGTTTCAGCCGCTCGAGGGCGTGCGGGTCGGCGGCGAGCTCGTCCGGGAGGAACTTCAGTGCGACGCGCCGGCCGAGCTTGATGTCCTCGGCTTCGTAGACGACGCCCATTCCGCCGCCGCCGAGCTTGCCGAGGATGCGGTAATGGGAGACGGTTTGGCCGATCATCGCCGAAAAGATTGTATCCGTGACTTTCGGCCGCGGGCGTTCGCTGCGCGAACGGCAGCCGAGGGTTCCGGCTCAGAACGGGGGCTCTTGCGGTGTCGCCGCGTACCCTCGAAGCGGACGGAACGGCGCTCGTCACGCTTCACGGGAGCGCTTTCTGGAGCCCTGCTAGGCTCGCGCAATGAAAACACGTCTGCTCGTCCTCGCCCTCTTCGCTGCTTCCCTCGCTCCCACCCTCCCGGCGCAGACGACCCCGGCTCCGGCGTCCGCGGCCCCTTCGGTGTCCGCCGCCGCTCCCTCTTCCACCTACACGCTCTCGCCGGAGAGGCGCGAGAAGGCGATCGCCTACGCCCGCGCCCGCTATGGCCTCCACTTCGCGTCCTTCGTCTGGAGCGTTCTGGTGCTCGTCGTCCTTATCGCATGGCGTCTCGGGCCGAAGTTCCGGGACCGCGCCGAGGCGATGGCGAAGGGCAGGTTCTGGCAGGCCGCGATTTTCGTCCCGCTGCTGTTGACGACGCAGACCATCCTCGAGCTCCCGACCGGCATCTGGGGCCAGCGGCTCGCGCTGCGCTACGACCAGTCGGTGCAGGGCTGGGGCTCCTGGTTCTGGGATCAGGCCAAGGGATTGCTCGCGGGCCTCGTCGTCGCGATACCGCTCGTCTGGCTCCTCTACGCGATCCTCCGCAAGAGCCCGCGGCGCTGGTGGGTCTGGTTCTGGCTCGCGCTCCTGCCGATCCTCGTCTTCCTGATCTTCGTGTCGCCGCTCGTCTTCGATCCGCTCTTCTTCAAGTTCGAGCCGCTCGCGCCGAAGCACCCCGAGCTCGCCTCGAAGATCGAGGAGGTCACCGTTCGCGCCGGCTATCCGATCTCCCAACAGAAGATGTTCGAGATGAACGCGTCCACGAAGAACAAGTCGATCAACGCCTACGTGACGGGCCTCGGCGCGTCGAAGCGCGTCGTGGTGTGGGACACGACGATCGCGAAGGCGACGATCCCCCAGACGCTCTTCGTCTTCGGGCACGAAATGGGGCACTACGTTCTGAACCACATTCCGAAGCTGATCGCGTTTCTCTGGGCGTTCTTCTTCGTCCTCCTCGCGATCTGCGCGTGGGTTCTTCGCCGGTGGCTCGACCGGCCGGGCGGCCGCTGGGGAATCCGCGGCGTGTCGGACTGGGCCTCGCTGCCGGTGCTGCTGCTCGTGCTGACCGTTGTGAGCGAGATCGCGCAGCCCGCGATCAACGGCTTCATCCGCAAGCACGAGCACGACGCGGACGTGTTCGGGCTCGAGGCGATCCACGGGCTCGTGCCCGAGCCCCAGCGCGTGGCGTCGGAAGCCTTTCAGATCCTCGGCGAGACGAACCTCTCCGACCCGGATCCGCCCGCGTTCATCCGGTTCTGGCTGTACAACCACCCGCCGCTCGCCGAGCGGCTGCGTTTCGCGGCGGAGTACGACCCGTGGGGGAAGGGAGAGAAGCCCGAGTTCCTGCGCTGAAGCGAGCGCGCGCTACTTCTTGCGCGCGATCGTCATGCCGTCGCGCACGGTCAGGAGCACCTTCTCGACGCGGGAATCCTTCGCGACGCGCTCGTTGAAGGCGACGATGGCCCGGTCGCTCTCCTCCCTCGGATGGAGGACCTTTCCGCTCCAGAGGACGTTGTCGGCGACGAGAAGGCCGCCGGAAGGCATGAGCGGCAGGACGGCCTCGTAATAGTTCGGGTAGTTCACCTTGTCGGCGTCGAGAAAAACGAAATCGATCGGCGGCGAGAGCGTCCGGATCGTCTCGAGCGCCGGGCCCATGCGGATCGTGATCTTCTTTCCGTGCGGGCTCCGCGCGAAGTAGCGCCGCGCAACGGCTTCGGCTTTCGGATTGACGTCGCAGGTCGTCAGCGCGCCGTCCTCGGGCAGGCCGGAGGCGATCATGAGGCCCGAGTAGCCCGTGAACATCCCGATCTCGACCGCACGACGCGCGCCGCTCATCCGCACGAGGAGCTTCAGGAATGTCCCCTCGACGCGCCCGACCTGCATCTGGGGATCCGCCATGGTGCGGAACGTCTCCTCGCGCAGCTCGTCGAAGAGCGGCTCGACCGGGTCGGTGGCCGCCTCGGCGTACTTCTCGATGTTTTCGGGAACGATGTGCTCCATCGGTCTGCCCGCTGCGGCTCTGCCGCGTCAGTTGACCGAGCAGGCGCCCGGCCCGCGCGGATCGCCGCAGGATCCGCAGCCGCCGGAGGACGATGGCGCCTCGGACTTCCCGCCGCTTCCGGCGGAGGAGACCGCAAAAACCGACAGCAGCTTCCGAAGGTCGCGGCTCTCGCAGGCCGGGCAGGCCGGACGGGAGTCGCCCGACGTGAAGTGCTCGAAGGCCTTCCCGCAGGCCCGGCACACGTACTCGAAGAGCGGCATCGGCGGAAGGAAGGATAGCGCGATTGGAGACTGAGGACTGAGGACTGTGGACCGAGGACTGAGGACTATCCGGGCTTGAGCCAGAAGAGTCCTCAGTCCCGAGTCCTCAGTCGGGGCCTAGGGACCCGGCTCGGACACACCGGCCAGAACCGCACGCGGCTCCGGCAGCTCCGCCGCGGTCCATCCGCCGCCGAGCGCCTTGATCAGGCTCACGTTGGCGACGAGCTGGCGGGTCTTGAGATCCACGGCGGCGCGCTCATTGGTGAGCGCGACCGCCTGCGCGACCACGACCTCGAGATAGCTCGTCACGCCGCCCTTGTATCGGTTGTCGGCGAGTACCGCCGCCCGATCTGCGGCGTCGAGGGCGCGCGCCTGTTCGTCCGACTCGCGCGAAAGGAGGCTCAGGGCCGCGAGCTGGTCCTCGACGTCCTGAAAGGCCTCGAGCACACTCTCGCGGTAGGAAGCGACGCTGGCGTCCCAGGCCGCAATCGCCTGCTCTTTTCCGGCGATGCGCGCGCCGCCGTCGAAGATCGTCTGGGCGAGGGCCACGCCGAGCGACCAGAAGAGGTTCGGAGCCGAGAACCATTTCGTCACGGAGTTGCCTTCCCATCCGCCCGTCGCGTTGAGGAGAAACTGCGGGAAGAAGGCCGCCTGCGCGACCCCGATTCCGGCATTGGCCGACGCAACACGCCGCTCGGCGGCGGCGATGTCGGGCCGGCGCTCGAGCAGCGTCGACGGCAGGTCCGGCGGCACGAGAACCGGAAGCGTCTCGACGTCCGTCGGCGCGATCGAGAGCGCGGCCGGCGGCTGGCCCGTCAGGATCGCGATCGCGTGCTCGAGCTGCGCGCGCGAGAGCTCGATCTCGGTCAGCTGCACGCGCGTGGATTCGAGCTGGGTCTCGGCCTGCGCGACGTCGACACCGGAGGCGACGCCCTGCGCGTGGCGATCCACGGTGAGCTGGCGGGCCTTCTCGTAGGCGTCGACGTTCGTCCGCAGGATGCGGGCCTGCGCGTCGGCACCCCGCAGCATGAAGTAGTCCGCCGCGAGCTCGGCATGCAGCGAGAGCCGGGCGACTTCGAGATCGGCCGCGCTCGCCTGCGCCGCTTCGACGCGCGACTCGACGTTCCGGCGGATGCGGCCCCAGACGTCGAACTCGTAGGAGACGTCCCCCGCGAGCTGGTAGGTCGTGGCCGTCCCGGCCGGCGCTCCGGGCAGCGCAGAGTTACGCGAGAGCGAGTGGGATCGCGTGACGGAAGGCGAGACGGAGAGCGTGGGAAAGAATTCCGCGCGCGCCCCGCGGGCGACGGCGCGGGCGCCGCGAAATTGCGCGTCGGCGAGCGCGAGGTTCTGGTTCGAAACGGAGACCTTC
>DATJZU010000105.1:0-10937 GCA_035498835.1 Thermoanaerobaculia bacterium
TGTCCGGGCTTCAACCCCGAGAGGATCTCGACGCGCTCGAGCGTCGCGATTCCCGCGGAGACCGGGACGACGTCGAAGTAGTCCTTCCAGTGCTCGGAGAGCCAGATGAACTTGTTTCGGCCCGTCAGGCCGTCCTTGGCCGCGGCGATCTGCTGCGGCTTCAGGCTCGGCTTGAGGCGGTAGGCGACGGTCTTGCCGTCGCGTTTCTGGAGCGCCTCGAGGGGAATCGAGATCGCCTGCGCGCGTTTGTCGCCGAGGATCTCGACGTTGGCGCTCATCCCCGTGCGGAAGGTGTCGGAGAGCTCGTCGAGCTTCACCTCGACCCGGAAAACCTTGATCTTCTCGACGAGCTCGGCGGCCGGCGCGACGAAGCTGACCCTGCCGGTGAAGACTTTCTGAGGATACGCGTCCAGCGTGATGCGCACCGGCTGTCCGACCTCGACCTTGGCGATGTCCACTTCGTTCAGGTTGACGCGGATGATGAGCGACTTGAGGTCGGCGACCGTGAAGAGGACGGTCCCGGCGTTGAAGGAGGAGACGCCGGAGGTGACCATGTCTCCGAGCTCAACGCCGCGCTTGATCACGACGCCGGCCATCGGCGAAGTGACGTGGGCCTTCTGCGACGCGGCGTTGCCCGAGATCGGGATGCCGCGGTCTTCGACGATCTGATACCGCATCTGAGCCGCCCGAAGGCTCTCCGCCGCCTGGTCGCGCTTGATCTGCGAGGAACGGAAGGCGTCGTGGCCGACCAGTCCCTGCTCGAAGAGCGCCTTCTGCATCGTGAAGTCGCGCTCGGCATCCTGAAGCTTCAGCTCCATGTCCTTGACGCTCGCCTGGACGTCCGACAGCGACTGCGCCTGGTTCACGTCGGGCTCGATCTCGGCGAGAAGCGTGCCGGCCGCCACGACGGCGCCTTCGCGCACGTCGAGAGCGATGACCTGTCCCGACACGGCCGACTTGACGTCCACCTTGGTCACCGGGTCGACGACGCCCACCTCGCGGACGGAGACCTGCAGGTCCTCGGCCTGGACCTTGCCGAGCCGGAAGGGGCTGGAATCGGCCTTCGGATCGGTCTTGTCCTTCGCGCGGGTGGCGGCCAGGGCCCCGCCGGCCACGACGGCGATGACGACGATCCAGACCCAGCGTTTCTTTCGCATGAAAAACCCCACAAATCTCCGGAATGCCCCCGGCGAGGCCGTTTTCGGCCCAATTTTGGTCATTTCGGTCCGGCCTATCCGTCCGACACTAGTCTGTACGCGTCCCGGGCCGGAAATGTTCGGGACCGCTCCGCAAGATAATCCCCGCCGTGACGAGCGACGGGAGGACCGGCAGCTGGTCGAGCGCCCCGACGGGACGGTTCGCGGTTCGCCGGGTGCGCTCGGCTTTCGCCTCCTGGCGGGCATCCATCCGGCCGTCGGACATCCTCCTCGCAAGCATCCTCGTCCTGCTCTCGGCCGGCCTCGGCGCGTTCCTGCTCGCGCGCGCCCACGCGGCCGCGAGCCTCGAGTACGCGCAGCGGGCGCAGCGCCTCCATGCCGCGGTGGTCGAGCGGCTGTCGAATCCGCTCGAGGACCTGGCGACGCTCTCGAGTTTCTTCGAGGCGTCCGGCCGCGTGACGCGCCGTCAGTTCCACATGCTGACGGACCCGATGCTCTCGCGCCACCGACTCGTCTACGCGCTCGAGTGGCTGCCGTTCGTCCACGACCGCGAGCGGATGTTCCAGGAGGCCGAGGCGCGTGCCGCCGGCCTCTCGACGTTCCGCATCTGGGAGACCGGGCCGGACGGCAAGCCCGTCGCGGCGGCGCGGCGGGAGTTTTACGCCCCGATCCAGTACATGGAGCCGCCCAACGTCCTCGCCCTCGGCCTCGACATCGCGTCGGACCCGGTTCGATGGAGCTACGCGGAGAAGGCGCGCGACTCGGGGATGATGGTCGCGTCGCAGCCGTTCGTGCTCATCGAGGATCAGGGCCGGCCCGACCCGTCGCCTTCCATCGCGCTCTACGCGCCGGTCTACGACGACGGCGACCCCGGCTCGGAGACCGCGCGCCGGGCGTCTCTCTCGGGCTTCGCCATGGCGGTCATTCGAGTCGCTCCGCTCGTCGACGCCGCCGCTGCGGCGGTGGACGCGACGGGCCTCGCCTTTGTCCTGAGGGACGGCGACGCGGGAAATTCGGCGATC
Source organism: Thermoanaerobaculia bacterium (assembly GCA_035498835.1). Classification (GTDB taxonomy): domain Bacteria; phylum Acidobacteriota; class Thermoanaerobaculia; order UBA5066; family Gp7-AA6; genus DATBFU01. The sequence continues at coordinate 2,180 of DATJZU010000105.1, forward strand.
CTCGTCGAGCGGCCGCGCGGCGCGAAAGGCGTGCCGCGCCGGTCGGGCTTCGACGCCGGGTTCCCCGTTCCCGTCGCGGACCGGCGCTGGACGCTCGACATCTTCGCCCTCCCGAAGGGATTCCTGCCCGCGAGCCGCGGGCCGATCGCCGTCGTGCTGGCGGGAGCGCTCACGGCGCTCCTCGGCTTCGTGACGCTGACCTCGCTGCGCACGATCTCGCGCCTGCGGCGCCAGGCGGAGAAAGTCGGGCCCTATCGCCTCGTCGCGCGCCTCGGGCACGGCGCCATGGGCGTCGTCTGGGAAGCGCGCCACGCCCTTCTGCGGCGGCCGACCGCGGTCAAGCTGCTCGCGCCGGGGACGGAAGGGGAGCGCGCGCTGGCGCGCTTCGAGCGCGAGGTGCAGCTGACGGCGGGACTGACGCATCCGAGCACGATCGCGATCTACGACTACGGACGCACGGCGGACGGGATCTTCTATTACGCGATGGAGCTGCTGCGCGGCATCAACCTGCTCCAGCTCGTCAACTTCGACGGGCCGCTGCCGCCGGCGCGCGTCGTCCATCTGCTGCGCCAGGCCTGCGGCGCGCTCGCCGAGGCCCACGCCGCGGGCCTCATTCACCGCGACATCAAACCCGCCAACCTCATGATCTGCGTTTACGGCGGCATCCCCGACTTCCTGAAGATCCTCGATTTCGGGCTCGTGAAGGATATCGGATCGGTCGAGCATCCCGCGGCAGGCGAAGGGGACGGCGCGGGCGCCGGCGCTCCGGACGACGCATCCCTCTCCCACGACGGCTCGCTGCTCGGTACGCCGCTCTACATGGCCCCGGAGGGGATGAGCGACTCGTCCAAAGTGGACGCGCGCGCCGACATATTCGCGCTCGGCGCGGTCGGGTACTTCCTCCTGACGGGGGGCTCTCCGTTTCCCGGGCGGACGGCGATCGAGGTCTTTCGCATGGAGCGTCGCGGCCCGCCGCCTCCTCTCGCGACGGCCGCACGGCACCCGGTGCCGCCCGGCCTCGAGGCGATCCTCCGCCGCTGCCTCGCCTTCGATCGGGAAGAGCGCCCGGTTTCGGCCGAGGAGCTCGACGCGCTCCTCTCGGATTGCGGTGCGCCGCCGTGGAAGCTCGAGGAGAGCCGCGCCTGGTGGCGCGACCGGGGGCCCAAGGCCCTCGACACGGCGCGCGGAGAGCGGGAGGAGGAGGGCCGGATCATGTTCCTCTCGGCCGGGGATCGGGCCCGGACCGTCTAGTTTCGGGGTCCTTGCGGCGGCGCCCGCCGCCATAGAATACGCGGCAACGGTAAACCGAAGCGAGGCTCCGACATGTTGAGCGTAGACGCCGCTTTCGACCGCATCGGCTCGGCCCTCAAGCAGCGAGGCTACTCGCTCGCGAAGGAAGATCGTCCGCGCGACGCGCCGGGCGACCGCTACGCCGTCTTTTCTTCGCAGGACATGTCCGTCCGCGTCTACTGGAAGGAGAAGGCCCGGATTCTCGCGCTCGAGGTGGAGGCGGACGGCGCGTGGACCGAGTTCGCGCGGCGGGGCTTCGGGCCGACGGGGCTCGAGGAGACGGCCGTCGAGGTCCTGGTGCGCGCCGTGCGCAACGAGGTCGCCGAGACCTCGACCGACGCGGATTAGCCGTCGCAGCGGCGCTCCGGCTCACGGGACAGCGTAGATTCCCTGTTGATGGTCAAGATGATTGGAAAGCGGGGAAGAGCTTTTCGGAACGGAAGGGCTCCTGACGACGGAAGGCGGCATGGAGGCCGATCAGGAGCTTGCGCATGACGGCGACGAGAGCCTGGAGAGGGGTTTTGCCGGCACGGATGAGGTGATCGGCAAAGGCGCGCAGGGCGGGATCATGACGTCGAGCAGCCAGGGCAGGCATGAAGAGGGCGCTGCGCAGGAAGCGATTGCTCTGGCGGGAGACACGGGGTTTCTTTTCGACGGAGCTGCCCGAGCGATGAAAGGTAGGGGCCAAGCCGGCATGGGCGACCCACTGACGAGGATCCATGTCGGAGGGTAGGTAAGCCAGCTCGGCGAGCAGGCGGACGGCGCTCAAAGGGCCGATGCCTTTGGCGGTCAAAGCGAGCTGATAGCGAGCCTGAAGGGATGACTCGCTGCGGATCAGCGAGAGGGCCTGCTCGAGCAGAGAGCAGATCTCGCGCTCCAGGGTTCGGATGATCCGGTTGATGCTGCGGGTGACCGAAGGCGGGGTGTACTGGGTCAGGCCGGCGGCGTGACGACGGTTCTTCTCGCAGGCACAGATGCGACGCAGCGCTGCGATTCGACGTCCGATCGTACGCAGCTGCAGCGCCGACTGAGACGGGCGGCTCCAGGGCTGGAACGGCATCCGAGCGGCAAACTGCTGGACGATGTCGGCATCGATCACATCGGTCTTGTTGCGCTGCATCAACGCCGCAGCAAACTGCCGCACCGCACGCGGGTTGGCCACCAGGACCTGGATCGAGCCCAAGCCAGAGAGCAACAGAGCCAGATCCAAACCGTAAGAGCCGGTCGCCTCCAGGCACACCCGGGTCGTCGTTCCCGCTCGACTCAACCACGCCCCAAGTGCTTTGCGCCCGCAAGGTGTATTCGAAAAGACCCGTCGAGACAGCCTGCCCTCACGACAAAGAGTTACCTGCAGCTGGCTGGCCCCGACATCCACTCCCGCGCTATCCACGATCGAGCCTCCTTTCGGCTACGATCTGGGGCGGCTCCCCGACCCTGTACCCACTCCTGCCGACCTTGTGAATGCAGGCTCTAAAGGCCTCAGATTCCCTTCGGCATCGCAGATGAGGGCGGGGGGCCGATCTACGTTCCAGGCTCTCTGGCCTCAGGGGCGGCCGGCCTTCCCCGCCTCAGTCGCATCCAACCCCAAACATACAAGGGGCGGGGCTTGCGGCCGCCCGATGACGACGGGTGGAGACGATCTTCGCTCCTACGCCGACAACCGCTTCGCCGCGGCGAGGGCCACGCGCTCGAAGAGGAGCAGCCCGATCGCGAGCGCGCGCTCGTCGATGTCGAAGACGGGCGAGTGGTGCGGCCGGTGGGCGCCCTCCGGCGCCGAGCCGACGAAGAAGAAGCAGCCGGGCACTCTCGCGAGATAGACGGACATGTCCTCGCCGCCCAGCGTGCGCGTGTCCGTCTCGACGTTCTCCGCGCCGAGGAGGCGCGCCGCTTCGGCGATCACGAGATCGGCATACGCCGGGTCGTTCACGGTCGCGCGGTTGACGCGCTTGTAGTCGAGCCGCGCGCGCACGCCGGCGGCCGCCGCGGTGCCTTCCACGATCCGGGCGATCTTCTCCGGCAGCGCCTTGCCGACCGCGTCCGAGAACGAGCGGGTGGTTCCCGTCAGCGTCACCTCCGCCGGGATCACGTTGAACGCCGACCCGCCGTGGATCGTTCCGACCGTCACGACGGCCGGCTCGAGCGGCGAGATCTCGCGCGAGACCACCGTCTGCAGCGCCTCCACGATGCGCGCCGCCGCGACGATCGGATCGGCCGTCTCGTGCGGCGCCGCGCCGTGGCCGCCCGGACCCTCGACCCGGATCTCGAACTCGTCCACGGCCGCCATCAGCGCGCCACGATTCACGCCGATCTTCCCGACCGGGAGCTGGTTCCAGAGGTGGAGACCGAGCGCGGCGCCGACACCCTCGAGAGCGCCGTCCGCGGCGCAGGCCTCGGCGCCTCCCGCGCCCTCTTCCGCCGGCTGGAACAGGAATCGAAACCGCGAGGCCTCGGGGCTTCGCGCGAGGCGCTCGGCCAGGGAAAGCGCGATCGCGACGTGCCCGTCGTGCCCGCAGGCGTGCATGCGCCCGGGCTCCGCGGAGGCGAAGGCGGCGCCGGAGGCTTCGGTCAGCGGTAACGCGTCCATGTCGGCCCGCAGCAAGATGCGCGGCGCGCGCCCGGACGCCGCGCCGCCGGCCGGATCCGCCGTCACGCCCGTGCGGCCCACGCCCTCGCGCGGCGCGAAGCCGAGCCGCCGCAGGCGGTCGGCGACGACGCCCGCCGTCCGGCGCTCCTCGAAAGCGAGCTCGGGATGCCGGTGCAGGTCGCGCCGCGTCGCGACGAGGGATTCCCACTCCCGCCCCGGAAGGCCGCCGACGAGCCGGGCCACCGTCTCCTCCCGCGTGCGCATCCGGCGGGAGGATACACGGGGACGCCGCGGGGCGCCGCTCCCCATATGATGGGAACGATGGAAGAGACGGGCGGGAACGCGAGTGCGAACGTCGTCGAGGCCTTTCGGCGCCTGGGCCGCCAGGAGTCGCTCGACCTCTTCGAAGGGGCGCTTCTCGTCGCGCGCCTGGTCGATCCGGCATCGGACCTGGACGCCGCGCGGTCCCGCGTCGGGGAGCTCGCGGCGCGGGTCGAGGCGCTGCGCCGCGAGGGGAGGACGCCGCTCGATGCCCTGCGCGCGGTGCTCTTCGACGAAGAGGGATTCGCGGGCGACGCCGAGTCCTACGACGAGCCGCCGAACTGCTCCGTCGTCCATGCGCTCGAAGCGCGGCGGGGACTGCCGATCACGCTCGCGGTCCTCGCGGCCGAGGTCGGCCGGCGCGCGGGCGTGCGCGTCGAGGGCGTCGGCCTGCCGGGCCACTTCGTGCTCGGCGGCGCGGACCTGCCGGAGGGCCGGTTCCTCGATCCGTTCGACGGCGGCGTCCTGCACGACGCCGAGGCGCTCGCGCAGCGCGTCGCGGGCATCTTCGGAACCGAGATCGAATTGTCGCCGGAGGTTTTCTCGCCGGACCCGCCCGGGGCGATCCTGCGGCGGATGCTGGCGAACCTGCGCCGCTCGTGGGAGCGGCGGCATCGCTACGAGGAGGCCCTCGTCGCGCTCGATTGCGCCGAGGCGCTCGCGCCGGACGATCCCTCGCTTCCGCGGGAGCGCGCTCGGCTCCTGCTCGAGACGGGCGAGCCGGAGAAGGCGTCCCGGGTCCTCGAGACGGCCGGCGAGGGAGCGGCGGCTGCGCGAAAGACCTTTACGCTCGAGGAGGCTCGGGCCCTCCTGCCGACGATCCGCGAGAAGACGGCGGAGGCGGCGGCGCGGTTCGCCCGCTTCGGCGACGGCGGGGAGGAGACGCGGCGGGAGCGCGAGGAGATCCTCTCGGCCTGGGCGCGCGAAATGGCGGCGTTCGGAGTCGAGATCAAGGGCCCGTGGCTCGTGGACTTCGACTCGGGCGCCGGCTACTACTGCTGGAAGCACCCGGAGCCTTCGCTCGAGCACTTCCACGGCTACGAGGAGGGTTTCGCCGGGCGGCTGCGCCTGCAGTAGTTCCGCGCTACCCCGGCCAGCTCTGCCCGGGTGCGAGTGCGATGACTTCCGTCTTCACCCGGCGCCGCGCGAGCTCGCGCCGCAGCGCGTCGGGGGTTCCCGCGAGCGCCGGGAACGTGCCCCAGTGCATCGGAAGGACGCGGGGCACCCGCAGCAGCTCGCAGGCCTTCGCCGCGGCCTGCGGGTCCATCGTGTAGAAGCCGCCGATCGGCAGGAGCGCCAGGTCCGGCTTCTCGAGCTCGCCGATGAGCGCCATGTCGGAGAAGACGTCGGTATCTCCGGCGTGATAGACGCGGAAGCCGTCCTCGAACGTCAAGACATAGCCGCACGGGTCGCCGGGAAAGTTCCGCTCGCGTCCCGCGCCGGAGGTGCCGGAGGAGTGCACGGCGTGCGTCATGTGGATTCCGACGCCGGCGATCGTCTGCGTGCCTCCCTTGTTCATGCCGGAGACCTTCGGGGCGCCCGCCGCTTCGCCGTGGAGCGAGAGCTCGAAGATCCCGACGAGCGTGGCGCCGCTCGAACGGGCGAGCGGCACGCCGTCGTCGCCGAAGTGGTCGAAGTGGCCGTGCGTCCCCGCGACGACGTCGAGCTTCCCGTAATCGAAGCCTTTCGGGAACTTCGGGTTGTTGCCGATCCATGGATCGATCGCGATGCGCGCTCCACCCGGCGACTCGAACAGAAACGCGGCGTGTCCGAGCCAGGTGATTCTTCCCCCGAAGGGACGGCGCGCGGCGGCGCGCGGCCGGGCCTTTCGCTTCGCCGCGGGCATCAGAGCGTCTCCCAGGCGATGTGCGGCGTCAGTGTCTCGACGAAGGCCTCGAGCCCCGCACGGTCCTCTGCGTCGAAGCGCGCGGGCTCGGGCGCATCCACGTCGAGCACGCCGCGGAGTTGCCCGCCCTCGAGGATCGGCACGACGATTTCCGACCGCGAGGCGGCGTCGCAGGCGATGTGCCCGGGAAAGGCGTGGACGTCCGGCACCACGACGGTCTCGCGGCGCGCGGCGGCCGTCCCGCAGACGCCCTTGCCGATCCCGATGCGGACGCAGGCCGCCTTGCCCTGAAACGGACCGAGCACGAGCTCCTCGCCGCGCCGCAGATAGAAGCCGCACCAGTTGATCCGGTCGAGCGCCTCCGAGAGAAGCGCCGAGGCGTTCGACAGGTTCGCGAGCGCGTCGGTCTCGCCTTCGAGGAGCGCCGCGAGCGAGGCGGAGAGATCCCGGTAGAGGACGGCCTTTCCCTGCGAGCGGTCGAGCGCCCTCGGCGTCGGGTGCACGGCGGGATTCTATCCGCGCGCCGTCACGGCGAATCGAGCCACAGGATCTCGGCCGTCGGCGATGACTGCGGCGAGGAGCAGGGCCGGAAGGCCGATCACGCAAGATCATTCGAGTCTCGGGGCTCGACGCGGGGTTCCGGGTTCCGCCGGCGGCGTCCCTCGGCTACGATCCGGCGGCATGTCCGCCGTGCGCGCGTCGCGGGGCCGTCTGCTCGCCGTCTACGCTTTCTGCTGCGCGGTGTGGGGCTCGACCTGGCTCGTCATCAAGATCGGCCTGCGCGATCTCCCGCCGTTCCACTTCGGCGCGATCCGCATGGGGATCGCGTGTCTCCTGATGGCGCCGCTGGCGCTCCGGCGGGGCGGGAAGGCGCCCGGCCGGGACGAGCGGTTCTGGATCGCCGTGTGCGGGCTCCTCCAGATCGGCGTGGCGTACGCCTTCATCTTCGCGGCGTCGCAGTGGATTCCGTCGAGCCTCGCCGCGCTGCTCTTCTGCACGTTCCCGATCTGGGTCGGGCTACTCGGGCACTGGCTGCTGCCGGATGAGCCGCTGACGGGGCGCACGATCGCCGCCTCGATGCTCGGCCTGGCGGGCGTGGCGGTGATCCAGGGGCCGGAGATCGCCGACGCGCTGCGGTCGCGGCCCGGGCCGTTGCTCGCCGGCGGCCTCTGCGTGCTCGGTTCCGCCATCGCGTCCGCCATCGCGAACGTGCTCAACAAGAAGCATTTCGCCGGCGTGTCTCCGTACCAGAACGTCTGGGGCCAGACGTTCGTCGGCGGGGCGTTTCTCGGGGGCCTCGCGCTCGTCTTCGAACGCGGCGCGTCGCTGCGATGGACGCCGTCGTCGGTTCTCGCGATGTCCTATCTCGCGCTCTTCGGGACCGCGATGACGTTCGTCGGACTCTTCTGGATGATCCCGCGCGTGCCGGTCGCCGTCATCGGGACGATCCCGCTCGTGGACACGCTCGTGGCCGTGGCCCTCGGCGCCGCCGTCCTCCACGAGCGACTGCCCGCCCGCGTCCTCGCCGGAGGCGCGCTGATCCTGGTGGGTGTGGTCTTCGTGGTTTTCCGCGCCCCGCAGACGCGAAGACAGACTCCGTCGGACTGAAGCGTAGAGTGGGGGCGGCCCTTGCGGCCGCCCGGCTGCGGGCGGCGACGAGCCCCGCTCCTACGGCGCTGCGAGAGCCGGATCGCGGCGAGGAAATCAGGCCCGCGGCCGATCCGGCGTTGGCGAGCCGCGGGCCGGTGCTCCCAAGGGGCGCTGATTTTCGAGCAAGCGAGGGCGCCGTTTACCGCGGATAGATCGGCAGCCAGGCTCGCGTCACGTAATCGGACACCGTGATGACGACCAGAAAGGCGAGCCAGACGATCGAAGACGCGACGACGAGGAGCGTCAGCTTCGGCGAGTAGCGCAGGTGCATGAAGATGAGGGCGACGAGCAGCGCCTTCGTCACGGCGATCGCGAGCGCGACGGGCGTGTTCCAGACGCCGAGGTGCTGAAAAGCTGCGAACACCGTGAGGGCGGTCAGCGACATCAACGCCGCGAAGACGCCGAGGTAGGCGCCGAGCGAGGGCTGTCGGTGCGTCGTTTCGCTCATCGCGTGTGCCTCCCGAGCAGGTAGAGCAGCGGGAAGAGAAAGATCCAGACGATGTCCACGAAGTGCCAGTAGAGGCCGACGAGATCCACCGGCGTCGAGTAACGCACGGAGAAGTCGCCGCGGCGCGCCCGCGCGATGAGCCAGGACAGCAGGCCCACCCCGATGATCATGTGGAGGGCGTGGAGCCCGGTCATGCAGAAGTAGAGCGAGAAGAACATCTCGGCCTGGCGCGGCAGTTCCTCGGGAACGACGAAGTGCGGTCCCGGCACCTCGTGATGGGCGAACTTCTGCGAGTACTCGATAACCTTGATTCCGAGGAAGACGGTTCCGAGGAGAATCGTCGACGAGAGGAAGAAGACGATGAGCTTCTTCTTTCCCTGCGCCGCCGAGCGGACGGCGAGCGCCATCGTGAGCGACGAGAGGAGCAGCACAGCCGTATTGACCGTGCCGAGGCGGATGTCGAGCAGGTTCGAGGCGCCCTCGAAAGCCGCCCGATAGGTCGAGCGGTACACGACGTACGCCGTGAACATCCCGCCGAAGAAGAGGACCTCGGTGACGAGGAAGATCCACATCCCGAGCGTCGAGGCCTCCTGCTGATGCTCCAGATCGGTGAAGTGAT
>DATJZU010000106.1:0-3375 GCA_035498835.1 Thermoanaerobaculia bacterium
CTACTTCCTCTTGAAGTACTTCTCGAGCTCGTCCTCAGTCATCGACAGGACGACGGGGCGTCCGTGCGGGCAGGTGAAGCGGTCGGCGGCTTTCGTCCAGTCTGCGAGGAGCCTCCGAATCTCTTCCGACGCAAGGTGGTACCGGATCGTCACGGCCGACCGGCACGCGAGGCTGGCGGCCAACCGGTCCCGCCGCTCGTCCGGCGTCGCGGCGCCGCCTTCGGCGATCCGTGCCAGCGCGTCGTGGAGCGTCTCGGCCGGATCGCGATCGGTCGCCTCGGCCGGCAGCGAAGCGATCGCGTAGGAACGGCCGGACATGGGCTCGATCTCGAACCCTGCGCTCTGGAGCTCCTCCCAGCGCGCCGCGAGCGTCTCGACCTCCTCGGGCGACGCCTCGAAGAGCGCGCGCAGGAGCAGGCGCTGCGACAGCATCCGGCCCGACGCGATCCGGTCGCGGATCCGCTCGTACAGAATCCGTTCGTGCGCGGCGTGCTGGTCGATGATGAGGAGCCCCTCCGGCCCGCTCGCGAGAATGTAGGACTCCCGGTGCTGCCCGATCGCGATGAGCTCTGGCGCCTTCTTCTCCGCCGGCGCGGGCGCCTCGGGCTTCGGCATCGGCGGCACGCCGACGGGCTGGTTGGGGGCCGGGGCGGCGGAATCGCCATAGGTCGCAGAGGCCTCGCCGAGCGAGGACTCCGACGGCACGGCCGTCAGGCGCCGCTCCTCCTTGCCCGAGATCAGCGCCGAATGCAGCGCGTGGTACACGAGCCGATAGGCGGTGCCGGAATCCGCGAACCGTACCTGCGTCTTCGCGGGCGACACGTTCACGTCCACGGCGCCGGGCTCCGCCGTCAGGAAGAGGAAGAGCGCCGGGTGCCGGTCCGTCCGGATCGCTTCGCGCGACGCCTGCCCGATCGCGCGCGCGATCGACCGGTCCTCGACGGGACGGCCGTTGACGAAGAGATATTGATTCCGCCGCGAGGCGAACGTGACCGAGCCGCGCGTCACGAAGCCCGAGACGCGCAAGCCTCCGGCCTTCGCCTCGAACTCGACGAGGTCTCCCAATGTTTCGCGCCCGAAGACTTGGAGGATCCGCGCGGCGCGGTCGACGGCCGCCGGCGCGTCGAGCACGCGGCGCTCGCCCGAGCGCACGAAGAACGCGACCGAGGGATTCGCCAGCGCGGCGCGCGTCACGGCGGCCGCGGCGGCGCGGCCCTCGGCCTCCGGCGAGGAGAGGAACTTCCGGCGCGCCGGCGTCCGCTCGAAGAGGCCCTCGACGAGCACGTCCGTCCCGCGCGGGCGCGCCGCCGGCTCGACCCGCGGTGCCTCGCCGTGGGCGATCGTCACGCGCGTGCCCTCGGCCGTGGAGCCGTCGGAAGTCGTCAGCTGGAATCGCGAGACCGAGGCGATCGACGGGAGCGCCTCGCCGCGGAAGCCATACGTGGGCACCGCGAGGAGATCGCGGTCCGAGGCGATCTTCGAGGTCGCGTGCCGCTCGACCGCGAGCCGCGCGTCCTCGGCCGACATCCCGCCGCCGTCGTCGCGGACGAGCAGGCGCGCGATGCCGCCGCCGTCGATCTCGACCTCGATCCGCGACGCGCCGGCGTCGAGCGCGTTCTCGACGAGCTCCTTGACGACCGAGGCCGGCCGCTCGACCACCTCGCCGGCGGCGATCCGGTCGATCACCTCCCCGGAAAGGCGGCGAATTCGCGGCATCTCGCGCCAGTCTAGCGTGACGCGGACGGCGATGGCGCCGTCGGGCGCGGCGCCCGACTAAGGGCGCGAGAAGACGAGCTTGCCGCCCACGACCGTCTCGTCCACGGCGATCTTCTCGATCTTGTCCGGCGCGACCGTCAGCGGATCGTCCGAGAGTACGACGAAATCGCCGAGCTTCCCGACCTCCAGGGACCCCTTGTCGTTTTCTTCGAATGCCGCGTAGGCGGCGGTGACCGTGTAGGCCCGGAGCGCTTCTTCCGGCCGGATCTTCTGCTCGGGCACCCAGCCGCCCGGCTGCTTGCCGTCGATCGTGGCGCGCGTGACCGCGGCGGCGATCCCGAGGATCGGCGAGAGCGGTGCGACATCCCAGTCGGATCCGAAGGCGACGGTCGCTTTCGCGTCGAGCAGCCACCGGAACGCGTACGCGCCGCGGCGGCGCTCGGGACCGAGCCGCCGGTCGGCCCAGCGGCCGTCGTCCACGGCGTGGTACGGCTGCATGGAAGCGATGACGCCCTGCGCCGCGAACTTCGGCACCTCGGCCGGGCGCAGGTGCTGCGCGTGCTCGACGCGGAAGCGCCGGTCCTTCGGCCCGTTCTTCTGCGCGACGCGCGCGTAGATGTCGAGCAGCTCCGCGATGGCGCGGTCGCCGATCGCGTGCACCTCGACCTGAAGGCCGGCGGCGTCGGCGCCCGCGATGCGCTCCTCGATGCGCGACAGTGGGATCGCCTGCGCGGCATACACGCCCGTGTTGCCCGGATCGTCGGAGAACGGCTCGAACATCCGCGCGGTGCCGGCGCCGAGCGCGCCGTCCATGAAGCCCTTCACGCCGCCGACGCGGAGCCACTCGTCCTGCCTGTAGTCCGACTGCGCCTTCTTCGCCGCCGCCCAGTCCACGATCGACGGGCGGTAGTTGACGCGGACGGTCAGGCCGCCGGATTTCCGGATTTCGTCCCAGGCCGGCAGGTCGAGCGGATCGCCGGGCAGATCCTGAACCGACGTGACGCCGTTCCGCGCCGCGTGCGCCACGGCCGCGCGCAGGCCCGCGACGATCTCGGCTTTCGTTCTCGGAGGGCGAACGGAATCCGTCAGGCTCATCGCCGCGTCCTTGAGCACGCCGGTCGGCTCCCCCGACGCGTCGCGCACGATGACGCCGCCCGGCGGATCGGGCGTGTCGCGCGTGACCTTCGCGAGCTTCAGCGCGAGGCTGTTGCAGACGACCATGTGCCCGTCCTGCCGCGAGAGGCAGGTCGGATGGTCGCCGGTCGCCGGATCGAGGAGCTCCTTCGTCGGAAGCCGCGGCGGCGTCCACTGCTCGTGGTCCCACGCGCCGTCGGTGAGCCAGACGCCCGCCGGCTGCTTCTTCGCGTACTCCCCGACCATCCGCGTGAACTCGGCGGGGTCCTTCGTGTGGCGCAGATCGAGCGCGAGCAGATCGAGCCCGCCCATCGACATGTGGGTGTGGCAGTCGATCATCCCCGGCACGACGCGCCGGCCGCGGCCGTCGACGACGGCGGTCTTCGCTCCCTTCCATCGCGCGACATCCGTGTCGGAGCCGATCACCGCGATCCGGCCGTCCTTGATCGCCAGCGCCTGCGCCTCGGGACGCTTCGGGTCTCCCGTCCAGATCCGCGCCGAGACGAGAACGAGGTCGGCGGGCGG
>DATJZU010000107.1:0-21398 GCA_035498835.1 Thermoanaerobaculia bacterium
GCCGCCGCCGTGATGGTCCACTCCTATGGCGGCTACACGACCAACCTTGCGCTCGAAGATCTGGTGGTCGACGACGCGCTCCTCGCGATCCGGCACGACGGGAAGGATCTCGAGGCCGAGCACGGCGGGCCGTGCCGCCTCGTCGTCCCGCGGCTGTATTTCTGGAAGAGCGCGAAGTGGGTGCGCGCATTCGAGGTTCTCGATGTCAACCCGGCGGGCTTCTGGGAGGAGAACGGGTACCACATGCGCGCCGACCCCTGGCGGGAGGAGCGGTACTCGGACCAGGAGACCGACGCGATGCAGCGGATGCGCTCGGAGGCCGCACGGCGGCTCCGCTCGAAGTAGCGGGCGTCGGGAGACCCGGACCCGGGGCTCGACTTTCGAGGGTCGCGCGTCGCCGCCAATTCGGTTAGAGTTGCACCAATCGTTCCCCAGGAGGTGCCCAGGACTCCCGGATTCGCTGCACCCGTCCGTTCGCCTCGTTCGACGTCCGTCCTCTTCATGATCTAAGGAGGGTGAGATGGTCCAGACATTCTCGAAGGTGGCCGGCATCGTTCAGCTCGTCCTCGGTCTGGTGGGTCAATTCGCTCCCGGGATCGCGTCGGCGCTCGGCTCCGGCACCGGCGGCAACGTATTCAACATCGTTTCCGGCGGAATCCTGTCGTACCTCGGCATGAAGGGGACCGAGTCCGGCCAGCGCACCGGGGCGCAGGTTCTCGGCGGGCTGAACGGCCTCGTCGGCCTCCTCGGCGCGCTCGGCGTCAACAATCTCGCGGGGCTTCAGATGAATCAGGGCATCGGCGCCAACATCATCAGCCTCCTGATCGGGGCCTGGGGACTCTGGTCGGGCTTCGCGGCCAAGAAGACCGTCGCCGCGTAGGACTCCTTCCGCACCGGCTCGGGCAGGCGCGTTTCGGCGCGCCTGCCCTTCGTTTCTTGGACGCGTTTCGGCGCGCCTCCGCCCGATAGAATCCGCCCGACCCGCGATGAGGCCCCTACGCATCTCGGCGCGACGCTTCTGGCTGAGCGACCGGATGCTGGTCGCGCTGCTCGCGATGCTCCTTCTCCTCATCTTCGCGATCCCGCTGGTGCCCTTCGACCGCGCGGGTCGCATCGCGATCGACCTCTTTTTCTCGCTGCTCCTCCTCTCGGGGATCGCGACGCTCGCGCGGAGCCGCATCGGTCTGTGGCTCGGAGCGGGCGTGGCGGCCGCGGCCCTGCTCGTGCGCCTGATCGACCGGCTGTCACCCCGCATCGACCTGGGCCGCTCGGACGCGCTCCTGACCGGTCTGACCGAGGCGACGCTCACGGCCGTCCTTCTGGTCCAGCTCTTCCGGCCGGGGCGTGTGACCTTCTATCGAGTCGCAGGCGCGGTGGTCGTCTTCCTGCTCTTCGGCCACATCTTCGCCGAGGCGTACTACCTGATCGAGTCTCTGTCGCCGGGCTCCTTTCATTTCGTGTCACCGGCCGCCGGCCGATCCGGCCTCACGGGGCGACTCGTGTACTTCAGTTTCGCCACGCTCTCGACGGTCGGGTACGGCGACGTGACCGCCCTCCATCCGCTGGCGCGGTCGCTCGCGGCGATCGAGGCGCTGACGGGCCAGCTCTATCCGGCGATCCTCATCGCGCGTTTCGTGGCGCTCGCGATCCAGCCCGCCGCCCCGCCCCCGTCACCGAGCGGTCCGCGGGGATAGACTTCGGGCAGATTCACCTTCGAAAGGGGGAGAGCCGATGCTGACCATGTTGTCGAAAGCCTGGTGGGTGTACCTCGTCCGCGGCTTGCTCGCGATCCTCTTCGGCGTCTTGGCGTTCGCGCGTCCCGGCCTGACGCTCGCAACGCTCGTGATCTTCTTCGGCGCCTGGGCGCTCGCGACCGGCGTCTTCGCCATCTTCGCGGCGTTCGCGGCGAAGAAGGTGCACACAGACTGGTGGGTCCTGCTCCTCGAAGGGCTCCTCGGAATCGCGGTCGGCCTGGTGACGTTCTGGGCGCCGGGGATCACCGCGATCTCGCTCCTCTGGTACCTCGCCTTCTGGGCGATCCTCTCGGGTATTTTCGAGATCGTGACGGCGGTCCGCCTGCGCAAGGAGATTCGCGGCGAGGGCTGGCTGATGCTGGCGGGCGTGGCCTCGATCGTCTTCGGCGTCCTCCTGCTCGTCCGGCCGGGCGCCGGTGCGCTCGCGGTGATCACGTTCATCGGCGCCTACGCGCTGGTGTTCGGCGTGATCCTCTTGATGGCGGCGTTCAAGTTGAAAGGCCTGCAGGGGCGGCTCGTGGCGGCCTGAGGCCCGGCGCGCGGCCCGCGCCCCTCACTGGGGGAACGACCAGGTGTTCCCGTTGTCCGGTCCGTACCACTTCTTGTGGTTGATGTCGTACCGGACTCCGACGGACGTGTAGGGGAAGCGGAGGATGTCGAGGACGGTCAGCAGCATGTGTCCCCACCAGGGGCGGTCCGAGACGCCGAGCCCGCGGGCGATCTCGGCCACGTTCAATCCCACCTCGAGCCCGACCTGGCGCTCTCGCAGCTCGGGCAGCGCGTAGGGATATCCCTTGACGCCGTACGTCATCGAGACGAGGAGGAATCGGGCAGGGCCGAAGTTCCGGTCGACGCGTCGGGCGAGCCCCGCGAGCTTCAGATCCATCGTGTAGATCTCTCGGGAGTAGTCCTTGCCGATTCCTTCCACGAGGAACTCGTCGGGAGTCGCCGGAGCTTTCATGACTCCGGCGCGAAATCCAATCATGTCGTTCAGGCCGTACCGCGCGAGGACATAGGCGGAGAAGGCTCCGAGCGAGTCGGCCACCAGGTCCTCGTGAGAGAAACCGTACTTCGTCGTGCCGTCGCCGAGCTCGGTCGCGAAACCGGTCAGCAGGGAAACGCCCGAGGCCAGCGCGTAGGACTTCTGCTCGGACAGGTCGAAGACTTCATAAAACGACGTGAGGATCCGGGACACGGCGTAGTACGAAACGATGTGCGAGGCCTTGTCGCCGCCACCGGCATACGTGTTGCGGCCGAAGTAGCCCTCGTTCGTGAAGTGGAAGTCGTGGTGCGGTCCGTCGGTGAAAGAGTCGAGGGCCGAGCCCGCGATCGCCCCGATCGATCCGAGCACGATGAAAAACCGCTTGGGCTCGGGCGGCGGCAGGGAGTGGATCGTCGCCTCGGGTCGTCCCCCCCGTCCGGCGTCGACCGCGATCTCCGGCGGGAATCGCAGGTCGAGACGAAACCCCTCGCGGGCGCGGCCGTCCTCGAGCGCCGCGTCGCAGCAGCCGGTGAGCGTGAACTCATCGGACGGCCGGGCCGAGGCGTTCCGTTCGAGCAGCGCCGTGGACTCGAAGATCCGAAATCCGTCGGCGCGGGCGCGTCCCGGGATCGCCATCCCGGCCACGGCGAGGATCGCGAGCACCCGCGGCGCGAGTCGACTCACGCGGACGGACACGCGGCCTCGACCTCCCACGGATTCTGGCTCCAAGATTTTCGATCCGGGTGACGGTGACTTCAATCGAACGAAGCGAGGCGCGCCGCGATTACTTGGCCGGCGTTTTCGGAGGAAAGTCGGCGAAGAGCCGATCGAGCGCGACCTCGACCTTCCCCTTCTGGAGCGCTCCGATGGCGGGCACCGTACCCTTCGCGAGGCCTCGCCAGACGAGCTGATTGCGGGCAGGGTCCACGAGGTCGACCACGAGCGTGCCGGCCGGAACGTCGTGGCTCGACTCGCCCGTGGCGTTGCCCGACCACCAGGAGTACCCCCACGTGCTCTCGCCCGCCGTGGCCTGACGGAAGAGCCGCGGCTCGACGCGGAGCGAGGCGTTCTCGGGAACTCGCGAGAGCCCGTGGGCCTGGAGCCGCGTGGCGATCTCGTCGCCCAGCCACGCCTGCTCGGCGGTCTGGAGCCGGTCCCCCGTGATGGTGAAGGTGCGGAACTTGGAAAAGTCCGCCCGCGGGTCCGATGTCACTTTCGTCGTGAGCGTGGCGCAGGCCGCGGCGAGGAGCAGCGCGGCGACGAGGACCGCGATCGGGCGGCGGAAGCGCGTCATTTTCTTGTCCTCAGAACTTCGCCACGAGGGCGATCGACGTGATCGTGTCGCGCTTCTTGAACCCGGGCGTGGGCACGTTGTCGTAGAGATAGGTGTAGCTCGCCTTGAGCGCGAAGATCGACGTCAGGTCCGCGGCGAGGGCGGTCGTGCTCCGAAAGATCCAGTCGTCCGAGTTGGCGAGATCTTCGGTGAAGTAAGCATCCTCCGTGAACGCGGCGCTCTTGGAGAATTTCCAGGCGAAATTCAGGCCGCCACGAAGCGCCGCATAATCGAACGAGTCGCCGATGACCGGGTCCTCGTGGGTGTACCCGATTCCGGCTTCCATGCGCAGGAGCAGCGTCTTCTCGTTGATGATCTTGTAGCCGGCTCCGGCCGTCGCGCCCACGCGGCTGTCGACGCCGGAGAACGTGTTTCGGTAGTAGAGCCCTTCGGCGAAAACGTCGATGCGCGGCGTCAGGTCGCGCGACGCCCGCAGCTTGCCCGCGTACGACTCCGCCGTCACGATCGAGTCGGTCGAGGCGCGGAGCATTCCGAACTCCGCCGAGAACGTCCAGGGCGACGGCTGGTAGAAGAGCTGGAAGCCGGCGCCGAAGCTCGAAGTGTCCGTGTTGCCGCTCGTTCCCGCATAGGAGAGCTGGGCGTTGCCGGACCAGAGCGGAGTCGGCGTCGGGGTGGGGGCCGGGCAGGGGCAGGGAGCCTGCGCGGCCGCGGCGCCGGCGGCGGAAAGCAGCGAGAGGATCAGCGCGAATCGACGAAAAGGCATTCGTCACGTCTCCTTGGCGGCGGGAGTGTACCAGCAGGATTCAGGAGGCCCGGGTGTCGTCCCGCGAGGCCGCCTGCCGCAGGGAGTGCTCGTCCAGGGACAGGAAATTTCCGATGCGCTCGATCGTGATGTCGGCCGGCGGATACTTCGCGATCGCTTCGGCATCGTGCGCGTAGTGGCCCTGGCGCGGGAAGACCGTCGTCACCCGAGCGCCCCAGACCTTCTTGACGGCGTCGAGGATTCGGAGCTTGTCGTCCACCAGGACGTAGTGCCGCGCGGGGTAGCGCGCCGCCACATCGTCGAGCTCGCGTTCCTTGTGGACGTAGATCAGCACGTTTCCGCCAACCGCGTCGAAGAGGCCCGAGTTGTCGATCTTTCGCGGCTGGAACACGACGTCGCCGTCGGTGAGGATGACGGCCGTGCCCCACGCGCTCGCGCGCTCGAGCACGTCGAGCGACTCGGGATAGAGGCGGTTGGCGAACGGGTAGTTGATCAGGAACCGCGAGACCATCAGGAGATGCGGGTCGCGCGGGTACTCGAGGCGATACCGCTGGAGCGCGCCGAGGTAGTCGGCATAACCGAGCTCCGTGCGGAGCTGCTCGAAGAGCTGCCAGTAATGTCCCGAGCGCTCGGCGCCGACCTCATTCTCGAGATAGGAGCGGAGGTCCGCCGTGACGCGGTCGTTGTCGAGGAGCGTGTTGTCCACGTCGAACAGGAGCACGAGGCCGCGACTCATTGCGTTCCTCCGGCCGGCAGGCGCAGCCGGGACGCGGCGGCGCGGTCCGCGAGCCAGAGCAGGCGGCCCGCGCCCGGACGGATGAGCTGCGCCGGAAGCTGCGTGGGCTCGTAGGCGCCCTCGAGGACGGACTTCAGCGGGGCCGACTTGTCGTCGCCGCAGACGAGGAAGACGACCTCGGCGGCGGCGTTGAACGTCGGCGCGGTCAGCGTGATGCGCTCGGTGTCGAGCTTCCCGATCCAGTTGGAGACGGCGCGTCGCCGCGTCTCGGAAAGGCCCTTCGTGCCGGGGAAGAGCGACGCCGTGTGGCCGTCCGTTCCGAGACCCAGGAGTGCAAGATCGAATCGCGGAAACTGTCCGGGGGCGAGCCGGAAGTGCTCTTCGATCTCGCGTTCATAGGACCGCGCGGCGGCCTCGGCGCTCGGGTCTTCGGCGCGGATCCGGTGGACGTTTTCGGGAGGAACCGGCACGCGCGAGAGCATCGTCTCGGCGGCCATCCGGTAGTTGCTCTCGGCATCCTCCGGTCCCACGTGACGCTCGTCGCCGAAGAAAAAATGGATTCGCGGCCACCGGACGCGGCCGCGAAAGTCGTCGCTCGCGAGCAGCGCGTAGAGCTTTCGCGGCGTCGAGCCGCCCGAGAGGGCGACGGCCGCGGTCGGCGCGTTGCGGAGGGCCTCCCCGGTCGAAGACAGAAACTCCGCGGCGGCGGCCTGCGCGATCCGATCCACGTCCTCGAGGGTGCGAACCTCGGGCGCGCCGGTGCCGGTCACGGCGCGAAGGATATACCGCACGCGCCTGGACTCGCGGTGCCCGAACCGATAGGATCGTCGCCCATTTCGAAGCATTCGAGAGTTGAGGAGGATTCGTATGAGCAACCGGTGGAATTCCCTTCGGGCCGCAGGCCTGGCGGCGCTCGTGGCCTGGCCGCTCGCGGCCCAGGACAAGATGGCAGCGAAGAAACCGCTCGAGGCGAGCGAGACGCGGTCGATCACGGCGACCGTCGAGGCCGTGGACAGCGCCAAGCGCGAAGTCACCCTCAAGGGCCCCGAGGGCAACGTCGTCGTCGTCGAGGTGCCCCAGTCGGTCAAGCGGTTCTCCGAGATCAAGGTCGGTGATCAGCTGAACGTCAAGTACACGGAGTCGCTCGTCGTCGCGCTCCGGAAGGCGGAAGCGACCGCCAAGCTCGGCACGACTACGGACACGGGCGTGACCCGCATGGAAGGGGCCAAGCCGGGCGCCGTCGTCTCGCGCCAGATCACGGCCACCGTCGAGGTCGCCTCGATCGACAAGGCCACGTCCGCGGTGACGGTGCGCCGCGCGGACGGATCGACCGTCGCTTTCCGTGTGGAAGACCCGAAGAATCTCGAGGGCGTCAACGTGGGCGACAAGATCGTTGTCACCTACAAGGAAGCGCTCGCCCTCCAGATGACGGCGCCCAAGAAGTAGTCCCGCCGCCCCGCGCCGGGCCGCACGGGAGAGATTGACGATGGAGAACGCGCTGCTGCCCCTCCTGGTGGCGGTCGGTCTGATCGTCGGGATGATCGTCGTGCTCGACGTGGGGCGTCGCCTCGGGGCTCGACGCCGCGCGAAGGCGGGCGGGGAGCTCGGGGGCCTCGGAGGGGTCGAGGGAGCGGTCTTCGGCCTCCTCGGCCTCCTCATCGCGTTCACCTTCTCGGAGGCGGCGTCGCGCTTCAACGTCCGGCGCGAGCAGATCGTCGAGGAGTCCAACGTGATCGGCACGGCATGGCTGCGGCTCGATCTGCTGCCCGCGGACGCTCAGCCGGCCCTCCGCGACGCCTTCCGCCGCTACGTCGACGCCCGGCTGGAGGTGTTTCGGAAATTCGCGAGTCCCTCCCGGGGAAGAGCCGAGGCCGATCGGACCGAGGCGATTCAGGGCGAGATCTGGAAGATGGCCGTCGCGGCGTGCCGCGACACGCCGTCGCAAGTTCCGATGCTCTTGCTGCCAGCCGTCAACGAGATGATCGACTTCGCGGCGACGCGAACGCAGAAGGCGCTGATGCACCCCCCGCCCGTGATCTACGTCACGCTCTGCATCCTGGCGTTCGCGGCCGCCCTCATCGCCGGCTACGGCATGGGCGCGGCGGGAACGCGCAGCTGGTTCCATACGATCGCGTTCGCGATCATCCTGGGCCTCGCGGTGGACGTCATTCTCGATCTCGAGTTCCCGCGCGTCGGGTTCATCCGGATCGACCGGTACGACCAGATCCTCGTCGACCTGCGGCAGAGCATGAAATGAACGGGGGAGAGGGGCCGCGCCCTCCCCCGGACCTCAGGCGTCCCGGTCCCCCGCGTCGTTGCCGCGGCGTGGAAGCCAGACGGGGTCGGGCGCGCGGACGTCCCAGCGCACCGAAACGAATCGGAGCGTCATGATCGTCGCGAAGGAGAGTCCGGCGACGACGAGACCGTGCCACCCGAGCGCCCGGGCTCCGAGATAGACCCAGCTTCCCGCGAACGCGGAGAGAGCGTTCAAGCTTCCCGGCCGGAAGAGCTCGGGCACCTCGCCGGAACAGACGTCGCGCAGCACGCCGCCGAACGTTCCCGTGATCACGCCGATGAGCGAGACCACGAACGCCGGAAGGTTCGCCTGGAGGGCGGCATCGATGCCCGTCAGCGTGAAGAGCGCCAGGCCGAGCGCGTCGACGACGGCGCCGGATCGATAGAGGAGGCTGGCGAACGCGCGGATCGCGGGCTGATAGCAGAATCCAACGCACAGGGCCGCGATCACGACCAGGTAATGCCAGCGCGCGACCCAGAAGAACGGGCGCTGGCCGACGAGCAGGTCCCGCAGCGTACCGCCGCCGAAGGCCGTGACGACCGCGAGGCTGTACGTCCCCACGACGTCCATCCGCTTGCGAGCCGCGGTCATCATCCCGTCCACGGCATAGAGAAGGACGGCCGCCGCCTCGAGCGCCGTCCGGATCGCAGCCGCCGTCATCGAGTTCCCGAGGTGCGCCCCGGCGGGCGCCCGCCTCCTAGAAGGTCATCGTGAGGTAGAGACGCGGCCCGTTGTAGCGGAAGTCGAGCTTCGTCGTCCCGGTGTCCTTCGTCTTCTCGATGTTGATCCGGTTGTACTCGTAGCCGACGCCGAGCCCGAAGTTGTTCACGATGTACCAGTCCACGTGCGCCATCGCGTCGACCATCGAGCCGGAGTAGGGGCTGATGTTGGCCTTGAAGGCCCGCACCCAGGCGCCGATGCTGACGGGGCCGGCGATCCGAACCTCCGTCTCGGCGCCGATCAGCGGGACGGGGAGATTGACCTCGGCCTCCCGCGTCGTGGTCACGCCGTTGATCGGCCCGTTCGGACCGACGACGCCCGCAGAGGCCGACACCTGCGCGTGAAGGGTTGTGTAACTGACGCCGAGGGAGAGCCCGAGGTGGAACGATGGGGTCTTGAAGAGCTCGTAACGATAGGCGCCGTAGATGTAGCGCTGCTTGTTCTCGCTCGCCACCTGGGCCCCGGCGGTGTAGGTCGCGTCGCCGAAATGGATGTCCTGGGAAATCATCTTCGACGCGTCGTTCGTGAAGCTCAGGAACCCGAAGTCGAGGTAGCTGCGGCCGGCGAAGTTCCAGTAGCCGTCCCCGCGGAATGTCGTCTTGTGGTCCGGCTGGCCGAGCAGCTTGTTCAGGTCGAACGACGCGTCGGGGACGTTCGAGTTGGAAAGGGACGCCGTCGTGTCCAGGCTCGCAAAGATGCCGCCGAGGCGCAGGCGAAAGGTTTCCGGCACGTCGCCGGGGAATTGGGCTCGGGCCGGAGCTGCCGCGAGCAGTCCCGCGGCGATCGCAGCCCCCAGGAGCTTCTTCATTCTGTCTCCTCCTCCGATCCGGTCCGAACCTCGTTCGGGACGGCGGGAGTCTATCGCAGGAACGCTTCGAGGTACGCCCGCGTTACCGCTCGGTCCAGAGCCGTCGTTCCTCCGCGAGCAGGTGATCGACGCCGCCCGGCGTCAGCGGCGGCGCGACCCAGTTTCCCTGCATGTGGTCACAGCCGTACTGCTGCAGGCAGCGGAACTGGTCCTGGCTCTCGACGCCTTCGGCCGTCACCGTGAGTTTCGTCCCATGAGCCATTTCCACGATGGCGCGCACGATGCCGGCGTCGGCGGCGCTGTGCGGGAGGTCCGACACGAAGGAGCGATCGATCTTGAGCGCGGTGATCGGGTAGCGCTTCAGGTAGCTCATCGAGGAGTAGCCCATGCCGAAATCGTCGATCGCGATGCCGACGCCCATTCCACGCAGAAGGCTGAGATTTCCGACGACGATCTCCGCGCTTTCCATCGCGATCGACTCGGTGATCTCGACCTCCAGGTGCTGCGGCTCGAGCCCCGCCTGTTCGAGCGCCAGGCCCACCACGGGCACGAGATTCTCCTCGCGGAACTGGCGCGCGGAGACGTTGACCGCCACGTGAAGATCGGGCAGCCCCGCGCGCCGCCATTCCTGGAGTTGCGCGCAGGCGGTCCTCAGCACCCACTCGCCGAGGGGCACGATGAGCCCCGTCTCTTCGGCGGCGGCGATGAAGGTGCCCGGCATGACGAGCCCCTTCTCCGGGTTCTCCCAGCGCAGGAGCGCCTCGAATCCCACGATGCGGCCCGTCGAGAGCGAGAGGATGGGCTGGTAGTGCAGCACGAACTCCTCGCGGTCGAGGGCGCGCCGCAGGCCGGTCTGGAGCGCGAGCCGCCCCTCCGCCCGCGACGTCAGCTCGGGCGTGCAGAGCTGGAAGGTCCCGCGGCCGAGCTCCTTGGCGCGGTACATCGCGGCATCCGCGTTGCGCAGCAGCGTCTCCGGATCCTCGCCGTCGTCGGGCGACGTCGCCACGCCGAGGCTCGCCGTGATGCGCAGCGTCTGATCGCCGAGCTGAAAGGGACGGGTCACGCCCTCGAGCAGCTTTTTCGCGACGCCGGCCATCTCCGCCGCGGGGCGCGCGTCGGGCAGCAGGATGACGAACTCGTCGCCGCCCACGCGCGCGATCGTGTCGGCCTGCCGAAGCCGGCGCTGGAGCCGGAGCGCCAGGGAGCGCAGCAGCCGGTCGCCGGTCGCGTGCCCCCACGTGTCGTTGACCAGCTTGAAGCGGTCGATGTCGAGGTAGAGGATCGCGACGTGTCGCCGGTGGCGGCGCGCCTGCGCGAGCTCTCGCGCGGCGCGCTCGAGGAACCGGACGCGGTTGGGCAGTTTCGTCAACGGATCGTTGTAGGCGTGGCCGGCGACGTGTCCCTCGGCGCGGCGCCGCTCGGTCAGGTCGACGATCGTCGCGACGGCGGCGGGCCGGCCGCCGGCCTCCGCGAGCGTCAGGGAGACCTCGATTTCCACCGGGTTGCCGTCCGGCCGGACGACGCGGAAGGCGTCGCGCAGCGCGGGACGCTCGCCTTCGATGCACTGAGCCAGATCGTCGACAAAACGTTCACGATCCTCGACGGCGAAGAGGTGCGCGGCGGACTCGAGCGCTCCGACGTCTTCGGGAGTGACGCCGAACATCGCGGCGAGGCGGGGATTCGAATTCCGGATCTTTCCGTCCTGGATCAGCGCGAGGCCGACCGCCGCCTCGGCGGCGAGCGTTCGCGGGCCGTCGCCCGATTCGAGGCGCTCGGCCCGGCGGCGCCCGGTCACATCACGGAGGATGCCGACGACGCCCACGATCCGCCCGCCGGAGTCGCGCTGCGGCGCGTACGTGGCAGACAGCCAGACCGTTGCGCTTTCGCCCCGGACGCGGTGGCCGAGGTCCGGGCCTGCGACCGTCTCGCCGTTCAACGCCCGCTCGAGCAGCTCCGTGACGCCCTGATCGGCGAGATACGGAGAGACCTGGAGCGCGCCCCGCCCGAGGACCTCGGCGGCGGGGATGCCGGTCAAATGCTCGAGCGCCCGGTTCCAGACGGTGATTCTCAGGTCCTCGTCGTACGCGACCACTCCGTCGGGAACGCTCGCCAGCGCCTCGCCCGGCGGAGCGCCTCCCGCGGCCGGCGCGGGCGCCTCGAGCTCGGCGGCGCGCTGCTTGGCGGCAAGCTCGCGTTCCAGGCGGCGCCCGAGGGCGCGCAGCGGCTCGAGCGCTTCGGCCGCGACCTCCCGCGGCTCGCGGTCCATGACCGCGAGCGCCGCGAACGGCGCTCCCTGCGGATCGAACAGCGGAATGCCGGCGAAGAATCGGATGCTCTCGCGCAGGAGCGGATCGTCGCGGAAACGGGGATCCTTCGCGACGTCGGTGAGAATGAGAAGGTTCGGCGACGCGGCCGCCTCCGAGCACAGGGCGATCGCCCGGGCCGTCTCGGCAACGCGGATGCCGCCGCGCGACTTGAACCAGTTGCGGCCCGGCCGCACGAGGGCGATGGCCGCGAGGGGCGCGCCGGTCAGGCCCATCGCGAGTGTTGTCGCGTCTTCGAACAAGTCTTCGAGCGCGCTCTCGAGCGGGTCGTCGGGCGGCGAGACGCCGCCTCGCGGGCGGGGGGCGCCGTCGGGAGGCGATGGCATTTTGCTTTCCGGGGATCGCGACGTTGCGCGACCCGCAAATTGTAGCGCCGAACGGCCCGGGGATGCTCCCGGATGGCACGAAAGTGCCGCCTCGCCCGAGCGCGAATCAGAGCAGCGGCGCCAGGAGGCGGGCGCCCGCGTCGGCCGCGGCGTGGAAAAACGAACGGCGGCGCCACCCGGCCGCAGTGATCTCCGCGGCCTGCGCGAGATCCTCTTCGAAGGCCCGCGAGAAGACGCCGCCGACGCCCTCGTCGAGGATCACGACGTTGCACTCGGCGTTGAAGTGGAAAGAGCGGAAGTCGAGGTTCGTCGAGCCGACGAGGCAGACCCTGTCGTCGGCCACGAGCGTCTTGGCGTGGAGGATCGCGGCCTGATACTCGAAGATGCGGACGCCGCGGGCGAGGAGGTCCTCGAAGTAACCGTGGCCGGCGTGGCGGACGAGGCGCACGTCGGTCCGGCCGGGGAGCAGCAGCCGCACGTCCACGCCGCGCCGCACCGCGGCCTCCAGGAAATCGAGAGCGCGTCGGCGCGGTGCGAAGTAGGCGTTCGTAATCCACAAGCGGCGCCGCGCGGCGCCCGCGATGGCCACCAGGGTCGACGCCGTCTCGCCGTGGCCCCGGCCGGGCCGCGACTCGAGCGTCAAGACCTTCGTGCCGCCGTCCGTCGGCGCCACGATCGGCGGCAGCTCGAAGCGATCGCCGCCGGCCCACTGCCAGGCCTCGCGGAAGACGACCGCCATGTCCCACGCGGTCGGACCCTCGATCCGCGCGTGCGTGTCGCGCCAGGGGCCCCGCCGGGAGCCCAGGGGCGCGGATCCGTATTCGTCGGCGATGTTCATGCCGCCGGTATAGGCGATGCGCCGGTCCACGACGAGGATCTTTCGGTGATCGCGAAAGGGCTGGAGCCAGAGCTGCGGGAAGAGCGGGTTGAAGAGCCGGACGTCGAGGCCCCGCGCGCGCATCTCGTTCCAGAACGCGCGCCGCGTCGCGATCGAGCCGAAGAAGTCGGCGAGCACGCGGACGGTCACGCCGCGCGAGCGGGCCGCCGCGAGCGCCTCGAGGAAGCCGCGTCCGGTCTTGTCGTCTTTCAGGATGTACGACTCCAGGAGAATCTCCGACTGCGCAAGGCCGATGTCCGTGCACATTGCGGCGAACGCGCGGTCGCCGCGGAAGAACGGCTCGACACGGTTGCCCGCGAGGATGGGCCCGTCGTCGATCTTCTGGAGCAGCTCGGCGAAGCCGGGATCGCCGAGGCCATCGGGAAGCGAGGCGGCCAGCCGTCCGACGTTCGCGGGGCGGAGCTCGCGCGGCAGCCGGCGGCCCTCGACCGGGTAGAGCCGCGGCAGGAGGCGCCGGTGTCCGGGCCTTCGTCGGAACATGGCGCGCATCATCTCGCGAGCGAGGCCGGCACCGAGGGCGGAAGCGCGGAGCCGTCAGTAGGCGATTCTTCGCGAGGGGGCCGACGTTCGCTCGTCGACGCGGACGCGCGCATCCACGGCGACGGCGCCCTTCGGAAGCACGAGCACGGGATTCAGGTCCATCTCGCGGATCTGCGGGCAAGCATCGATGAGCGCCGAAACTCTCAGGATCAGTTGCTTCAGAGCGGTTTCGTCGGCCGGAGTCGCTCCCCGAAATCCACGCAGCCGCGCCGTCCCGCGCACCTGCTCGAGCATCGCCGTGGCGTCAGCGTCGGTCAGGGGGGCCAGGCGGAAGGCGACGTCGGCGAGAAGCTCGACGAACGCGCCGCCGCTCCCGTAGAGGACGAGGGGGCCGAACGTGGGGTCGGACGTCGCACCCACGATCGTCTCGATTCCGCCGGCCACTTGCTTCTGGACGAGCGCCTCCGTCATTGCCGGTCCGAGACGCGCCCGCAGATCCTCGAACGCGGCGCGGACCGCGTCTTCTCCCCCGAGCCCGAGTCGGACGGCGCCGATCTCGGTCTTGTGGACGATGTTCGGGCCGACGGCCTTGAGGACGACGGGGAAGCCGAGTGCGGCCGCCGCCGTGGAGGCCTCGGCAGCCGAGCGCGCGGTGCGGATCGGCGCCGCCGCGATGCCGAAGGACGCGAGCAGCTCGTTCGTCGCCTCGGGGCCGAGCCAGCCGCCGCCTCGGCGCATCGACTCTTCGACGAGCGCGCGCGCGCGGGCGACCTGCAAGTCCGGAAAGCGCGGAATCTTGCCGGGCGGCTCGCGGCGCCATTCCGCGTATCCGGCGACGCGCGCGAGAGCCGTCGCCGCGCGCTCGGGGAAGGAGTAGCTCGGGATCGATCCGAGACGCGGCCGGGCGCCCTCTTCGCCGAGGAACGTCGCGAGGATCGGCTTCCGGGAGTTCCCGCGGGCGGCCTTCACGATCGCCGCGGCCACCTCCCGTGCCTCGGTCAGAAGGGGCGGAATGAAGATCACGATGACCGCGTCGACGGCCGGCTCTCCGAGCAGGAGGCGCAGGCACTTCTCGTACTGGGCGGCCGAGGCGGAGGCGAGCATGTCGATCGGATTGCCCAGGCCCGCCTCGCGCGGCAGAACGGCGGCGAGCTTCGCACGGGTTGCGGCGGGCAGCGCGGCGATCGTCAATCCTTGCGCTTCACAGGCGTCGGCGGCGAGGATCGCCGGCCCACCGGAGTTGGTCAGGATTGCGACGCGGCGGCCCGCCGGCAACGGCTGGTGGGCCAGCAGCGTCGAGACGTCGAAGAGCTCCTCGAGCGTCGCGGCGCGGATGATGCCCGCCTGTCGCAGGAGCGCGTCGACGACGGCGTCGCTCTCCGCGAGGGCGCCGGTGTGCGAAGAGGCCGCGCGCGCCCCGGCCCGGGAGCGGCCGGCCTTCACGGCGACGATCGGCTTGCGGCGCGCGACCCGCCGGGCGATCCGCATGAAGCTCCCGGCCGAGCCGAAGCTCTCGAGGTAGTAGAGGATGACGTCGGTCCGGGGATCCTCGCTCCAGTACTGGACGAGGTCGTTGCCCGAGACGTCCGCCTTGTTGCCGACCGAGACGAACGTCGAGATGCCGAGGTTGAGGCGTCGCGCTTCGTCGAGCAGCGCGATGCCGAGGGCGCCGCTCTGCGAGGCCAGGCCGACGCGTCCCTCGGGCGGGTAGACCGGGGAAAACGTGGCATTGAGGCGCACGCGGGGATCCGTGTTGATGAGGCCCATGCAGTTGGGCCCGACCATGCGGATTCCGGCGGCGCGAACCTTCGCCAGGATCGCCGCCTCGCGCTGGCGACCTTCGGCGCCCGTCTCGCGGAATCCGGCGGTGATGATGACGAGCGCGCGCACGCCGCGCGCGATGCAGTCGTCGACGGCGGCCTCGACGGCCGCGGCGGGGATGGCGAGAACGGCGAGATCCACGGGTCCCGGGATGGCGCGGACGCTCGGATAGGAGCGCCGGCCGGCGACGCGCGCCGACGCGGGATTGACCGGGTAGATCCTTCCGCGGAACCGGGTCGCGACCAGGTTGTGCAGGATCTCCGAGCCGACCTTCCCGCGCTGCCGCGAGGCTCCGACGACGGCCACGGAGCGCGGCTCGAAGAGCCTCTTCATCGAGGCCGTGGCCGCGCGCGCCGACCTCTCCGCGGCGCGCTCTTCGAACGCCGGCGTCGGCTCGAGCGAGATGACGATTTGGATCGCGCCCGGCTCGGTGCGGTGCGCGATCTCGAATCCGGAGTGCGCGAAGACGTCCAGCATGCGGCGGTTTGCGGGATGGACCTCGGCCGTGAACTCCGTCAGGCCCCGCCGGCGCGCGATCTCCGCGAGCCGCTCGAGGAGACGGGTTCCGAGGCCCTGCCCATGCAGCGCGTCCTCGACGGTCAGCGCGACCTCCGCCGAGGCGGGACGCCGTGGATCCACGTAGTAGCCGGCCACGGCCGCGAGGCGGACTCCGGCCTCGGCGACGAGCACGACCTGGCTCTGGCCGTCCGCCGCGACCAGTCGCGAGGCGAGATCGGAGGCCGTCGCGCGCGAGACGCCGAGGAACCGAAAGTAGAGGCTCTCGGCCGAAAGGGCTTCGTGGAGCCGGGCGATCTCGGCGAGATCCGTCGCCCGGATGGGACGCAGGCGGACCGTGGCGCCCGTGCGCAGGACCACGTCGGAAGGCTCGGGCGAGGCGAAGGGCGGAGGCGTCATCGGTCGTTGGCTCTCAGCCTTTCGGATCGCACGGCAGAAGCTCTGATTCGAATGAATCATATGGATGGCGGCTGCGGTCACCTAGGATCCTGCGGGTAAGATGAAGATTCTCGCTGCCACCGATGGCTCGGCCCGGGCGCTCGCGGCGGTTCGGTTCGCGGCATGGTTGGGGCGCGTCTTACGTGCGGAAGTCGAGGTGGTGCTCGTGGGCGACGTGGCCTCGATCGAGGGGCTTTCCGGAGCCGCGCGGCGGACGATGAAGGCCGATTACCGGCGCTGGGCGATGCGCGCCATCGGACGCGCCGAGGGTGAACGCGTTCGCACGGGCGTCCGAGGGAAATGCCGCTATGTCGAGGCGAGGCGGCTCGAACCCATTGCCGAGGCCATCGCCCGTTCCGCATCCGCCGCGCGCGCCGATCTCGTAGTGGTCGGGACTCACGGACGCGGCGCGGTCGGGCGGGCCCTGCTCGGCAGCGTGACCCGGCGGCTCGTCCACGTCTGCCGCCGGCCCCTCGTCGTCGTTCCCGGTCCGGTGGCGGCGCGGCCAAGCGAGGCGCTTCGTCTTCTCGTCGCGACCGACGGGTCCGCCGGTGCGGCCGCTGCGGCGCGGCTGGCGGGGAAACTCGCGCGGCGCGCGCGGCGGTCGCGCCTCGAGGTGGCGACCGTGTCGACTTTGCGGCGCGATCTCTCCGTCGGGTTCTCGGCGGCGATCCTGGCGTTCCTGCCGTACGAGGAGCTCCGCCGGAGTGAGCGCCGCGCGGCTCAGCGGATCCTGAGCTCGGCGGAGGGAACTCTTCGGTCCCGCGGAGTGCGCGCCGAGACGAGCCTTCTCGAGCCGCGGGACGCCGGTCCCGTCGCGGACGCCATCGCGGCGCGGGCCCGGAAGACGGGAGCCCATCTCGTCGCCATCGGCCGCTCCGGCCGCAGCGCGCTCGCGGATTGGGCGCTCGGAAGCGTCGCCCGGCGTCTCCTCGGGATTTCCCGGAGACCGGTTCTTCTCGCCCCCGCACCGCGGAGGGCGCGATGAGAGCCGCCGTCGGCCCGATCCGCCTCCGGGACCGGCGCGATGCCGGCCGGCGCCTTGCCGGTGTGTTGTCGCGATTCGCCGGGCGGGCGGACGTGGTCGTGCTCGCGCTGCCGCGCGGCGGCGTGCCGGTCGGGTTCGAGATCGCGCGGGCCCTCGGCGCGCCGCTCGACGTCCTCGTCGTGCGGAAGCTCGGCGCTCCCGGCCAGGAGGAGCTCGCCATCGGCGCGATCGCCTCGGGGGGCATCGAAGTCCTCGACGAAGATCTGGTCCGGGCGCTCGGAGTCACGCCCGCTCGTCTCCGCGACATCGAGACGCGCGAGACGGCGGAGCTCGAGCGCCGCGACCGCGCCTATCGCGGGGACCGGCCGCCGGCGCGTCTGGAAGGCCGCACCGTGATCGTCGTGGATGACGGCGTGGCCACGGGATCGACCCTCTTCGCGGCGATCGGCGCGGTCCGGCAGCAACGCCCGGCGGCCGTCGTCGCCGCCGTGCCGGTGGGCCCGGCGGGCACCATCGCGCGGCTCCGCGAGGTCGCCGACGACGTCGCCTGCCTCGGGACTCCGGCGCCGTTCGGCGCCGTCGGAGAGTTCTATTCGGATTTTGGTCAGACCAGCGACGAAGAGGTCCGACGCCTTCTCAGCGAGTCGGCTCGGGTCCCGGAGGCCTCCGGAATCCGTTGACGCGGAAAGGAGCAACCGATGCGCACGCGACAGGTTCCCCGAGCCGAGTGGGAGCCATTCTTCAACGCCTTCACGCGCCGGCACGAAGGCTGGCTGGCGACCGTGCGGGTGATCGACAGTCGGATCGGATCGCAGGTGGAGGCACGGGACCTCCCGCTCGAGGGAATCGTGGTCGGCCGGAGCCAGGGCGGCTCCCTTTCGATCCTCCTCGGAAAGCGGCCTGACGCCAACGTCGAGCATCCGGTCGAACGCCCGGAACAGGTGTGGGTCGAGATCACGGATCAGGGAGCGGAGGCGGCGCTCGAGATCGTCTCCGCGGACGGCCGCCGGACGATCCTCGAGTTCCGGACGGCGGTGACGCCCGAAGAGGTCGACGGCCTGGTCCGCGAGCCTGCAGTCGATTGACGGCGGCAGATCCGGGTCCCGGCGCCGGCACCGTCGCCACCGTCACCGCGAACCCGGCGATCGACGTTTCGACGAGCGTCGAAAGTATCGTGCCCGAACGGAAGCTGCGCTGCCGGACGCCCGTGTTCGAGCCCGGCGGAGGCGGCGTCAACGTCGCCCGCGCGATTCGGCGGCTCGGAGGCGCGGTGAGGGCGGTTTTTCCGTCGGGGGGACCTTCCGGCCGTCAGCTCGAAGACCTGCTCGCCGCCGAGGGGGTTGCGTTTGCGGCGATTCCGATCGCGGGACGGACGCGGGAGAACGTCAACGTCCAGGAGGAATCGACCGGGCGGCAGTTCCGCTTCGTGCTGCCGGGCCCGGAGCTTTCTCCCACCGAGTCGGAGTCGATTCTCGACGCCGTCGAGCGCCTCGAGCCGTTCCCCGATTTCCTCGTCACGAGCGGAAGCCTTCCCCCCGGAGTGCCCGATGACTTCCCGGCGCGTCTCGCCCGCCTCGTCCGCCGTCGCGGGAAGCGCTTCGTGGTGGACGCCTCGGGCCCGCCCCTCGCGCGGGCGTTGGAGGAAGGGGTCTTTCTCTGCAAGGCGAGCCTGCGCGAGTTCCGCGAATGGGCCGGCGAGCCCGAATCGGACGAGGCGGCCTGGCGCCGGCGGGCGCGCCGGGTCGTGCAGGACGGACGGTGCGAAGTGCTCGTGATCTCTCTCGGCGGCGCCGGCGCGCTCTGGACGTCGCGCGACGAGCAGGAACGGCTCGCATCGCCGGTCGTTCCCGTCGCTTCGAGCGTCGGCGCCGGCGACAGCATGGTCGGCGGGATCGTCTTCTCCCTCGGCCGGGGCCGGCCGCTCTCGGAGGCCGTGCGATTCGGCGTGGCGGCGGCCGCGGCGTCCGTTCAGAATCCGGGGACGCGGCTCTTCCGTCGCGAAGACGCCGAGAGGCTCGCCGCGTCGGTGGATGTTCTCGTCGCCTGAACGCCACGGCCGGGAGGGTGGCCGGCATTCGATAGAGTCGGCGCCATGAAATCGATCCTGGACGTCGCCCGCTCGATCGATCTCGCGCCGGAAGATCTCGAGCTCTACGGTCCCTACAAGGCGAAGCTCCGGAACGGAGCCGTCGCCGGAAAGCCCGCGCGGGGCTCCCTCGTTCTCGTCTCCGCGATCACGCCCACGCCCGCCGGCGAGGGAAAGACGACGACCTCGATCGGGCTCGCCCAGGGCCTCGCGAAGATCGGGGTTCGCGCCGCTGTCGCGCTGCGCGAGCCATCCCTCGGCCCCTATCTCGGAATGAAAGGAGGGGGAACCGGCGGCGGCGCCTCGCAGGTCGTGCCCTCGGACGACATCAACCTGCACTTCACGGGCGATATCCACGCCGTTTCCGCCGCCCACAACCTGCTCGCGGCGCTCGTGGACAACCACCTCCACCACGGCAACGCGCTCGCTTTCGACTCACGCCGCGTCGCCTGGAAGCGCGTCCTCGACATGAACGACCGGGCCCTTCGCAACATCGTCATCGGCCTCGGCGGCCAGCGCGAGGGCGTGCCGCGTGAGACCGGCTTCGACATCACGGCGGCGAGCGAGGTGATGGCGATCCTGTGCCTGGCGACCGGCGTCGCGGACCTGAAGGCGCGCCTCGCGCGCATCGTCGTCGGATACCGACCGGACGGCTCGCCCGTGACGGCCGACGATCTCAAGGCGGTCGGCGCGATGGCCGCGCTCCTGCGCGACGCCGTCAAGCCGAACCTGGTTCAGACCGCCGAAGGCGTTCCCGCGTTCGTCCACGGCGGCCCGTTCGCGAACATCGCGCATGGAACCAACTCGATCGCTGCCACCCGTGCCGCGCTCGCGTGCGCCGACGTCGTGGTCACCGAGGCCGGCTTCGCCTTCGAGCTCGGCGCCGAGAAGTTCTTCGACATCAACTGCCGCTACGGAGGTTTCGCTCCGAGCGGCACCGTCCTCGTCGCGACCGTTCGGGCTCTCAAGATGCATGGAGGGAAGCCGCTCGCGCGCATCGCGGAGCCGGACGTGCCCGCGCTCGAGCGAGGCCTCGAGAACCTCGAGAAACACGTCGAAAGCATCCGCAAGTTCGAGCAGCCCTGCGTCGTCGCGATCAACCACTTTCCGACGGACACCGAGGCGGAGACGGACGCCGTGCGCCGTCTGTGCGCGAGCCACGGCATCGAGGCCGTCGTCGCGCGGCCTTTTTCGGAGGGCGGCGCGGGATGTGTCGCGCTGGCGGAGCTGGTCCACGCGATGGCCTCGCGTCCCGGATCGTTCCGGCCGCTTTACGATTGGAGCGCCCCGATCGAGGAGAAGATCCAGACGATCGCCCGCGAGATGTACGGGGCGGAGGCGGTGGACTACGCGGCCCGGGCCAAACGCGACCGCGTCCAGCTCGAGAAGCTCGGTTACGGAAACCTGCCGGTCTGCATCGCCAAGACACAGCAGTCGCTCTCGGACAATCCGTCGCTCCTCGGCCGGCCCAAGGACTTCCTCGTGACCGTGCGCGAGATCCAGCTCGCGGCGGGAGCCGGATTTGTCATCCCGATCACGGGAGAGATCCTCCGGATGCCGGGCCTGCCGCGCGAGCCGCTCGCGTCGCGCTTCGATCTGGATGAGCGAGGCGAGATCGTCGTTCCCGCCTGAGCCCGGCGGGACGTCGTCAGGCCGAGCGCTGCCGCGGTCCGGGAGACGACGCAGGCCGCACGTGGATGTGGTCTTCGATCGCGCGGACCCCGGCGACGTGGCGCACGACCCGCAGCGTGTCCTGCCACTGCCAGGAATAATCCACGTCGCCCTCGAGCGTGATCTTTCCATCGGAAACGGCGAGCCGTATCCGGCGGTCCGGCACGAACACGTCCCATTCGAGGGCACGCGTCACGGCGGCCGCGACCTCCGCGTCGGAGCGGGTGGCGGTTCCGGGAAGCCGGACCTGGATCGCATCGGTCAGCTCGACGGCACCGGCGCCCCGGCGGGCCGCGTCCCGGGCGGCGAGCTTCTTGGCGTAGCTGTCGACGATGCCCGAGAGCGTCACATGGCGGCCCTTCACGTCGACGTTCACGCCCGTGGAGCCGACATGCTCGAGTTCGAGGATGACTCGTTCCCGTCTCTGACGATCGACCACCCGTCCGACCATCGCTCGCTCCGTACCAGAAAAGAACCGCAATCCTTCGCTTATTCTT
>DATJZU010000108.1:0-3101 GCA_035498835.1 Thermoanaerobaculia bacterium
TGATCTCCCGTCGTGTACGAGTTGACCTGGAACTCCGAGCCGACGGGAGTTGCCGAGTTGTCGAAGCGCTGGGCGAACACTCCGGCTCCGTCGCCGTCCTGACCCGTGCTGTTCCAGACGACGACGAAATTTCCGCCGGCGTCCGACGCGACGTCCGCCTGCGACTGGTAGCCGGTCGTGTAGGTGTTGACCCGGAACTCGTCGGTCGCGGCGGCACCGAAATGATCGTAGCGGCGCGCGAAGACGCCCATTCCGTCGCCGTCCTGGCCGTAGCTTTCCCAGGCGACGACGAAGTTCCCGAAGGGATCGCCCGCGATCCGCGGGTAGCCCTGATCGTCCGTCGTGTACTGGTTGACCTGGAACTCGGTTCCCGCCGGCGTCGCGTCCGCGTTGAACCGGCGCCCGAACGCCCCGTAGGAGCTGCCGTACTGATTGTAACTCTCCCACGAGACGACGAAGTTGCCGTTCTGGTCCATGACGACCCCGTAGCCGTACTGGTCGTCGGTTGTCGTGGAATTGACCTGGAACTCGGCCGGCATCGGAGGTGTCTGACCGGAAGCGGCCAGAGTCAGAACACTGAACGTCAGAAGGGACAGGGGTGCGATCCGGTGCCGCATCGACGCCTCCTCGCTTCCCTCGCGGTTTTGCATCCCGCGGGCCCGGAGAGGCAAGAATCACGCCCACGCCGGGATGCCGGACGGAGTGTAGCCGCATGGACCGCCCGGCGCAAGCACACCGACCGGCCATCCTCCGCTGCAAAGCCCTGGATCTTCGAGGGAAAACGTCATCGGGACCGGCCGCGCTGCTCCGCTTCCTCGGCCAGAAGCAGGTGCCCTCGCGCCGCGGCCGTCTCGCCCTGTCCGGCCAGGAGGGCCGCCCGGCGCCGATGATCTTCGGCGGATCCCGCCGGCCCCGGCACGCCCCCGGCGCCGGCGACGAGCCGCTCCTCGAGCTTCTCCAGCCGGTCGATCTCCGCCGCGACCTCTCGCACGCGGTCGGCGGCGCGCGGCTTCGACAGGCTCGCGATCTCCCGCGGGTTGATCTCCGCCGAGCGGCGAAAGGCGGCGAGCGCGTCGGCGTAGAGGCCGTCGCGCGAAAAGATCAGCCCGAGGTTGTAGAAGAGCACGTCGTTGTCCGGCGACGCCTCGGCGGCGAGCGTGAGCTCGCGGCGCGCCGCGGGCCAGTCGCCGCGCTCGAGCGTCACGCCGCGCATGTAGTGGAAGTTCCCGATCAGGTTCTGCGTCAGATAGTCCCGCGGCACGTGCGGATCGTCCTCCCCGGCGAGCCGCTCCGGCACGGGCAAAGACGGGGGCCACGCGCGTCCGGCGCGCACGGGCCGGAAGAGCAGTCCCACCGGCGCCATCTCGAGACCCGGGACCTTCCAGTTGGGATAGTGCGTCACGAAGACCGGATCGTGGTCCGGATTGAACGCGAGCGAACCCAGGCGCGCTCCGCCGACGCCCTCGAGGATGAGATCCACGTCCGGGCGCTCGCCGGCCCCGAGGTTGAGATACATGAGACCGAAGAGGATGTTGTCGTCGGCGGCGATCAGGTGGCTGCCCGGAGGAAGCGTCCGCAGGATGATCTGCGCATAGTCCTCCGCAACGCGGTAGCGGCTCCGGTCGAAGCGCCCGAACCCCGCGGCGAGCAGCGCGAATGGAGGAAGCAACACGATCGCGCGGACGAAGACCCGGCGCGGCAGGCGCTCGAGCGCGGCGGCGCATCCCCAGGCGGCCATCACGGCGACCATCAGATAGGACGGGACGTAGTACCGGTGCCAGATGAAGAGGTCCGAGCGCGATCCGTGGAGCGCCATCGAGGCGAAATTGCCGGCCATGGCGAGGACCGGCAGGAGCCACGGCCACTTCCGCCGCCGCGCGAAGACGAGCGCGAGCACCACGAGGGGCGGTCCCACCCAGGCCGTCTCCGTCAGCAGGCTTCGGGCATAGTCGCGCAGAATGATCCCGAGATCCGCCGGGCCTTCGAGGAAGCGGCGCCCCCAGAAGTCCTCGCGGAGGATCACCCGCGCGAGATTTCCGGCCGACCGCGGGTCGCCCCAGGCGAGCAACGGGTTCGCGCGCGCGCGCAACGGCAGGTACAGATACGGCGCGAGCCCGATGAGCACGGCGCCCGCGCACGCGAGGAGCCGGAGCGGGCGGCGCACGAGCGCGGGCTCGGTCGCGACTGCGAACACCCCGAGCGCGAGGCCGAAGACCGCCATGTAGAGGTGGTTCGCCGCTCCGAGGCCGCAGAGAAAGGACGCCGCGGCGAGATCCGCGAGCCGCCGGCCGCGCCGCCATCGAAACGCGAAAAGCGTCGCCGCCGCGACGAAGAGGGCATTCAGCGCGTAAACGCGCTGAATGTTCGCCTCGCCCCAGAGGCTCGGGCCGAACGCGAAGAGCAGCGCCGAGAAGAGCGCGGGCGTTTTCCCGAGCGCCTCCTCGCGGGCGATCTGGTAAAGGAGGCCGCAGGCGCCGGCCGCCGCCGCCGCGGAGAAGAGCGACAGCGCCAGCGGGAGCGACAGGAAGAAGAGGGCGTGGCTCCAGAGCCATCCGGCGATGACGTACAGCGGGTAGCCCGAAGGGTGCGGGATCCCGAGCACCGCGACGGCCGTCGCCAGGTCTCCGCTGTCACCGACGTAGACCGTCCGGCAGGCGCCCCAGGCGTAGACCGCAAAGATCGCGACGACGAGCGCGGCCACGGCCACGCGCTCCCGGCGGCCTTCCGCCGGAGGCGCGGCCGAAGCCGCCGTCACTTCGCGGCCTTCGCCGTGAGACGCTCCAGATTCTTCTTGAAGAGGGCGTTGTCCGGCTCGATCTCGAGGCCCTTCTTCAAAGCCGCGATGGCCGCCTTCTTGTCCCCGGCGAGATACGCGACGTTCGCGCGGTACTGATACACGAGCGCGTATCGCGGGGCCTTGCGCTGCGCCTCGTCGAGGAGCCCGTTCGCGCCCGCGTAGTCGCCGCGCCGCGCGGCCTCGGCCGCACGATCCGCGAGGGCGAGCGCCTCCTTCTCCGCGTCATCCCGCGGCGCATTCGGGGACGGCGCGTGGAGACGCGCGAGCGCCTGCTGAGACGGCTCGTATTGCGGGTTGTAGCGGA
>DATJZU010000109.1:0-3736 GCA_035498835.1 Thermoanaerobaculia bacterium
GCCCTTGCGGCCGCCCCACGATGCCGGGCGGGGACAATCCCCGCCCCTACGTTTCTTCTTGGGGGTGCGGTCGGCCTCCTAACGATACAATACCCACCGCCGCATGCCGCTCGCACCAGGATCAAAGCTCGGCCTCTACGACCGTCGCGGCGAACGGATATGACCCTCCTGGCGGGTACGAAGCTCGGTCCTTACGAATTACTCGCGCCCATCGGCGCGGGAGGCATGGGAGAGGTCTACCGCGCGAAAGACCCGCGCCTCGGACGCGAGGTCGCGATCAAGGTCCTGCCCGCTTCGTTCTCCGCCGACGCGGACCGCCTGCGCCGCTTCGAGCAGGAGGCCAGGGCCGCCGGCGTCCTGAACCACCCGAACATCACGGCCGTCTACGACATCGGGACGAGCGCCGGCGAGGACGCTCCTTACGTCGTCCAGGAGCTGCTCGAAGGCGAGACGCTTCGCGCGGTCCTCGCGGGAGGACGCCTCCCGCAGCGCAAGGTCATCGACTACGCGCTCCAGATCGTCCACGGCCTGGCCGCGGCGCACGAGAAGGGCATCGTCCACCGGGACCTCAAGCCCGAGAACGTCTTCGTCACCAACGACGGCCGCGTGAAGATCCTCGACTTCGGTCTCGCCAAGCTGACGCACACCGAAGAGAAGGGCCAGGCCACCAACCTCCCGACCGCCCCGGCGGCCACGGAGCCCGGCGTCGTCATGGGAACGCTCGGCTACATGTCGCCCGAGCAGGTTCGCGGCAAGCCCGCCGACGGCCGCTCGGACATCTTTTCCTTCGGCGCGATCTTGTACGAGATGCTCTCCGGCAAGCGCGCATTCCACGGAGACTCGGCTGCGGACACGATGTCGGCAATCCTCAAGGAGGATCCCCCGGACCTCGCCGTCACCAACCA
This sequence comes from Thermoanaerobaculia bacterium, assembly GCA_035498835.1. Taxonomy (GTDB): domain Bacteria; phylum Acidobacteriota; class Thermoanaerobaculia; order UBA5066; family Gp7-AA6; genus DATBFU01. The sequence continues at coordinate 906 of DATJZU010000109.1, forward strand.
GAACCTCTCTCCCGGCATCGAGCGCATCGTGCGCCACTGCCTCGAGAAGAGCCCGGAGCAGCGCTTCCACTCTGCGCACGACGTCGCCTTCGCGCTCGAGGCGCTGTCGGGCCTGTCGGCGCCGTCGCGTCCGGACCTGTCGAAGTCGATGGCCGGCCTTACGACTCGGCTCCCTTCGCGACGGACGAAAGCGGCGGCGGCCCTCCTCGCGCTCGCTTCCATCGCCATCGGGCTTCTCGCCGGCCGGCTTCTCTGGAAAGCCGCGCCCGCGTCCAGTCCGATCTTCCACAGGTTGACCTTCCGGCGCGGGCCGATCCAGAGCGCGCGCTTCGCGCCCGACGGGAACACGGTCATCTATTCGGCGCAGTGGGACGGCACCGCCCAACCGGAGATCTATTCGACGCGCGTCCAGAACCCCGAATCCCTGAAGCTGGCGCTCCCCGACGCAAGGATCGAGGCGATCTCCCAAACGGGAGAAATGCTCGTGCTGAGCGCGATGCATTTCTCCATCGGGTACGCCGCGGCCGGCACGCTCTCCCAGGCCCCGCTGTCGGGCAGCGCGTCGCGGCCGATCCTCGAGGACGTCACGGGCGCTGCATGGTCTCCGGACGGAGCGAGCATGGCCGTCGTGCGCGCGCCGCAATGGCGTTATCGCCTCGAGTTTCCGGCCGGGAAGGTCCTGTACGAGACGACCGGATACGTCAGCTGCCCGCGTCTCTCGCCGAGGGGCGACCTCATCGCGTTCATGGACCATCCGGTCTTCGGCGACGACCGCGGCTCCGTCGCGATCATGGACCTCGCGGGAAAGAAGACGACGCTGTCCGACGGATGGGAGAGCATGCATGGCCTGGCCTGGTCTCCGTCAGGACGGGAGATCTGGTTCACGGCGAGCGGCCTGGGAAGCGCCCGCACTCTCTACGCCGTGACACCGGCCGGAAGGAGACACACGGTGCTCGCGTCTCCCACGGGACTGGTGCTCGAAGACATCTCCCGCGACGGGCGCGTTCTTCTGCACCAGGACAACGCCCGGGTCGGGTTCTACGGCGTGGTCGCGGGAGAGGCGAAGGAGCGGGACCTCTCGGGTCTCGAGTGGTCGAACTTTCCGCGTCTCTTCGAAGACGGAAAGCAGGTCGCCTTCAGCGAAGAAGGCGAGGCCGGCGGCCCGGGGTACTCGGTCTATTTGCGCAGGCTCGACGGCTCCCCGCCGGTGCGGCTGGGCGAGGGCACCCCCGTCGCCGTCTCTCCCGACGGGAAATGGGTGCTGACCAACCAGATCCGGACGACGCCCTCGACGCTCGTCCTGCTGCCGACCGGCCCCGGAGAGCCGAAGACTTTCCCGAAGGACGCGATCGACCGGTCCGCGTCCGTGAGCTTCGCGTCGTTCTTTCCCGACGGGAAACGGATCGTGTTCGACGGCAACGAAGCGGGAAAGCCGATCCGCGTCTTCGTGCAGAGCCTGGACGGCGGCACCGCGCGGGCCGTCACGCCCGAAGGCGTCGCCGGCCGGCTGCTCTCGCCGGACGGCAAGTTCCTGCTGACCCGGACGCCCGGGCAGGATTTCGCGCTGACTCCCCTCGATAACGGCGGCGGCGGCGGAGCCGGCGCCAGCACGCTGCCGGTTCGCGGCCTCGAATCCACCGACCAGCCGCTGCGATTCGCCGCCGACGGCCATTCCCTCTTTCTCTCGAGCGCGAACGACACCTTCCCCGCGCGCGTCTACCGGCTGGACCTCACGACCGGGAAGCGGGAAGTGTGGAAGGAATTCATGCCGGGCGATCCGACAGGAATCACCAGCATCGCTCCCAACGCGATCTCTGCGGACGGCAAGACCATCTTCTTCGGCTACTCCCACACCCTGTCGGATTTGTACCTTGCGGAAGGGCTGAAGTAGGCCGTCCGGGGGTCATCCCGACGATGACAGCGTAGGAGCGGGGCTCGTCCCCGCCCTCTCAATCCGGACGGCCGCGAGGGCCGCCTCTAAGTCAACCGAGTAGCTCCTCCTACCCTCTCCGTCAAGGCCGCGGCGTGACCTCGAACCCCGCCGCGACAAAATGACGATCGAAGGTGAACGCTCGCTCCAGCCGATGACGCCGCATGAGAACGAAGGAAACACAGTCGGTGAAGCTCACGCGTTGGTCGGCAAACTTCGCGAACAGCTCCACGGCCTTGAGCTCATCGTCGGCGTCGGGCCGAAGCACCGTCAAGGCCTTCGAGCCGAGCAGCGCTCGCGCCCGATCGGCGGCGAACGCGTAGGACGCGCGCCGGCCGAGCAGCGTAAAAGCCTCGTCGAGGACGAAACTGCTCGTAAGACAGCGGCTTCCGGTCCGATCGATCTCCGCCCACGCCCGCTTCGCTCGCCGGTGTTCCGCGTCATGCCGAATGTAACGCGCGACGAAGGCGCCGGTGTCGAGGAAGATCACTCTTCCTCGTCGTAGAGGTACTTGTCGTGTCGAGTCGACAGGTCGCGGGGCGCCGGCCCGTCGAAGACGACGTCGGCAAACAGAGGATCCGGGCCGGCCTCGTACCGGACGTCGGGCACCGCGGCGTCGAGAGACTCGCGGATCAATTCGCCGAGCGACACCCCGCGCTGCCTGGCACGGGAGATGGCGCGCCGGCGGAGATCTTCCGGCAGCATGATCGTCGTCCGCTTCATCGCCCGGGCACTCATGACACCGCCATAATATGGAGCCATAATACTCATGTCAACGGCCCCTCCCTGGTGCTTCTGCACTGGCCGGCGCGGCGGCGAGGCCAGGATCGAAGCCTTCGCGCTGCGCCGGAGGCGCCGGATACCTCCGATTGATTCATATGATTTACAGTATGATCATACT
>DATJZU010000110.1:0-43483 GCA_035498835.1 Thermoanaerobaculia bacterium
GTTCTACAAGAGGATCGAGACGCTGCTGCACGCAGGCATCACGGCCGGCTGCACGACGACGACGTACTGCCCGACGGATCCCGTCGCGCGCTCACAGATGGCGATCTTCATCGCCAAGGGAATCTCGGGAGGCGGAGCGAACGTGCCACCGAGCGGCACCGTCAACGCGCAGCCCTACGACTGCGAGATCGGCGGGAACTCCCTGTTCACCGACGTCGCGCCGACGGACATCTTCTGCAAGCACGTGCACTACGTGGCCACCCAGAACGTGACGCTCGGCTGCGCGACCGGACGGTACTGCCCGGGCGACAACGTCCTGCGGCTCGACATGGCGGCGTTCATCGCCAAGGCGGTCGTCGCGCCGGCAGGCGGAACCGGGGTTCCGATGACGTACGGCCCGGATCCCGTGACCGGGCTCTCCTACTCTTGCAGCGCCGCGAGCCCGAACGTTCACTTCACCGACGTGCCGGCGACCAACACCTTCTGCAAGCACGTCCACTATCTCTGGGCCAAGGGCATCATCACCGGCTGCTCGGCCGTGAAGTACTGTCCCGCGGACCCCGTCACGCGCGACACGATGGCGAAGTTTCTGGCGGCCGCGTTCAAGTTGTCTCTCTACGGCCCGTAGCGGCACCCCGTTCCGCCCTCCCGTAGAATCCGCCTCGTGGACGTCCGCGAGCTGCGCAGCGACGCCGAGATCGAGGCGGCCTTTCCGCTGATGGCCGTGCTGCGGGAGCGGCTGCGGAAGGAGACGTTCCTCGAGGAAGTGCGCCGCCAGCAGGTCGAGGGGTATCGGCTGTTCGGCGGCTTCGTCGGCGGGAAGCTCCTCTGCCTGGCCGGCACGCGGCGCAGCCACACGCTCGCGCGCGGCGAGCACCTCTTCGTGGACGACCTCGTCACGGAGGAGAGCGAGCGCGGGCAGGGCCATGCGGGCCAGATGCTCCGCCATCTCGCGGACCGCGCCCGCGCGGAGGGCCTGGGCCGGATGTATCTGGACAGCCGGGCCACGGCCCAGGGCTTCTACGCCAAAGTCGGGTTCACGTTCCTCTCCTCGATCCCCTGCTGGCTCGATCTCGGCTCCGAGTGAGCCGGGACGCTCCGGTCCGCCTCGCCGGCTTCGGCCTCGCGGTTCTGACGCTCCTCAATCTCTTCAACTATCTCGACCGGTTCGTCGTCGCCTCGATCGTCGAGAGCCTCAAGAAATCGGAGCTCGCGCCGACGGATGCGCAGCTCGGCGGCCTGGCGAGCGCGTTCCTCATCGTGTACATGCTGACGTCGCCGGTCTTCGGGGTGCTCGGCGATCGCGGATCGCGGCCGAGGCTTCTCGCGGGCGCGGTCGCGCTCTGGAGCGTCACGACGGCGCTCGGCGGCCTCGCCCGCTCGTTCACCGGCCTCTTCGCCTCGCGGGCCGCGGTCGGCGTGGGCGAGGCGGCCTACGGATCCATCGCGCCGGCCCTGCTCGCCGACTATTTCCCGGACCGCGTGCGCGGCCGCGTGTATGCCGTGTTCTTCGCCGCGATCCCCGTGGGCTCCGCCGCCGGCTACATCCTGGGCGGCCTCGTCGACCAGCGTTGGGGCTGGCGGGCGGCCTTCCTGATCGCCGGACTGCCGGGACTGCTCCTCGCGCTCCTCTGCTTCGCGCTGCCGGAGACCCGCACGCGGGACGCGTCCTCGGCCTCCGCGGCGAGCCGGGCGCGTCCGGGGCGGGGCTACGGCTCGCTCCTGCGAAACGCCGCCTACCGCCGGATCATCGCCGGCTACGCAGCCTACACGTTTGCGCTCGGGGCGCTCGCCTTCTGGACGCCGGCGTTTCTGGTGCGCGCGCGCGGCGTCCCGGCCTCTCAGGCCACCGTGCAGTTCGGGCTCATCGCCGTCGGGACGGGATTCGCCGGCACGTTCGCCGGCGGCTGGCTCGCGGACCGGCTTCGCCCGCGGCGACCCCAGGCCGACCTGCTCGTCTGCGGCTGGGCGACGCTCGCCGCCGCGCCCGCCGCGCTCGTGGCGTTCCTCGCGCCGGAGCCGGCCGTCTACCTGCCGGCGATCGTCGTAGCGGAGCTGCTTCTCTTCGCGTCGACCGGGCCCGTCAACTCGGCGACGATCGGCGCCGTCGCGACCTCGCAGCGCGCGAGCGCGATGGCGCTGCAGATCTTCGCGATCCACCTGTTCGGCGACGTGCCCTCGCCGCCGCTTCTCGGCGCGATATCGGACCGCACGTCGCTCCAGACCGCGTTCCTGATCCTGCCGGTGGCGATTGGAGTGGCCGGGGCGATCTGGCTGTGGGCGGCGCGGAGGGCGAAGGACTAGTCGTTCTTGTCCCGCTTCCGCTTGCTGTGGTCGAGCACCCGTTTGCGGACCCGAATGGACGACGGCGTCACCTCGACGAGCTCGTCGTCGTTGATCCACTCGATCGCCTGCTCGATGTTGAGCTCGCGCGGCGGCGTCAGGCGGATCGCCTGGTCCGACGTCGAGGCGCGCATGTTCGTCAGGTGCTTCTTCTCGCACGGCTGCACGACCATGTCGCTTTCTTTGGACTGCTCGCCGACGATCTGGCCGGCATACACCTTGTCCATCGGCTTGACGAAGAAGACGCCGCGGTCGGCGAGGCGGTCGAGCGCGTAAGCCGTCACGTCGCCCGGCTCCTTGGCGATCATCGCGCCGCGCTTGCGGTTGGGCAGCGGCCCGCGATGGGGACCGTACCGGTCGAAGAGATGGTTCAAGAGACCCGTGCCCTTCGTGAGCGTCAGGAACTCCAGGCGGAAGCCGAGGAGGCCCCGCGAGGGAATCGTGAACTCGAGGCGCGCGCGGTCGCCGTGCTTTCCGAGATGCTTGAGCTCGCCCTTGCGCTCGCCGACCGCCGCGATGACGCTCCCGGTGAATTCCTCGGCACAGTCGATGACGAGCTCTTCGTACGGCTCTTCGAGCTGTCCTTTGGGGTCGCGGCGGAGAATGACCTGCGGGCGGCCGAGCGAGAACTCGTAGCTCTCGCGGCGCATCGTCTCCGCGAGGATCGCGAGAGAGAGCTCGCCGCGTCCGAGGACGAGGAAGGAGTCCGGCTCCGGCGTCTTCTCCATCCGGAGGCCGACGTTGCGTTCGAGCTCTTTCTCGAGCCGCTCGAGCAGATGCCGGCTCGTGACGTACTTGCCCGACAGTCCCGACATCGGCGAATCGTTGATCCGGAACTCCATCGAGAGGGTCGGCTCGTCCACGCGGATGCCTGGCAGCGGCGTCGGGTCCGAGAGGTCGAGGATGGTGTCGCCGATCTCGATCTGCGGGAACCCCGAGATCATGCAGATGTCGCCCGCCGATGCGTCGGTCACCTCGACCCGTTCGATCCCCTCGAAGAGGTAGATCTTGCCGGACTTGCCCTTCTGCACGATCGTTCCGTCGGGCCGCACGGCCGCCATGTCGGTCGCGAGCGAGAGGCTGCCAGAGTGGATTCGCCCGACCGCAAGCCGGCCGAGGTAGTCGGAATAGTCGATGTTCGCGACGATCATCTTGAATGCCGCGTCGGCGACCGGCGGCGGCGGGATCTCGTCGAGGATCGCGTCGAGGAGCGGCTGGAGATCGCCGGAGCGCGCGTTCGGATCGCGCGAGGCGAACCCGAGCCGTCCGGCGCCGTAGAGCACCGCGAACTCGAGGTGGTGGTCCTCGGTCGCGAGCGACAGGAAGAGGTCGTGGATCTCTTCCTCAACCTCCGCGACGCGCGCGTCGGGCCGGTCGATCTTGTTGATGAGGACGATCGGGCGCTTGCCGCCCTCGAGGGCCTTCTTCAGGACGAACCGCGTCTGCGGCAGCGGCCCCTCCGACGCGTCGACGAGCAGGAGCACGCCCTCGACCATCGTCAGGATCCGCTCGACCTCCGAGCCGAAGTCGCGGTGCCCCGGCGTGTCCACGATGTTGATGACCGTGCCGCGGTACGCGACGGCCGTGTTCTTGGCAAGGATCGTGATGCCGCGCTCCCGCTCGAGCTCGCCCGAGTCCATGACGAGATCCTCGACGTGCTGGCCGGCGCGGAAGGTGCCGCACTGCCTCAGCAGCGCGTCCACGAGCGTCGTTTTGCCGTGGTCGACGTGCGCCACGATGGCGAGCGCGCGCCGGTCGGCCCGGACGGACGTGAAAGGGGCGGTCGTGGCGGTCTCGGTCATGATTTCGAACCGGCAACACTACACCAATGCAGGCGCGAGCGGGGACGAGACGTCTCCTCGCGTATGATCCGCGCGATTCTCCGGAGGTGAGAACGGTGAAAAGGATGTTCCGCCGGACCTCGCTCGCCCTGGTCTTCTTTCTCGCCGCCGGCCTCGGACGGCCGCTCGCGGCCGCCGAAGCGCCCCGCGCCTTCACGCTGGAACAGGTTCTCTCGGCGCCCTTCCCGACGGATCTCGTCGCCGCGCCTTCCGCCGTGGGCAGTCCCGTGGCCTGGGTCTTCGACACGCGCGGCGCACGCAACGTCTGGGTGGCCGCATCGCCGGAATATCGCGGGCACGCCGTGACGTCGTATCCCGACGACGACGGGCAGGAGATCGGCGAGGTCGCGTTCACGCCGGACGGCAGGAGCGTGGCGTACGTGCGCGGTGGCCCGCCCAACCGCGCGAGCGAGATCCCCAATCCCCGCAGCGATCCGGCCGGGGCGACGCAGGCGGTGTACATCGTTTCGGCCTCCGGAGGCGCCGGCGGCGCGCCCCGCCGCGTCGGGGACGGCGCCGGGCTCGCGATCTCGCCGCGCGGCGACCGGATCGCGTGGGTTCAGAAGGACAAGGTCTGGTGGGCGCCGCTCGACGGCTCCTCCGCCGCAGCACAGGCCTTCCAGGCGCGCGGCAACTGCCGGAATCTCCGCTGGTCTCCGGACGGCTCGCGCCTCGCGTTCGTGTCGCGCCGCGGCGACCACGCCTTCATCGGCGTCTTCGACCCGGCCGGAAAGGCCGTCCGGTATCTCGACCCGAGCGTGGACCAGGACGCCGAGCCGGTCTGGTCGCCCGACGGCAAGCGCATCGCCTTCATCCGGATTCCCTCCTCGCCGTCCGCGCGCGAGATCCTTCGGCCGCACCGAGAGGGGCCGCCCTGGTCGATCCTCTTGGCCGATGCCACGACGGGCAAATCGCGTCCGGTTTTCCGCGCCGACGCGGGGCGCGGCAGCGTCTTCCGCGAGATCGTCTCGAAAGATCAGCTCCTCTGGGCCGACGGCGGCCGGATCGTCTTCCCCTGGGAGAAGGACGGCTGGACCCATCTGTACGCCGTGCCGGCGGACGGCGGCGGCGCACCCGTGCTGCTCACTCCCGGCGCATTCGAGGTCGAGGACGTGTCTCTCGCGCCGGACGGCAAGTCGATCCTCTACAACTCGAACCAGGACGACATCGAGCGCCGCCACGTCTGGAGGGTTCCGGTCGGCGGCGGAAAGCCGATGGCGGTCACGTCCGGCGACGGTTCGGAGTGGTCGCCGGTCCCGGCCGGGAACGACGCGATCGCCTACATCCGCGCCGGCGCGCGCAAGCACCCGTTTCCCGTGATCCGCTCGGGCGCCGGCGCCGAGCACGAGCTCGCGCCGGGATCGGTTCCCGCCGAGTTCCCCGAGGCGTCGCTCGTCGTTCCGGAGACGATCGTCTTCTCGGCCACCGACGGGATGCCGATCCACGCGCAGCTCTTCCGGCCGGCGGGCCTCGCGGCCGGCGAGCGGCGCCCCGCCGTCGTCTTCTTCCACGGCGGATCGCAGCGCCAGATGCTGCCCGGCTGGCACTACATGTACTACTACCGCAACGCGTACGGCATGAATCAGTACCTCGCGAGCCGCGGCTTCGTCGTGCTCTCGGTCAATTACCGCAGCGGCATCGGGTACGGCATGGAGTTCCGCGAGGCCGTGGACTACGGCGCGCGCGGCGCCTCGGAGTATCGCGACGTCGCCGGTGCCGGCCTGTACCTGCGCGGCCGGCCCGACGTCGATCCCGCGCGCATCGGCCTCTGGGGCGGATCGTACGGCGGCTACCTGACCGCGATGGGCCTCGCGCGCGCGTCGGATCTCTTCGCCGCGGGCGTGGATCTGCACGGCGTCCACAACTGGAGCGACTGGTTCCGCGTCGTCGAGGACGAGGACGATCGGGACCGCGCCGACGCGCGGCGCCTCGCGTACCAGTCGTCGCCGATCGCGGACGTCAAGACGTGGAGGTCGCCCGTCCTCCTCATCCACGGCGACGACGACCGCAACGTTCCGTTTTCGCAGACAGTCGACCTCGTCGAGGCGCTCCGTGCCCAGGGCGTGACCGTCGAGCAGCTCATCTTTCCCGACGAGATCCACGACTTCCTCGTGCAGGCCCATTGGATCGAGGCCTACCGGCGGGGCGACGAGTTCCTGGAGAAGTACCTGAAGAAGTGAGCCCGGAGAAGGGTCGGCTCGTCTATTCGACCGGTCGCGGCCGTGTCTGCGGCAAGTGCGGGTGGCCCGAGGACGACTGCCACTGCGCCGCGGCGATGGCGGCCGGCGTCGAGGCCGTGCCCGCGAAGGTCGTCGCCAGGCTGCGCCTCGAGAACCGCGCCTCCGGCAAGAGCGTGACTGTCGTGGACGGCCTGCCCGGCAACCGCGCGTTCCTCGAAGAGCTCGCCAAGGAGCTCAAGAAGGCCTGCGGCACCGGAGGCCGGGCCGGCGAGTCATCCGTCGAGCTGCAGGGCGATCAGCGGGAGCGGCTGCGGGACCTGCTGGGCAGGAAGGGGTGGGGCGTGAAGGGCTAGAACGGCGAGCTCGAAGGGACCGTCCAGTCCGCCTCGGCCACTCTGAACGACTCGCGCGCCGCCGCAAGCGCCTCGTCGAGGATCGAGTACCAGAGGTCGCCCGAGTCGTCGGTATCCCGGGATTTCCACTCGAGAAGGAATCCACCGTCCGCCGAGAACACGCGCAGATCGAGCGTGGCGATGCGTTTCGAAGTCGGCGACGGTGTCGAGGCTCCTAGAGGCAGCCATCCGCGGTGCGGCTCTCCGCCAAATTCGATCCGCTTTCCGAGAATCTCTCTCACGAGTCTCAACGCTCAGCCGGCCGGTGTCGTGCGCCGCCGTTCAGCGGCGAGCGACCAAGCGAAGCGCGAGAGCGAGTCCGCTGGAACGGCAAGCCCGCGAGACTCATTTGGGCGCTGAAAAGTTCTGATTCGGGAACGGGCTCGTCTTGGGGCGCTGCAGCACCGTGAACGGATGATTCGATGCCTGGTGGCACGAGTTGCAGCCGTCCGTCAGCATGTCGAACGCGGCGCTGAACGCCTTCGAGTCCTTCTTCTGGATCGCCTCGCCCACCCGCTTCAGCGGATCCGTCATCATCGTCTCCACGGCCTGATCGATCGGCACGGGCGAGTCGGGGCGCGTCGGAAAGTAGTGCTTGATGTCCTCGAAGCCTTCCTGCAGCTCCTTCCACTCGTAGTTCGCGAGATCCCAGTTGCGCGCGTCGCCGGCGAGCCACAGCTTCGCGTGACGCAGTTCCTGAAAGAGCATGAGCTCGCCGAGTCCCGAGGTGGGCCCCGAGGGCGCGGGTACCGCCGTGGGCGAGGGCACGACCGCCGCCGGCGACGTCGAGGCCGCGGCCGCCTCGTGCTGCGCGCGGCCCGGCGGCTGGCACGCGGCGAGCGCGATGCACACGACACCGGCGACCGCCGCGAGCGTCGGGAGCTCCCGACCGCCTCTCATCAGCCGGATTCTACGGCCTGCGGTGTAGCCTGCGCGCAGCAACCGTGGCTTCGAACCCGAGCACACCGGCCGATCCCGCGCGCGTCCGCCGCGCCTGCCTCCGGATCCTGGCGTGCTTCCTCTTCGTCTGCGTGTATTTCACCGGCGTGTACCCGGGCGCCGCAGACTCGAACCAGCGCAGCCATTTCCAGCTCCTGAGAGCCCTCGCCGAGCGCGGCACGGCGGAGATCGGGCCGGAGATCCGCGACCTGGGGACCCACACGGACATCTCCGTCCATGCCGGGCGCAGTTACTCGGACAAGGCGCCGGGCCTCTCGGTGGCGGCGGTCCCGGGATATCGCCTGCTGCGGCTCTTCCTGCCGATGCCCGCCTCGCTCGAGGACTGGCTCGTCTTCTACGGCGCGCGCGTCCTCTCGGTCACGCTCGTCGTTTGGATCGCGCTCTACGTTTTCGTCCGCCGCGCGCCGCAGAGCCCGCTCCTCTCGCTCTGGCTCTTCGCGCTTCTCTTCGCGACGCCGTTCCAGGTCTACGCGCGCTCTTTCTTTTCGCACGCGTTCGTGGCGTCGCTCCTCTTCCTGAGCTTCGCGCTTCTGACCGGCGGCCGAACGGGCGCTTCCGCGGCCGGCGCCGGATTCCTCGCGGGCGCCGCGGTTGCGAGCGAATACCCGGTCGTCGTCATCGCGCTCTGCCTGACGGGACTCGCGCTCGCGCGCCCGTCGAAGGCGCGCCTCGCCGCCTTCGCCGCCGGCGCGGCCATTCCGGCGGCGTTGCTGCTCTGGTACCAGGCTCACTATTTCGGCGGGCCGTTTCACTTTCCCGCGACCTTCAACCAGACGTACCCGATCCTCGCGCATCGCGGCGTGGGCGGCATCTCGTGGCCCGCACCGTCGGCGATCGCCGGCCTCTTCTTCGATCTGTCGCACGGGCTTCTGTACTTCTCACCCTTCCTCGTGCTCTGGCCGATCGTCGCCGCCGCCTCGCTCCGCCGCGTGCGACGCCAGCCCGCTCTGCTCGCGACGGCGGTCGGGCCGCTTCTGCTCGTGCTCCTCATCGCGGGTTTTCTTCCGCCGCACTGGCGCGGCGGCTGGTGCCTGGGGCCGCGATATCTCGTGGCCGGATTCCTCCTCGTCTTCTGGCTCCTGGCGAGCCGGGAACGACTCGGCAGCCGGCCGGTGCCGCAGTTCCTGCTGCTGGCCGGAGTCGTCTACGCGGCCGCGATCGTGACGATCTGCGGCGCGACGTACTGGATGATCCCCTACGACTCCTGGAACCCGGCGCGCACCGTCTCGGCGCACTTCCTGAAGATCGGCCTCGTCGAATTCAACCTCGGCGTCGCGGCCGGCCTCTCGCCGAAGCTCTCGCTCGTGCCGCCTCTGGCCGCGGCGGCGTTCGCCTTCCTCGCGATGCTGCGCGGCCTCGCGATCCCTCGGCGCACTCTTCTCGCCGCGACGTTCGCCGGCCTCCTCGCGGCGGCGGCCGTCGTCGCGATCCCGCCGTCTCCCGAGGCCGTCGCGAACAGCCACCGCGACGGCCTCGCCGGGGCGCTCCTTCCCGCGATGCGGCCGGGCTGGCGCTAGATTTTCTTCTCCGAATGTGAGAGTCTTCACCCGCCTCGTCCGCCGGCGGCTCCGGTCGCGGCCGGGCGATTCACGAACGTAGGCCTCACCGGCGATTCCTCCGTTTCGTTTCCACGAACAATCACCGCCGGATGAAATGACAGCGGCCCTCCGCCCGTCCGGCGGACCCGCGGAAAGTACTCGACTCGCATGCCTTTCTCGAAGTTCGGAATCCACCCGGATCTCCTGCGCGGCGTCAAGGAGATGGGGTTCACGCGCCCCACGCCCATCCAGCAGGACGCGATCCCGCCCGCGCTCGCGGGCCGCGACGTGCTCGCCTGCGCGATGACGGGCAGCGGGAAGACCGCCGCCTTTCTCCTCCCGATTCAGACCCGGCTCATGACCGGGCGCCGCGGCGTCACGCGCGCGCTCGTCCTGACACCCACGCGGGAGCTCGCGGCGCAGATCGACGAGCACGCGCGCGCCCTCGCGGTTCACACCCCGCTCTCCTCGGCCGCGGTCTTCGGCGGCATCGGCATGGGCCCGCAGGAGCACGCCTTCCGCACGGGCGTGGACGTCCTGATCGCAACACCGGGGCGCCTCCTCGACCATTTCCGCTTCCCCTACGCGAAGCTCCAGGGGCTCGAGGTCCTCGTGCTGGACGAGGCCGACCGCATGCTCGACATGGGCTTCCTGCCCGACATCCGCCGCGTGCTGAAGCACCTGCCGGTCAAGCGCCAGACGCTCTTCTTCTCGGCCACGATGCCGGCGCCCATCGTCCAGCTCACGAAGGAGATGCTCCACAACCCCTTCACCGTGAACATCGAGCGCGCGGCGGCGCCCGCCGTCGGCATCACGCAGGCGGTGTATCCCGTACCGCAGAACCTCAAAGCGCCGCTCCTCGTCGAGCTCATCCGGCGGGGCGAGTTCGGCAGCGTGCTCGTCTTCACGCGCACGAAGCACCGCGCCAACCGGCTGGCCGAGACGCTGTCGCGCCAGGGGGTCGCCTGCGAGCGCATCCACGGCAACCGCAGCCAGCTCCAGCGCACGCAGGCGCTGGCGGGCTTCAAGGCGGGGAAGTTCAAGGTCCTCGTCGCGACCGACATCGCGGCTCGCGGAATCGACGTCGAGGCGCTCTCGCACGTCGTGAACTTCGACGTGCCGCACGTTCCCGAGGACTACATCCACCGGGTCGGACGCACGGCGCGCGCGGAGCTGACCGGCGACGCCTTCACTTTCGTCTCGCCCGAGGAGCAGACCGACCTGGCGCAGATCGAGCGCGCCATCGGAAAGCGGCTGCCGCGGATCACCCTGCCGGGATTCGACTACTCCAAGGCGCCGGCCGAGCGCTTCGAGGTGCCGCTCGCCGATCGCATCGCGGCGATCCGCGCCCGCAAGGCCGAGGAGCGCAAGCGTGCGAAGGAGAAGGCCGAACGGCGGGCGGGACACGGGGCGGCTCCGAAGCCCCGCGAGGCGCACCGCCGGTCCGGGCACTCTGCGCCGGCACATCCCCGCGGGCCGGCCGGGCCGCGGCATCCGTCCGCTGCATCGGCTCGCCACCCCGCAGGATCGCCGGCTCCCCGCTGGGGAAGGGGCTAGGAGACAGCCTCCCGGCTCAGCGCCTGCCGGGCCCGGATGACCGCCGCGCCTGATCCGGGACAGGGCGGTCGTGAGCCTGTAACTTCCTCCACTCGAGCGGGGACTTCAAGAGTTCAGGACGGCCCGAACTGTCCCATCGTGGCGCGAGGGGTCTCCGCGAGGTCATCGAGCGGAGGAGCCTCGCGCCGCGGGAGCCGGAGCGCGCGAAGGAATCAGGCGAGCGGTCGAGCCGACATGGGCGAGCCGCTCGCCGGTGCGCCGGAGGCGCAGATTCCCGAGCAAGCGACGGCGACGTTATTTTCCGACGCCGCCGTAGACCGGAAGCATCCCCGACGCCGCCACAGCTGGCCGAGGCTCTTCCGCCGGCAGCGGCGGGATGATCGGGACGATCTGACCGGGCAGCGTGGGCAGCGGAACGTTGCGCCCGCGCGCGAAGACCTCGTGCCGCCCCTGGGTCTTGTACCACTCGGCGAGCGTCGCCGTCTGGAACATCTCCTCGATGATCTTGCGCCAGCCCACGCCCGTGTTGTACGCGCAGAACGAGATCTCGCCCATCTGCGTGGCGTACGGAATGATGCACATCTCCGTGCGGCGGAAGTCGTAGTTGAAGAGATCCTGGAACCACATCCCGCCGATGAAGAACACGCGCCACGGATAGCGATTCTTCCGGGCAAAGCCCAGCCGGCCGCCGGTGTGCCCGTCCAGAATCTGGATGACTTTCCAGGGAGAGAGCGATGCGGGGATGCCCTCGGGCCGAAGGTTCCGCAGCACCGCCAGGCCCGTCTGGATCGCCGTCCACCCCCGCTGGCGCGCCGAGTCGGTGATCGCGCGGATGTCGGAGAGCATCCGATCGACGTCGAGGAACGCCGGAACCGTGACGGTCTCGCGGGTCTTTTCTTCGACGAGCACCATCGTCCCGATGCCGCAGTTGGGATGGCAGCCGCACTTGAAAGAGCCCCACTCGGACTCGAGCCCGCCGAGCAGGTCCTTCAGGTCCGAGAAGGGGCCCGAAGCGGACAGCGGGTACCAGTCGCGCATCGGCTCGCCGATTCCGGCCTGCGTCTTCACGTCGTGCGCGAGGTGCGACAGCGTGTAGCGTTGCTGCCGGCGCGTCTCGTCGTCGATCTCCTCGTCGCGGCCCGTGAAAGAGACCGGCTGGAACGCGACGGCGTTGATCTTGTCGATGTTCTCGATCGCGAAACGGAGGATGTCGCCGACCTGGTCGTTGTTGACCGTGTTGACGATCGTCGTGACGAGCGTGATGTCCACGCCATGCCGGTGCAGGTTCTCGATCGCGCGCAGCTTGACGTCGTAGAGGTTGCCCACCTTGCGGTGCTGGTTGTTCTCGTTCCCGACGCCGTCGAACTGGAGGTAGGCGAACCGTAGGCCCGCCGCCGCCGCCTCCCGCGCGAAGTCCGCGTCCTGCGCGAACCGCACGCCGTTGGTGGCGCACTGGACGGAGAAGTACCCGAGCTCCCGCGCATACCGGATCGCCGGCAGGAAGTGCGGCGAGAGCGTCGGCTCCCCTCCCGAGAACTGGACCGACAGTTGGCGGCGCGGCTTGATCGACGCCGCGTCGTCGAGCAACTTCTTGACGTCCTCCCACTCGAGCTCGTGGACGTAACCGACCTGGTTCGCGTCCATGAAGCACGGGTTGCACATCATGTTGCAGCGGTTGGTCAGGTCGATCGTGAGGACCGCGCCGCGCCCGTACTTGATCGAGGACGCGCCGTGCTCGTGCAGGCCGTCTTTGGGAATGACGAAATCGCGGCCCGGATAGAGGGCCTCCAGGCGCTTGAAGAACTCCGGGTCCGTCGAGAGGACGTCCTCGAAGGAGCCGTGCTCGGGACAATCTTTCTTCATCAGGATCCGGCCGTCCTCTTCGACGATCCGGGCGCGGATCTGGCCGGGATTCTCGTCGACGAGGACTTTCCAGTCGGCGCGGCCCGAGAGAATCTGTTCCCGGACCTCGGTGACGCAGCGCGGGCACAGGGAATCGGTCTCGCGCGGGAACCCGAGCGGCGGGAAGGAGCGCTCCTTCTGCTTCAGGAGCGGCGCCGGCGCCCATTTGGGCTGGAAACGGCGTTCCGGGAAGTAGGAGTCGAGGGCTCGGGTCACCTTCCAAAGCGCATCCGCGGTCCGCTGGACACCCGCGTAGAGTGCTTTTCGCATCTTTCTCTTGCCCGGACCCGTCCGGCGATCCGAGGCCCTGTCTCCCTTTTCGGCGGGGGTCATTCCCGGCCGCGACTGTGCGAATTCTATCCGAAAACCTCGACCCGGCCCCGCGGCGCGCCGCCCGATCGGGGATCCGCCCGGGCGAAGCGTTCGGCTCCGAAGGGATCGAGGCGGGTCGCCGGTCGCCCCTCGATCGCGTCCGCGAGAAGCGCCGCCGTTGCCGGCGCGAGCAGGACGCCGTTGCGGTAATGCCCCGTTGCGAAGAAGAGTCCCGGCACGCTGCATCCGCCCAGAATGGGAAGGCCGTCGGTCGTCCCCGGCCGCAGCCCCGACCAGGCGGTCACGAACCGCGCGTCGCCGACGAGCGGATAAAGGCGCCTCGCCTCCGCGAGCAGACTCGCGATCGCCCCCGCCGTGACCTCCTTCCGGAAGCCCGCGCGCTCGACCGTCGCCCCGACGAGAACGCGTCCGGCGCCCTGCGGCACGAGATACGTGCTCTCCCCGTGCAGAACGAGGGCCGGAGGCCTCGCGCCGCAATCGAGCTCGACGATCTGGCCGCGCACCGGCTCGACCGGCACGGAGAACGGCAGCCCGCCCACGCGGCCGGCCCACGCGCCGGCGGCATCCACGACACATCCCGCGCCGAGAAACTCGCTCTCCGTCTCGACGCCCACGCATCGCCCGCCCTCGATGCGAAGAGCCCGAACCGGCGTGTCGCTGCGGACCTCGACGCCGCGGCCTCGGACCGCCCGGTCGAGCGCCCGGGTGAGCTTCCTCGGATCGACGACGGCCTCGTCCGGGAAGAACAGGGCGGCCCGCGCGCCGGGGCAGATGTCCGGACCGAGCCGCGCGGCGATCGCCGCGGCATCCCACCGTTCGAGCGAAAACCCCCGCTCGCGCTGCCACAGGAAGTCGCCGAGCGCCGCATCCTGCGTCTCGTCGAATGCGAAACGCACGAGCCCGGTGCGCCGGAATCCGGCCGACTCGCCGGCGCGCACCTCGAGCGCCTCCACCCAGGGACCGTACAGCCGGAGACTCTCGAGCGCCAGGTCGAAGAACGGACCGGCCGACCGGGCCTCCGACTGAGGGGAAAGCAGCCCCGCTGCCGCCCACGAAGCCTCCGCGCCGGTGGATCCGCGCTCGAGCACCCGAACGGCGTGCCCCCGGCTGGCGAGCTCGTCGGCGACCGCGAGCCCGACGACGCCGGCGCCCACGATCAGGACGTCGGGTGCCGTTTCGGGGCCGCTCATGTCCGGCCCGCAGCGTTCACACGCACGTTCGAATCTTATGCCCGCGGTCGGGAAGGGGACGCAGGGGCCCGCGTGTTATCGTGATTTCCGATTCGGGAAAGGAGCCGAATTTTGAAGACGAAACTCGCCCTGCCCACACTGCTTCTGTGCGCCGTCGCGCTGCTCGCTTCGGCGATGGCCCCCGCCCAGACGGCGGGAAAGGGAAAGAAAAAGAAGATGACACCCGCGCCGCGCGACTACGCCAACACGCTCGCCACGCTGCAGACCGACATGGGAGACATCACGATCAAGTTCTTCTACGACAAGGCGCCCAACCACGTGAAGAACTTCGTGGATCTGGCGGCCGCGGGCTTCTATGACGGGACGATGTTCCACCGCGTGATCCCCGGCTTCATGATCCAGGGCGGCGATCCGCTGACGAAGAAGCCGGAAGACCCGCGGCAGCCTTATGGCACCGGGGGCAACGGAAACAACACCATCAACGCCGAGTTCAACGACGTCTCGCACAAGCGCGGCATCGTCTCGATGGCGAGATCCTCGAACCCCAACTCCGCCTCGTCGCAGTTTTTCATCGTCGTGAAGGACTCGACCTTCCTCGACAACCAGTACTCCGCCTTCGGCGAGGTCGTGTCGGGCATGGACGCCGCCGACAAGATCGCCGCCGTTCCGCGCGACGCGAAGGACCGGCCGAACACGCCGGTGCGGATCAAGAAGATCGTCCTCTCGCTGGCGAAGAGCTGAGGAAATGTCGGGCGGCGCGCCCTCGCGGATGAAGCGACCGAGTCATCTCCCGCCGACCCTCGACGCGCCGCCCGCCGCCGACCTCACCGCGGAATTCTCCGGCCTCGCCCGGCTGCTGAAACGCACCGGGTGCGAGCCGGCCGCCGTCGAGAAACTGCCGGGCGACGTCGGCC
Organism: Thermoanaerobaculia bacterium; assembly: GCA_035498835.1. Classification (GTDB taxonomy): domain Bacteria; phylum Acidobacteriota; class Thermoanaerobaculia; order UBA5066; family Gp7-AA6; genus DATBFU01. The sequence goes on from DATJZU010000110.1 coordinate 15,151, forward strand.
GGCGGCGCTACCTGCGGATCGCACTCCCCGGCGGCGCGAGCGTTCTCGGCGTCGCCTATCCGCCGGAAGAGTCGGATTCCCGCCGCCGCTGGGTGGCCGCGCGCGCGGCCCTCGACGGCCACGTCCGCGTCCCACGGATTCTCGCCGACGACGGCGAGGGTCATCAGCTCGTGGAGGACCTCGGATCGTCGGATCTCGCGAGCCGACTCGCGGTGCAGCCCGAGGCGCGCATCGGCGGCCTCGCCGACGCCGTGCGCGCCGCGTCGGCGATCGCCGCGCTGCCGGATCCCGGGATCAATCCGCCATTCGACTTCGCGCTCTTCCGGCGCGAGCTCGAGCTCGCGCGCGAAGCCGTGTTCGATCTCCTGCTCGCGAGCCCGCTGTCCGAGGGCGAGCGCGCCGTCCACGACCGCTGGGCCGACGCGCTCTGCCGCGAGATCCTCGCGCACCCGCGAGCGCTCGCGCACCGTGATTTCCACGGCAACAATCTCTTCCCGTTCGACGGCGAAGTCGCCGCGATCGATTTCCAGGACATGCGGTCCGGCCCCGATACCTACGACGTCGCATCGCTCCTCTGGGAGCGCACGACACTCGATTGGATGACTCCCGAGCTCGCGCGCGACGCCGTCGGGGAGCTCGCGGCGCGACGGCGCCTCGACGCCGGAGATCTCGCGCGGAGACTCGACCGCGTTCTCCTCCAGAGGGCCTGGAAGGTCTGTGGCACGTTCGCGCGCGCGGTCGCCCAGGGGCGCGGGCCCGTCTACCGCCAGTACCTGCCCGGGGAGCTCGCCCTGGTCCGGCGGCTGCTCTCGGATGCCCCGGCGGACGCGGCGTTTCGCGGCCTCTTCGAGGCGCGCCTCCGGTCTCTGTTAAGCTAACCGTCTCGAGGAGAACGCTATGTTTGGCTCACTGGGCCTACCGGAGCTGCTGGTCATCCTGCTGATCGTCATCATCATTTTCGGCGCGGGAAAGCTGCCGCAGCTGGGAAAAGGGCTGGGCGAGGGGATCAAGAACTTCAAGGACTCGGTCAAGGCCGGCGAGGAATCGAAGGACAAGCCGAAGAGCTAGCTGTCAGCTCTCAGCTTTCAGCTCTCAGCCAGAGCTCTTTGACCTTCGCTTCTGCCGGCCTCGTTGCCGTCGGCTGATCGCTGAGAGCTGATAGCTGACAGCTATTTCTTCTTGACGATGTCCGGCGAGACGCGCCGCTTCTCGCGCGGCAGGCGGATGTTCAGGATCCCGACCTTGTTGCGAAGCGTGTTGCGATGAATGCCGAGAGAGTACGCCGCGCGCCCGAGATTTCCGGACGACCGCTTCACGGCGCCGACGATGTACTTCTTCTCGAATTCCTTCTTTGCCAGATCGAGGGAAATGCCGTGGGCCAGGAGCTCGTCGATGATCTGCTGCAGTTGCCCGTCCAGATTCACGTGACTTCCCCCCGCTAAGACAGAATCGAGTGGAACGCCGCGGATCTTAGCAGAGCGATGTCGGTTCGGGTAGCGACGCAAATCTTCGCGACGGAAGCAACGATGCGACACCGCAACGGCGTCGCATCGCGCCGATCATTTTCGTGCCAACCCGCGAATCGCCGCGCGCCCGCCGGCCGGAGGCGACACGGACAAAAAAAAGAGAGGCGGCCGAGCCGCCTCTCCGAATAATTTTCGATGCGAACGTCTACTTGAGCTCGACCTCGTCGCCAACCTCGATCAGCCGGTACGAGTCCGTGATCCGGCCGATGGCCCAGCGGTCTCCCACCTCGAGAACGGAGATCTCGCCCAGGTAGGTCCGCGGGATCTCGACTCCCGGAGGCGGCGGCACGTTGACCCAGTACGTGCCCTGCGGCTCGATTCCGTAGTCGCGGCCCGTCGAGTAGCGATAGATCGTCAGGAAGTCGCCCGGCTGAAGGCCGTTGGCGATGCCGAGATCGACGATCACCGGCGTGTCCTGCCCGAGCGCCACGACCCCGTCGCGCGAATAAACGATCCGGCCTGCGGGCTTGCCCGACGGCGGGTCACAGGCGGTCGCCGGAGGCGACTTGCGCGCCAGCGGAATGGGGATCGGGTCGAATTTCTTGAGGAAGGCGCCCATCGGAATGTCCGTGCAGGAGTCGAGAACCTTGATCGTCGCCGAGTGGGCTCCGAGACACAGGACGACGGCGCGCCCACGATACTGGTAGAAGCGTCCGAGGCTCGCCCCGTTGGAGGGATTGAAGACTTCGTTCTCGGCGGTGACGAGCCAGTACTCGTCTCCGACCCGAAGACCTCGATCGGCGCCCGTCTCGAGATACAGCAAATCTCCCGTGGCGAAGTCCACCTGCTCGGCGACGTCCTGGGCGCTCGTGACCTGCGCGACGAACGGGTCGTTCAATCCGCCGAGATAACCGAAGCAGTAGAGATCGCTCTCGTAGCCCGTCGGCTTCGGGGCCGTCTCGAGGCTGCCGGTGGAGGACGGAACCGTCGTCGCCAGGTTGGCGTCGGGCGGCGGAGTCTGGGCTCCGACCCAGGCTGCGGAAGCCAGGACGAGAGCCGCGGCCAGGATACGGCGGCGAGGGAGACGCATGGCGACTCCTTGAAAAAATTCGGCGAAAACTGCCTTGGGCTTAAATTTAGGTGGTTTCGGCCCGTCTGTCAAACCGCAGAACCCTCCGGGCGGCCGGCAGAGACCTAACAAACTCTTTCTTTTCAGTTCTTGGAGGGCTGGACGTCGGTGGGCCTGGCCGCCTCTTTTTCGTCGCCGGGAGGCGGAGGCATCTTGAGCTTCTTCAGGCCCTGCCGCGCCTTCTTCGAGAACTCGCTCTTGGGGTACTCCTCGAGGATCCGCGAGTAGTACCGGGCCGCTTGTTCGGGCCGGCCGAGCCGCGTGAGGGTCCGGGCCTCGTAGTAGAAGAGCTTGTCCTTGTTGGTGTACTCCGGATAGCGATCCTCGAGGCCGCTGAACCGGCCCATGGCGGAGCCGAGGGAGCCCTTGCGCATGTAGAAGTAGCCGACGTCGAACTCGTGGTCGGCGAGGAGGTCGACGAGCTGCCGGATCCGCTCGCGTGCGGCGCCGGCGTAAGCCGAGTCGGGAAACTCGCGGATGAGAGCCTGGTACTGCGTGATCGCTTCGCGCGTCGAGGTCTGGTCCTTGTCCGGGCCCGAGTGCTCCTTGTCGGAGCAATACGCGAACTGATAGCGCGCATAATCCCGCTTCGGGGCGTCGGGATAGCGGTTGAGATAGTCGCGATACCGATAGCGCGCCTCCGTGTAGCTCGCGGTGCCGCCCTGCCTCAGATACGAGTCGGCGACGAGCAGCAGCGCGTCCCGCCCCAGGGAGTCGTTCGGGTACGTCTCGAAGACGTAGCTCAGGTACTTGCGCCCCTGGTCCCACTTCTTCTTGTCGATGAGGCCCTTGCCCTTCTCGAAGAGCTGCTCCTTCGGCGTGCTCAGGAGCTCCTGCGTCAGCTTGTCGGGCTTGCGGGCAGCACCGGAACTCGCGCAATCGGTGGCCACGAGGAGTCCGAGGCACACGGCCGCGACGGCTGCGGCGCCCGCCGCGCGCCGCAGCTTTCCGAACGAAGGCGAACTCAAACCCGAACCCCCTCCTGCGCCGCGGCCCGGAGCCGTTCGATCGAGCGGCGCGGATCGGCGTCCCCGTAAATCGCGGTACCGGCCACCAGAATTTCCGCGCCGGCCCCCGCGAGCGCCGACGCGTTCCCCGCCGTGACGCCCCCGTCCACCTCGACCGCGAGGGGGGGCGCTCCCGACGCGCTCGCTCGGCCGCGCAGGAGCCGGACCTTGGCCACGCTCCCCGGCAGGAACGGCTGCCCTCCCCATCCGGGGTTGACGGACATCACGACGGCGTAGTCGAGATCGCCGAACGCCGCCTCGAGCGCTTCGACCGGCGTGCCGGGATTGATCGCCGCGCCCGCGCGGGCGCCTCCCTTCCGGATCAGGTCCAGGCAACGCTGCAGATGGTGCGTCGCCTCGACGTGCACGGAGATCCAGTCGGCACCTGCGTCGAGGTATTGAGTCAGCGTCGCCTCCGGCTTCTCGATCATCAGGTGCACGTCGAGCGGGAGCTTCGTCGCGCGCCGCAGTGCCGCGACGACCGGCGGTCCGATCGTGAGATTCGGTACGAAGTGCCCGTCCATGACGTCCACGTGGACGAGGTCCGCGCCGCCTTCCTCGGCGATGCGAAGGCCGTCCGCGAGGCGCGCGAAGTCCGCGGCGAGGAGCGACGGGGCGATGCGGACGCTCATCGAGGGGGCGCCGACCTCGTCGGCTCGGCGGGACGCGAGACCGTCAGGGAAACCACCTCGCGGCTGCCGAGCGGAAAGCCCGCCGGCGGGAACTGCTTGAGGATCGTGTTCGGCGCGACGCCCTCGTAGGTCTCGTAGCGCGCGCTGCCGACGCGGAACCCGAAGGTTTCCAGGCGCGCCTTCATCTTGTCGGCGTCCTGTCCGACGAGGTCCGGCATCACGAAACGGGTCTCCGGCTGTCCGCGATTGGTCAGAACGGCGACGGCCACGTTCCGGCCCGCGACCGCGTCCGGCTCGGGGTCCTGCGCCACGATGCCCACGCGCGCCAGCGCATCGCGGTACCAGGACGTCGATCCGAGCGTCAGGGAGGCCTCCGCGAGCTTCAGGGCGGCGGCGCGCGGCGGCAGGCCGGTCAGGTCGGGCACCTTGATCTCGCGCGGACCGAGGGAAAGGACCACGCGGATCGTCTGGGCCGGCTTGGCGAGCGAGCCGGCCTCGGGCTCCTGAGCGAGCACGCGGTCACGCGCGATCTTGTCGTCGTTGCGCGCCCGCCGGCCCTCATTCTCGACGCGGAGGCCAGCTTGCGCCGCGAGCCGTCCGGCCTCTGGAAGGTCGTGCCCCGAGAGGTCGGGCACCGTGACGGTACGGCCGACGATGGAGCGCCGGAACATGATCCAGCCCGCCCCGAGGAAGAGCAGGACGAGCAGCGCCCCATAGGCCACGCGAAACAGAAATCGGCCCATTCCTGCGAAAACTAACACGGCCGGGGCCTCCCGGCGACCCGCGAGAGCCACCCGTTTGACACACCGGCACGCGATTTGCGACCCTGAACGTCCGATGCCGGAGCCGCCTGCCGAAGTATCCGCGTTGCACCACGACCCTCGGTTCAAGAAGGCGGATCTCCACTGCCACTCGGTCTACTCGACCTTCAAGTACTTCCGGGTCGCGAACACCCGCGACAGCTACAACCGGCCCGAAGAGGTCTACCGCGTCGCCAAGGAGCGCGGCATGGACTTCGTCACGATCACCGATCACGACTCGATCGACGGCTGCCTGGCGCTCCTCGACAAGAATCCCGACCTGCCGGATTTCTTCATCTCCGAGGAAGTGGAGACGTGGTTCCCGGACACGCGCCAGCGGATCCACGTCAACGTCTTCGGCATCGACGAGCGCCAGCACGCGGAGATCCAGAAGCGCCGCCGCGACATCTACGAGCTGCATGCGTATCTCCGGGAGGAGCGGATCCTCGCGTCGGCCAACCACATGTTCCAGAACTACCGGATGCGCAACTCGCCGCGGCGCTACTTCGAGGAGATGCTCCGGATGTTCGACGTCTTCGAGGTCAAGAACGGCGCGATGGCGACGCAGCACAATCGCCTCATCGAAGACCTCATGGCGGTCGTCCGCGAGAAACGCGGTGCGGTCTCCCTCGTCGCGGGATCGGACGCGCACACGCTCGGTCCGCTCGCGCTCGTCTATACCGTCGCGCAGGCCGACACGCCGGCCGAGTTCCTCGAAAAGGTCCGGACCGGCGAGTGCTTCGTCTGGGGCAGCGAGATGGGGTTCCGGACGCTCCTGTCGGATGTCTACAAGATGGTCTTCCGCTACTACGGCAGCGTGCTCGACCTGCGCAATCCCGAGTTCACTCGCGGCGAGAAGGCGCGGCACCTCGCGCTCGCGGCGATGGGCGCGCCCTTCTCCGCGGCCGGCGTCCCGCTCGCGATCACGTCACTCAACTACCTGAAGCAGATCTTCGTCTCCCGGCGAATCGGCCAGGAGCTGCTCGAGCAGATCGGCGAGGAGCGGAAGCCGTCGTAGGGCGGGGACGAGCCCCGCCCCTACCGGCGTTTCTCGAATCCGGTGAGACCCGCGGCCAGGATTCCCAGCGACAGCGCCGGCTGCGTCACGCGAGGGATCGTCCAGCTGATCCGCAGCGACGGGTCGCCCGCGTCGTGGAGGTAGTCGAAGAGAAGGAAGAGGAGCGTCCCGGCGAAGACGGCGAGCGCCGGAAGGGCGGCGCGGCGCGGGCGGGAGAAGAGAATCACCGCCGCCGGAAAGATCCAGGAGAGTCCGCCCGTTCCCGCGGACAGGTTTCGGAGCTCCGCGCCGAGGATCCGGCCGACGTTCTCGAAGTGCAGGTCGAAGAACGGACCGTGGCCCGTGTACCCGACCGGCAGACCCACCGCCCGCTGGAAGCCGAACCAGAGAAGCACGCCGGCGGCCGGCGCCGCGGCGAGGGGCCATCCCCGCGCGATCGCGCGCGGCCGTCCCGCGAGCCGGTCCCGGAGCGCCACGCCCGCCACGAGGAATCCCGCGCCGACGGCGCCCTCGGCCTTCGTGAGCGCCGCTCCGGCGAGCGCCAAGGCCGGGAGAAGTCGCGAGTCTCCCGGGATCTCTCCGAGAAGCGTCGCGCCCGCGACGGTGAAAAAGAAGAGCAGCGGCGCCTCCGCGTTTCCGCCCGAAAACGACCAGACGATCGAGAGACCGAGGGCGACCGTCCAGAACGCGGCCACGGCCGCCGCCCCGTCCGCGGGAAGGCGCCGCCGCAGCGCGAACCACACGACCGGCAGCGCGGCCACGAGCCAGAACAGCGCCGCGAGCGGCCCGGTCCGCCAGGCCATCTCGCCGGCGAGCATCGCCGGAAACGCCTCGACGACCGGAACGAGCGGCGGATAGGACGGCACGGCGTGGAAGAAGTACTCCCAGCGCAGAAGCCCGGGATCGACGCCCCGCGCAGCGGCGAAGCGCGCGGCCTTGACTCCCCAGAAGAAAACGTAGTCCACCGAGGTGGCCCGTTCGGTCACGAGGCTCGCGCCCACGTGCGCGAGCGCGAGGAGCGCCGCCGCGCCCGCGAGAGCGAAGGCGACGTCGCGCCCGAGGACGGGAGGGTCGATCGCTCCTTCCGGAGCGGCCGGCTGCCGCGACCATCGCCAGGCGAGGATCGCCGAGACGAGCAGTAACGGCGCGGAAAGCCCGGCGACCGACCAGCGGACGCCGAGCCCGGTCAGCACAAGGGCCTCGGCCGTCAGCCCGACGGCGCCGGCGGCGAGGGCCGCGGAGAGACGCGCCGCGACGGGAAGGCGGCGGATCGCCGGATGAAAGGCGAGCGCGGCGCCGAATGGCACGAGCAGCAGGTGGCCAGCGGCGAAGAAGAACAGCGTCTTCACCGAGGAGGCGCCCGGCGAAAGATGGCGCCCTCGTGCAATGTCGAGATCCTGCGGAAGCCCGGCAGCTCCGCCGGGGGCTGGCCGAAGTAGAGCACGTACTCGACGTCGGCCGGACGCCGTGCCAGAGGTGCCTCGTAATAGGAAGACGGGCGGGGATAGGCGGAAGGCAGCAGGCCGATCGCCATCATGAAGACGTCCATCTCGAGGGAGAAGTCCGAGGAGAGGACCGTGAAGCGGCAACGCTCCGGGACCGCTCGCCGCGCCTCGTCGAGAAACGTCCAGGCGCGGGCGAGATCCGGGCGAACTCCGTCGAGCGGCGTGCGTGGAAGGAAGAGGCGCCCGCCGGCCGGAGCTTGCGCCCATCGGACGAGCGGGAAGACGAGGAGCGCGAAACTCGCCGCGATCCAGATCCGGGTCCGCGTCCCTACGGCCGGCCTCACGGCGTCGCGGCGCTTCCCTCGTAGTAGTCGAGGCCCGAGTGATCGAGGACTTCCTCGCCGACGAGGATCCGCAGCGTGTTGGCCAGCTTCAGGTGCTGCACGAAGAGGTCGTGCTCGGGACGCAGGTCGGGACGCGACATCGGGCTCTTGAAGTAGAACGAGAGCCACTCCTGGGTGCCCGAGAGCCCGGCGCGCTGCGCGAGATCCAGGAAGAGAACCAGATCGAGCGCCACGGGCGCCGCGAGGATCGAGTCGCGGCAGAGGAAGTCGATCTTGATCTGCATCGGCTGGCCGAGCCACCCGAAGATGTCGACGTTGTCCCATCCTTCCTTGGCGTCGCCGCGCGGCGGGTAGTACTCGATGCGAACCTTGTGAAAGTAGTCGCCGTAGAGCTCGGGGTAGTGCTCCGGCTGGAGGATCGCGTCGAGCACGGACGCCTTGCTGACCTCTTTCGTCCGGAAGGAGCCCGGGTCGTCCAGGACCTCGCCGTCCCGGTTACCGAGGATGTTCGTCGAGAACCAGCCGTGCAGGCCGAGCATCCGCGCGCGCAGCCCCGGCGCGATGATCGTCTTCATCAGGGTCTGGCCCGTCTTGAAGTCCTTGCCCGCGATCGGGACGCCGCGCGCCCGCGCCATGTCGGTCAGCGCCGGGATGTCCACGGTGAGGTTCGGCGCGCCGTTGGCGAACGGAATTCCCGCGGAGATCGCGGCGTAGGCGTAGATCATCGAGGGCGAAATCTCGGGCGAGCTATCGCGCAGCCCCTTCTCGAACGCGGCCAACGTCTCGTGCACCCCCGACGGCTCCGCGTAAACCTCGGTCGAGCCGCACCAGATCATCACGCACCGGCGCACGCCCGTCTTCGCGCGGAAGTCTTCGATGTCGCGCGCGAGCGCCTCGGCCAGATGCATCTTCGTCGGCGCCGACTTGACGCGGCGGCCCTCGAGGTTCCGGACCCAGGCGCGCTCGAAGACGGCCGGCCAGGGCTCGAGCGCCGAGAGCTCGCCCTTCACGGCCGAGAGCAGCTCGGCCGGCACCACGCCGGCCTTCACGGCGGTCTCGTAGGCATTGTCCGGAAAGATGTCCCAGCCGCCGAAGACGAGGTCCGAGAGCCCCGCGAGGGGCACGAGCTCGCGGATCGGGACGAAGCGCGGCGCGGTCCGCTTGCCGAGCCGCAGCTTCTGCATCTGCGTCAGCGAGCCGAAGGGCCGCGCGAGGCCCTTCTCGATCAGTCGGACGCCGGCGACGAGCGTCGTGGCGACGGCGCCGAGGCCCGGGATCAGCACGCCGAGAGGGCCTTCGGCCGGCGCAATGTCGCGCGCGAGCTCGGGATAGAACGAAGTGCGGTCGGTCATGTCGCCTTTCTTCGGGCTCGACGCCGTTCCAGGGCAAAGAGAACGAGGAAGAATATCGGAGCGCCCGCCGCCGCGGCCACCAGAAACCAGTTGGCCCTTCCGAAGAGAGAAAGGGCGATCACGAGATAGACGAAGTCGCGCCGCCCGAGCGCGTCGGCGATCCGCGAGACCGCGCCGTCCACCTCGCTCGTGACGGAGACGAAGAGCGGGCCTTCGCGTTCTCCCCGCATCGTGCTCCAGTAGACGAATCCCGCCGAGGCGAGGGTTCCCGCGACGGCCGCGGCGCCGAGCCCGAGAGGCCAGGCGGCGTTCACCCTGCGGCTCCAGCCGATCGCGATGCAGCCGAAGATCGCGGCGTGGACGACGTTGTCTCCCCAGAAGTCGAGCACGCCGCCGAATCGCGACTCCTGGAACTTCAGACGCGCGAGCTCTCCGTCGCAGCCGTCCAAAATCGAGTGGAGCAAGAACGCCAGCGCGCCGACTGTCTGAAGCGCCGGACGCTGCGACAGAAAGAACAGCGCGCCGAAGAGTCCGATGGCGACCGAGACGAGCGTCATCTCGTTCGGCGTCACCGCAGTGTCCGCCAGCCGGCGGCTCACGGCGAGCGAGACGGGCCGCTCGAAGCGGCGCGACATGAAGCCCTCCGTGTCCCGAATGAGCCCCTGGAGCAGCCAGCGCTCCGCGGCCGGCCGATCCGCCTCGGAGGCGAGCACCACGCCGAGCTCCGACGCCGGGCGGCCCGCCGCGAGCTGCCGCACTTCGCCGGGCCGCAGCACGCGGTTCCAGGGCAGCACCACGGCCCCCTCGGGCGCCGGCGCGCCCGCCGCGAGCCGCTCGACGTCCGCTCCCTCGAGCGCACGGGCGAGCGGGCTCTCCGGCGACGCCCCGGCGACCGCCACGCGGGAAAACCCGGCGCGCTTCGCGGCAAGCACCGTGCGGCGGACGATGGGGAGCCCCAGGAGCTCCGTCTCGGGAGGGACGGCCGCGGGCCCGTCCGGCGCGACGAGAAGGAGCGAGGGCGCACTCATCGCGCGGGCACTGCAAGGGTCTCGCCGCCCCGGCGGCTCGAGTCCTGCGAGAGGGCGAGAATCTCGGCGCAGAGCGCCGCGGCCTCGAGGTTCCCGCCGCGCACCGCCGGCTCCCGCACTTCGCTCAGGAACTCCCGCGCGACGCCGCCGAACCAGTCCGCGTGGTGCGAGCCTTCGGCGAGCGACGGCATTTCCCAGTCGCGCGGCGCCGCCCCGGGCACGGAGAGCGTGACGAGGCCGCCCTCGAGCGCGATCGTGCCGCGCTCGCCTTCGATGACCGCGGAATTGCTCCGCGCCTCGGCCGCCCAGGTCAGGAAGATCTCGGCGCGGGCGCCGCTCCAGTCGAGCCGGATCTCCGCCGTGTCCTCGAGCGGAAACTCGCGGTGCTTCCGCGTCTCGAGTGTCGCCGAGAGCGTCCGGGGCCGTCCGCCCAGCCATTCGCGCATCATGTAGGCCGCGTGCCAGCCGTGGTCCACGAGCACGCCGCCGCCCGACTGCGCCGGATCGATCCTCCAGTTGCCTTTCTCGCCTGCCGCGACCGCCGGCTGCGTGCGCCGCGTCTCCCAGCGGCAGCGGCGGACGGATCCCACCGCGCCCTCCCGAACGAGGCGCGTGATCTGCATCACCGCCGGCGCGTGCTTCCAGTTATGGACCGTCACGAGCGCCCGGCCCTGCTCCCGAGCTCGCGCGCCGAGCGCGGCGACCGCGGACAGATCGAGCGCGAGGGGCTTCTCGCACAGGACATGTAGGCCGCGGTCGAGAGCGGCCCGCACGAGCGGGAGGTGAACGGATGGCGGCGCGCAGATGTCGGCGAAGTCGAGGTCGTCGCGCGCGAGGAGCTCTTCGGCCGTCGCGTACCACGCGGCCCCGGGCCAGGCTTCGAGAAACGGCGCGCGCCCTTCCGTCCGCCCGTCCGCCGCGCCGGCGAAGGAGACGTCGGCAACCGTGCTCCAGCCGGGGAGGTGGCCGTGGCGCGCGACGTGGCCGACGCCGATCAGGGCCCCGCGAAGGGCCCCGGGCGCGGCCGAGGACGCGGGGCTCAGTCGAGCTTCCACTGCCTCGCGACGGCCCCGATCGCCTCGTCGAGGATCTCGAGCCCGTCGAGCGCCGTTTGCTCATCGATCGAGAGCGGCGGGTTGATGCGGATCACCGGCGTGTACGACATCGCCACCAGCCCGCGGCGCAGGCACTCTTGGAAGAGCGCCTTCGTGAATTCTTTCGAGGCGAGCGTCTTCGTTCGCCGATCGGTCACGAGGTCGAGGCCGAGGAGGAGTCCCTTCCCGCGCACGTCGCCGATGATCCGGTGTTTCTCCTGCATCGCCTGGAGTCGCGCGAGCATCGCGTGCCCGACGCGCGCCGAGTTCTCGACCAGATTCTCCCTCGTGATGATCTCGAGCGACGCCAGGCCGGCCGCCGCGGCCAGCGGATTGCCTCCGTAGGAGGAGGAGCTACCCGACGGGTTCGACCAGGGCTTCGCTTTCGTCAGCTCGTCGGTCGAGATCACGCCGGACAGCGGGAAGCCGCCGCCGACGCCCTTGCCGACCGTCATGACGTCCGGCACGACGCCGTCGTGGTCCACGCCCCACATCCGGCCCGTTCGGCCGAAGCCCGTGATCATCTCGTCCGCGATGAAGAGGGCGCCGACCTCCTTCGCGATCTCCCGGATGGCGGAGAGGAATCCCGGCGGCGGGATGACGTTTCCGGCCGTGCCCTGCATCGGCTCGACGATGATCGCGGCGACGGCGCCGCCCGTCTGGTTCTTGATCACGTCCCGCGTCTTCTCCGCACAGGCGATCCCGCAATCGGGATAGGTCAGGGACAGCGGGCAGCGATAGCAGGAGGCGTAGGGCGCCGAATAGCAGCCCGGCACGAAGGGACCGAGGCCGTCCTTGAAGTCGCCCCAGAGCAGGGGCAGAACGCCGCCGGTCTTTCCGTGGAACGCGCCCGAGTATCCGACGAACTCGAACTTCTTCGTGGCCGACTTGGCGAGCCGGAACGCGGCCTCGACCGCCTCGGCGCCGCTCGAGAAGAGCTGGATTCGCGTCAGGCCCGGCGGCGTGACGGATCCCAGGAGCTCGAGGAACCGCGCCCGCGTCTCCGTCGTGAAGCTTCCGAAGGTGAGGCGCTCGGCCTGCGCCTTCAGCGCCTCGACGTACCGCGGGTGGCAGTGTCCTACCGCGCCGACGGCGATCCCCGCGATGAAGTCGATGTACTCGCCGCCATCCTCGTCGTAGAGGCGGCTCCCCTGCCCGCGCGCCATCGCGAGGCCGGAATAGAGGGCGAAGGACTGGAGGCCCGGCGCCATGTGCCGTGCCTCGAGATCCACGATGCGTTTCGATCGGGGGCCGACGTCGTTGCGTTTCACGGTCTCGGTCATCGGGGCACTCCCACCTCTTTTCGGAACCGGGCCGCGAGGGCCTCCGCGATCCGCGGCGCGGCGACGGCCCGGTAGAGCGCAAAGCTCGGCCACGCGTTCAGGTCGATGAGGACGAGCCGCCCGTCCGGACCCGCGATGGCGTCGCCGCCGAACACCTCGAGACCCAGGGCCGCCGTGGCGCGCCCGACGAGCGAACGCAGCGCCTCCTCGTCGAACGGGTGATTCGCGAGCACCTGATCGCGATGGTAGAACCACTGAAACCAGGCCGGCGCAGCGGCGTCGGTCTCCCCCGCCACGCCGTAGAACTTGATGAGATCTCCGGGAACGTGCTCCTGGAGCACCGCATGCGCGATGCCGCGCGACGCGAGGCGCGCGACTCCGGCCGCGAGCTCCGACGGCCCATCCGCCCGCGAGACGTCGCCGGCCTCCGTCGCGTGCACGTCGCCGCGCTTGATCCAGAGCGGGAACGCCGGGGCCGCGTCGGCCGCCTCGCGGCGGTCCGTCGAGACGAGGACGCTCTCGGGAAACGCGATCGCATGGCGCGCGAAGCAGTTGAGGGTGCGCTCCCGATCCGTGTTGCGGATCGCCTGCGGCCGGTTGACGATCCGGACTCCCTGCCGCTCCCAGGCGGCGAGGCGCTCGACGGCCGCCGGCCGCTCGCACATCACGAAGAGAAACGGCGGGACGCCCGCGGCGTCCGTCGTCTCCGGCAGCTCCTCGGCAGAGCGGAGCTCGACGCGGAAACCCCGATCCTCGAGCGAGGCCGCCGTGGCCCTCAGGATGAGCGCGTCGTCGGTCTCACGTCCCGGCGAGTGCGCGAGCTCGCGGTACACCCCCCAGCAGGGCGGACGGCTCACGCGGCACCCCCCGCGCCGACGGCCGCTTTCCCGAGAAGCGACTCCGCCAGCCGCACGTCCTCCGGGCGATCCACGTCCACGGCCTTCCCGATCGAGACGGCACGCATCGGCTCCCCCGCGTCGCACAGCCACGCGAGGTACTCGCGCAGGCGCCCGAGCGAAGCGGGCGGCGTCTTCGCGCGCGCCTCTTCCGACACGGCGTAGATGCCCGCGGTCACCGCGTTGCCCGAGCCGCCGCCAATGCTGCGGATCCGGCCCGCCGCGTCGCTCTCCACCCACAGCGGCTTCTCGTCGGCCACGAGCGGAGTCACCGCCAGCACGGTCTCGTCATCCGGTGCGGACGCGGCGGCGCGCGCGAACGCCGCGAAATCCTCCGGCGCGCAGACGGTATCCACCGTCGCGACCAGCAAGCGCCCCGGAGGCGACACCGCGAGGATCGTCCGGAAACTCGCGAGGGAGTGAGGCGTTGTCCGGAGCACGATCGTGCGCACGAGAGACGGGAACCGCGCGCGCGCGAAAGCAGCGCAGTCTTCCTCGTTTTCGTTGAAGATGATCGCGACGCGCCCGACTCCGGCGGCCTCGAAGTTCGAGAGGACGCGCGCGAGGAGCGTCACTCCGGCCACCTCCACGAGCGGCTTCGGACGCCCGAGCGACGCGAGGCGCGAGCCCTCGCCGGCGGCGATCAGCCCTCCGGCGGCGAAGGGCGTCACGCGAGCACTCCGGAGAGCTCCGTCAGGCGGCCGATGACCGGGTCGCCGGGACAGCAGGCCTCGGCTCCCGAACTTTCGCAACGCACCCAGACGTGGCGCATCCCGAGGGCCCGCGCGCCGGCCATGTCGCGGGGTTGCGAGTCGCCGACGAACACCGCCCGCCGCGGCGAGACGCCCAGGGTCGCGAGCGCCGCATCGAAGATCCGCCGGTCGGGCTTCTCCGCACGCACGACCGCCGAGTCGACGGCGGCGTCCACGTGCGGCGCGAGGCCCGTCTCGCGGCAGACGGTCTCGAGATTCCCGTAGAAGTTGGAGACGATCGCCACGCGGAATCGCGCGTGGAGATCCTCGAGCACGGCGGCGTTGCGCGCGAGATGGGCGCGGGCATCCCCGAGAAAGCGCGCCGCGACGTCCGACGCGGCGTCCGGGCGTCCCAGGCGCTCGGCGACGCCGGCCGAGAGCCGCCGCACGGTCTCTTCGAACGAGAGGTCGCGCGGGATCGCGCCGACGAGCGCGTCATCCGCGTCGTAGAAGGCGCGGTCGAATCTCTCGGACGGCGCGGCGTCGCCGCCGAAGAGCCTTCGGAAGCGTTCCTTCCAGGCGACGCCGTCGGCGTCGAGCGTCCCGCCGAAGTCGAGCAGCACGGCGCGGACCGGCGCGGCCGCGGCGGTCACGGGCGCGCCTCCCCGCGGGCGAGCTTGGCGACCGGCGCCTCGCCTCCGCTCGCGCGGGGCCGCACCGCCCTCACGAGGATCACGACGAAGCCCGGAAGGGCCCAGGCGATCTCTCGCGCGCGCCGGGCCAGACCGTAGGCCACGCCCTGCGCGGGAGAGAGGCCGAGCAGGACGCAGATTCCGGTGCGCGCGCTTTCGGCGCCGCCGATCCGGCCCGGGAGGAAGAGGAGCATCGTCACCGCGACGACCGACAGCGCCTCGATGCCCAGCGCCTGCGCCCAGCCGCCGCCGGGCGCGAGCCGGTGCAGCACGATCCAGGTCTCCAGCGCTCCGACGCACCAGCCGAGGAAACACAGCCCGATTCCGGCGGCGAACCAACCGCCATGCTCGTCGTGGAAGCGCCGGATGCTCGCGTCCACGGCCTGCGCCTTCTCCCGGTGGTGGAGCAGACGCGCGAAGATCCGAAATCGCGACAGCCACGTCACCGCGCCGCCGTACGTCCCGCGCCGCAGAGCCCAGGAAAACCCGCCGAGCATCGCGCCGAGGAGCACGACTCCGGCCAGCGCTCCCCCCCGCGCCGCGGGCGACATCGGAAAACGCGCGAGCGCGATGCCGATTCCGGCGAGGACGAAGACGACCTGTGCGATGAGATCCACCTGCTTGTGCAACGTCACCGACGCGAGCGCCGGGCCCGCCCCGAGACTGCCCGAGAGCAGGCGCACCTTCAGCGGCTCGCCCGCCACGCCACCCGGCGCGACGTAGTTCGCCGCATCACCCGCGAGGTAGACGCCGAAGAGCCCGGGGAGTCGCGAGGCCGGCGGGCGGGGTTTCATCACGGCCCACCAGCCGAGGAAAAAGGCGGTCTGCGCGAGACCGTACAGGGCGATGATGACCAAGAAAAGCGGGCCGATGGCGCGCAGGTTCTCCTCGATCGCGCTCCAGCCGACCGTTCGGAAGAGCCAGACGAGGAGCGCGATGCCCGCGGCGGCCAGAATCAGCCGCAGCGCGCCCCGTCCCGCGGGGCGGGCCGGCCTCGGGGGGCCACCGGTTTCCATGCGAGCCTGCGGCGGGAACTCGGAGGGCGCGCCGGTCAAACCGCTTCCCGCGGAGCGGGCTTCAACAGCGCCTTCAGCTCCTGCGGCAGCGAGAAGCTCACGTTCTCCTTGACGGTCTCGAACTCCTCGACCTCGCGGACGCCGAGCCTCTCCCGGGCGTAGCGCACGACCTCCTGCACGAGGATCTCCGGCGCCGAGGCGCTCGCCGTGAGCCCCAGAACGCGGACTCCTTCCAGCCACTCCGGCCGGATGTCCTCCGCGCGCTCGATCAGATGCGACGCGACGCCCTGGTCGCGCGCGACCTCGCACAGGCGGAGCGAGTTGGAGCTGTTCGGCGCGCCGAGGACGAGCAAGAGGTCAACGAGCGGCGTCATCGCCTTCACCGCGTCCTGCCGATTTTGCGTCGCATAGCAGATGTCGTCCTTGGCCGGGCGGGCGAGCTTCGGGAAGCGCCGCCGGAGCACGGCGACGATCTCGCGCGTATCGTCGAGCGAAAGCGTCGTCTGCGTCAGGTAGGCGACCCGCTCGGGGTCGGGCACCTGCACGGCCTCGGCTTCCTCCGTCGTGCCCACGAGCCGGATCGAGTCGGGCGCCTCGCCGAGCGTGCCGATCGTCTCGTCGTGGTCTTCGTGGCCGATGAGGATGATCGTGTAGCCCTGCTGTGCGTAATGGATCGCCTCGAGGTGAACCTTCGTGACGAGCGGGCACGTCGCGTCGATCGTGCGCAGCTTCTTGCGGCGCGCGCTCTGGCGAACCGACGGCGCGATGCCGTGCGCGGAATAGATGAGCCACGCGCCGTCCGGCACGTCGTCCACTTCCTCGACGAACCGGGCGCCCTTGCTGCGGAGCTCGTCCACGACGTAGCGGTTGTGGATGATCTCCTTACGGACGTACACGGGGCCTTCGCACACGTCCAGGGCGCGCTCCACGACGTCGATCGCGCGAACGACCCCCGCGCAGAAGCCGCGCAGTCCGGCGACGAGGAGTTTCTCGATGCCGGGCCTTCCCGGCGAGGGCGACGGCGGGTTCACCACGTCACCGTCTCCGCCGCGATCGCGCGCGGCCTTCCACCGCGCGCCGGACGCGCCCCGGAACGGTCGGCCAGTTCCGGGTAGAGGGCCAGGGCCGTCTCGACGACGCCGGCGGGATCCAGCTTGAAGTTCGCGCGCTGCACCGGCGCGGGACTGTGCTCGACGAACTGGTCCGGAATGCCGTGGACGCGCAGGCCCTCGGTGTTCCAGCCCTCGCGGTGGAACGCCTCGAGCACGGCGCTGCCGAAGCCGCCGAGCGCGAGGTGCTCTTCGAGCGTCAGAATCCGCGGCGCCGACTCGTTCACGCGCCGGAGCAGCTCGAGATCGAGCGGCTTGGCAAAGCGGGCGTTGGCGACGCCGCAATCGATCCCGTGCTCGGCGAGCATGGCCGCGGCCTCCTCGGCCACCGGCACCATCGACCCGTAGGCGAGGAAGAAGAGGTCGCGCCCCGGCCTGCGGATCTCGCCCTTGCCGATCGGGATCGCGGCGAGCTCCTCATCGAGCGGCACGCCGAGGCCGGCGCCGCGCGGATAGCGGAGCGTGAACGGCCGGCCGGATTCGAGGGCCGTGGAGATCAGGTGCTGCAGCTCGTTCTCGTCTCGGCCCGCGGCGACGGTCATGTTGGGGATGCCGCGCGTATACGCGATGTCGTAAATGCCCTGGTGCGTCTTGCCGTCGTCGCCGACCAGCCCTGCGCGGTCGATGCAGACCGTGACCGGCAGGTTCTGCAGGCAGACGTCGTGAATCAGCTGGTCGTAGGAGCGCTGCAGGAAGGTCGAGTAGATCGCGACGACCGGCTTCCAGCCTTCCTTCGCCATGCCCGCCGCCATGATCACGGCATGCTCCTCGGCGATGCCGACGTCGTAGACGCGCTCGGGGAACTTCTTCTTGACCTCGATCAGGGCGGTCCCTTCGAGCATCGCGGCGCTGATCGCGACGATCTTCTCGTCCTTCTCCATGAGGCGGATGAGAGTCCGCGCGAAGACCTGCGAGTACGTGAAGCGCGGCGCCGATCCCGGCGCGCCGGTCGGGGTACCGGGCTGGTGAAACTTGCAGGGATTCTCCTCGGCGAGCGCATAACCCCGCCCCTTGTGCGTCAGGGCGTGGATGACGACCGGCGTGCCGTCGGCCGAGACGTCCTTTGCGCGTGCGAGCGCGTCCTCGAGCTCGACGAAGTTGTGCCCGTCGACCGGACCGACGTAGTGGAAGCCGAGCTCGTCCCACACGAGGTTCGGGAGGAAGAGGCCCTCGACCGAGCTCTTGAGCTTGCGCGCGAGCTCCCAGGCCTTGTCGCCGTGGGGCAGACGCTTGACGAACTTGTGCCCCTTCTCGATGAACTTCCCGTAAGCCGGATGCAGCTCGAAGCGGTTGCGCCAGTGCACCATCCAGCCGACGTTCTCCGAGATCGACCAGCCGTTGTCGTTGAGAACGACGATGAGGCGCTTCGGCTTGACGTGGACGATGTTGTTGAGGGCTTCGTAGCTCGGTCCCGACGTCAGCGCACCGTCGCCCACGATCACGACGACGTAGGGATCGTCTTTGGCTGCCTGGAGCGCCATCGAGACTCCGAGACCGTAGGACAGGCCGGTCCCGGCGTGCCCCGCGGCGAGCGTGTCGTGCACGCTCTCTTTCGGCTCGGCAAAGCCGGACAGGCCTCCCGGCGTCCGAATCGACGCGAACTGCGATCGGCGGCCCGTGACGAGCTTGTGCGTGTAGCACTGATTCGAGGTGTCCCACACGAGGCGGTCCTTCGGGCTGTCGAAGGCGCGGTGCAGGGCCAGGGTCAGCTCGACGACCCCGAGATTCGAGGCCAGATGACCTCCGGTCTTGGTGATGGTCTCGATGATCGTGTCCCGGCATTCCTGGGCCAGAGTCTCGAGCTGTTTGTGGCTGAGCGGCTTGAGATCCCGGGGACCGTCGATGCGGTTCAAAACTTTCATGGCTTCGCTTTCTGCAACCCCACCCTACCAACCGCCGGGCGGCTGGCGCCGGCCCGCTTCATCGGCTGTAAAAGCGAGCAGTATATCAGGCCGAATCTCATTCTCGTGATAGGGTTTAGGGGCCGCGGGTTCTGCTCACGGTCCGCCCGACGTCGCCGTCGCGCCACTCGAAATTAGGAGATCGACACCGCATGGATTCCATTCGCATCGGTTCCGAGGAACACAAGCGCCTCTTCTGCCGGACGTTCATCGAGACGCACGACCCGTTCAAGCCGGAAGCGATCGTCTGGCCGGACATCGACGCCGAGAGCCTTGCGCGCCTGAAGTCCCTGCCCGTCTGGAACGAGGCGGCGCGCACCGAGGCGGCGACCGCGGTCAAGGTCCAGGCGCTCGGCCGCACGGAACAGGATCCGGTCCTCGCCGAGGCCATCGCGCTGCAGGGATACGAGGAGGCTCGCCATAGCGACGTCATCCAGAGGTTGACCTCGCATTACGGCATCGCGGTCAAGCCGTTTCCCGAGGCCGAAGTGCCGAAGAACCCGACCTGGACGTTCCTGAGAACCGGCTACGGCGAGTGCATGGATTCCTTCTTCGCGTTCGGACTCTTCTCGCTCGGCAGCAAGTCGGGTCTCTTCCCCGCGAAGGTCGTCGCGGTGTTCGAGACGATCATGCAGGAGGAGGCGCGACACATCCTCTTCATCGTCAACTGGGCCGCGTACCTGCGCGCACAGCGCTCGCTGCCTCTTCGCCCGGCCTTCGATGCCCGACGGGCATGGAACATCGTCGCGCAGGCCGTGGACCGCGTCCGCGGGGCGATGCAGCTCGGAGGCGGAGAGGGGGACACGCAGTACGGATTCACCCTCTCGAGCCACACGAGCTTCTCGGACTTCTCGCTGCGCTCGTTCCTGGAGCTCTGCCTTTCGGAGAACGAGCGGCGGTTTGCACCCTACGACCCGCGGCTGCTGCGGCCGATCCTGGTGCCGTCGGCGGTCAAGGCGATCCTGAAGGTCTTACCGCGCGGGAAATCGGCGACGCCATCGAGCGCCGCGGCGTAGCGTACTGCCCGGAGGCGCGTTGGTGCCCGCGGGCTTCCGGCATCACTTCAGACCGAGGTCCGCAAGAATCTTCGGTTCCTTTTCCTCCATCGCCAGGACCTGGTGGCACGTCTCGCAATCGTCCTGGATGACGCGGCCATCGGAGCTCTTGTGCTTTCCGTCGTGGCAGCGGAAACAACCGAGGAAGTCGTCGTGGCCGATGTTGTTGGGATGCGATCCCCAGGTGACCTTCATTTCCGGAAAGATGTTGCGAAGATAGATGGCCTTCACCTGCTCTGCTGCCGTCTCGACTGCGGCTCGATCCTTCTGATAGACCGAGGGATACTTGGTCCGGTAGAATTCGCCGACTGCCGCGGGAATCCGCTCCCCCGCCGCTTCGCGGTCGGCATACGTTGCACGCAGGGCGGCCACTGCCTCGCGCTTGATATAGGGCAGACTCGTGCTGATCCGGCCGGCGGCCATGGCCTCGTCGACCGCCCGATCGGGCATCTGAAAGGCGTGCGTCGGCCGATTGTGGCAGTCCATGCAGTCCATTTTGCGGCGCTCGCCGCCGGCGAGCTCCGGGGCCGTCGCCTTCACGTCCGTCGAGAGGAACTGGATTTGCTTTCCGTTGTCGTCGATGTAGTTGACGAGGGGAATGACCTGCCGGTTGCCGTCCGTCGAGACGTATTCGATTCGCTCGACGGTATCCAGGTGACGGCCATGAATACCGACGCGGCCTTGCGCCGTGCGCCCGCCAATCTTCAGCAGCAAGACGCTCGTCGCCGGGGTGTTCTGCTCGTCGTCGGCATACTTCGTCCTCACCAGCAACTTATCGCCGGTGAATTTCTGGGGCCAGTGGCAGTGCTCACAGGTGTCGCGCGCCGGCCGCAGGGTCCGAACGGGAGAAGGAATCGGCCGCGAATAGGTCTTCATGGCGACCGCGAAGACCTGACGGACGCCGTCGATCTTGGCCTTGACGAACCAGGGCGCCCCGGGGCCGATGTGGCACTCGACGCAGGCAACCCGTGAGTGCGGTGAGTTCAGGTAGGCCGTGTATTCGGGCGACATGACCGTGTGGCAGGTCTGCCCGCAGAACTGGGCCGAGTCCATGTACTCCACTCCCTTGTACGAGGCCGCTCCCATGATCGCGAAGTTCAGGAAGGTTAGGCCCGCGACGAGAAGGGCCGCGCGCCGCAAGAATGTGCTGCGCAGGTCGACCTTCGGATACTCGCGGGGCAGCTCGCCCCGGGCGCGGAGCTTGCGGCGCCGCAGATAGCCTCCCAGCGGCATCAGCACGAGCCCGAGGGCGAAGAAGGCGGGAAGGATCAGGAAAAAGACGATGCTGGCGTACGGGTGAATGGGGCGGCCCTGGACGATCAGATATATCCAGAACACGAGCAACGTGACGGCCGAGCTCGTTGTCAGGATGGCGCCGGCGAGCGAGATCTTATTCTGGCCGAGAAAGACAGCGAGTCGAAACACCGTCGAGACACGTTCGCGGGCTCCCCTGGCCATGAATCGACCTCCTTGCGCCGGATCGGCCGCCTCGACGGCGCCGCTCTAGCGTAACAGCGCCCAGATCGTCAAAAGAACGAGGACGAGACCCAGCGCCACGGCGAGGAGCGTCGAGACTCGGGTCCATACCAGCGTCGCGGACGTCGGGGGAGACGAGACGAGACGCTCGAGTTGACCGCTCGCGGCGATCCGTTCGTACTCGGCCGGCCGCTCGTGCCGGAGCTCCTCTTCGGGGAGAACACCCGTGAAGATGACCTTATCGACCGGAAACTTCTCCGGCCTCAAGTGGCTGTTGAAGAAGTGAATCGTGAAGATGAAGCAGACGGCGAGCAGCGCCTCTTCTCCGTGGATGAGGAGTGCGAGGTTGAACACGGTGCCGGGGAGGAACCGGGCAAAGAACTTGGGGAACCAGAGCACCAGGCCCGAACCTCCGATGATTCCCATGCCCCAGAAGACCGCCCAGTAGTCGAACTTCTCCCAGTAGGCGTAGCGGTCGAACTCGGGGCGCGGGCCCCTCCCGATGAACCAGCGGAAGTTCTGCAAGATCTGCACGACGTCTCGAGGCTGGGGCACCATGGAGTGGGGACCCCAGAGAATCCCCCAGTCCTTCCGAACCACGAGGCGGTACCCAAGCCGCGCCAGGTGCATCCCGAAGCAGGCGAGCATTCCGAAGGCGAAGGCGCGATGAAACAGCGCGGCGCCGCGGAAACCGCCCAGCAGGCGCGACAGGACCGCCGCCCAGGCGTGGGTCGAAAAGAGCAGCGGCAGTCCGGTGAGCGCCAGCCCGAGGAACGTCACCATCAAGAGGAAGTGCAGAAAACGGTCGAACGGGTCAAACCGCGCGACGTAGCGGCCGACGGGGCTGGCCGGTTCGCTCGTCATCTCTTCTCTCCCTCGCGCGGCGGGGGCTTCTCGGCGTTTCCTTCGCGCCGGGCCCGCCATGAGCGCGGGAACCAGAGAACGGTGTGCAGACCGAAGAACGCCATGACCCCGACCAGGAGCCACTTCATGAAGATTGCGGCGTAGAAGAGAAGCGGATTCCGCGCGCGGCGCTTCGGGTCAGGGTGCGGATCGTAGCGGGCGAACTTCTCGTTCGTGCCGGGGTGGCACTTCTGGCACGTCGCGACACGCCCGGTGGTGGAGACCGTGGAACGCGGGTCTGCCGCGGGATGGATGTCGTGGGCCCGGTGGCAGTCCGAACACGTCGCGATCCGCGCAAAGCCGAGGTTGGTCACCTGTCCGTGGTACGTGTCCCGGAACGTCTCTCGAGACTCCGCATGGCAGTTTCCGCACTCCTTGACGACATCCAGGCGCCAGGCCTCCACGTCCGCCTGTTGGATGTGGTGCGCCGTGTGGCAGTCGGTGCAGACGGGGGCTCGCTTGTCGCCTTGGCGCAGGAGCGTTCCATGGATTCCCTCCTGGTAGAGCCTCTCGATCCCCTGGTGGCACGATCCGCAGGTGGATGGGACGTTGCCCCGGAAGATCAGCGAGGCCGGGTCCGAGGAACGCCGAATGTCATGCATGCCATGGCACGTCTTGCAGTTGGGTGCCGTGACGAGCCCGCTCTTCAAGACCGCCCGGCCGTGGATACTGTCCTCGTAGAGGGCCGCGACGTTGCCGATCGCGATGTGTCCCCTTCGAATCACGTCGGGATTGCCATGGCACCGCGCGCAGGTCGCGGGCAGGTTCAGGGCATAGGTCGGAGAAGAGGGATCCTTCGGGGATCGGATGTCATGCATCCCATGGCAGTCGGCGCAGGTGGCCGCGAGGCTCGCTCCCTCGCGCCGCCTCGCCTGAGCGTGCACGCTCCTGGCGTACTCGGACGCGACGTCGGCGTGGCAGCTCGCACACTGGGCCGGAGCGAGCTTCTCGGGGTGCGGGAATTCGGTCGACGCCGCCAGGGCCGTGTGACAGTCGACGCAGGCGAGCCCCGCCTGTCCGTGGACCGAGGAAGCAAACTTCTCTTTTGCGACGAAGATCGGGCGACCGTCGGCACGCTTGGCGTCGGTCTCCCCGTGGCAAGTGAGGCAATCCTCATTCGAGGGGGAGGGGACCGTCGGCGCTCCGCTTGCAATCGAAGCGCCGACGACCAACGACGAGGCGAGGAGGACGGCCCCAGGCCTCCTTCTCGGCGCTACTTTTTGTTGCCGGGGTAGTCCTTCAGCCAGGCGCCGTCGACCTTGGCCGCCTTGCGCTTTTCCTTCTCCGCGATGAGCCACTTGCCGACCTCGTTCGGCTCGTGCGCATCCTTCTTCGGAAGCTTGTCGACGTGGCAGGTCGTGCAGTCCTTGACGGTCGCGCCCGCCGCCTTCGCCTGCTTCTGGATTTCCATGTCCGCCGACGAGGTTCCGGAGAACGCCACCCAGCCGCCCCAAAAGAGAAGCGCCGCAATCGTCGCCAGACGCGAACCTCTGGTCTTCATCGAGTTCCTCCTTGGGAGGGATTCTATCCACCCCTCGTCTCAGGGTCGCCAGTGCAGATAGACGCCGTATCGATTCGCGTTGTAGTCGGCGAGTGATCCGGCCTGGTCGAAGGCCGGCTTCTCGCCGTACTGGTCCCGGATCCACTCGCCGACGACGCCGACGTTCGCCCCGAACCCGTACTCGGCCCGCGCACGCACCCGATTGATCGTGAAGGGAACCGACCCGTTGTTCTGCATCCAGAGGTAGGCCGCGTCGACGGTCAGGCTCTTCCAGAGCGCGCGCAGGCCGCCCTCCCACGTGTGCCCCATCTCCCGCTGGGCCGACGGGACGATGTCGAAGTCCTGGGGCTGGCGGATCAGGATGTCCCGGGTCGTCTTGAACTCGCCGGCCGACGCGTGGAAGGTCAGGATCTTCGCGACCGGTCCGACCTCCAGATCCGCCAGGAGCTCGCGGACTTTCGTGCTGTAGCCGATCTCCGGGGCGTCGCCATGGGCGTGCGTCTCCTGCCACGTTGCGCCGATCTGGACGAGGTCCTTCCACTTCCAGCCGCCGCGCAGCTTGAAGCGGTCACGACCGGTGAAGTCCGTGCGGAAGATCGGCTGGTCGCCATCGTCCCGGCGGTAGTCCGCCGAAAACGTCAGCCCCGATTGGGCGTAGCTGACGCCGGTGCCGTAGGTGTTGACGGTCCGCGTGAAGTTCTGCCCGGGCTCCGCCGCGAGAACTTCCGAGCTCTGGTCGGAGAACGTCACGTCCTGGTGGGTCTGAGACCAGCCCGCGTTGAAAGCGAAGGGCCCGAAGAGGCGTGCCGTGACGGTCGCGTCGAACGTGCGATCCGTCCGGTCGATCGCCGTGTCGTTCTGAACGAGCTTCTGGAGGTCGCCGACGCTCACGCCGGCGTAGGTCACCGCATCCAGATACAGACTCGTGACGAGCGCCATGCCGTCGAGCGTCCGGCTCTTCTCGGTCCAGCCGCCGGTCAGATCCACGTTCGGCAGGAGGTTGATCTCGGCGCGAACCGAACCGCGCCAGTAGTCCGTCTTGGCCTTGGAGCTGATGGAGTCGTCGAGGCCCGCGAAAAAACGCGCGATCTGGAACGAGACGAAGCTCCCGTTGTCGGTCTCCGCGGACTGGGCGTCGCCGTTGGCGTCCGCACGGACGTAGCTGCCGATGAGCTTCACGCGGGAAAAGAGCTGCCCCGTGATCCACGCGCTCGTGACCGGCGTGTTGACCTTGCTCGTGGTCGTCCGGGCGATCCCGTCGGCCGTGATCGGCTGGCCCAGGATCGGGAAGGTGATGTTGCCGTCGCCGGCACCCGGCTGCAGCGACGCCGTGTCCGACCAGCGATAGCGGCGCCAGCCCTGGATCACGGCGCCGCGAACCGGTCCGACGTCGAACGCGAGCCCGATGCGGTACTCGTCGTCGACGGACTGCACGCGGTCGTCCAGCGCGAATTCGTTCTCGCCCACGTGGTACGTCGTCGTCCCCGGCCCGCGGTAGATGTTGCGCGTGAAGCCCAGAATCGGCGTGAACTTCTTCCCCGGCAGGATCTGGAGCTCGGCGTCGTAGATGTCCCGGGATCGGTTGTAGGTCTGCTGTCCCGGGACAATCCCGTCGTCGAGGAACGGATTGGCGAAGGCGGGAAGCGCGCTGTAGAGATTGGTGCGCCGCCAGGTGAAGTCGAGCCGGTAGATGTTTACCTGGCCGGCCGAAAACCGCAGCGAGCCCGCGGGCCCGGCACCGACGTCGTCGGCATCGAGGTGAGCGTAGTCGAAGAGACCGTCGACGGGCGCCGTGGAGTTCCAGGACAGCATGTGCAGGAGGAATCCCGGGCGATCGTTGATCTGTGAACGGTACATCTGGTCGTTGCCCGAGACATCGACGAACCGGTAGCCGAGCTCGAATTCGGGCACGGACGGCGGCGGCGGCGTCTGCGCGAGCGCGGCGCCGGCCGGAATCCCGATCGTCAGGACCGCGAGCGCGAGACGGAAACTCTTTCGCATGCCGCGCCTACTTCAGCAGCACCGGTGAGAGATTGGAGCCGTGCACGGCGACGTGGCAGCTCGTGCAGTTGCGATAGCGCGGAAGCGTCAGGTCGTGGAAGGACGGCGGCTGGGCTCCCGCCGTGGCCGGACCGCCCGTCTGCGAATGGCAGGACAGGCAGAGCTGGTCGACGCGCGCCCAGAGGAGCATCTTCGGATTGTCCGACCCGTGCGGCTGATGGCAGGAGAGGCAGTCGCCCCCGGTCCCGGTCACGTGATCGAAGACGAACGGTCCGCGCTTCTCGGTGTGACAGTTCAGGCAGGCGAGCTCGCCCTGGCGCGTGAGTTTGACCGTCTGTCCCTTCCGGTCGTGCGGGTCGTGACAGTCGAGGCACGTCATGCCGCCGCGGTCGAGGCGATGGGCATATGGCTTGTTGCGGAATGCGGCCGAGATTCCCGCGTGGCACGTCTGGCAGAGCTCCCCGGGCTTCTCGGCGATCAGGAACGGCTCCGTCTTCACGGCCTTGTGAATCGAGTGACACGAGAGGCAGTTCACCGCCGCGGTGTTGGAGTGGAAACCCGTCGCGAACGACGCGTGCTCGTTGGTCTTCTCGTGGCACGACAGACAGAGCTCGGCGCCTTCGGCTCCGTGGAACTTCTGGATCAGGGCCGCGTCCCCGCCGCCCTCGATGTGCTTGGTGCCGTCGCCGTGGCAGGTCGAGCAGTACTCCTCGATGTCCGGCGGCTTGCCCTTGTGCGACCAGCGCGCATGGGGATTCGCGGCAAACGCCGCAACGAGCTCGGTATGGCAGTCGGCGCACTTCGGAAGCTCGCTCGACTTCGCCGCGGCGGGAGCCGGTGTGGTTTCCGCGGCCGGCGCCATCGCCGGAGTCGGCGTGGCGGCGGGAGCCGGCGTGGGGCTCTCCTGCGCCGGAGCCAGAACCCCGGCGCCGAACAGGATCCCCGCGAGCACGAGCGCGGTCCGTCCGCGAACCATCACACCCTCACTTCCCTGCAAAGGCCGGGAGGAACGGCCCCTCGGCACCGCTCCCTACCGGGCGTGAACCTTGTCGACCGCCACTTCGCCGTCGGCGCCGTGGCACACCGCGCACGCCTCGCCGAAAGGAGCCGTGTTGAGGAAGGCGTGCGCGGCGGCGGCCTGCGTGTCGTGGCAACCCAGACAGGCCGTGGCGTTGTGGAGCATCGGCGTGTACCAGTCGCGAGGCGTGTTCGTCGCCAGCCATCCGGCCGGCGGCGTGCCGATGACCTCCTCGGTGCCGGCGATGTGGCACGTCTCGCAGTCGCGCCGGTCGCCGGGGAAACGAATCTCGTTGAAATTGTTGACGCTCGGCGGCGTGCCGAACCCGTAGATCGTGAAATCGTGCGTCAGGTTCTCGCCGGTGTGGATGCGGTGGATCATCCGCTTGAAATCGATCGACTCGACCGGCAGCTGGTCGGCCGGCCGCCTCGAGACGTCGCTGGCGTTCGGGTTGTGGCACATGACGCATTCTTCCGTGTTCAGGCGCTGGCCGCCGTGGAGCGCCAGCCGGTCATGGCACCGGTTGCAGTTCGCGAGGTCCACGACCTTGCGCCGCGACGCGATGGCGCTGCCGTCGACGGAGGCATAGGCGACCGGGTTGAACGCCGCTTCGGTGAAGCTCGGACCCTCCGGCGGCGCGGGGTCGAGGGTCACGGTCCGGCGCGCCTCGATCGAGAATGCCCAGGTGCCGGTCGCGCCGGCGGGAATGGCGTTGGTGAAGGTGTACGTCGCGATCGTCCCGTTGAAGCTCGCCCCGTCGGCGCGCTCACGGAACGGATCAACCGCGTAATCGACCGTCGGACCGCCCATCAGGAGATTCAGATTCGAGCCGAACGTCGACGGGTCGACGGCCGAGCCGTCGTTCTGCGTGAGCTGGAAAGTCACCGTGGGCTTCTGGCCGGGCTTGGCGTTCGTGATCGACAGAATCTGAGCGTTGAGGCCCTTCAGCTGCGCCGCCTTGTACGGAACCGTGTGCGCGCCCATCACGGACGCGTCGAAATCGCGGTCGCCCTGAGGACGGTGGCAGGTCGCGCATTGCGAGTCGTCCGCCTGCACGCCGCCCGGATGGTTCTCACCCGTCGCGAAATTCACGTCGTCATGGCAGGACTGGCAGGCCGCCCGGTTCGGATACGTGAACCAGTTGGAGGCCTGCGTGGCGGGCGCCGCGTGGCAGGTCGTGCAATTGCGGATGTCCTTCGGGAACGCGACCGTGGAGAAATCGTTCACGCTCTGGTTGAAACCGATGATCTGGTAGGGCGTTCCCGCCTGGACGCTCGGCAGGTTCTCGCCCATGTGGATCTTGTGGACCAGCACCTTGAAGTCCACCGTGTTGCCGGTGTCGGGATCGACCGTCTGCGGGTTGTGACAGGTCACGCAGAGCTTGACGTCCTGGCGCGAGCCGCCGTGCGCGGAGAGCGGGTTGTGGCAGGTGTTGCAGGCCGTGTTCGCGATCATGTCCCACGTCTCGGTGACCG
>DATJZU010000111.1:0-46492 GCA_035498835.1 Thermoanaerobaculia bacterium
GATGCGGACCGCGCCGCCGATCGACGACGGGATCCCCGACAGCGCTTCCAGGCCGGACAGGCCCGCCCGCAGCGCCTGAGCGCAGACGCCTCCGAGCATCGCGCCGCCGCCGGCCACGACGCGCTCGCCGTCGATCGAGACGTCGAGGAACTCCCCCTCGAGGTGCAGCACGACGCCGGGGAATCCCTCGTCGGCCGCGAGCACGTTCGAGCCCTTGCCCAGGATCGCCAGCGGCAGCCTCTCACGGTCGGCCGCGGCGAGCACCCGCGAGAGCCCGGCCTCCGTGCGGACCCGGCAGAACACCCGGGCCGGGCCGCCGATCCTCCAGGTCGTGTGGCGGGAGAGCGGCTCGTCCCGCAGGAGCTCGCCCTCCGCGGCGGCGAGGTCTAGGTCCAGGGGCGCCCTCCCGAGAGAAGCCACCCCGCCGCGGCGGTCGTGCCCGCGGCGAGCAGGCCCGCCAGCACGTCGTCCACGACGACCCCGAGGCCTTCGGGCAGGTCCTGGAGCCGCCGGATCGGGCCCGGCTTCACGACATCGAACAAGCGAAACGCGAAGAAGGAAAGGAGCCAGACGCCGACGGCCGCCGCCCGGGACGGATAGAGGAAGAGGGGCGCGGGGCTCGAGGCGAGCAGCTGCCCCGCGACCTCGTCGATCACGACGCAGCCGGGGTCCTTCGCGCCGAGCTGCCGGCAGGCTCGGGTCGAGACCGGAACGCCGACCGCCGCGACCGCGAGACCGGACATCAAGAGTCCGACCGCCGCGGCGAGACTCGGGCCGTGGGACGGAGACAGGATCGCCGCGATCGCCGCCGCGAGCAGGAGACCGACGGCCGAGCCCGCGGTTCCCGGGGCGAACGGCGCGAAACCGGAACCGAAACCGGTCGCGAGGAACATCGCGACTGGCTTCTGGCGGAAGGCGCGCGCGAGGTCCGCCGTTGACACGCGTTCGCCGCGGCGAGATGATCCGCCCGTCCTCATCGGTCCTTCCGGCGACACCTCCGAAGACTATAATCCTCCGCATCGCGCGGAACTCTCCGGCAGCGCAAGCTCCGGCAAGAAAGGCGAGGACATGTCCAGCGAGAAATCCAACGAGAAGTGGCGCGCCGTCGAAACGGCCCTGACGCAGATCGAGCGTCAGTTCGGCAAGGGCTCGATCATGAGGCTGGGCGACCAGCCCGATGTCCCGATCGCGGTGATCCCCACGGGGTCGCTCGCGGTGGACGCCGCGCTCGGCGTCGGCGGGATCCCGCGCGGCCGCGTCGTCGAGATCTTCGGGCCCGAGTCGTCGGGTAAGACGACGCTCTCGCTCCAGATCATCGCGCAGGCTCAGAAGACCGGAGGTCTCGCGGCCTTCATCGACGCCGAGCACGCGCTCGACGCCGAGTACGCGAGGAAACTGGGCGTCGAGACCGAGAACCTGCTCGTCTCACAGCCGGACAACGGCGAACAGGCCCTCGAAATCGCCGAGATGCTGATCCGTTCGGGCGCGATCGACGTGATCGTCATCGACTCCGTCGCGGCCCTCGTGCCGAAGGCGGAGATCGAGGGCGAGATGGGCGAGGCGCAGATGGGGCTACAGGCGCGCCTGATGTCCCAGGCACTTCGCAAGCTGACGGCGATCGTCTCCAAGTCGAAGACGAGCCTCATCTTCATCAACCAGATCCGCGAGAAGATCGGCGTGATGTTCGGCAACCCGGAGACGACGACGGGCGGCCGCGCCCTCAAGTTCTACTCCTCGATCCGCATCGACATCCGGAGGATCGCGTCGTTGAAGGACGGCGAGACGGTCGTCGGCTCGCGCACCAAGGTCAAGGTCGTCAAGAACAAGGTGGCGTCGCCCTTCCGGCAGGCCGAGTTCGACATCAACTACGGCGAAGGCATCTCGCGCGAGGGCGAGCTCCTCGACATGGGAATGGAAGCGAAGCTCGTCGACAAGTCCGGTGCGTGGCTTTCGTACGGGGACCTGCGCATCGGCCAGGGACGCGAGAACGCGAAGATCTTCCTGAAAGAGAACCCGGAGCTCGCAAACGAGATCGAGATGAAGCTGCGCCGGCACCTCGGCCTCCTGCCGCCCGACCCGGCGGACAAGACGCCGCCGGCCGCGGCCGCTTCGGGCGACGCCTCGAAGGACAAGGAGAAGGTTCGCCGGTAATTCGTCGGGCATCTGGCATACTCCGCTCCCGATGCCCTCGCATCGGCTTTCGAGCGCCCGCCTTCTGGCGGGCGCTTTTTTCTTGTGCGCGGCGGCGGCCGCGGCGGCCGACGCGCGGATCGAAATCGCGGCCAACCGCACCGACGGATGCCCCGCCGGAGGCCCGCCCTGGGGCCTCGCGGTCGTCGGGACGGAGCCGGTCCCGGCGCGCTGCGTCGCCGTCGTCCGGCCGGCCGACCTCTCCGACGCGGCGATCGAGGCGGCGGCGTCCGCCCTCGCGCGGTCGAAGAACGTGCCGGCGGTGCTGCTCGATTTTTCGCACGTCCCGGCGTCGGCGACGGATCCCGAACACCTCGCGCTCGCGCTCAAGCGGCTCGCTTCGGCCGCGCGCTCGAGCTCGCCTTCCGTCAAGGTCGGCATGGATGTCTCGCCGGAGCAGAGCCGGCTGCTCGACGCCGTCACGTTCTGGTCGGCGAACTCGCCGTACTGGGATGCCGTCGTTTCGCGTCCGGGGCGCGGCCCGGTCGCCACCGGCGACGCCGTCCCCCCGCACTGGCTCGTGCTCTCGACCATGGACGGCACGGATCCCGAGAGCGCGCTCATCCGCGCGATCGCGGCCGACCCCGATCCCGAAGCCATTCAGGGCATCTGGATCGAGGCGCCGATCGCCTCCGGCTGGGAGGCGCTCGTCCGGCTCCAGAGATACTTCGTCGCCAACGCCACGATCGGCGAGAACGTCCCCGCGGGAGCGCCGCGGACGGCCGCGACGGCCCCCGACGGCCGCGCAATCCCGCTCGCCGCTTCCTACGACCCGAAGGAGCTGACGCCCCTCCTCTTCCTTCCGCAGGACGCCGTCGGGACCGTCCGGCTCGATCTGGCCGGCGGGCCCTTCGCGAAGGCGTCGGTCGAGAACCTCGTCAGCGGCGCCCAGCGGGATTTCGATCTCGCCGGCGCGAAGACGCTCACGCTCGATCTCTCGAAAGGACCGCTCGCCGTCGTGCTGCGATCCGGGGCGAAGGCCGGGGGCGAGACGCGCGCCGAAGTCGAGGTCGGCGCACCGCGGGGGCTGACGGCCGACGAGATCGTCGCGCGCGAGCGCGCGTGGGACGCGGGGCAGCGCGAGCGGATGCACACGTTCATCGCCGACATGAAGACGTCGCTCCGGTTCCGCATCGCGGAGGTCAACGAGACCTTCGACCTCACGATCGTCGGGACGCTCTACTCCGTGCGCGGCAAGGAGCCCGACTGGTCGTGGCACGAGTTCTACCTGAACGGCGTGAAGTGGAAGGGACGCGAGCTGCCGAAGCTCCCGATCCTCCAGCCCGAGAAGGTCACGGCGCTGCCGCTCGACATCCGCCTGACCGAGGATTACGTCTACGACTTGAAGAAGGAGACGACGATCTCGGGCCGGCACGCCTACGAAATCGATTTCAAGCCCAGGGCCTCGGTCGGCGACAAGCCCATCTACCGGGGCACCGCCTGGATCGACTCCGCGACGTTCGCGCTGCTGCGGCGCGACACCGTCCAGCTGAATCTGACCGGCGAGACCCTGTCGAACGCCCAGACCGAGATCTACAAGCCCGTCCCCGGCAATCCCGACGTCGTCCTGCCCCTCACGATCAAGGGACAGCAGGTCTTCTCGACGGCCGGCCGCACGACGGCGATCGAGCGGGACGTGGAAATGAGCGACGTCCGCGTGAACCCGCCCGACTACGACGCGAAGCTCGCCGAGGAGTACGCGTCGATGTCCCAGATGATCCGCGACACGGATCACGGCCTGCGTTATCTCGTTCCCGACCCCGCCCACCCCGGAGCCCGGCTCGTCGAGGAGCACGTGTCGCGCAAGAGCACCTTCGGCCTGCTCGGCGGCTTCTACGACAAGTCGCTCGACTATCCGATCCCGCTCATCGGACTCCAGCACTTCGATTTCGACCTCTGGGGAAAAGGCAAGCAGCTCTCGGTCTTCTTCGGGGGCGTGCTGCTGACGGCCAATTACACGGACCCGGCGCTCGCCGGCTCGCGCTTCGACCTCGGCGCCGATCTCTTCGCCGTCGCGATCCCGTTCGGCGACGTCTCCTTCAAGAACGGCGTCGAGGTGCCGGACGAGAAGATCAAGCACCTGCCGGCGGTCTTCCAGGTCAACCTCGGCCATCCGCTCGGCCCGTGGCTCAAGGCCTCGGTCGGCGTCTTCTCCAAATGGGACAACTACCAGCGCGACTCCGACACGGCGCCCGAGTTCGTCACGCCCGTCGATACCTTCACCAACGGCGCCTCGCTGCGGCTCGTCGCGAACTTCTCGGGGTTCAACGTGACCATCGACGGCGAGTACGACAGCCGCGCGAAGTGGGAGTCCTGGGGATTGCCCGGGAACACCGACTACTCGCCCGACAAGAAGGACTACTGGAAATACTCGGTCTCGGTGGCCAAGGACCAGTACTTCTCCGGATTCAAGAAGCTGCACGTCGGCTTCCAGTGGTACGACGGCTCGGACCTCGACCGCTTTTCGAAGTACGAGTTCGGGACCTTCTCGGGCCATCCGATCCACGGGTACCAGAGCGGCAGCCTTCGGACGCAGGAGGCGTTCCTCATGAACCTCTCCTACGGCCTCAATATCGAGGACATCATCCGCTTCGAGGCCTTCTACGATCAGGCGATCCTGAACGACCGGGTCTCCGGCTTCCACAACACGTACTTCTCGGGCGCGGGCCTGCTCGCCTCGCTGAACGGGCCTTGGAAGAACTCGCTCATCCGCGGCGAAATCGGAGTGCCCGTCGTGAGCCACGGCATTCACGGCGTCGTCGTCTCGGTCACGATGCTCAAGCTCTTCTGACCCGCGCGCTCGGCGCCCCGGCACTCCCGCCTGCGCTATATTCGTCGGGATGCCCGAACCGATTCCTTTTCCCACGACCGTCACGCCGATCAGGCGCGCGCTCATCTCCGTCCACGACAAGTCCGGCATCGCCGAGCTCGCGCGCGAGCTCGCGTCCCGCGGCGCAGCGATCGTCTCGACGGGCGGCACCGCCGCGCATCTGAAGGAGGCCGGCCTCGAGGTTTCGCTCGTCGAGGAGACCACCGGATTCCCCGAGATCCTGGGCGGACGGGTCAAGACGCTTCACCCGCGCATCTTCGGCGGCGTGCTCGCCGACGATTCCCGAGAGGACCACGCGCGCGACCTCCTCGACGCGGAGATCGCGCCGTTCGATCTCGTGGTCGTGAACCTCTACCCGTTCGAGAAGACGGTGGCCGGAGGCGCGCCTCCCGCCAAGGCCATCGAGATGATCGACATCGGCGGCCCGGCCCTCGTCCGCGCGGCCGCGAAGAACCACGCCCGCGTGGCGGTCGTCGTGGAGCCGTCGGACTATGCCCCGCTCCTCGAGGAGATCCGCGTCTCGGGCGGCACGAGCCGCGCGACGCGGGAGCGGCTCGCCTCCCGCGCCTTCGCGCGCACGGCGGCCTACGACGCCGCGATCGCCCGGTACCTGGCGGCCCGCGACGCCGCCGACGACGTCTTTCCCGAGAGCCTCGTGCTCGCCTTCGAGCGGGTGGGCTCGCTGCGCTACGGCGAGAACCCGCACCAGGGCGCCGCACTGTACCGGGAGCCCGATGCGCCGCCCGACGCGATCGTCCGCTTCGAGATGCTCCAGGGCAAGGAGCTCTCCTTCAACAACCTGCTCGACCTCGACTCCGCCGTCACGCTCGCGCGAGACTTCGACGGGCCGGCCGCCGTCATCGTCAAGCACAACAACCCGTGCGGCGCGGGCGTCGGCGACACCATCACCGAAGCCTTCGGCCGCGCGTTCGCGTGCGACCCGCTCGCGGCGTTCGGCGGCATCATCGCGATCCGGGGCCGCGTGGACGGCGCGCTCGCCTCGCTCGTCCTGCAGCACTTCGTGGAAGTCGTGGCGGCCGACGACTTCACGGAAGAGGCGATCGCGTTCTTTTCGAAGAAGCCGAACATCCGCCTCCTGCGCGTTCCCGTCTCCCGCGGCCCGCGCGGCGGCCTCGACTGGAAGCGGATCGAGGGCGGCCTCCTCGTGCAGGATGCGGACTCCGAGCCGGACCCCGTCGCCGCGTGGCGCCTCCTGTCGCAGCGCAAGCCCACCGCGGTCGAGCGGGCCGCGTGCGAGCTCGCGTGGCGCGTCGTGCGGCGCGTCAAGTCGAACGCCATCGTGCTCGCCAACGCGCGCCAGACGATCGGCATCGGCGCCGGCCAGATGAGCCGCGTGGACGCCTGCCGGCTGGCGGCCACGAAGCCCGTTCTCCCGATCGTCAATTGCGGGGCCGCCTCGGACGCCTTCTTCCCCTTCCGCGACGGCCTCGACATCCTGGGCGATGCGGGCGTGACCGCGGTCGTCGCGCCGGGCGGCTCGATCCGCGACCCGGAAATCGTGGCCGCGGCCGACCAGCGGCAGATGGCCTTCCTCCTCGCCCCCAAGCGCCACTTCCGGCATTGATCGCGGCACTCCTCCTCGTCGCGGCCGCCGCGGCGCCGGCGACACTCCCGCCCGAGGCGCGCGCGGCCCTCGAGCGCGCCGCGAAGAGCTATTCCGACGGCGCGGCGCACGCCGCGGCCTTCGCGCAGACCTACACGCCGGCCGGATTCGCGAGCGCCCGGCGGGAATCGGGCACGGTCTGGATCCAGGCGCCTCAGCTCCTGCGCTTCGACTACGCCGCGCCCGACAAGAAGGTCTTCACGTACGACGCCGGGGAGGGCCGTTTCTACTCGCCCGAGGACAAGCAGCTCACGATCCGCAAGCTCACGGCCGAGGAGAGGGCGCGCCTCCCGATCGTGTTTCTGACAGATCCCGACGAGCTCGCGCGCGAGTACGCGATCACGGCGGAGCCCGGCCCTCCCGACGCGTCGCGCCTCAGGCTCACGCCGCGCGCGCCGCGCCCCGAGCTCGCGTGGCTCACCGCGGCCGTGATGCCCGACGGATCGATTCGCGAGCTCGCCTACGAGGATTCCGCCGGCAACCGGACCGAGTTCCGCTTCGAGTCCTGGCGCAAGGAGAAGGCGCGGCCCCGCGACGACTACCGCGTGACCGGACCGCCGGGGACGCGGACGGTGGAGTAGCTGTCAGCTGTCAGCTATCAGCTATCAGCTATCAGCTATCAGCTGTCAGCTGTCAGCTATCAGCTCTCAGCCGGAGCGTTATCTTTTCTCTGGCTGACAGCTGAAAGCCGAGAGCTGAAAGCTAATAGAATCCCCCCATGCCTCAGGACTTCTCCTTCGACGTGGTGTCGCGCGTCGACCTCCAGGAGGTCTCCAACGCCGTCCAGCAGGCCTCCAAGGAGATCGCCACCCGCTTCGATTTTCGCGGCAGCGCCTCGAAGATCGAGTGGAACGAGAAGGAACTGGCGCTGACCCTGACCTCCGACGACGCCCACAAGATCAAGTCCGTCGTGGACATCCTCGAGACGCGCCTCGTCAAGCGCGGGATCGCCGTGAAGTCTCTCGATTTCGGCAAGGTGGAGGACGCCGCGGGCGGCACCGTCCGCCAGGTCGTGAAGGTCCAGCAGGGCATCGCTTCGGAGAAAGCCAAGGAGATCGTGAAGGCGATCAAGGACCGGAAGCTCAAGGTACAGGCCTCGATCCAGGCGGACCAGGTCCGGGTGGCGGGGCGGAACAAGGACGACCTGCAGGCCGCGATCGCGATGCTCCGCGCCGCCGACTTCGGCCTGCCGCTGCAGTTCACCAACTACCGATGAACGTCCTTTCGAATCGCCGCCTCGCCCGCGCCTACGACCTGATCTCCGACAAGCTCGGCCGCGTCGAGGAGGAGCTCCTCCTCCACTTCCGCTCCCCCATTCCGACGATCGACCGGATCGGCACGTACCTCGCGCAGGGCGGCGGCAAGCGAATCCGGCCGGCGCTCCTGCTCCTCTCCTCGAGGCTCCTGGGTTACGAGGAGGGCGACGACAAGGACGTACGCTATGCCGCGGTCGTCGAGTTCATTCACACCGCGACGCTCGTCCACGACGACGTCATCGACGAGGCGAGCCTCCGCCGCGGCCGGACCTCGGCCAACGCGCGCTGGGGAAACAACCTGACCGTCCTGTTCGGCGATTACCTCTACACGAAGTCCATGGGGATCGCGCTCGACGAGGGCGACCTGACGATCCTCAAGGTCCTCTCGGACACGACCCTCGCCATGATCGAGGGCGAGATCCTCGCGATCGAAAAGCTCGGGTCCATCAACGTCACGCGGGAGGAGACCCTCGAGGTCACGCGGCGCAAGACGGCCGACCTCTTCTCGGCGGCGTGCCGGATCCCGGCGCATTTCGCCCCCGGAGGCGACCTCATCGCGGCCGAGAAGCTGGCGGAGTACGGCCGGTGCCTCGGCGTCGCCTTCCAGCTCATCGACGATCTGCTCGACTACACGGGAAACGTCGAGGCCGTCGGCAAGCCGGTGCTGAACGATCTCCGCGAAGGGAAGCTGACGATGCCCCTCATCCTCGCGCTGCCGCGCGCCTCCGAGGCCGAGCGGCGGCAGGTCGCGGCGGTGCTGGCGGAGCGGGACTTCCGCAGCGTCGCGAGCGCCGATGTGCTCGCGATCGCGGAGCGCTACGGCGGAATCGCCGAGACCCGCGCCCTCGCCCGCGACTACGCCGGCGCCGCCCGCGTCGCGCTCGGCGCGTTCCCGGACTCCGAGGCGAAGGACGGGCTGCTGCTCGCAACGGAGTCGGTGATCGATCGCGTGTCTTGAGACATCCGTAGCGGTGCGGGTCCAGAACCGCCATCTCACTGCCGTCACCGACCCGACCCGCACCGGAAGAGAGTTTTCAAGACAGCCCGGCGAGCTGAGTCGCAGAAGACGTACCCTAAAATTATTCGGGTTTATGTCGCCCGGACATAAAATCATAAGGGCCTAAAAAAAGAAGTCAGATCGCACATCCAGCCATAATTTTTCTTGTCAGCCGCCGGGGCCCCGTCTATACTGCGTTTGAAGACATGGCCGACCGCCCGACGACCTGGAACGGCATCACGCAGACCCTCCGACAGCTTTCGACCCTCTTCCCCGCCCGCGACGATTCCGCCGAAGAGACGCGCCTCTACTACCGCCGGGCGTGCCTCGCAGCCTCGGAGGAACGGTACGACGTGGCGATGGTCTTCGCCGGCAAGGCGATCGCGCTCGAGCCCCGGCACCTGCCGACGAGACTCCTGCTCGCCCAGATCTACGACCGCGGCCTCCGTGACGTCGAGGCGGCGATCTCGGCCTACAAGAAAGTCATCGCGCTCTCGGGCTACGACAGCGCGAATCCCTACGGCGCCGCGGCTCGCGAAGGGCTCGACCGCCTCGTGCACCGCGCCGCCGCGATTCCGATCGGCGTGCCGGCCGGCGTCGAAGGCTAGGGGCCAGGGCCGCCGGCCTTCGCGGCCCCCGCCGGGAGCCGCGGATATCTCCAGGGGTACATGGGGGGACGGCCCCAGACCACGGCCGCGCGCCCGGGCCCGGCCTCCGGCGCGATGGGGGTCACTCGCCACGCGCCGTCGGACACGACCGTGCGTCCACCGCCGACGTCGAGCCAGAAGAGGATCCCGCCTGCGCCGTCGGGGCTCGAGACGTCGATCGTCACGCGGTTGTCGCCCGCCCGCAGCGGCGAGGCCAGGTCCAGGACCGTCAGCGCGTCGCCCGTGCGTTGGGTTCCGCCGCCGGCGCGCCGGCCGTTGACCTCGAGCGACCAGGAGCCCGCGACGAAGATCCGACACGGCGCCGCGCGCGGCGGCTCGCCGGGAATCCCGAAATCCGTCGCGGCGCGAAACGACATCGGGCGGGGCTCCGGAATGTCCCGCGTCAGCCAGATCCAGCGCGCGTTCCCCGTCGTGAGGAAGCGCCGGTCGGCGATCGCTCGCCGCGACGCCTGAACGACGGCGCCCGCGGCCAGGACGAGCGCGGCGGCAACGGCCAGCTTGCGCAACGGCCCGAACCCGAACGACGCGCTCGCGCCCGATCCTTGACCCAAGGCGCCCGGCAGAATACACTGCTGTTCCCGACATGACGATTGTCGGGATCATCCCCGCCCGCCACGCCTCCGTTCGCTTTCCCGGGAAGCCCCTCGCGCGCCTGGGCGGCCGTCCGATGGTGCTCCACGTGCTGGACGCCGCGCGCGCGTCGCGCCGCCTGGACCGTGTCGTCGTCGCCACGGAGGACGAGCGGATCGCGTCGGTCGTCCGGACCGCGGGAGGCGAAGCGATCCTGACCTCGCCGGACGCGGCGAGCGGGACCGACCGGCTGGCCGAGGCCGCGCGCGGCCTGCCCGCCGACGCCTACGTCAATGTGCAGGGAGACGAGCCGCTCATGTCCGCCGAGAACATCGACCGCGCGATCGCGATGCTGCTCGACGGGCCCGACCGCGGGATCGCGACGCTCGCCGTGCCGCTCGACGCCAGGCTGGCGCCCGACCCGAACGTGGTCAAGGTTGCCATCGCGGGCGACGGGCGGGCGCTGTACTTCTCGCGGTCCCCCATCCCCTACTTCCGCCACGGGACGCCGGCTTACCGCAAGCACCTCGGCCTCTACGTCTACCGCGCCGCGACGCTTCCGCGTCTCGCGGCGCTGCCGCCCTCGCCGCTCGAGCGCGCCGAGTCACTCGAGCAGCTGCGCTGGC
The DNA here is from genome assembly GCA_035498835.1 of Thermoanaerobaculia bacterium. Classification (GTDB taxonomy): domain Bacteria; phylum Acidobacteriota; class Thermoanaerobaculia; order UBA5066; family Gp7-AA6; genus DATBFU01. The sequence continues at coordinate 10,762 of DATJZU010000111.1, forward strand.
TCGAGGCCGGCTATACGATCTGGGTCGGCGAAGCCGCCACGGACTCCATCGGCGTCGACACGCCGGAAGATCTCGCCCGGGCCGAACAACTCTTGAAAGGAGAGGTCGCCTCATGAGCGCCAAGTACGTCTTCGTCACCGGAGGAGTGGTCTCCTCGCTCGGAAAAGGAATCGCGGCCTCCTCGATCGGGGCGCTGCTCGAGGCGCGCGGATTCAAAGTGGCGCTCGCGAAGTTTGACCCTTACATCAACGTGGACCCGGGGACGATGTCGCCGTTCCAGCACGGCGAGGTGTACGTCACCGACGACGGCGCCGAGACCGACCTCGACCTCGGCCATTACGAGCGGTTCACGTCGATGACTGCGTCGCGCATCAACAACACGACCGCCGGTCGGATCTATCTCTCCGTCATCGAGCGGGAGCGGCGCGGCGACTATCTGGGCAAGACCGTCCAGGTCATCCCGCACATCACCGACGAGATCAAGGAATCGATCCGCCGGGTCGAGCCCGAGGCGGACGTGATCCTGATCGAGATCGGCGGCACCGTCGGCGACATCGAGTCGCTGCCGTTCCTCGAGGCGATCCGGCAATTCCGCCAGGAAGCCGGCCGCGGCAACGCCGTCAACGTCCATTTGACGCTCGTGCCGTACATCCGCGCCTCGGACGAGCTCAAGACGAAGCCGACGCAGCACTCCGTCAAGGAGCTCCTCTCGATCGGGATCCAGCCGGACGTGCTGCTGTGCCGCACGGAGCGGCCGCTGCCCGACGACGTCAAGAAGAAGATCGCCCTCTTCTGCAACGTGCCGGTCGAGGCGGTCATCACGGCCAAGGACGTCGCGTCGATCTACGAGGTTCCGTTGCGGTTCGCGGCGGAGGGCCTCGACGAGATCCTGCTCGACCTGCTGAACCTGCCCCACTACGACCGCGACCTCTCAAAGTGGGAGAGCCTCGTCAATCGCATCAAGAACCCCACCGGCGAGGTCGACATCGCGGTCGTCGGCAAGTACGTGGACTACGGCGACTCCTACAAGTCGTTGAACGAGGCCCTCGCCCACGGCGGGATCGCGAACAACGTCAAGGTCAACCTGCGCTACGTGGATTCCGAGACGCTCGAGAACGAGTCCTATCCGGAGATGCTCGCGAGCGCCGACGCGATCCTGGTGCCCGGCGGATTCGGCAGGCGCGGCGTCGAAGGGATGATGAAGGCGATCCAGTACGCGCGCGAGAAGAAGGTGCCCTACTTCGGCATCTGCCTCGGCCTCCAGACGGCCGTCATCGAGTTCGCGCGCCACGTGGCGGGCCTCGAGGGCTCCAACTCGACGGAGTTCGACGAGGAGCCGGCGCACAAGGTCATCTTCAAGCTGCGCGACCTGATCGGCGTCGAAGCGCTCGGCGGCACGATGCGACTCGGGAAGTACCCTTGCGAGCTCGGCAACGGCTCCCTCGCGGCGCGCGCCTACGGCTCCGCGGCGATCTCGGAGCGGCATCGCCACCGCTACGAGGTCAACCAGGAATTCCTGCCGGCTCTCCGCGACGCGGGCATGTCGTTCACGGGCATGTCGCCGGACCGGAAATTCGTCGAGATCATCGAGCTGCGCGACGACCATCCCTGGTTCCTCGGCTGTCAGTTCCACCCGGAGCTCAAGTCGAAGCCGTTCGCCTGCCACCCGCTCTTCAAGGACTTCGTCCGCGCGGCCAAGGCGCACCGGGCGGCGCGCGCCGCCGAGACGGAGGAGCGCCGGGTCGCGGCGGCCGTCGAGACGGACCGGGAGTTCTCCTGAGCGGCGTCCGCGCCGTCGCGATCGCTCCCGGGTACACGATCGGCGGCGACTCGCCGCCGATCTTTTTCGCGGGCCCCTGCGTCATCGAGTCGCGCGAGCACTCCCTCGCGATGGCGAAGCGGCTGAAGGCGATCGGCGAGGAGACCGGAGCCAGGATCGTTTTCAAGTCGTCTTTCGACAAGGCGAACCGGTCGTCGAACGATTCCTTCCGCGGGCCCGGCCTTTCCGAGGGCCTCGCGATCCTCGGCGAAGTGAAGGCGGAGACGGGCCTGCCCGTGATCTCCGACGTGCACGAGCCGGCCCAGGCGGCCCCGGCGGCGAAGGTGCTCGACGTGCTGCAGATTCCCGCGTTCCTCTCGCGCCAGACGGACCTGATCGTCGCGGCCGCGAAGACCGGGAAGCCCGTCCAGATCAAGAAGGGGCAATTTCTCGCGCCGGACGACATGGCGAACGTCGTCGAGAAGTGCCGCGCCGCGGGCAACGAAAAGATCCTCCTCTGCGAGCGCGGGACGTCGTTCGGTTACCACAACCTCGTCGTGGACATGCGCGCCTTCCCGATGATGCGCGCCCTCGGATTCCCCGTCGTCTACGACGTCACGCACTCGCTCCAGCTGCCGGGCGGCGGCAAGGAGACGGGCGGCCGGAAGCAGTACGCCGCCGCACTCGCGCGCGCGGCCGCGGCGACCGGCGCCGTGGACGGCTTCTTCCTCGAGGTGCACGACCGGCCGGACCAGGCCCTTTCCGATCGCTCGACGCAGCTCGACGTGAAGGACGTCCCGGCTCTCCTGCGCTCGGTGCTCGCCATCGCGGCGCTCGCCCGCGAGACCGCTTTCGCAAGAACGGAGGCCGAATGATCCCGAGCGCAAGATTCGCACGCCTTCTCCGGCACGCCGCCGGCGTGACCTGTGCCCTCTGTTGCATGATGTCCTCGCCGGTGCACGCGCCCCTCAAGCCCGCCGCTTCGCGGGGGGCGGCCCCGGAGTTCGTTCGCGAGGACGCGGCCGGCTCTCTCCTTCGCCTCGCCGATCTGCGCGGGAAGGTCGTCCTGCTCAACTTCTGGGCCACGTGGTGCCACGGCTGCCAGGAGGAGATCCCCTGGTTCGTGGAATACCAGAAGACCTACGGCAAGAGCGGGCTCACGGTCGTCGGCGCCTCGGTCGACGAGGAGGGCTGGAGCGCCGTGCGACCTTACTTGAAGAAGAAGCACCTGAACTACCCGATCGTGATCGCCGGCAAGGATCTGCAGAAGACCTACGGCCTCGACAACCTGCCGGTGACCGTCCTCATCGATCGCAACGGCCGCATCGCGACGACGTACAGCGGCGTCGTCGACCGGAAGGGCTGCGAAGCCGAGCTGAACGCGCTCCTCGCGGAGAAGGCGCCCTAGCGACCGCCGCCTTCCGCCGCCGCGCGGCGCGCGACGAGGTCGGGATCCTGGTCGACGGGAAATCCGGCGTCCGCCCAGCCGTCGAGCCCGCCGAGCAATGGCCGCACCAGGGTGAATCCCCGATCCATCAGCGCGCGGGCCACACGGGCCGCCGTCGCCTCGTTGGGTCAGGTGCAGTAGAGGACGATCTCGCGGTCCCGCGGCAGGTCGGCGAGACCGGCCTCGAGGCCCGCGAGCTCGAGCGCCCGCGCTCCGGGGATGCGCCGCGGGTCGGCCAGCCGGGCCTGAGGGGAGCGAACGTCCAGGATGACCGGCGACTCGCCGCGGGCGATCGCGTCGGAGACTTCCTGCGGGGAGATGCGGGCCATGCGGAGCATGCGATAGAAGCGGCGGCGCTGGGCCCACTTCCAGAGGACGAAGAGGACGAGCCCGACTCCGACGAAGACGAGCGCCCCGCTGCCGAAGGACGCCAGCACGTCGAGCACGTCGTCCACGGCGCGGTGGAAGATCGCTCCGGCGGCGAAGCCGCTGCCCGCCCAGAGAAGCGCCCCGCCGGCGTCCCAGGCCAGGAACGCCGCGACCGAGGCGGCCGACGCCCCCGCGAGCGGCGGCGCGACCGTCGAAAAGCCCGGAACGAACTTCGCGAACAGAAGCGAGGCGAGGCCGTAACGCGTGAAGAACTGTTCCGTCTGGTTCACACAGGAGTCCGGCGAAAGGGAGACGCGGCACAGCACGCGAAGCACGCGATAACCCTGCCGGCGGCCGAGCGCGAACCAGAGCAGGTCGGCGATCAGGCTCGCGGCGACCGCGACGAGGAGAGCGAGCGGCGCCGACAGGTCGCCCCGTGCCGCGAGCGCCCCCGCGACGATCAGGGTCGGCAGCGCCGGGATCGGGAGACCGAGCTGCTCGAGCAGGACGTTGCCGAAAACGAAGGCGATTCCGTACCTCGCGACTTGCTCGAGGAGTCCCACGGCCGCGTAGTCTAAGCTCTCGCCGACGTCCACCTCACCCGCGGCCCGTCCGGCCGTCCAACGGGTGGCATGAATACGATCGGAGCGCCGGGCCTTCCCGCGGACGGCGGTGCTTCGGTTCTTCCGAGTGGCGGCCGCGCGGGTAGGATAGCGGCCGTGATCCTCGAAGCGGCGAAGCGAGTACTCCAGATCGAGGCGGACGCCGTGCGCGAGCAGATCGCGCGACTCGGCCCCGACTTCCAGAGCGCGGCCGGCGCGATCGAGGCCTGCCGGGGCCGGATCTGCGTGACGGGACTCGGAAAGTCGGGGCTGATCGGACAGAAAATCGCCGCGACCTTCGCGTCCACGGGGACGCCGGCCTATTTCCTCCACGCGGCGGAGGCCGCCCACGGCGACCTGGGAATGCTCGTCGCGGGCGACGTCGTCCTGGCGCTCTCCCTCTCCGGCGAGACGCCGGAGATCGTGCGCCTGCTCGAGTTCGCCCGCTCGCGGTCCCTCCAGACGATCGCCATCACCGGGGTACCCGGCTCCGCGGTCGCCCGGGCGGCCGACGTGACGCTGACCGTCGAGCTCTCGCGCGAAGCCTGTCCGTTCAACCTCGCGCCGACCGCCTCGACGACCGTGATGCTGGCGCTCGGGGACGCGCTCGCCATCGCGATCTCCGAGAAGCGGGGCTTCAAGGAGGAGGACTTCGCGGCCCTGCACCCCGGGGGCCAGCTCGGCAAGCGGTTCCTGAAGGTCCAGGATTTGATGCGCGGCGGCGAGCGCCTGCCCTCCGTCGCGCGCGAGACGCCCATGAGCGAAGCGATCCACGAAATGTCGCGAAAGATGATGGGCATCACCGCGGTCGTGGACGGGGACGGGCGGCTGCTGGGCGTGATATCCGACGGCGACCTGCGGCGCCTGCTCGAGAAGGATCCGGCGCTCCTGTCGCGGCGCGCGGGCGACTGCCTGCACGCGAACCCGAAGACGATCGGCGCCGAGGAATTCGCCTCGACGGCGCTCGGAAGGATGCGCTCGGACAAGATCACCTCGCTCTTCGTCGTGGACGGCCGGGGACGGCTGACCGGCGCGATCCACCTGCACGACCTGCTGTCCGCGGGCATCTCGTGAAGCGGTGAAACGGTGAAAAGGAAGATCCGCGCGCTCGTCTTCGACGTGGACGGGTGCCTGACGGACGGGCGTCTCTACATCGACGACCGCGGCCGCGAGACGAAGGTCTTCGACACGAAGGACGGCCACGGCCTGCGCAAGGCGCTCGCGGCCGGGCTCGAAGTCGCGTGGGTCTCCGGCCGGACGTCGCTCGCGACGGCCGTGCGCGCGCGCGACCTCGGCGTCCGGCTCTGCTACCAGGGCGTGAAGGACAAGCTCCCGCGCTACGAGGCGCTCTGCCGGCGCTGGGGTCTTGCGCCCTCCGAAACCGCCGTCCTCGGCGACGACGAGCCCGACGTGCCGATGATGGAGCGCGCGGGATTCTCCGCCTGCCCCGCCGACGCGACGACGGCGGCCAAGCGCGCCGCGACCCTCGTGCTGAAGAACGCCGGCGGCCGCGGCGCGGCCCGCGAGTTCATCGAGTTCGTGCTGTCGCGCAATGGCGCGCGCGAGCGCCCGAAGTCATAGCTCGAGGCCCGTCCGGCCCGCGTCGAGCACGGCGATCGCGGCGGTTCCTCCGAAGCGATCCCGAACCGCCCGTGCGATCCCGTCGAGTGCCGCCTCGACGTCCGCGCGCGCGATGGGAGGCAGCCCCTCGACGACCACGATCGCGTCCCGCGTCGACTCGGTGATCTTCGTGCGGTCGGCTTCCTTCCAGTTCCAGCGGCGGCAGATCGCGCCTTGACGGTCGCGATAGATCACCTCGCCGGCCTTCGGAGGCCGCGGCTCGGGCTCGCCGAGCAGGCGCACCGGCGCCTCCGCCTCGCCGGCGACCGTCAGCTCCACGTCGCCGTCGATCGCCGCGAGGTCCTCCGCGCCCGCCGGGAGGAGCGCCTCGAGCGAGACCGCGTTGTAGAGGTCCACGAGGCGGTTGATGTGAGACGGGGCATGGCCTTTCGCGGCGCGCCGCAGGAGATTCTCGACCGAAGACGGGTGGTCCTTGGGCTTCGCGCCGAAGCGGCGGTACGCCTCCCGCCAGACGGCGACCCGCGGGTGCTCGGTGAGCGAAGCCGCTCCGACCCGGTCCGGAATCGCGTCGGCCGCCGTCTTCAGCCGCGCCGCCAGCTCCGCGTCCTCGCCGCGGTTGTCGATGCCGCGGACGACGGCCACGCCGACGAGCGCCTCCGGGAAGAGCGCCAGGAATTCCGGGAGCAGCGTCAGACGCATCGGATGAAGACTAACTCTGGCTCTCTGTTTCGGAACCTGTGCGGCTCACCTCACCGAAGTGATTTGAACTCTCTCTTCCGCGGCGGGCCGTTCTCCGGATGACTGAGCGAGGAGCGTTCTCGGCCCGCCGCGCAAGGATGTCGGCCGGTGCGAAGCAGGTCCCGAGCTAGCTCCGGCGACGGAACATCCAGGCGACGCCGATGCCGAGGAGGTACAGCAGAATCATCGGCACCGCGAAGACGCACTGTGTCGTGACGTCGGGCGTCGGCGTGATGACGGCGGCGATGATGAAGATGATCAGGATCGCATACTTGAGCTTCGCGAGCAGCCACTTCTCCGACACGACGCCCATGCGCGCGAGGAAGAAGACGAGGATCGGCATCTCGAAGCAGAGGCCGAGCCCGAGGATGATCTTCGTCGCCGTCCCGAGGTACTCGTTGATCGTGATCACCGCGGTGAACGGCTTGCCCACGCCGATCAGGAACCCGACCACAAGGGGGAACGCCTCGAAGTAGCCGAAGGCGCAGCCCGAGAGGAAGAAGAAGACCCCGGCGAAGAGGAACGGCCACACCCAGCGGCGCTCGTTCTTGTAGAGGGCGGGCGCCACGAAGAGCCAGACCTGCCAGAGGATCACCGGCGATGCGAGGATCGTCCCCGCGAGCATCGCGACCCGGAAGTAGAGGACGAAGGGCTCGGCGAGGGTCGTGTAGGCGAGGTTCTGGCCGGGCGGCAGGACACTCCGCACCGGCCTTGCGAGCAGATCGAAGAGGGCCGGCGCCCAGAACCAGCAGGCGAGGAAACCGACGAAGAGCGCGAGGAGCGAAACGATCAGGCGGCGGCGCAGCTCCTCCAGGTGCTCGAAGAACCCCATCCGCGGGAGCTCTTCCGAGTCGTCTCCGCGGAGCCGGCTGACGAGCTCCGGCAGCAGCGGGCTCAAGCGGCGTCGCCGGGGCGGGGATCCGTCTTCGGAGGATCGGGGACGGGCTTCGGACCGATCGAGGCCGAGCGGGCGACCGAGTCGGCCGCGGCCTTCACCTCGGTCTTGACTGAGTTGACTTCCGTCTTGGCCTCCTCGATCTCGTGCTCGATCGTCTTTTTCAGGTCTTCGGAGGCCTTCTTGAACTCCGCGAGGCCTTTGCCGAGAGACTTACCGATTTCCGGCAGCTTCCGCGGCCCGAAGACGATCAGGGCGATGACGAAGATCAGAATCAGTTCGGGCATGCCAATCGAGCCAAACATGTTTCAACCTCGGAATGACGATTCTACCCCCCGCGGCCCGCCGGGAAACCCGTTGGACCCGAAAGCCGTAACTCCGGGTGCCCGGCATGTCACAATGCGGACTCTAGGGAGGTCCTCTTGAACCGCTCTCGCTCCCGTTTTCTGATCGCGCTGTCGATTCTCGCCGCCGCCACCCTGGCCGGCGGGACCCTGGGCTCCCGCCTCCTCGCCGTCCCCGAGCGGGAACAGCCCAATCTGGACGAATACGCGGACATTCTGACGACCCTTTCGGAGTGGGCCCCCGAGTCGGTGCCTCCCGAGAAGTTCGTCTACGCCTCGATCCACGGGATGCTCTCCCGCCTCGACCCCCACACGACCTTCCTCGAGCCGGACGACTACGCCGCGATGCGGGAGAAGCAGCAAGGGTCGTTCTTCGGCCTCGGCATCCAGATCCAGAAGCGCATGGGCCGCATCACGGTCATCGCGCCGATGGAGGGCACGCCGGCCTTCAAGCAGGGCGTGCGGGCGGGCGACGTCATCACGCACGTCGAGGACGAGGAGCTCAAGGAGGACATCTCGACCGACGACGTCGTCCGCAAGCTCCGCGGGCCCAAGGGGACGCCGGTCACGATCACGCTCCGGCGGCCGGGCCTCGACGAGCCGATCCGCATGACGATCGTCCGTGCGGAGATCCCGACGCTGTCCGTGCCGTACGCCTTCATGATCGGGCCGGAGACCGGCTACGTCTTCCTGCGCGATTTCACGCACACCTCCAGCCGCGAGCTGACGGCCGCCATCGACAAGCTCGACAAGGCCGGCATGAAGCGGCTCCTGCTCGACCTGCGCGGCAACCCCGGCGGCGTCCTCGACCAGGCCGTCGACGTCGCCGACCTGTTCCTGGCGAAAGGCTCCAAGGTCGTCTACACCCGCGGCCGGACGCAGAATTCTGCGCAGGACTTCTTCGCGCCCGGAGACGGGCCGCACTTCGACAAGCCGCTCGTCGTGCTCGTCAACCGCGGCTCGGCCTCGGCCTCGGAGATCGTGGCGGGCGCGATCCAGGACCACGACCGCGGCCTCATCGTCGGCCAACGCACGTGGGGCAAGGGCCTCGTCCAGAGCGTCTACACGCTGCCCTACGGGGCGGGCCTGGCGCTCACGACGGCGCGGTACTACACCCCGTCGGGCCGGTGGATCCAGAGAGACTATTCGGACCTGCTCGCCTACGTGAACCCCGAGGACGGCGATGCGCCGGCGCCCGAGGAGGCCCCGCGCAAGTCGGGCGAGGTGTTCTACACGGACGCCGGGCGGGTCGTGTACGCGGCGGGCGGCATCACGCCGGACGTCGTCGCGAAGAACGACAACCGCGACTCGAAGCTCCTCGCGCAGATCCTGGCGCGCGGCCTGACCTTCAGCTTCGCCGTGGACTGGGACTCCAAGCACCCCGAGGTCGGCCCCGACTGGGCGGTCAATCCGGCGATCCGGAAGGCCTTCTTCGAGTTCTGCGAGGCCTCGAAGTTCTCGACGGCCGACGAGCTCGAGCGCCAGTGGAACGAGGACCCGAACAAGTCGATCGTGGACCTCGCGATCCGCGTGGATGTGATCAACGTCAAGTACGGGCTCGAGTCGGGATGGAAGGCGCGCGCCGCCGGCGACAACCAGATCCAGCAGGCGCTCGGGCTCTTCGACGAGGCCTCCCGCGTGGCCGCGATGCCGAAGAAGACGAACCCGGCGCGAGCGGCGAAGAGCTTCGGAAGCTAGTACGTCGCTCCGGCTTGCTCGGGATCCTGGCGACCGCCGTCGACAGAAGAATCGCTACGAATAGCTAGAGCGGCCGCCACCGGCGAACGACTCGGCCAAAGGGCCTCGATCGTTCGCCTGGATCCCTCGCGGCGCCTTCGCTCCCGCGGCGCGAGGCTCCTCCCTCGATTACCTCGGGAGACTCCTCGCGCCGCGGACAACTGCAAGAGCGCGGCTATAACGAGTCGTTCGCAGCGCGACCAAGCTCGCGGAGCGCACTGTAGGGGCGGGGCTTGTCCCGGCCCGCCATTACGGGCCGCGCAATCCGCCCGCGCCGGGCCATAACGAATCGCTCGCGGCGTGCGAAGTCTCCCGAGCGGAAGCGAGGGAGGAGGCGCACGCCGCGGGAGCCGACGCGCGGCGAGGGCGTACCCCTGCGTCTCACCTCGCCGGACCAACTTGAAAACTCTCTTCCGCGGCGGGCCGGGTCGGTGTTGACGGCGCGAGGCCCGTCCTGCGCCCGCCGCGCGACAGAGTCAAAAAACTAAGGCCCCGCCGAAGCGGGGCCTTCTTCCAGGAGGCGGCCGGGAGGGAACGGAACGGGAACCGCTACTGCTTGGCCGACGTGTTGTTGAAGACCACGAACTTGCGGCGTCCGATGAGGGTGCGGTGCGCCGCGTGGTCCCAGGCATAGATCGTGAGGTCGTGCTCGGAATCCCCGAGCGTCGTCGTATCGAGCCCGTACGCGAACCCGACGAAGGGCGTGGTGACACGAACGTCCGAGGCCACCACGTCGTCGCGACGCAGCGCGTAGGTGCCCGCGGCCGCCGTCAGGTTGGCGACGGTCGAGCCGTCGATGACGACGTCCACGCTCGTCACGCCTCCGTCCAGATCGAACGCCCATCCGAGCACCTGCGTCGTGCCGCTCGCCATGGTCGTCGGCGCGTCGATGTTGCCGAAGGAAGCCCGATCGGGGTTGGAGCTCGTCGGGTCGCAGGTGATGTTCACCGAGATCGCGCCCCACTCGGTCACGGTCTCTTCCTCGTCGCCCACGCGCACCGAGAGGGTGTGCTTGCCGGGAACGGTGAAGCCCACGAGCGCGGCGCCGAGCGGCGTCGGCGTGAAGATGTCGAAAATGCCGAGGATCGGATCGCCCGCGATCCCGAAAGCGAACTGGAAGCCCGAGTTCGCGGCGTTCACGTAGCCCTGATGCTGCTGCTCGATGTCGGGGCGGTTCAGCCCGTAGCAGTTGTCGAGAATCGTGCCCGCCACCGTGCAGTCGCTGCGCGTGTTGGCGAGGATCGCGCCGTCGAGCATCAGCTCCACGTACGAGACCTGGCCGGGATCGAGCTGCGCGCCCGTGTCGAGCGCCCAGCCGCGGACGATGTTCGGGAAGAACGTCAGCGGGATGGTTCCACCGCCGCCGCCGCCCGGCAGGCACGGCGACGGGCAGGGGCCGCCCGGCGGCACGACCTGCACGGCCGGACCGCAGATCAGGGTCGCCTCGTCGAGCGGGTATTCGAGCTGCCCGAACGGGCCGAGCAGGCTGCCGTTGTTCATCACCTGGATCTGGACCGATCCGATCTCGCGGGCCGATCCCTGGTTGTCGGTCGCGCGGACGCTGATCGTGTGGAGGCCGTCAGAAAGCTGCGTCGTATCGAGATTCGCGACGAAGCCCGAATAGAGCGACTTGGGATCCGGGAAGGTCGTCCCCGGGAAGTCCGGGAACGCGGCGTAGACGTCGGGCCTGGTACCGCCGAAGGTCGCGTTGCCGACGCCTCCGCGGCCGATGGCGCTCGCCCAGATGGTCCCGTCGGCGAGGAAATCCAGGTGATCGATGTCGCTATCGTCGAGCGCCCAGCCGAGCACCGCCAGGGATCCGCTCGCGCCCGCGCCGGCGGCCGGCAGATCGATGTTGCCGAACGGCGCCTGGTTGATCGTGTTGTCCACGTTGACGGCGATCGGTCCGAAGGTCGTCGATCCGACGCCGCCCTCGGTCACCTTCAGCCGCAGCTCGTGCGGGCCGCTCGGATAGTTGCGCGCCAGGAAGGACGTGATCCAGCCCGCGCCGGAGTTCGGGCTCCCGGCGTAGCTCGGGAAGGCCGCGGTGACGTCCGGCCGCGAGAGGTTCAGGACCGCGCGGTTGACCGGAACGTCGATGTCGTCGATGAAGAGCTCGATCCTGTCGATCGAGTTGTGGCTGAGAACGAAGCCGGTCACGGCGACGACGCCGGCGACCGTCTGCCCCGGTTGGGGACCATCGACGACGAGAATGGGTTGCGCTGCCGACGGAGCGGCCAGAGACCAACTCGCTCCTGCCAGAAGCGCCAAGACCCAGGGCGCCCTCTTGGACATAACATCCCTCCCGAGGATTTAAGAAGAGAATCCGCAAAAATCGGAGAAAAGTCAAGCGACTGGGTATCTTCGCCTCATTTTTTTAGGCAAAATGCCCCTTTGATAATGGCACGCCAATTGAGAGGAGTGCCCGAGCCGTGAACAAGTTCGGCCCGGCCGGGGTCCCGGGGGATCCAACCCCCGCCGACCCGCAGGTGCCGCCGGCGGGCCCGGAAGGCCTCGGCCGGGCGCTGCGCCACCGCGGCGCCCAGGTCGCGGTTTCTCTGCTGCTGGCGGGAGGCCTGCTGTACCTCTTCCTCCGGAGGGTCGAGATCGGGCCCCTGCGGGAGGCCATCCGGTCGGCCGACACCCGGTGGCTCTGGGCGAGCCTGGCGATCGCCATCTCGACGTTCGTTCTCCGGGCGCTCCGGTGGACCTGGCTGCTGCGCCCGGTGGACCGCGTGCCGTTCTGGCCGTCCTTTCTCGCGACGGCCGTCGGGTTCGCCGCCAACAACCTGCCCGCTCGGGTCGGCGAAGTGATCCGGCCGGCGCTCCTCGCCCGGATGCGCCGCCTCCCCTTCTCGGCGCTCCTCGCTTCGATCCTGTTCGAGCGGGCGCTCGACGGCGGATCGGTGCTCTTCTTTCTCCTCCTCGCCGTCCTCCTCGGCATTCCCGGCTCGACGGGGGGCGGGGCCGCGTTCGCGATGATGCGCACCGGAGCGCTCGTCGCCGCAGCGGTCTTCGTCCTGCTCGTCGGCGCGGCGCTCCTCCTTCTCTTTCGCCGGGAGGCCGCCGCCCGCCTCTTCGGCCGGCTCGCGGACCGGCTTCCCGCGGCCTGGCAGCCCCGCGTGCGCTCGGCCGCCGCGGCTTTCCCGGAAGGCTTCGCCTCGCTCTCGAGCCCGAGCCTCCTCGCGACCGTGGTCGGCTCGTCATTGCTGATGTGGCTCGTCATCAACGCGCAGATCTACGCGGTCATGCGGGCGTTTCACATCGTCCTGCCGTTCTCGGCGTCGTTCGTCGTGACCGCGGCCGCGGTGCTCGGGCTCGCGGTTCCGACTCCGGGAGGTATCGGCTCGTATCAGGCGGCGGTCCAATACGCGCTGACGCGTTTCTACGGCGTGCCGCTCGCGCCGGCGTCCGGCGTCGCGGTCCTCGCCTGGGCGGTCTCGTTTCTGCCGATCACGCTGATCGGCCTCGCGGCGCTGACGACACGCACGGTGCGCGAGAGAGGTGGACGCGAGGACGGTAACTTGGGAAGATAGGGAAGTTGTCAGTTCTCAGTTTTCAGTTACGGAACCGAGAACTGTGAACTGTGAACTCGCATGAAATGCCCCTTCTGCGGAGCGACCGACGACCGCGTGGTGGACTCTCGCGAGAGCCGCGAGGGAGAGGTCATTCGGCGACGGCGAGAATGCGCCTCCTGCGGCCGGCGGTTCACGTCCTACGAGACGATCGAGGAGATCCCCTACATGGTCGTCAAGAAGGACGGCCGCCGGGAGGTCTTCGACCGCAAGAAGCTGCGGGCCGGGCTCGTCAAGGCGTGCGAGAAGCGGCCCGTGGCGCCGGCGAAGCTCGACGCCATCGTGGACGAGATCGAGACGCTGCTTCACGACGCCGAGGAGCGGGAGATCTCCACGAGCCGCGTCGGCGGCCTCGTCATGGAGCGCCTGCGCGAGCTCGACAAGGTGGCCTACGTCCGGTTCGCGTCCGTCTATCGGAAGTTCGAGGACGTGGACGAGTTCCTGCTGGAGCTCAAGAACCTGATCGGACGCGCGGAGACGAAGGTCTCGTCATGAAGGCGGCCTGAGTGGCCCGGAATCCCGTGCGCCTCTACGGCCCGCTCGTCGAGCTCTCGCGCCTCCAGAGCGAGCTCAACCGCCTCTTCCAGGTCTTCGTCGAGACGCACAACCGCGGCGCGGGCCCCTCGAGCTCGTGGGACCCGAGCCTGGACGTGCTCGACGACGGGCAGTCGATCCGGGTGCTGCTGGAGCTGCCCGGCGTCGAGCCCGAGGACGTCCGCGTGACGATCCGCGGCCGCGTCGTCACGATCCGGGGCCAGAAGAAGGGACGCATCCGGACCCGCGAGGGCATGCGCTTCTTCTGCATGGAGCGTTACTTCGGCAACTTCGTGAAGTCCGTGCCCATCCCCCGCCCGGTCAACACCCGCGAGGCGAAGGCCTTCTTCCGTCAGGGCCTCCTCGAGGTCGTGCTGCCGCGAGTCCCCGACATGCGCGAGAAGGAGCACGAGATCTCCGTGCGGCCCGAGGAAGACTAGGAAGCCGCGCGATGACCGAAGTCGAAGAGAAAGAAGTCGCCACCGATCGGGACGTCGATCTCCCGATCCCCGACATCCTGCCCGTCCTGCCGCTGAAGGACGTCGTCGTCTTCCCGTACATCATCCTGCCGCTCTCCGTCTCACGCGAGAAATCCATCAACGCCGTGGACGCCGCGCTCGCCGAGCAGCGCATCATCATGCTCGTCGCGCAGAAGGACGCGCAGAACGAATCGCCGCACGCCGAGGAGCTCTACTCCGTCGGCACCGTCGCGGCAATCATGCGGATGCTGAAGCTGCCCGACGGCCGCATCCGGCTCCTCGTGCAGGGGCTCTCGCGGGCGCGCGTGGACTCGTTCCTCTCCGAGGACCCGTTCTTCAAGGCGAAGATCACCAAGCTCGAGGAGGAGGCGCCGGAAAAGGAGCTGCCGCCGGAGCAGGAAGCCCTGCTGCGGAGCGTCAAGCAGAACCTCGAGAAGTCCGTCTCTCTCGGAAAGAACATCTCGCCGGAAGTCATGGTCATCGCGGCGAACCTCGACGACCCGGCGCGCCTGGCGGACCTGTCGGCGTCGAACCTGGACCTCAAGCTCGAGGAGGCGCAGCACATCCTCGAGTCGACCAACCCGATCGAGCGCCTGCGCCTCGTCAACGAGAGCCTCGCCAAGGAAATCACCGTCCTGACGATGCAGCAGGAGATCTCGACGCAGGCGCGCGGCGAGATGGACAAGTCGCAGCGCGAGTACTACCTGCGCCAGCAGCTGCGCGCGATCCAGCAGGAGCTCGGGGAAGGCGAGGAGATCTCCGAGGAGCTCGCGCAGTACCGCAAGCTCGTCGCCGAGCGGAAGATCCCGGCGGAGGCCGCGGCCGAAGTCGAGAAACAGATCAAGCGCCTCGAGCGCAGCCACCCCGATTCGGCCGAGACGGCGATCATCCGCACGTACCTCGACTGGATGACCGGCCTGCCGTGGGGCGTCGTCTCGAACGACTCCGAGGACATCGAGCGGGCCCGCAAGATTCTCGACGAGGACCACTACGACATCGAGAAGGTCAAGGAGCGCATCCTCGAGTACCTCGCGGTCCACGCGCTCAAGAAGACGCTCAAGGGCCCCATCCTCTGCTTCGTCGGGCCGCCCGGCGTCGGGAAGACGTCGCTCGGCCGTTCGATTGCACGCGCGCTCGATCGCAAGTTCGTCCGCCTCTCGCTCGGCGGCGTGCGCGACGAGGCCGAGGTGCGCGGGCACCGGCGCACGTACGTCGGCGCGATGCCGGGCCGCATCATCCAGGGGATCCACCAGGCGGGGACGTCCAACCCGGTCTTCATGCTCGACGAGATCGACAAGATCGGATCGGACTACCGCGGCGACCCGTCCTCGGCGCTGCTCGAGGTGCTCGACCCCGAGCAGAACTTCTCGTTCCGCGACCACTACCTCGGCGTCGCGTACGACCTCTCGAAGGTCCTCTTCATCGCGACGGCGAACATCCTCGACCCGATCCAGCCGGCGTTTCTCGACCGCATGGAGGTCATCCGCCTCTCGGGCTACACCCTCGAGGAGAAGAAGGCGATCGCGCGCCGGCACCTGATCCCGAAACAGCTCGACGAAAACGGCGTGACCGAGGCGAACCTCGAGTTCACCGAGGGCGGCGTCGAGAAGATCATCGAAGCGTACACGCGCGAGGCCGGACTGCGGAATCTCGAGCGCGAGATCGGCGCCATCTGCCGCAAGGTGGCCGTCGCCGTGGCGAAGGGGAAGACCCGCCGCTACCGGATCACCGGCGCTTCGGTCGAGAAGATGCTCGGCCCGGCGAAGCACCTCGCCGAAGAGCTCCTCAAGCGCGACCAGGTGGGCGTCGCGACGGGGCTCGCCTGGACGCCCGTCGGCGGCGACCTGCTCTTCATCGAGGCGCTGGCGGTGCGCGGCAAGGGCGGGCTGCGGCTGACGGGACAGCTCGGCGACGTGATGAAAGAGTCGGCGCAGGCGGCCATGTCGTACGCGCGCGCGAACGCGAAAGAGCTCGGCATCGCCGAAGACTTCTTCGAGACGCACGACGTGCACGTCCATGTTCCCGAGGGCTCGATCCCGAAAGACGGCCCGTCGGCCGGCATCACGATGGCGACGGCCATGATCTCGGCGTTCACCCAGCGGCTCGTGCGACGCGACGTCGCGATGACCGGCGAGATCACGCTCCGCGGCGAGGTGCTCCCGATCGGCGGCGTGAAGGAGAAGGTCCTCGCCGCCCGCCAGGCGCAGATTCGCACGATCGTCCTGCCGAAACAGAACCGGCGCGACGTGACGCAGATCTCCTCGCGCATCCTGCACGGCATGGAGTTCCGCTACGTCGAGCGCGTGGACGAGGTTCTCGCCATCGCGCTCGTCGCGCCGGCCGTGTCCCCCACCGAGGCGCCGGCCGTCGCGTCGGCGGAGCCCGCGCCGACGCGCGAGATCGCCGTCCAGCCGGCGAAGGCCGGCGGCCGCGCCCGCCCCGTCCGCGCCCCGCGCGTCTAAAGGACTTCTCCGGGACGGCAACTTGTCGCCGCCCGTCTCGGAAATAATGGGCCCGATGACCCGGGAGGACTCCTTCGTCCGCCGCCTCGTCGGGGAGCTGCCGCGCTGCGAACGCGTGCTCGTCGGCCCCGGCGACGACGCGGCGGTCGTGGCGGCGACCGCGGGACCGCTCGTCCTGACGACGGACCTGCTGGTCGAGGGCGTCGACTTTCTTCCCGGCGAGGATCCCTTCGCGATCGGCCGGCGCGCGATGGCGGTGAATCTCTCGGATCTCGCGGCGATGGGCGCCGTGCCGGAGCACTTCCTCCTTTCGATCGGGTTCCGCGCGGGGCGCGGCGAGGACTACGCGCTCGCCATCGCCCGCGGCGCGCTCTCCCGCGCGACGCCGCTTCACACCGCCCTGGTGGGCGGGGACCTCTCCTCCGCCGACCGGACGATCGTCTCGATCGCTCTCGGCGGCCGACTGGCGGGGAACCCGCTCCTTCGCTCGGGGGCGCGCGCGGGAGATCTCCTGTATCTCTCCGGCTTCCCCGGGCGCGCGTCCGCGGGACTGGCGCTCGCGCGCGCGCGCGCCGGAGGAAGCGCTCCTCCCGCCGGCCTCTCCGAGGATGCCGTTCGCGAGCTCGTCGCGGCCTTCCGCGATCCCGAGCCGCGCCTGGCGCTCGGGCAGGCGCTCGCGAAGGGCGGACTCGCGCGCGCCGCGATCGACGTGTCGGACGGGCTCGGCCTCGACGCCGCGCGGCTGGCCGACGCCTCGGGTCTGCGCGCCGTTCTCGAGTCCGACCGGCTGCCGGTATCTCCCGCGCTCGCCGCCTTCGCGCGGGCGTCGGGAGAGGATCCGATCGAGATGATCCTCGCCGGGGGCGACGACTACGAGCTCCTCTTCGCCGTTGCGCCGGGGAACGCCCGGGAGATTCCGGCCGCGGGACCGGATGGAGTCCCGCTTCATCGCATCGGACGGCTCGAGGAGGGGCGCGGCGCGGTCCTCCGCTCCGCCGCCGGCGACCGCGATGTCGGCGGCCTCGGCTGGGACCACTTCGAAGGCGCCGGCGAATGAAGCTCTTCACGAGCCGCGCCTTCATGCGGCGGCGGCATCCGCTGAGCTGGAAGCGGCGCTGGCGCCTTCTTCTGCTCGACTGGCTCGGCCGCGAGGAACCGCACGAGCGTGTGGCCGCGGCGATCGCGCTCGGCGTCGCCGTGGGATTCTCGCCGTTCCTCGGCCTGCACTTCGTGCTCGCGCTCGCCCTTGCCTATCTGTTCGGCCTGAATCGCCTCGACGCCGTGCTCGGACAGTTCGTCGGCAACCCGTGGACCCTCCCGCCCGTCTTCGCCGCCGGCTACCAGTTCGGGCGCGTCCTCCTCGGCAACCGGGCCCGCCAGATGCCGCGGTTGAAGTGGGAGGCGCTCTCGGAGAGCGGCTCGACGTGGATCCTGCATCCGATCGAGACGACGCGCGCCGTCTTCGGCGGCCACGGCTTTCTGCCGCGGCTCGAGGCGTTCCTCCTCGGGACGACGCTCCTCTCGATCGCGATCGGGTTCGGGACCTATTTCCTGATCCGCGCGGTGCTGCTGCTCGTCCACCGGCGGCATCCGCGCGTCGCCGAGCGCGCCGCCCGCCGCCGACTCCTCATCCGACGCCGCGAGAGCCGCGAGACGCGGCGGTAGTCTCGGTCGCCGAGGCGAACGCCCAGGGCGCCTGCCGCTCGAGCTGCGGCCGCAGAATCTCGAATCGTCGCGCGTAGACGGCGCTCCGTCCCGCAGCCGCGCGCAGCCGCTCGAGATCGGCGCCGGTCCGCGAGCCGCGGAAGATCCGCTCCCGCGCGAGCGCCGCGCCGAAGGGGCGGCCGCCCGCCTCGTCCTCCTCCGCCGCGATCCGCAAGGCTGCCGCATCCCGCGGCGCGACCGACAGGATGCGCCAGAGCTCGGCGCGGAACGCGGGGGCATCGCCCCGCGCGCGCAGCCACCGCGCGTATCCGAAGCGCGCCGGCAGCGACTCGGGATGCGCCGTCAGCGCGCGCTTCCAGTATCGGCCGGCGGACGGGAGGTCGAGCCGGGAGGCGACCGTCGCTGCGCGGAAACCGAGCGGGAGCGAGTCGGGATTGCGGCCGAGCCCGCGCCGGTAGGCCGCGAGGGCGTCGGCGTCGCGCCCCTCCTCCTCGAAGACGAGCCCGAGACCGAAGAAGCCGTTTTCGTACGACGGCAGCGCTTCGAGCGACTTCTCGTAGGCGCGCCGCGCCTCGTCGTACCGGCCGAGCGCCAGCGCGCACTTGCCGACGCCGGCCCAGGCGTCCCAGTACTTCGGATAGATGCGCGTCGCGCGCGCGTACGCCGCGAGCCCCTCGGCGTCGCGCGAATGCTCGGCCCGGATGTAGCCCAGGTTGTACTGGTTCTTGGCGCTGTCCGGCGCGACGCGCGCGCTGTTCTCGAAGAGGCGCTCGTCGCTCCACCACGCCATGCCGCGCATCGCGGTCCGCGCGGCGAAGAGCAGAACCGCCGCCGCGAGCAGCGGCCGCCGCGCGCCGGTCGTCGGGATCGCCGCCAGCCCCGCGGCCGCGATCAGACACAGGCCCGCCGCCGGCGCGTAGGCCACCCGCTCGGCGAAGATCGTTCCCGTCGCGAAGACGAGGTTCGACGCCGGCAGGATCGCGGCGAGAAAGAAGAGGAGACCGAACGCGCCGGCCGAGCCCGGGCGCCGGAGCGCGAGGAGCGCCGCGGCCGCGAGGAGGAGGATCGCGCCGAGCGCGGCCAGGGACGTCGCCGCGACGGGCCGGATCGACCAGGCGGACTCGTCCGCCGAAAGCCGCAGCGGGAAGACACACCTCCCGACATAGCGCAGAAGCACGAGGCACGCGTTCCCGACGCGGGCAAACGCGGGGAGGGCCGAGAGCGGATTCTCGACCTCGAAGATTCCGACCTTCCCCGAATGGAGGAATCCTCCGAGCACCCACTCGCGCAGTCCGAAGAACCCGCCGAGTACCGCCCCGCCGCCGGCCCAGAGCGGCGCTCCCCGGACGAACGCGCGGGAGAACCGCCGGCTCGCGCTCCCGCCGGCGATTCGCAGGAAGCAGAGGAACGCCAGCGCCGGCGCCGCCGCCGCGCTCTCCTTCGTCAGGAGCGCGAGTGCGTAGCCGAGGAGCGCGAAGGCGAGCAGCCAGCCCCGGCGCTCCGTCCGCCGCCACCAGCGAACCGCGAGGTGCAGGTAGAGAAACACGAGGACGGCGGCCTGCGTCTCTCCCCTCCCGACGAGGCTCGTGACCGCCTCGACATGGATCGGATGCACCGCGAAGAGGAGCGCGGCGGCAAGCGACGTCGCGTCGCCGAAATCGAGCCGCAAGAGCAGCCGCCACAGGAGCAGCGTCGCCGCGGCGTGCAGCAGGAGGTTCACGGCGTGGAACGGCATCGCCTTGCCACCGTGGATCCACCACTCCGCGGCGAACGACGCGAGGAGCATCGGGCGGTACGCCGTGCCCGTGCCGCGCGGACCGCCGAAGTAGGACGTCTCGAAGATCTGGCCGAACGTCTCGATCGACCGGATCCGCGGGTTGTCCCGCACGATCGCCTTGTCGTCGTAAGTGAAATCGCCGCCCAGGCCGTTCGCGAACGGCACGAGACACGCGGCGAGAAGCAGGACGGCCGCCCGGCGATTCTCCACGGGGGCGAGAGTCTATTCCGGCGCCCCCGGCCGGCCGCGCGGGGCGGGCGCCGTGACGTTCAGCTCGCGGATCAGGTAGCGCAGCGCCTGGCGCGACAGGCCGAGGGCGCGCGCCGCGAGACTCCGGTTGCCGCCGGCGCGCGCGAGGGCGTCGGAGATCATGCCGCGGCGGTGCGCGTCGAGGCGGCTGCGATAGGTCTCGAGGCTTCCCGCCGCGCGCGGACGTGCGCGCCGCAGCGCCTCGGGCAGATGGCCGACCGCGACGACTCCTTCGCCGTCCGCGAGCGCCGCCGCCTGCGCCATCGCGTTCTGCAGCTCCCGCACGTTGCCCGGCCAGGCGTGCGCCGAGAGCGCCGCGGCGGCCTCGGGCGACAGACGCAGGCCGCCGGGGGCGCCGTCGCGCCCGAAGGAGTCCAGGAAATGCCGCGCCAGGCGGAGGACGTCGCGGCCGCGCTCCCGAAGCGGCGGCAGCGCGATGACCGCGACGTGCAGGCGGTAGAAGAGGTCCTCGCGAAAACGCCCCGCCTCGACTTCGCCAACGAGGTCGCGCGACGTGGCGGACACGACCCGGACGTCGATTCGCCGCGCCCGGTTCTCGCCGAGCCGGCGGATCTCGCCTTCCTGCAGCGCGCGGAGGAGCTTCGCCTGGAGGCCGATCGCGAGGTCGCCGATCTCGTCGAAGAAGATCGTGCCGCGCGAGGCCTCTTCGAGCAGCCCCGCGCGGTCCCGTTCGGCGCCCGTGAACGCGCCGCGCGCGTGCCCGAAGAGCTCGCTCTCGACGAGCGCCGCGGGAATCGCGGGCACGTTGACGGCGACGAACGGGCCGGAGGACCGCGGCGAGAGCGCGTGCACCGCGCGCGCCACGGCCTCCTTGCCGCAGCCCGACTCGCCGCGCACGAGGACGGTGACGTGCCGGGCCGCGAACCTCTGGAGCCGCCGCCACGGCTCCTCCATCGACGCGTCGCCCGTCACGACGCCCAGGCGCCGCCAGCCCTCGGAAAAATCGCCCGCGGCCGGCGGGGCCGGCTCCCGAAAGAGGAGCGTCTCGACGAGCATCGCCGCCGCGGCGACGAGCGGCTCCGGCGTCCCGGGGGGCAGGACCATGCGGTACCGCGCCTCCCCGGCGACGAGCTCCCGCGCGAGGCCCCCGCTCCCCGCCGGCGCGCCGAGACGGAGAACGGCGCCGCCCTCGGCATCGAAGAGGTCGAGTCCGCCGATCCCCGCGGCCGCGAGCCGCTCGGCGCCGTCGCGGCCCGAGAGACCCGAGGCGATTGCCTCGCGCAGCCGGCGCAGCGTCTCGACCGGGACGGCCTCGACGGCCGCCGGCGCGGACTCGAGAGGCCCGAAGACGCGGTCCGCGAGAGCCCCGCCTCCGCCCTCCCGCAAGACCCGCTCGGCGCTCGACGCGAGGGCGGGCGGCAGCGCGCCTTCGCCGAGGAGCGCGCGCCACCGCGCGGCCCGCGCCGCGCCCGCGTAATCGCCGGAGCCGACCTGTCGGGCCAGGGCCTTCCGCGCGGCATCGGGAGGTCCGCCACGCGCCCGCCACGAGAGCTCCTCGAGACGCTCTGCGGCGACCCGCTCGGTGTCGCAGCGGTCGGGCGGATCGGCGGCGGCGCGCTCCCAGGCGAGCCGCGCGCCTTCGGCGTCGGCCGCGTAGGCGAGGCGGTCGCCTTCTTCGAGCCAGAGCTCCCCGACCTCGAGGCGGTCTCCGAGCTTCGCCGCGAGCGCGCGCGCCCGCGCGTTGTCCTCCGCCGCGCGCGGGAGGTCGCCGCGCCCGAGCGCGATGCGGCCGCGATGGTGGAGGGCGACGAGGAGCCACAGCTCGTCGCCGTCGCGCGCGGCCTGATCGAAGAGCTCCCGGGTGACCGCGGAGGCGGCCTCGAAGTCGGCGCGCGCCAGATCGATCTCGATACGGTTGGATCGCGCGATCCGCAGCAAGTCCCGGCGTCCCGCGGCCGCCGCGAGCGAAGCCGCGTCGTCGAGCAGCTCCCGGCATCGGCCGGGCCGGCCGGCGTGGAAGAGCGTCGCCGCGAGATCGATCGAGATCCGCGCGCGCTCGCCCGGATCGTCGCGCAGGACGGCGAGCGCTTCCTCGAGGCGCGCGGCCGCCTGCCCGAAGCGCCGGCGGTCGGCGAGGCCCAACGCCTCCTGCGAGACGAACCGCGCGGCGAGCGCGTCGTCGCCGGAGGAGAGCGCCGCGGCGCGCCACCGATCGTAGACCGCCGCCTCCTCCTCGAACCGCCCCTCGAGAGAAAGCGCGCCCGCGCGCGCGAGCGCGTTGTCGATCCGCACCGGCTCGGCCATCCGGCCCGCCAGGACCAGCCGGTCCGCCTCGTCGAGGCACGCGTGCGCCGCGGCCCGATCGCCGCCGCGCGCGAGCCCGGCCGCCTCGAGCCGCAGCGCGCGGACGCGCTCGTCCGCCGGAGCGCCCGGAAAGGCGGCGCGCCACGCCGCGGCGCGTCGTCCCGCCTCGGAGGCGCCCTCGAGACGCGTCGAGACCTCCGCCGCGCGGAGCGCGCATCGCCGCCGCTCCGCGGGTCCGGCGGCGACGTCGCCCGCGACGCGCTCGAAGAGCGCCCGTGCTTCCGCGGGACGGCCCCCGGCGAGCTGCCGCTCGGCCTCGATGCGCGCGAGCCACGGAGGCATCGCGGCTCCGGCGGCGGACGCGGCGAAGCGCGCCGCGATTTCGAACCACGCCTCGTCGGAGGGATCCGGGAGTCGCCGGCGCCAGCGCTCCGCGGCCGCGACCGCCTGCTCCGAGTCGCCCCGCGCGAGGAGCCGCTCGATCTCGGGCGCGAACCCGGCGCGCCGCCGTTCGGGCTCGGGAGAAGGCGGCGCCGCCGGAAGGGACGGAACATCCCGAAGCGTAACCCGAGATGGAAACGGCGCCTGTCCGGTCGCATCGGAGGCGAACGCGGCCCACGCGGCGCTCGCGACGGCCGCCTCCGCGAGCCGCACGCCGCGACCGGGCTCCTCTCCCGCTTCGTCGCTCAGCCGCTCGTAGAATCGCAGGCTCGCCGGGAGGCTTCCGCACGGCACGAAGATCTCGCGCCGCCACTCGTCGGGATGACGCGGCGCGGGCGGCCGCGACGGAAGCCGGCAGAGCGCGATCTCCTCGGGAAGGGAACGCGCGGCCATCTCGAAGGCGCGCCGCGACAGCGGGTCCCACGTCTCGACGCCGGCGGCGATCCAGACCGTGGGACCCGACGACGCATCGCGCTCCGCGAGCTCGCGCAGGCGGCGGCAGGCTTCCGCCGCTCCGCCCGGCGGAGGCTCGAGCGGGAGGAACGATCCCGCGGCGAGCGCCGACCCGTCCGCCGGGAAGATCCGCGCCCGGCGACCCGCGAGCGCCGCGCGGCCCGACTCGAGGACCGCGCGCTCCGCCGGCGGCCGCAGGAATTCGCCGGCGAACCCGATCGTCCGGAGGCGCGCGAGACGGCCCGACGCTCCCGCGAGCGCGGCGAAACCGCGATAGACCTCGGCGACCGCCGCCTCCGCGCGCCGGCCCATCGCCTCGGGAAGCGCGAGCCTTCGGGCGAGCGCCGCAGCCTCGCGATCCGCGATCCGTCCGCCGCGCCGGCAGAGCCGATCCAGGAATGCCGCGAGGAGCGCGGCGGCCGGGCGCCCCGGCGATTCCGCAGCGACCGACGCGGGCGTGCGCGCGAGCCACAGGCGCGCCGAGCCCTCCGCCCGGTCCCAGCGCGCGTCGGCGAGGTCCTCCTCGGCCAGCGCGAATCCGTACGCCTGGAAGAACGCGAGCGCCGCGGCCGCCTGGAGGAGGAGCGGGGCCCCGAGCTCGCGCGGGACGCGCCCGTCGCGCACCGGCCGCCCGGGCGGCGCGCGACGGTGGACCACGAGCCATGGCCCGTCGCGCTCGAAGGCCGTCGCAGCCGGCAGCGTCGCGTGCGCGAGCGGCAGCAGCTCGAGCCAGCGCGTCCGCGCCGCCGGAAGCGCGAAGCGCTCGACGATCTCGCGGGCCTCCGCCCGCGCGGCCCGCGGACGCGCCGCGGGCGCTTTGACGGCTTCCATGTTTTCGGCGGTCTCGCCGCTAGATTGTCGCGAGACAGAAATCCACGTCCCGCGGGCGGGGACGAGCCCCGCCCCTACCCGCCGAACGTCGGAGCGGCCCTTGCGGCCGCCCGAGTTTCGCGGGTTGAGACGTAGAGGCGGCCCTTGCGGCCGCCCAATTTCACGTCCCGAGACGTCGGAGCGGCCCTGCGGCCGCCCGATTCACCGGACGCAGAGGCCGGCCAGATCCCGAAAGAACCCCGGATACGACTTCGCCACGCAGCCGGGATCCTCGATGAGACATCCGCCGCGCGCGATCGCGAGGAGCCCCGCCGCCATCGCGATGCGGTGATCGCGCGCCGTCGGCAGCCGCGCGAGACCCTCGCCGCGCAGGCCGCCCACGACCACGAGCTCCACCTCATCCGCGCGCGCCGACCCGCCGGCCGCCGCGACGAGCGCGGCGAGCGCCGCGATGCGGTCGCTCTCCTTGAGGCGCAGATGCGCCACGCCGGTGAAACGGCTCTCCCCTTCCGCCATCGCGGCGAGCGCCGCCAGCGCCGGCACCGCGTCCGGGAAATCCGCCGCGTCGACCTCCACGGCCGCGAGTCTTCTTCCGGAGAAACTCGCCGTCGCGCCGTCCGCCCCGCGCGCGATCGCGACCCCCATGCGCTCGAGCACCGGAAACGCCCGCGCGTCGGCGGCCGTCGAGTCCGGGCGGACGCCGCGCACCGTGACGCGGCCCCCGACCGCGCCGGCGCCGGCGAGCAGCGGCAGCGCCGAGGAGTCGTCGCCGGGAACCTCGTAGCGGTGAGGAGGCCGTTCGCCGCGGCGGACGACGAACGACGCGCCGTCCCTCCGCGCGGCGTGGCCGAACGCCGTGAGCGCTTCGAGCGTCGAGGCGACGTAGGGCGCCGAGACGACCGGGCCCGTCGCGCGCACGGTCAGGCCGCCGTCCACCGCGACCGCCGCGAGCAGGAGCGCCGACAGGAACTGGCTCGAGCGCGAGGCGTCGACCGCGAGATCGCCCGCGGCGAGCGTCGCGCCCGCGATCGCGAGCGGCAGGTGACCCTCACGCTCGAGGCACGCGATCTCCGCGCCGCCCGACCGCAGCGCCGCGACGAGCTCTTCCATCGGCCGCTCGCGCAGGCGCGCCGACCCGTCGAGGCGAAACCTCCCCGGCACCGCCGTGCACACGGCCGCCAGGAATCGCGCCGCGGTCCCCGAGTCGGCGACGTCGAGCGCCGTCTCGCGCGCCGGATCGGCCCCGAGCGGGCCGCCGAGACGCAGTCCCCCCGCGGCCGCCCGGCCCCGCGCGCCCATCGCCATCAGGCACTCCAGGAGGACCGCCGTGTCGCCACTCTCGAGCGGCGTCCCGATCTCGACCGGAACCGCGGACATTGCCGCGAGGATCAGCGCGCGATTCGTCGCGCTCTTCGATCCCGGCGCCCGCACCTCGCCCCGGACCTCCCGGGCTCGGGGAAGAACGAGATAGTCCACGAGAAGACGCGCCGTCAGGCGCCGACGAGGCGCGTCTGTCCGTCGTCGCCGATCTCCATCCAGCGCTTTTCGTCCACGAACGCCGGCAGGATCTCGACGCGCCCCGGGCCCAGGTCCTCCGCCCAGGCCTTGTGGAAGTGGCCGAGGAGGACGACGTCCGCGCCGTCCGCGAACCGGCGCCGCGCGAAGGCGCGGATCGTCTCGAGCGGCAAACGCGACTTGTGCTTGAAGTTCGAGCGATAGAGGCGCGCCTCGACCTTCCAGACGAACCGGTTGGCGATCCCGCGCGGGACGAGCCCCGCCACCGCGCGCGAGACCGGGTTCTTCGACAGGAAGCGCCAGAAACGATAGGGGTAGTCCCGTTCGTTCAACAAGTCGCCGTGGGTTGCGAAGAATCGGCGCGGGCCCGCCTGGAAGGTCTCCTCGTCGCAAACCCGCCCGAAGTATTTCTCGGCGTAGGAGCCACGCAGGAAGAAGTCGCGATTGCCCTCCACGTAGGTCACCGCGACACCGGCCTTTCCCAGGGCCTCGACTCTCCGCAAGAACTCGCGGATCGCCGGCGTCTCGAAATTTCGCCGGGCGATGAAGAAATGGAACGTGTCGCCGAGCAGCGTGATCGCCTTCGCGCCGCGGCGCCGCGCCTCCTCGAGCGCGTCGAGAAACGGGCCTTCGTCGCCGGGCCGGCGCCCGACGTGGCAATCCGCGAACACCGCCCGCATCCTTCAAACATAGCTCAATGCGGAATTTCTCCGGCTGGCACGAGGTTCGCAAGCGTATACTGGAGTTTTGTTTCGGTCGCCGTCTCTCGAGCGAGGTAACACCGTAACGATGCGCCGCTCCCTGCTGATCGTCCTGGCCGCGCTGCTTCTCCCCGCGACACTTTCGCTCGGGGCGCAGATGCTCGCCCCGGTCTCGCCCGCGGAGGCGCCGCGCGCCGACGCCCGGGTCCTTCGGGCGCTGAATTCCGGCGCGGAGCGCGTGTCGGTGCTCATCGGCGTGCGGGACGGAACGCCTTCGGCGCGGCAGCTCCGCCTCCACCCGGATCCGGCCGGCGAGCCCGCGCGGCGGCTCATCCGGCTCCAGGCGCAGGAGGCGCTCGCCGAGCAGATGCCGTCCGAGGAGCTCTCGGTCCGGCACTTCTACGGCAGCTTCTCGGTGCTCTCGGTCTCGGTCACGCGCGCCGCGCTCCTGACGCTCGCCAACCATCCGTCCGTCGACTGGATCACGCTCGATCAGACGAAGAAGCCCCTCGCCGTCCAGGCCCAGAACGCCGTCGTGCTCATCCACAGCGATCAGGCGAACCTCCAGGGCGCCACGGGCGCCGGCACCGCGATCGCGATCGTGGACACCGGCGTCGACTACACGAACCCGTCGCTCGGCGGCGCGCCCTTTCCGAACGCGAAAGTCGTCGGCGGCACCGACATCGCCGACAACGACAACGACCCGATGGACTGCGAGGGCCACGGCACGTCGGTCGCCGCGATCGCGGCGAGCGGCGCCGGCGTCGCGCCCGACGCGAAGGTCGTGGCCATCAAGGTCTTCGCCTCCAAGGACGCCTCGAACAACAACTGCGCCGACACGGCGGACGACTCCGACATCATTTCCGGCGTCGACTGGGCGATCACGCACCGGACGGACTTCGGCATCGTCGCGATCAATCTCTCGCTCGGCGGCGGTTTCGAGGATTCTCAGGACCACGGGTACTGCGACGACGACCTGCCGGACTACACCGAGGCGTTCGACTCCGCGGTCTCGATGGGGCTCGTCGTCGCCGTCGCGTCGGGCAATGACGGCACCGCCAACGCGCTCGCCGCGCCCGCCTGCGTCTCATCCGCGATCTCGGTCGGCGCGGTGTACTCGCAGAGCGACGCGAGCCGCAGCTGGCTCGACGACAAGGGCGCCGTGCAGTGCACCGACGCGCCGACGGCGCCGGACCAGGTGGTCTGCTTCTCCGACTCCGCGACGAGTCTTTCGATGCTCGCGCCCGGCGCCTTCTGGATCGTCGCCGACAAGGGCCAGGGCAACACCCTCTTCGCCGGAACCTCCGCCGCGTCGCCGGCCGTCGCGGGCGCCGTGGCGCTCCTGAGGCAGATCCACCCGACGATGCCGCCCGCCTCGATCATCGGCATCCTGCGCGCGACCGGCTCCCTGATCACCGATCCGCGCAACGGCGTGACGACGCCGCGTCTCGACGCGCTCGCGGCCGTGCAGTTCGATCCCTCCACGTTCTTCCCGTTCCTCGGATCGGCGCCCGAGATCCCGAACGGCAGCGGATCGGCGAGCGCCTCGGTCACGATCTCCGGATTCGCCGGCAGCATTGCCGGCGTCGAGGTCTGGGTCGAGATCGATCACGCGGATCCGGAGAACTTGCGCGTCACGCTGACGGGGCCCGACGGCACCGCGGTCGTGCTCCACGACCAGACGGGCGAGCACGAGCACCCGATCAACGCGATCTACGGAAAGACCGACGTCCCGGCCCAATCGCTCGGAGTCTTCGGCGGCCGCCCGCCCAACGGCGTCTGGACCCTGACCGTCGAGGACCTGGTGGTCACCCCCGGCGCGGCGCCCGGCAAGATCCGCAACTTCGCGATCCAGCTGCAGCCGGGCCAGCCGACCGCCGCGATTCCGCAGAACGTCGTCGGCCGCGTCCTGCCGGAGTCCGCGCACTCGCAGGGCTCGAAGTTCTTCCTCTCCGACATCAGCGTGTACAACCCGGGCAACGCGCCGCGCGACGTGTCGATCTATTACGTCGCGGCCGGGCGCACGGGCGCCAACGCGTCTCAGGCCACGAAGACGATCGCGCCCGGACAGGTGCTCGCGCTCGAGGATCTCGTGTCGAGCGAGTTCGGGTTCTCAGACTCGTTCGGCCCCATCTTCGCCACGGCCAAGGACCCGAACTTCCTGATCCGCGGGCGGCTCTATACCGACTCCGTCAACGGCTCCTTCGGCCACGCCGTTCCGAGCTTCGCGACGACGGAGGGCCTCGCGATGGGCGGCGGCACGGCCACCGCGAACGGCCTCATCAAGAACGACGAGTTCCACAGCAACGTCGCGTTCACGGAGGTCTCGGGCAATCCGGTCCAGGTGCTCGTCGAAGTCCTCGACGCCTCGGGCACCGTCCTCGGCTCGACGACGATCACGGCCGGGCCGAACACGACCCCGATCCTGGGCGACGTCATCAAGTCGCTCGGGCTCCAGCCGCAGGACAGCTTCCGCGTGCGGTTCACGGTGCTTTCACCGACCGGCCGCATCATCCCGTTCGCGACGTATGTGGACGACATCACCGGCGACTCGATCTTCCAGCCGGCGCTGAATCCGGCGGCCTCGGCCGAGGACGTGATCCTCACGCAGTCGGCGCATCTCTCCGGGGCACGGGGCGACTTCTTCACCACGAATGTCTACGTGACGAACGTCGACACGACGCCGGTCAACCTCACGGTCTCGCTGATCCCGAACCGCCTGACCGGCACGCCGAACCCGCCGCGCACGTGGACGATCGCGCCCGGCGAGACGCTCACGAAGCTCGACGTGCTCGTCTCCGAGTTCGGCCTCCAGGATCCGTCCGTCGCCGGGCTGCGCCTTCATCCCGACCACGCCGCGCGGATCGTCGTGACGAACAACACGATCGTACCGAAGTTCGGCGGCACGTCCGGCTACTCGGTCCAGGGCGTCCCGGTCTCGACGGCCGTGGCCGGGGGCAAGACGCTCACCGCGATCGGCCTGTCGGCCTCGCCGCTCGCCACCAGCTTCCGCTGCAACTTCGGCTTCATCGAGGTCGCGGGCGCGGACGCCGTCGTCCGCGTCACCGCCTACAACGGCGACAACGGCGTGGAGATCGGCTCGCGCGACTACCCGCTGTCGGCGAACACGCTCGTGCAGACGAGCAGCACGGACCTGCTCGGAGGGACGGACGCCTCGGTTTCCAATTTCTATCTGAAGTATCAGGTGGTGTCCGGCAGCGGGCGCGTGATGGCCTACGCGACCGTCAACGACAACACCTCCGGCGACGGCATCTACGTTCCCGCCGAGTGAGCCCGCGCGGTTAGAATCCGGCTCGTGAGCGGGGAGAGCTCTCCGACAAGCGCCTCGAAGCCCCCCGGCGTCCTCCGACCCTGGCAGCGCCGCCTCTACCGGCTCCTGCTCATCCCCCTCGGCCTCATGGCCGCGAACGCGATCTACCTTTCCGCGTTCACGCGAGACACCGCGTTCTTCTACGCGATGCTGCTGCTCCACCTGACGCTCGGCATCCTCATCGCGATCCCGTTCTTCGTCTTCGCGCTGACGCACGCCAAACGGATGATCCGGATGTGGAACAAGCGCGCGAAGTACGCCGGCCTCGCGATCTTCACGCTCGCGGTCCTGTGCGTCTCGACCGGCGTGTACATGACCTTCAAGGGCGCCACGCTCAACAACCGCTTCATCTGGCTCGGCCACGTGGCGTCGGTGCCGCTCGCGCTCGTCGCGTTCATCCTCCACCGCCGCGCGCACACGCACAAGCTCCAGTTCCGCCGCCTCTACGCCTGGGGCGGCGCCGTCGCGGTCTTCCTCGCCGCGATGGCCGTCCTCGCGAAGCTCGAGAAGCCGCCGAAGCGCATCGTCAACGTCAACGGCGACACGGTCTTCTTCCCGTCGTCGTCCGAAACCTTCGACCAGGGCCTGCTCGACGGGAAGAAGCTCGCCGCGAACGACTACTGCAAGCAGTGCCACCCCGACTCGTACCACCAGTGGGAGCGCTCGGCGCACCGCTTCTCGTCGTTCAACAACCCGTTCTACCGGAAGAGCGTCGAGCTCATGGCGGACGAGGTCGGCCGCGAGCGCACGAAGTGGTGCTCGGGCTGCCACGATCCGGTCGTGCTCTTCACGGGCCAGATGGGCGCCGCGACGCAGGCGAAGTTCTCCTACGACTCGTTCGAGGCGCAGCAGGGCCTCACCTGCATGTCCTGCCACTCGATCGCCGAGGTCAAGGACGTCAAGGGCAACGGCTCCTACGTCATCGAAGAGTCGAAGCAGTACCCATTCGCGTTCTCGAAGAACGGGACGCTGCGCGCCGTGAACCGCCTGCTGATCCGCATGGAGCCCTCGCTCCACCGCAAGACGTTCATGAAACCCGTCATGCGGACGCCGGAGTTCTGCTCGTCGTGCCACAAGGTCGCGCTCATCCCGGCGTTGAACAGCTACCGCTGGATGCGGGGCCAGAACCACTACGACTCCTGGTACGACTCCGGCGTGTCGGGCCGTGCGGTTCGCTCGTTCTACGACCCGCCGCAGCCGAAGGCCTGCCGCGACTGCCATCTCCCTCCGTATCGCTCGGAGGAGTTCGGCAGCCGCAAGGGCTTCGTGCACGACCACGTCTTCCCCGCGGCGAACACGGCGCTCCCTTTCGTCCGCGGCGACAGGGACACCGAGAAGAAGATCCGGGACTTCCTCCAGAACAAGGTCCTGACGGTGGATCTCTTCGCCATCAAGCGCGGCGACACGGTGACGGTGCTGGGTGATGAGCCCGTCGCGGTCATGCCCGGCGAGACCGTGGACTTCGAGGTCGTCGTGCGCACGCGCGGCATCGGGCACCCCTACACGCAGGGCACCTCCGACTCCAACGAGACGTGGGTGTCGCTGGAAGGCGAGGCCGGCTCGGGAAGCGAAGGCGCCGCGGCGTTCTTCCGCAGCGGCGTCCTGGATCCGGCCGGCCGCCTCGACCCGGCGGCCGACATGCTCACGACGTACGTCATCGACCACGACGGCGGCCACATGGACCGCCGACAGCCGCAGGACATCCACTTCCCGCTCTTCAACAACGGCATCGGGCCCGGCGCCGCGCGCGTCGTGCACTACCGCCTGACGATCCCGAAGGACGCGAAGGGCGCGGTGAAGCTCGCGGCCGGAGTGCAATACCGCAAGTTCTCGCGCGACTACACGACGTTCTCGCTCGGGGCAGGATCGCCGTCGCTGCCGGTGACGACGCTGGCCTCGGACACGATCGAGCTCGCCGTCGGCGCGCCCCGGTCGCCCGCGGGCACGCGCGGCAACGCGGACCCGCCCTGGCTCCGCTGGAACGACTACGGCATCGGCCTCTTCCTGCAGGGCGACTACCGCGGCGCGGCGCGCGCCTGGACGAAGACCGCCGAGCTCGCGCCCGACAAGCCCGACGGGCCGCTCAACCGCGCGCGCGCCGAGATCGCCGAGGGCCGCCTCTCCGACGCCCGCGCTTCGCTCGCGGAAGCCGAGCGCATCCGCCCCGGCTGGGGCAAGACCGCGTTCTTCCGCGCGGCGCTCGAAAAGGATGAGGGCCTCCTGCCCGAAGCCGAGAAAGACCTGCGGTACGTCCTCGAGAAGTTTCCGCTCGACCGCGTCGCGTGGAACAACCTCGGCGCCGTGCTCTGGCTGGCCGGCAAGTACCCCGAGGCCGTGGAAGCCTACGGCAAGACGCTCACAATCGACCCCGAGGACCTGACGGCCCACTACAACCTCATGCGCGTCTACCGCGCGCAGGGCGACTCGAAGAACGCCGCGATCCATGAAGCCGCCTACCGCAAGTACAAGGACGACGAGACCTCGCGCGCGCTCGCGGCCGACCTGCGCCTCGCGGATCCCTGGGTCAATCGCGAGTCGCAGCCCATCCACGTGCACGCCGAGGCCGAGCCGCCGCCGGCGGAGCCGGCGCCGTGGGTCGCGGGGATCGGGCCGAAGGGATACGAGACCGACTTCGGCTACATCAAGCGCACGCATCCGCCGCTGATGCGCGAGGCGATCGACTACCGGGCGGCCGCGACGTCGGGCGCGCCCCCGGCGTCGGCCGCCTCCGGAACGAAGTCGCCGTCGTAATCGCCAGGGCATCTTCCGTCGGTTCGAAATTGAAGGAGGGATGGGGAGTGGGCAAGAAACTCACGGCCGAATTCCTGGGCACGTTCTGGCTGGTCCTCGGAGGCTGCGGGAGCGCGGTCCTGGCCGCGGCATTTCCTCACGTCGGCATCGGGCTCACCGGCGTCGCGATCGCCTTCGGGCTGACGCTTCTGACGATGGTCTACACGATCGGGCCCGTCTCGGGGTGCCACATCAACCCGGCCGTCTCGATCGGTCTCTGGGCCGGCGGACGGTTCCCGGGATCGAGCCTGATTCCGTACATCCTCGCTCAGGTCGCGGGCGGCGTGGCCGGCGCGGGAGTGCTCTCCGTGATCGCGAGCGGCAAGGCCGGCTTCGACATGGCGGGCGGATTCGCCTCGAACGGATACGGCGCACACTCGCCGGGCGGCTACTCGCTCACCGCCTGCCTCGTCTCCGAGCTCGTGATGACGTTCATGTTTTTGATCGTCATCCTCGGCGCGACCGACAAGCGCGCGCCCGCGGGATTCGCGGGCATCGCGATCGGGTCCGCGCTGACGCTGATCCACCTCGTCTCGATCCCGGTGACCAACACGTCCGTCAATCCGGCTCGCAGCACCGGCCCCGCGCTCTTCGTCGGCGGCTGGGCGATCGAGCAGCTCTGGCTCTTCTGGCTCGCTCCGATCGTCGGCGCGGTGCTCGCGGGAACCGTTTATCGGGCGGCTCTCGAAGACCGCTGAGTCCAAAAGCCCGAGAAGAGACGAGAGGCTAAACTACGGCGCCGTGCGGCGTGCGCTGAAGGTCGCGGGCATCCTCTGCTGCGCTCTCGCGGCCTGTCGGCGCGTCGAGAAGCCCGCGGCGCCTGCCGCACCGTCGGCGACGCCGACGCCGCAGCCCTCCGTGCACTTCGAAGAGCGCGCGCAAGCGATGGGAATCACGTTCACGCACGTCAACGGCGCGCGCGGCGACAAGTGGATGCCGGAGACGATGGGCGGCGGCGTCGCGGTCCTCGACTACGACGGCGACGGGAAGCCCGATCTCCTCTTCGTCTCCGGCGCGTACTGGCCTGGCGATCCGCGCGCCGCGTCTCAGAAGTCGTCCCTCGCGCTCTACAGGAACCTCGGCGTCGGCGACGACGGCCTCCCCCACTTCCGCGACGTGACGCGCGAGGCCGGCCTCGAGCGCGTCTTCTACGGGATGGGCGCCTCGGTCGCCGACTACGACGGCGACGGTCGTGACGACGTCTATGTGACCGGCCTCGGCCGCAACTACCTCTTCCACAACCTCGGCGGACGCTTCGAGGAGGTCGCCGTGAAGGCGGGCGTCGCGGACTCGGGGTGGGGAACCTCGTCGGCCTGGCTCGACTTCGACGGCGACGGGCGCCTCGATCTCTTCGTCTGCCGTTACGTGGACTGGACGCCGAAGAAGGATCTCTTCTGCACGCTCGACGGCAAAACCAAGTCCTACTGCACGCCGGAGCGCTACCCCGGCAAGCCGTCGCATCTCTACCGCAACCTCGGCGGCGGCCGCTTCGAGGACGCCACGAAGAAGGCGGGCATCTACAACACGAACCAGAAGGCCCTCGGCGTCGCGCCGTACGATTTCGACGGCGACGGCAAGACGGACCTCCTCGTCGCCAACGACACCGCGCCGAACAATCTCTACCGCAACAAGGGCGGCGGCGTCTTCGAGGACGTCGGCGTCGAGGCGGGCGTCGCCGTGGACGAGGGGGGCCGCTCCCGCGGAGCCATGGGCGTCGCGTGGGGCGACACGAAGAACGGGCGGGGTACCTCGCTCGCGATCGGCAACTTTTCGAACGAGCTCAAGTCGCTCTACTGGACCGACAAGGGCGACGTCTTCCTCGACGAGTCGCCGAAGAGCGGCGTCGGTCCGTCGTCGCTGCTGTCGCTGACGTTCGGCGTCTTCTTCTTCGATGCGGACCTGGATGGGAGATTGGACCTGCTCCTGGCCAACGGCCACGTCGAGCCGACCGTGCAGCAGGTCCAGAAGGACGTGACCTACGCGCAGGCGCCGATCCTCTACTGGAACGCGGGCGACGGCCGGTTCCTGCGCGCCGCGGCGGGCGATCTCGACGCGCCGATGGTGGCGCGCGGCGCGGCCTACGCGGACCTCGACGGCGACGGCGACCTCGACGTCATCCTCGTCGGCAACGGCGGCCCGGCGCGCGTGTACCTGAATCGGACCGACAAGCCGAACGCGGCCGTGCGCGTGAAGCTCGCCGGCGCGCAGCCGGGAAACCGCGACGCGATCGGCGCGCGCGTCACCGCGACCGTCGGCGGGCGGACGACGACCTGCGAGGTGTCGGGCGGGCAGTCGTACCTGTCGGCGCCGGAGAAGACGCTGACCTTCGGCCTCGGCGGAGCGACACCCGCCGCGAAGATCGACAAGCTCGAGATCCGGTGGCCCGACGGCGCGACGCAGACGCTGACCGACGTGCCGGGCGGGGCGCGGTTGACGGTCGAGGAGCACCGGTAGGGGCGGGGTTCATCCCCGCCCACGGGCGTCACCCGCCCACGATCTCGTTCAGTCCCTCGACGACCTGGAACATCTCCTCCGGCGACACGCGGCCGATGCGTTTCCCCAGCCGCGCGACGGACAGGGTTCGGATCTGCCCGACCTTCACCCACGACCGCTTCGGCAGGCCGGCGCCGCCGAGCTCGACCGTCAGCGGAAATCCCGCCGCCTGCGGCTGGCTCGTGATCGCCATCGCGATGACGGTTCCCGAGCGCTCGTTGAAGACGTCGTGGCTCACGACGAGCACGGGCCGCCGCCCGGCCTGCTCGCGGCCCTGCGTTGGATCGAGGTCCGCCCAGAGGACGTCGCCTCTCAGTATTCGGGCCATGCCTCGAGGTCGTAGGAGGCGCCCTCCTCCGCCACCATCTGTTCGAGCCGCGGATCGAGCTTCGCGCACTCGCGCGCGAGGCGCCGCCGGTCGAGCCGGTCGATCTGCGCCTGCACGGCGAGCTGGATCGCGCGGCTCCGGCTCGGGAATCGCCGCTCCGCCACCATGCGGTCGATGCGTCGGACCAGATCCTCTTCGAGCGTGATCGCGATCTTCGTGGAGCTCATTCCGGTATGACAATCTATCATACCCGGCGAACAGGAGCCGTGCTGCGGCGATACACTGCGATTTCTCATGAGCGCCAACCGGACTCCCGCCGCCGCCCCCGCTTCCGACGCGCCGTACGTCCTGAAGGAATCCCAGAACGGCG
>DATJZU010000112.1:0-5651 GCA_035498835.1 Thermoanaerobaculia bacterium
CAGGCGCGCGCGCAGATTCGCGAGCTGCTCGATGACCTCGCTCTTCTGCTCCGCGGTCGCGCCCGGGCACCGGGCGAGCGCGCTTTCGAGATCCCGCGCGGCGCCGTCGAGGTCGCCCAGGCGCTCGCGGCTCGCGGAACGCATCCGCCAGACCGAGATCATTCCGGGCTCCGCCGCCAGGATCTCTCCCGCGAGCGGAACGACATGCGCGTCGTCCTTCGCGTAGTAGAGCTCGAAGAGCTTCTTGTACTTCGCGAGCGAGGCGATCCGATCCTTCGGGTCCGGGAGCGCCGCGCCGGGCGCGCCGCGCGTCATCGAGATGTAGCCGAGCGATCCGAGCTTCTCGATCTCTTCGCGGCTCGCCTTCTCCGGCGCCGCCTCCGCGCGGGGTACTCTCTCGAGCTCCGCGCGCATCGCGCGAAACGGGTCGGGCATGCCGGGCGCGAGGTCGCGCCGCTCGCCGGGATCGGCGGCGACGTCGTAGAGCTCGGGCCGCGGCGCCTCGATGTACTGGTAGCGCGCGTCGGTCAGCGAGAAGAGCTCGCTCCAGCCGAGCGCGAGGCGCGGGTAGAGCGTCTCGGAATAGATGCGCCGCGGCGCCCCGCCCGGCGTCTCGCGCGCCAGGAGATCCCGTCCCTCCGTCGCCGCCGGCCGTGCGATCCGGGCCGCGGCCGCGACCGTCGCGAACACGTCCACGAGGGCCACCGGCCGCGCGACCCGATCCCCCGCGCGCCGCATGCCCGGCAGTTTCACGAGCAGCGGCACGTGGATCGCCTCGCGATAGAGGAAGACGCCGTGCTCGTCCTCGCCGTGATCGCCCAGGCCCTCGCCGTGATCCGAGAGGAGAACGACGAGCGCGCCGTCGTAGAGGCCGCGGCGCTTCAGGTCGCCGAGGAACCCTCCGACCGCCGCGTCGGCCGCGGCGATCTCCCCGTCGTAGGGGTGCGCCGCGTACCGGCTGCGAAACGGTTCGGGCGGCGTGTACGGCGCGTGCGGCTCGTAGAGGTGCAGGAAGAGAAACGGCGTGCGGCCCGAGACCGTGTCGAGCCAGCGGAGGAGGACCGCGGCCGTCGCCGTCCCGGCGCGCTCGTCGGGCGACTCCTTCGGGAAGCGGTCGTCGTAGAAGTCGAACCCGGAGTCGAGGCCGCGGTCCGCGCGCAGCGCGAGAGACGACACCGCCGCTCCCGTCGCGTATCCGGCGCCGCGCAGCTGCGAGGCGAGCGTCGGGACCGAGGGCGCGAGCCGAAACCCCAGGTTGTCGCGCACCCCGTTGCGGTAGGGCGGCAGTCCGGTCAGGAGGACGGCGTGCGAGGGCAGAGTCAGCGGAACCTGGCTGTACGCGTTCTCGAAGAGGACGGCGTCGCGCGCCAGCGCGTCGAGGGCCGGCGTCTCGACGCCTCGGTATCCATAGGCCGGCAGGTGGTCGGCCCGCAGCGTGTCGATCGAGATGAGGACGACCGGCGGCGGCGTCCCCCGCCCGCAGGCCGCCGCGAGCGTGGCAAAGAGCGCGGCCGCCGCCGCGACGCACCGGCGCCGGCTCAACGGACCCGGAAGGGCGCGGAAGCGGTTCCCGACTTGCCCGTCGCCGCGTCGTGGAGGAACACGCGCAGCGCGTAGAGGCCGGGCGAAAGTTGTTCGGGGGTGAACGAGACCATGAGCACCCGTTTCCCGTCGGGATCCGCGGAGGACTGCCCGATGACCCGAATCGCGCCTTCCGCGAGAGGGCGGCCGGCTTCCGACAGCACCTGCGCCCCGATCTTGAGCGCCTGGGGCTCGCCGAAGTAGTAGGCCATCAACGAGAGTTGCGTCGGGCTCCCCGAGCGCACCTCGGGATTGGCCGCCGGGACGAGGTCGGGCGGGGCCACCGGCAGAGAGGGCGTCTCGACCGCCCCCGCGGCGGCGCCGGAACGGCCCCGCACGAAGATGCCGTCGGCGGAGCTCTCCATGAAGAGCGGGTGCGCGAGATAGGGAGTCTTCTCGGAAAAGTCCGGAACGTGGATCGTCTCGGCCGCGAGCCCCATGCGGCCGGTCGCGCTGTTGCGCACGAGCGCGCGGACGCGATAGTCGCCGGGCAGGAGCGTCAGCTGGCCCTCGTAGCGCAGCCCGCCATTCTCGAGGCGGTCGCGGTTGATGTCGAGGTCGATGTGGACCGTCTGCGTGAAGTAGTCGCGCAGGGCTCCCTGACCGTCGTACGCGTACACGTACATTTCCGCCGCGGACTCGGACCCCCGCTCCCCGATCAGCAGCTCGGGCCCCGAGACGTCGATGAGGACGGGAACCCGCGCCGGTCCCGCGCCGCCCGGCATCGGCGCGCCCAGCAGCCGCACCGGGATCTGCGCCACGGGTGACTCGTTCGCGAGGACATCGGCCGCGAGGAGGTTGCGCTCGAGCGGCGAGAGCAGGCGGTAGGCCGGCCGCTCGTAGTATCCCGCGCGGGCGATCGGGCGGGCGCCCGAGACATTCACCTTCACCTTCAGCTCGTGGTAGCGGTTGCTCCCGCCCGTCGCGGCCGGCCGGAACGTCAGGACGTACACGAGATTCGTCCTCGAGATCAGGCGGCCGAGCTGCCTCCGGAAGTCGTTGTCGTTGCGGAGGACCTCGCCGCCCGTGGCATCGGCGAGCTCGAAGAGCGCGTTGTCGCCGCGCGCGACCTGGGAGCCCTGAGAGTCGGGCGCCGAGTCGGTCGTGAGGCCGGAGATGTCGACGGCGTGGATCACGCAGTCGGACCGGCGGAACAGGCCCGCCATGGACTTGAGCTGCTCCTGAAGGTTGGTGTTGCCATAGGTCTTCTCGGGGTCCACCTTCCAGTGCTCGCCGGAGAGCTTCCAGTCGTGCTCCTGATCGTTCTCGTTCGCGCCCGAGAGCAACCGGCTCTGAAATCCTTCCGAAAGGTAGATGATGTCTTTCCGGCCCTGGATGGCGTCGAGCGCCGAGGCCACCTCACCGAGCGAGCTCGTCAGGCGCGCGACGCGTCCGCGCTCGTACTGATCGAGCGCGGCGCGGTCGAGCTGGACCATCGTCTGGAGCGCCTCCAGAATGCCCGCGGCCGAGGCCTCGCTTCTCGCGCCGCCGCGCTCCGAGCCGACGGTGCTCCCCGCTCCGAGCACCCGCATGACCTCGTAGACGAACGCGAGCGGGTCGTCCGCGAGGCTGTTCGGGTCCGTCAGTCCAAGTGTGTCGATCGCCCGGGCGAGCTGCACGCGGTCCGCCGAAAACGTGACGAGGAGCCGCACGCCCTTCTCGACGGTGAACGTGGCGACCGCCGCGAAGTCGTTTGGCGGCAGCCCGAGCACGAACTCCTTGGCGGCGCGGCGCGCCGCGACGACCGCCTTGGGTTTGGCGAACGAGAGATCGAAGAGGATGAGGAAATGCCGGCGCGCGGCGGGCTGGATGACCTCCGGAGCACCCGGCTCCATCGCCTTCTGCGCGAGGTCGATGCGGTCGAACGCGACGATCTCCTGCCGCTTGCCGTCGTCGAAGACCTCGAAATCCTTTTCGGTGAGATCCCGCAGGGGATTGCCTCGACGGTCGAGCACACGGACGGGCACCTCGACGAGACTG
This sequence comes from Thermoanaerobaculia bacterium, assembly GCA_035498835.1. Taxonomy (GTDB): domain Bacteria; phylum Acidobacteriota; class Thermoanaerobaculia; order UBA5066; family Gp7-AA6; genus DATBFU01. The sequence continues at coordinate 3,562 of DATJZU010000112.1, forward strand.
ACCTCGGCGCTCTCCTGGACGCCCTGCGGCTCGGGCGCGGCCTGCGGTTGAGCCGCCCCCGTGGCCGGCGCGGAGGCCAGGAAAGGCAGCACGGACAGCACGAAACCGACCAGGCCGAGCATCACGACACCGCCTGCCCAAGCGTAACCCAAAACGCTCGCCGGGGCACGGCGCGGCGGCCGTTCTGAGGCTTCCTTAACCTCCCGACGCCGGTCACGTGCCCGCCTCGCGCAGCTCCCGGAGCAAGTTGCGCGCCTTGGCGATGTCGGGACCGTACTGCCCGGGCGGAGCCTCGGCGACGAATCGCTCGAGCGCCTCCCGCGACTCCTTGCGCAGGCCGTTCTTACCCGCCACGAGCCCCAGGTTGAAGAGCGCATCGAACATCCGCGGATCGAACTCCACGGCTTTCTTCCAGGCGTCGATCGCCGCGCGCTCCTCCCCGAGTCGCAGCCGGGCGACGCCGAGACCGTTCCACGCCCGCGCGGCCTGATCGTCGAACGAGAGCGCTTTCTCGAACGAGTCGCGCGCCGCGCGCGTGTCCTCAGCCCGAAGCTGGACGATGCCCAGGTTCTCGTACGCCTCGATATTCTTCGGGTCGATCGAGAGCACGCGGCGGAACGTCTTCTCCGCGGCGGCTCCCTGGCCGGCGTCGGACTGCGCGATGCCGAGCGCGTTCAGGGTATCCGGATCGGTGCTCCCGGAGAGCCGGGAGAGCTCTCGGAGCGCTTCGGGCGCGCGCCCCGACTCCGAAAGCGCCAGCGCGTACTGCCGGACGATCTCTTCTCCGGCGATCCCGGCATCGACGGCTTTCCGATAGACGGCGAGCGCCTCGTCGGCGGCGCCGGCGCGGCGCAGGACGAACGCCAGGTTCTCGTAGCCCATCGGCATGTTCGGCTGATCTCGTACGACGTCGCGCGCGACGGCGATCGCCTCGGGGAGCTTGCCGCGCTGATAGAGGTCCACGCAATCGTGCATGCGGCGGTCCACCTCGATCAGGTTCTTCGGATCGTCCGCTTCGGTGTACTTCTCCTTGCGCACGGCGCTGCCGGCGAGATAGCCGAGGCTCCGCAGCTTCTGGACTTCCTCGGAGCCGGGCGCCGCCCGATCCGCCGTCTGGAAATCCGATCCCGCCGGCACGAGGCGCGCGAGCTTTCGCAGTTCCTCGGGCTTCTTCGTTGCGAGATTGTTCGTTTCGCCGGCGTCCTGCCGGAGGTCGTAGAGCTCCGGAATCGGCAGATCGATGTACTTTTCTCCGTCCACGAGCATGCCCCGCAGCGGCGCCCAGCCGCGGTTGAAGGCCGTCGAGTACGACTCGAAGTAGGAGGGACGCGGAGGCGCGGCGCCGCCGCCGGGCGGAAACAGGGAGGCGCCCGGCCAGCTGGCGGGCTTCTCGGCGCCGAGCGCCGCGAGGATGGTCGGCGCGATGTCCACGTGGCGGACGTATTCGGAGCTGCGCCCCGGGGGGAGCACGCCGCGGCACCAGACGACGAGCGGGATGTGGAGCGTCGCCTCGTAAGTAAAGAGACCATGCGTCTCCTCGCCGTGATCGCCGCGCGCTTCACCGTGGTCCGAGGTCACGATCACGAGCGCCGGTCCCGCCGTTCCGGAGAGAAACGGCTCGAGGAAGGGAGCGAGCGCGGCATCGACTCCGGCGACTTCGCCGAGATAGGGATCGTCTTTGTACCGCTCGTCGAACGGCGGCGGCGGACGATACGGAGCGTGGCAGTCGTAGAGATGCATCCAGAGAAACCGCGGCCGCCCGGCCTGCTTCCCCCACCACTCGCGCGCGGCCGCGACGACCTCGGCGCCCGGCCGCTCCGCCATCTCGAAGTCCAGTGTCGACCGGCCGCGCCGATACCGGTCGTCGTACACGTCGAACCCGCGGGTCAGGCCGAACCGCGAGTCGAGCGGAAAGGCGCCGATGAACGCGCCGGTCGCGCAGCCGCGATCGTGGAGAATCGAGGCAATCGTCGGCACCGACGGATCGAGCTTGAACCCGCTGTTGTCCCGGACGCCGTGCTGGAAGGGGTAGAGCCCGGTGAGGATGTTGGTGTGCGACGGCAGGGTCACGACGTTCTGCGCGTGCGCCT
>DATJZU010000113.1:0-70484 GCA_035498835.1 Thermoanaerobaculia bacterium
GCCGTGTATGGCCTGAGCGCCTGCTGCTTGGAAGGGGGCGGTGAGATCTCGGCGGCCAACCCGGCGTGGGACAAGACTGTAGGCTTCCGAACCGTGGACGACGTCGCCGTGGCGCAAGATCTCATCGTCAAGAGCGGCGACAACTTCAACGACCCGGAGGTGCCGCGAGCGTTCTTTTCTCTTGTGCTTCTGGCGTTGTCCGCCGCGTGGTCGCCCGACCCCGAGCGCCCTCCTTTCTACGCGGATCTGCTGGTCGAGGGAAGCGGCGATGCGCGCAAGGTTTCGGAAGTACAACAGGCCCGCTGGTCCGCCAACATGCCGGTCGCGATGCTCGATCAGTACCGTTCGAATCTCGCTAGGCTCGGCGCAATCGCTTTCGATGTGGGCAGCCTGGATGAGAACCGTCACATTCGAGCCGGTGCCCGCGATTTCGATGCCGGCCTCACGCACAACGGCATTCCTCACGAGTTCGAGCAATACGAGGGCACGCACATGAGCAGAATCGGAGAACGCCTTGAGACGAGGGCGTTCCCTTTCTTTTCGCGCGCCCTCGCTCCTGGTAAACCGGATTCTCAGCCGAGGGCGACAAAGGGGAAGCAGTGATGAGAATGAGGTTCGCACTCGCAATGCTCGCGGCGGGTCCCACGGTTTTCGCCCAAACCCTCCCGCCCACCAACGCTCAATCGGTGTCTTCCAAGAAGGTTCTGCGTACGGCGGCCGATCTCCCGCCGTTCACGTATCCCATGACAGGCACCGCGCAAGCTCTTCTCGAATCGGACGACGCGACCTTCAATGCTTTCGCAAGCCGGGTGAGAAGCGATCTGGAGTCTGTCTTCCGCGATTACGACATCCAGGACAAGGGTGTCCTGCTTCATCTTCTGTCAGACAAGCTCGACCTGCAGACCTTGTTCGGAGATGACGCCGACGCCCTGAATACGTGCGAGCAAATGCGCTTGCTGTTCGATCAGCCGGCAATGAAGGCCACGGGCATGTTCAATGACGTCACATTCCTGAAGGCGCGGATGACGACCGGACAGTCCGGAGGCGAAAGGTTCCAGGCCGAGTACGAGAAGAACTTCCGTTCGCAGGTCGACTCTCTTCCCTGGGCAGTCGTCGCCGAACGAGTCGGGAAACGGAAGGCTGACTTCGAAAGGCTGAGTGTCGAGTACGTTGCGGCCAAGGTGCGAGCCGACGTCGAACCGTTCGTCAGCGAGCACCACGCGCTGGACTTCCCCATGGCGACGAGACTGATCTTCTGGCGGGGTGTGCTGCTGACGGAGTTGCCGCAACGGCAAATCGTCCTCGATGTCCTTTCGGTGTACATCAAGGAACACGATGCGCCGAGGCCTCCCGCCGCACCGGTCCGCCCGGTGACCGACGACTACTTCGGCACGAAGGTCGTGGACGACTATCGGTGGATGGAAGAGCCCGGCAACGCCGATCTCGCGGCATGGATGAAGGCGCAGAACGACTACACGCGTTCCGTTTTGAGTCGTCTCGATGCGCCTCGCGTCCGGCTGCTCGCTCGGCTGAAGGATCTCGACAACGCCGTTCCGGTCGTGGCGGGAGTGACCCGAGCCGGGCCGTACCTGTTCTTCCGGCAGACGAATCCGGGAGCGCGAACGAGTTCACTGATGGTCCGGGGTCCGGACGGCACGACACGGACGCTTCTCGATCCGGAGAAGTTCACGGAAAAGGAATCGCACGCGGCGATGGACTATGTCGCGCCGTCGGCCGACGGCGCGCTGGTCGTCGTCGGCGTCTCGTTGGGAGGCTCCGAGAACAGCACGATTCGCGTCGTGGAGACGAAGACGGGACGGATCCTGCCCGACGCCATCACGCGAACACAGTACGGGTCGCCCTCCTGGCGAGCAGACGGCCGATCCTTCTACTACAGCCGGCTGCAGGCGCTTACACGGGATGCGCCGCCGACGGCGATCTACGAGAACGAGAAGACCTTCTTGCACGTGATTGGCGAGGATCCGGAGAAGGACCGCGCTGTTTTCGGTCCCGGCGTGTCTCCGGGCGTTCCGGTTCCGGTCGCGGGATTCGGGGCCGTCTTCGCGACGCCGGGCTGCCCCTTCGTCGGTGCATCGTGGAGCGCAGGGACGACCAATCCTCCCGACATCTACGTCGCGCCGGCGGATCGTGCGGTGGATGAGCGAACGCCGTGGAAGAAGATCGTTGCTTCCGAAGACGAGCTGGCGGTCGTGGATTCACCCGCCGCGGTTTTTGGATCGACTCTCTACCTCCTGATGCAGAAAGGAACGCCGAATCGCCGACTCGTCAGTCTCGACTTGAATCATCCGGATCTATCCAGGGCCCGCGTCCTCCTTCCCGAGAGCGACGTCGTCCTGGACGGCATCTACGCCGCCGCCGATGGACTCTATGTTCTGGAGCGCGTCGGCGTCGGGTTTCGGTTAGCGCGAATCCGATATGAAGCCTCGGGAGAGCCCGAGACCATCGCGCTTCCATATCCTGGCGCGGTCCTCGCGGTGGACGCAAACGTCCAGCTTTCGGGCGCCGTGTTCGTGCTCGGTTCCTGGACACGGCCTGAAAGCGCTTTCCTATACGACTCCGCGACCGGACGGTCGGCGGACCTCGGGATCATGCCGAGACATCCTGCCGACTTCTCGAAAATTGAAGCACGCGAGGTTTTCGTGCCCAGCACCGACGGGGCGCAAGTGCCCGCTTCGATCCTCTGCGCGAAGGACATTCGGCTCGACGGGTCGCACACGGCCGTCCTCGAGGGTTACGGGGCCTACGGGATCTCGATCGACCCGTTCTTCGAGCCCAAGTTCCTTCCTCTGCTGGAGCGAGGCGGCGTCGTGGTCTTCGTTCACGCGCGAGGCGGCGGCGAGTTCGGCGAGAAGTGGCATCTCGCCGGGCAGAAGGCGACGAAACAGCACACCATCGATGACGTCGTCGCTACGGCGAGGTACCTCATCGAGAGGAAGTACACCTCGCCCCAGCATCTGGCGGTCCTGGGCACCAGCGCGGGAGGCATCCCCGTCGGGGGCGCCATTACGCAGCATCCGGAGCTCTTCGCGGCGGCGGTCGACAACGTCGGCATGACGGACTTGCTGCGATTCCAGACGACGCAGGGCGGCGCCGCGAACATTCCGGAATTCGGCGACGTGGGCCGCCCGGGTGAATACGAGTGGCTCTACAGGATCAGCGCGTATCACCACGTGTCGAACGGCACGAGGTACCCGGCGGTGATGGGTGTCACCGGTGTGAACGATCCACGCGTCCCATCCTGGATCGTGGCGAAGTTCATCGCCCGTCTCCAGGCCGCGTCGGGAAGCGGCAAGCCCGTGCTCCTTCGCGTCGACTACGACGCGGGGCACGGCCTCGGCTCCAACCGGACCCAGCGCGAGGAGCAGATTGCGGATGAGGCGGCCTTCATTCTCTGGCAGACGGGTTATCCCGAGTTCCAGCCGAGATGAGAGGACGCGGAGGGGCGGGTCGCGAGGGTGCGCGAGCATGCGGTCGACTCGTCCGGAGCGGCGGCTCGATCTCCAGCTGACGCTCGAGCCTGGCGAGTTCGGGAGAGAAAAGAGAAACGATCATCACAACCATCTGTCGGCGTTCCGGTTCGCCCCGGTTCGTCTGGCGGAAGGAATCCGTCAGGTCTGACCCCCTTGCCGTCTCAGTCGCCGCCCCAGAAGAGCCCGAGCGCGTTGGCCAGGAACTTGGACATCTCGCCGCGCGTGACGTATTGGTTGGGACAAAAGTTTCCGCCGCCGCATCCGCTCGTGATGCCGGAGGCGGCCAGAGCCTCGATGGTGCGGAAATAGGTGAAGTTCGTCGGGACGTCCGCAAACGTCGCCGTTGCCGGCGCGGGGCTGACCTGGAGCTTGTACTCGAGGACCATTCCGGCGAGTCCCACGGTATAGGTCGCCGTCGACGTGATGTCGCAGCGCAGGTAGTAGTTGTAAAACGGGTTGACCACGATGTTCTTCGGAACGAGGTTCTCGACCTCGTTGCCGCAGCCGGTCCCGGGTGTCGTCAGCGTGTCGGTCGTCGTGATCACGGTTCCCATGTTGTCCGTGACCACCAGGTAGCCGCTGACCGGCTCGAGGCCGCCGCTGTTGTCGCACGCGTTCATCTCGAGGGAGGAGATGAGGGCTCCCGCCGGAAGCTTGAGCGGAGCCGCGAAGGAGGAGACATCGAACGGGTTGCCGCCCGCGGCGGTCCGCAGGATCTGCGTCGTGGTCGTCGTCCCGAAGGGCGTCGTGTACGTGAGGGACGTGAAAGCGATGGCGGGGACGGCGACGGGCGCGGGGCGCATCGTGCCGTAATCGTGTGGCGGCGGCACTGTCGGAGCCTGGCCCCGGGAGACACGAGACGCGGAGAGCGCGCAGACGGCCGTCAGTAGGACACGCAGGCTTCGCTTCAGGAACACGGCGACCTCCTTAATTTGATGGCCGGGAATGCGGGTCTTTTCGAGAGGTGACCGGACGGATGGCGTCTTCACCGGAGGGAAACGACGCATCGAGAAGATGATAGGTCGGGAGCCGCATTCGTGCCCCGCAGTCATCGCCGTTTAGCGTCCGTTTTGTCTTCTTGTGTTGACGTCGGCCGGACCTCGGCAGTAGCGTTCGCGCTCAGCGGACCGCAATGTTTCGTTCGAGGAGCTCTGGCGCGGCTGTTGCCTGCTGGCCTCGGCCGCGGTGTGCCCGCCTTTCCCGGCGTGCTTCGAAACGGAGGACTTCATGACGAGGATCCGCCGGCCAGCTCTTCCATTCCTGGGCGCCCTGCTCGCCGCGGCCGTTGCTACGCCCGCGATGGCCCAGACGCCGCCGATGTACCCGGAGTTCCAGATCAACACGTACACGACGGGGGACGAGAGGCTGCCGACCGTGATCGTCGACGGCGCAGACGGCAGCTTCGGCGCGGCCTGGCAGCAAGGCGCTCCCCCCGACGTCATCGGCAACGGTTTCGATCCGAACGGAGTTCCGAACGGGTCCGAGACTGTCGTCAACACCTTTACCTCGGGCGGCCAGGGCCGGGCCCGGGCCGCGTCCGACGGGGGGAGCGACATCATCGTCGTCTGGCAAAGCGGGGGCCAGGACGGGAGCTTCACCGGCGTCTATGGACAGCGGTTCCACAACGGAGAACTGGGTAGCGAGTTCCAGGTCAACACCTACACGACCGGCTACCAATACAACCCCGCCGTCGCCATGGATCCCGTGGGCAACTTCGTCGTCGTCTGGGCGAGCTACGGCCAGGACGGCGACAAGGGCGGCATCTTCGCGCAGCGGTTCGACAATACCGGCGCGAAGGTCGGCGGAGAGTTCCAGGTCAATACGTACACGACGAGCTATCAGTACTTTCCGGCCGTCGCGATGGACTCCTCCGGCAACTTCGTCGTGGTCTGGGCAAGCATCGGACAGGACGGTGACGGCGCCGGCGTCTTTGCGCGGCGCTACGACAGCACGGGAACGGCACGGGGCGGAGAGTTCCAGATCAACGTCACGACGACCGGGGACCAGGGGCAGCCGGCCGTCGCGTCGGACGCTTCCGGCAACTTCGTTGTCGTCTGGACCGCCGCGAATCTCGACGGCTCCGGCTATGCGGTCGCCGGACGGCGCTTCGATGCCTCCGGCAATCCGCGGAGCGGCGAATTTCCCATCAACACCTATACGACAGGGCAGCAGAACAAGCCCTCCATCGCGATGGATTCCGCGGGGAACTTCCTCGTCGCCTGGCACGGCAAGGGCGAAGACGACCCGGCGGCGCCCGACGGGTTCGGCGTCTTCGCCCGAGCCTTCGGCGCGAGCGGGCGTCCCTCCAGCGTCGAGTTCCCCGTGAACGCGTACACGACCGGCGACCAGGAGCGGCCCGTCGTCGCGCTGGACGACCGCGGAGACTTCGTGATCGCCTGGGAGAGCGTCGGGCAGGACGGAGACGGCTACGGAGTCTTCGGCCGCTCGGGAGGTTTCCCGCCGGCTCAGGCGCTCAACGTGGACGTGCACTCGACCGGGGACACGGTCTCCGATCACGACGGCGTGCTCGAGCCCGGCGAGACCGTCCTTGTCGAACCGCTGTGGAAGAACACGGGCACCGGAGATCTTCCGCTGACCGGCACCGCGTCCAGCTTCCATGGTCCGGCGGGCGCGCTCTATGCGATCCCCGACGAGACCGCGGACTACGGAACGCTCGCGGCGGCGGCCACGAGCGACTGTCGCATCGCGACAGGCAACTGCTTCGAGCTCGCGGTCTCGACTCCGGCGACGCGGCCGGCGACGCACTGGGACGCGCAGTTCAAGGAATCGCTGAGCAGCGGCGTCGCGAAAGTCTGGACGCTGCACGTGGGCGATAGTTTCACCGACGTGCCGCGCACGCAGGCGTTCTACAAGAAGATCGAGACGCTGTTTCACAACGGGATCACGACGGGATGCACGCCGACGACGTACTGCCCGTCGCAGACGGTCTCGCGCGGACAGATGGCGATCTTCATCGCGAAGGGGATCGCGGGAACGGCGGCGCTCGTGCCGGCGAGCGGCGTCGTGGGTCTGCAGGCCTACAACTGCGTCTCCGGCGGCGTCTCGCTCTTCACCGACGTGCAGCCGACCGACATCGACTGCAAGCACATCCACTACATCGCCGCGCAGAATGTTACGTCGGGCTGCAAGACGGGACAGTACTGTCCGAACGACGACGTGACGCGGCTTCAGATGGCGGGGTTCATCGCAAAGGCCGTCGTGGCGCCGGCGGGCGGAGCGGGCGTGCCGGCGACCTACGGACCCGACGCCGTGACCGGGCTGTCCTACTCCTGCAACGCGGGCTCACCAAACGTGTTCTTCACCGACGTGCCGGCGACCGACCCGTTCTGCAAGCACGTGCACTATTTGTGGGCCAAAGGAATCATCTCGGGCTGCGGGGGAACCAGCTATTGCCCGGGGCAGGTGGTGACGCGGGACGCCATGGCGAAGTTCCTGGACAACGCGTTCGCGCTCCAGCTGTACGGGCCGTAGGACGACCGTCGGGACGGGGATCGTCCCAGCCCGGATTGATTGGGGCGGCCGCGAGGGCCGCCCTTACCTTGCCGTCTTCGCCGCGTCCGCCGCCAGGAGCGCCTCCTGCGCTTTCGCCTCGGCCGGCTTGCCCCACGCCTTATAGAGCTCGGCACGCGCGGTGATCGCTCTCTTCGAAAACGTATCGGCAGCGCCGCGGGACTTGATGAGGCTGTCCTCCGCGGCGCGCACGAGCGGCTCGGCGTCCGCAAATTTCTTCTTCGCCGTGAGGATCTCCCCGACGCGCAGGCGCGCGAGCGCCACGGGCATGCTCCCGTCATCGAACTTCGCCGTCCGGATCGCGAGCCCGCGCCGGGCCGCGGCTTCCGCCTCGTCCAGACGGCCGAGGCGCATCAGGGATCCCGCCTTGCCGATCATCACCGAGGCCACGTCGGGGTGATCCGGCCCGAGGAAGCGCGTCAGCCGGATCTGCGCCTCCTCGTACTTCGCGAGAGAGGCCGCGTAGTCCTTCTGCGCCCAGTACACCGTTCCGAGATTCGCGAGCGTGCGCGCGACCGGCTCGGCGTCGTCCCCGAGCGCTCTTCGCCGGATCGCCAGGACCTTCTCCAGGTTCTGAGACGTTTTCTCGAACTCGCCCTTCCGGTACCAGACGTTGCCGGCGTTCTCGAGCAGGCTCGCGTACTCCGGATGGTCTTCTCCCAGGACGCGCGCCTCGATCGGTATGGCCTCCTGGAACGTCTTCTCGGCCTCGTCGAGCTTTCCGAGCTGCGTCTGGGCAACCGCGAGGTCATTCAAGGCGCCGGACAGCAGGGGACCGTCGTCGTGCTGCGCACGCAGGATCGCGAGCTGCCGGGAGACGACCTCCTCGGTGCCCTTCCAGTCCTCCTGCTCCGTGCGGAGCGTGCCGAACGTGCGGAGGCTCTCGGCGACCTCGTTACCGCTCGCGCCGAAGAGGCGCTCGCGGATTCTCAGGCCCTCGGCCGCGAGCTTCTCCGCCTCGGGATAGGCGCTCCTGCCGATGAGCGCCTTCGCGAGCTGGTCGAGCGCCTCGGCGGCCTCCGCGCTCTCCCGGCCATGGCGCGCCACGCGGATCGCGAGCGTCTCGCGCAGCAGCTTCTCCGCCTCGTCCCACTTCTTCTCCCACTGGAGGATGCCGGCGAGCGTCGTGAGCGTGCCGGCGACGCCGTCCGTTTCCCGCCCTTCGGCGCCGACGCGCGTCTGGAGAGCGGACCGCACGAGCGATTCCGCCTGGGCGTATTGACCGAGCCCCGTGTACGTCTTGCCGATCGCCTCGAGCACGTCCGCCTCCACGAGCGGCTGCCCGGGGAAAGCACCGTGCACCTGTTTCTCGGCCTGCTTCAGCGCCTCCACGAGCGTGACGCTCCGCGAGCCGCCGCGCTGCCAGGGATCCGCCGCGCCGAGCGTGCGTTGCAGGAACTGATTGATCGCGGTCGCGCGCGCGGCTTCCTGCGTCGCGCGGTCGCGCTCGCGCCGGATCTTCCCGGCCTGGATGGCGAGCGCGACGACGGAGGCGAGGACGACGAGGAAGACCGTGGCCGCCGCCGCGAAAGAGACGCGGTGGCGGGAGACGAGTTTGCGGATCTGATATGCGGTGCTCGGCGGATGCGCCAGGATCGGCTGGTTCGCGAGGTAGCGCTCGATGTCCTCGGCGAGGGCGTCGGCGCTCGCGTAGCGCCGGTCTGCCTCCTTCTCGAGCGCCTTGCCGACGATCGTCGCGAGATCGGGATCGAGCCGGAACCCCCCGCGGAAGCTCTGCTGCAGCGGCTTGGGCGGCTCTTCGAGCACGGTCTTCAGCGCCGCCACGGTCGATTCGGGCAGGTCGTACGGGAATCGTCCCGTGATCGTCTGGTAGAGCGTGACGCCCAGGGAGTACACGTCACTTCGCAGATCGATCTCCCGGCTCGCGCCGCGCGCCTGCTCGGGGCTCATGTACGCGAGCGTGCCGCCGATCTGCCCGAGCTGGCTGAGGAGTGTGCCCGGCGCCGAGCCGTCGTTGTCGGCGATGCGCGCGAGGCCGAAGTCGAGGATCTTCACCGTGGGCTCGGACGGGCGGGAGTGGCTCGGGGAGCTCTGCGGCTTCTCGTCGGCGACGACGAGGATGTTCGACGGTTTCAGATCCCGATGGATCACCCCGCGCTGATGCGCGTAGGCGACCGCGCGGCAGATCGTCGCGAACAGGCGCAGCCGGTCGCGCAGCTGCGCGGGGGAGGGGCGGTCGCCGCCCATTCGCTCGCGGACGTACTCGTCGAGCGGACGGCCGCGCACGAGCTCCATCGTGAAGAAGTGCTGGCCGTCGTCCGTTCGTCCGGCCTCGTAGAGCGCGGCAATGTTGGGATGGATGAGACGGGCGAGCGTCTGCGCTTCGCGGCGGAAGAGGCGCAGTTGCAGGTCGTCGACGAGACGGCCGCCCCGGATGACCTTCAGAGCGACGCGACGTAACGGGTCGTGCTGCTCGGCCTCATAGACGACACCCATGCCGCCGCGCCCGAGAACGGAGTGGATGCGGAAGCCGCCGATTTCGCCGGGAAGCGGAGTGCCGGAGGAGTCGGCCGGAAATCCGAGCGTCGGAAATTGCGTGTCGTCGGTCGTCATCGAGCGCCTCGGCCACGCCCCGGGATGAACGTACGTTGGGAAGGGGCGAACGGTCGGCGGGATCCTATCGTGGGGGGCGCGTCTCCTGTGCTCGCCGTCATTCCGAGGCGAGCCCGTGCTGGGCTTCAGCCGATCGCATAGATGAGGCGGAGTCGCCCGCCCGGCAGCTGTTGAATCCTCCGCAGCTCGAGCTCACGGCGGCGTTCCGTCGTCGCGAAGAGCGCCTTCCCTCGTCCGGCGATGAGGGGGTAGACGATGAGGCGGAGTTCGTCCAGCAGGCCGGCGTCGATGAGGCTTGCCGCCGTCCGAGCGCCCCCGAGCAGATAGATGGTCTTGCCGGACTGCCGCTTCAGGGCGGCAATCTCATCGAGCCCGCGGACGAAACGCGTATTGGGCCAGCGGGCCGACGTCAGAGTGTTCGACAGCACGTAATGCGGCGTCTGCGCGGCGAAACGGGCCCACCCGAGCTCCGCCGGTGTCGGTGGCGCGCCGGTGATCCAGTGCGGCTTGTCCGGCTCGTTCTGTACCCCGGTCCAATACCCCTCGTAGCCGGGATACATCCCTCCCCCGAGCAGGCATGCGTCGATTTGCGGCGTCAGGCCATAGTCCTCGGACCACGCCTCGACCCAGTCCGCCATCCCTTCGGGTCCTTCGATTTTCCCGTCGAGAGAAATCTTCATCCCGGCGATCAATTTCCGCATGGAAGTCTCCCTGTGACCTCGTTCTACTTCCCCGTTCGGATCCGATCCACGAACCGCCGCAGCGCGATCTGCGGAACGAGACGGCGCTGATCGGCCGGCATGCGCTCCTTCATGATGTCATTGGCCAGCTCGCGCACTCTCGCGGACGCGTTGCTCCTGCGGCCGGCGTCGAAAGGCGGACGCGGGTCGTATTCGATCGTGAGCTGAATCGCTTCGGCGCGCTCGCGGCCTGCGATCTGGCTCGCCAGCCAGATCGCCATGTCGATGCCAGCGGAGACGCCGGCGGCCGTGACGACCTTGCCGGATCGCACGAGGCGGTCGTGGGCTCGAGGCTCCGCGCCCAGGATCTTGAGCACGTTCATCTTCCACCAGTGCGTCGTCGCCGGCAGGCCCTTCAGGATGCCCGCAGCGCCGAGGATCAACGCACCGGTGCAGACGGACGCAGTCCAGGTCGTCGTCTCGTGGACGTGTCGCAGCCAGTCGAGGATCTCGTCGTCGACCATCTGACTCGGAGTGGTCATGCCGCCGGGCACGAGCACGAGATCCGGCGACGGAGTCTCGGAAATCGTGTGCGTCACGCCGAGCAGGAGCGCGCCGCCCTCCGCCTCGAGCGGACCAAGCTCCTTGCCGACGAATCGGACCTCGGTGTCGGGAAGGCGCGAGAACACTTCCCACGGACCGACGGCGTCGAGCGCGGTCACGCCCGCGTACAGAAGGATCGCGATCTGAAAAGGCTCGTCGGGCCGGTTAAGACCCGGGGGCAGCGGAATGGTCACCGAAAAGGAAATAGAGCGCCGGAAGTGTCGTGAGGGCTCCGAGAGTCAGCAGCGACGCGCCGAGGCGCTTGCGGTTGCGCTTGCGGAGCCTGGCGGAGGCCAGCAAGCCGATGCCGGCGCCGAGAGCGGCGCGGGTGGCGACGACGAAAGCGAACTGCGGAAGCGAGAGGTCGATGCGTTTTTCCATGGCATGTCTCCCGGAGAAAAACGCCGCAAGATTGATGCCACGAGTGGGGCCCCGTGCTAATTTCGAGGGTGTGACGGCAAAGCGCCGGCAAACGCGGCGAGCGGACCCCGCCGAGCTCCTTCGCTCACCGCTCTTTTCGCGCAGTGCCCATCACGCGTTGCGCGTGATGGAACGACTCGCCACGGCATCGATGCGGCGTCCGAGCGCCGGCCGGAGCCTCGACGGAATCGCCGAGGAGACCGGCCTCGATCTTCCGACCCTGACACAGCTGATCACGTTCCTGCGGCAGGCGGGCCTCGTGTCGCAGCGCGGCCGCTCCGGAGCGCTCCGCCTCTCGCGGGACGCCTCCACCATCTCCGTCCTCGAAGTCATTCTCGCGATCGAGGGCTCGGGAATCTGGAAGCACTGCCTGCTGGGACTCGCGGCCTGTTCGGACGACGCGCCCTGCCCGGTCCACGTGGCCTGGAAGGTTGCCCGCACGCAGCTCGAGCGCCACCTCGCGGGCGAGTCCATCGTGAGCCTCGCCCGCGCCGTGGCCGTCCGCCGGCGACGCCGCGGACGGAACTGATCGCGAGAGGCCGCCCCGGCCACGCCTACGACCCGGCCGTCACCCCAGCATCATCCACAGGTACGCATACTGCAGCGCGGTGACCTGCGCGGTCTGCTTGTTGACGGCGCCGCTGCCGTGGCCGCCCTCGGTGTTCTCGAAGTAATAGACGGGATGGCCGAGCGCCTCGAGTTTCGCGACCATCTTGCGCGCGTGGCTCGGGTGCACGCGATCGTCGCGCGTGTTCGTCCAGAAAAACGGCGTCGGGTACTTCACGCCCTTCTTGAGCCGCTGGAACGGGGACCAGGTCTGAATGTACGCCCAGTCCTCCGGCTTGTCCGGATCGCCGTACTCCGCCATCCAGCTCGCGCCGGCGAGCAGGTGGCTGAACCGTTTCATGTCGGCGAGCGGCACCTGCGCGACGACGGCATGGAAGAGCGAAGGGTAGAGCACGAAGGTTCCGCTGACCAGCAGGCCGCCCTGCGAGCCGCCCATGATCCCGAGGTGCCGCGGTGACGTGATCTTCCGCCGGATCAGATCGCGCGCAACTGCGGAGAAGTCCTCGAAGTTGTGGATGTGGTTCTCCTTGACGGCCGCCTTGTGCCACGAGGGGCCGAACTCGCCGCCGCCGCGGATGTTGGCGAGAACGTAGGTGCCCCCGCGCGCGAGCCACGCGCTCCCGAGGACGCCGCTGTAGTTGGGGAGCTCCGAGATCTCGAACCCCCCGTAGCCGTAGAGGAGGGTCGGCGCCGTCCCGTCGGTCTTCGCTCCTCTGGGCCGGACGACGAAGTACGGGATCTTCGTGCCGTCCTTCGACGTGGCTTCGAGCTGTTCGGTCGTCAGGCCGGCCGGGTCGAAGAAGGCCGGCATCGACTTGACTTTGTCGGGCACGCCGCCGTTCTCGGTCAGCCACAGCGTCTCGGGGGTCGTGAAGTCCTGGTAGGTGAAGAAGACCGTTTCCGACTGATCGCTCGTGGCGGCGATCCGGGCCGTCCCGAGGCCGGGCGTCGGAATCTCCGTCTTCGCCCATGCACCGTCTTTCAGTGACAGCGCGGCGAGCTTGCTCTTGACGTTGTCGAGCGTCTGCAGCAGGACGCGGTCCTTCGTGCGCTCGACGTCCGCGAGGGATACGCGCGCGCTCGGCTCGAAGAGGATCTCGAGCTTCCGCTCTCCCTTCTCGAGATCGTCGATGTTCGCGGCGAGAAGCGACCCTTCGCGATACGTCGTGCCGTTGACGGTCCAGTCGCTGCGCAGGGAGAAGAGGAACCGGCCGTGGAAAAACGCGCGCGGGTCGCAGTCCTCCGGCACGTCGAGCTTGACCGGGCGGTCGCCGGCGTACAGGAAGATCTCCTGGCGGAAGAACGCGGGAGTGCGCTGCACGAGATCGTAGCGTCCGTCGCTCAGGATCTCGGTCCGGCCGAACGAGGCGACGTCTTCCGCGCTGCCCTCGAAAACGGTCTTCGCCTCCGCCAGGGGCGTGCCGCGCTTCCAGAGCTTCACGATGCGCGGATACCCGGAGGACGTCAGGGAGCCCGGGCCGAAGTCCGTCCCGACCCAGAGCGTGTCCTGGTCGCGCCACGAGACGTTCGACTTGGCCTCCGGAAGCGAGAATCCGCCGCTCACGAAGTCCTTCGCCTTGGTGTCGAACTCGCGGACGACGGCGGCGTCCGATCCGCCCGCGGAGAGCGTGATCATGCAGCGCTCGTAGGCCGGGGGCAGGCAGTTCGCTCCGTGGAAGACCCAGGCCTTGCCCTCGGCCTTCGCGAGCGCGTCCACGTCGAGGACCGTCTCCCATTCCGGGTTCGGCGTGCGATAGGAGGCGAGCGTCGTGCGGCGCCAGATTCCACGCTCGTGCCCGTCGTCGCGCCAGAAGTTGTAGATCGCGTCGCCGAGGATCGACGGCATCGGGATCTTGTCCTTCGAGTCGAGGATCTCGAGCGTGCGCTTGTAGATCGGCTCGTACTCGGGCCGCGCCTCGAGCAGCTTCGTGGTCTTCGCGTTGTGTTCCCGGGCCCACGCCAGAGCCTTCTCGCCCTGCACGTCTTCGAGCCACTGGTACTGTTCGTCGCCGCCGGCCGCCGCCGCTCCGAGAGCCGCCAGCGCCGTCAGGAGCACGAGCATCCGCCTCATTCGTCCACCTCCCGAAGGCGGAGATTCTATTGTGATTCGGGAGCCGGGCGTCTTCCGGGGGGAGGAATCAGGGAGCGGGCTCGGCGAGTGCGATGCGCCGAGCGGCGGCGCCTCGCCGGACCGCGACGAACGCGGCCGCGGCAATCCCCGCGATCGCGAGCGCGGCGCCGAACTCGCCGATGACCCAGGCCGTGCGGCCCGTGTCGCCGGTCAGGGGATCGAAGACGGAATGGATCCAGAGATTGTGGCTCGCGGGGGATGGCCGCCGGCCAGACGCTTCCGGCGAGCAAAAAAGGGTAATGCCAGAACGCCCGGATCGCGCCGGACGCGAGGGCGACGCGCGAGAACGGCAGCCTGCGGGCGAGCTCGGGCACGAGGAAGCCGCGCCGGCCGATCTCCTCGCCGAGGGGCGGTGATGAGCGAGAGCAAGACGCCGAGCGTCGCGTGGACCAGCACGTAACGGCTGATCGCCGCGCCGGTCGTCTCTCCCGGCCGGATCAGCTTGTCCACGAAGCTCTGGTTCGGGAAAGCGCCGAGACCGAGCGCCGACGACCCAGAGCCCCCCGCCGCCCTGGAGCTTGCCCGCGCGAATGATGAGGAAGTAGAAGACGGAGGAAAAGGCGTCAGGACGAGATACATCCCGACACGCCGACCGACCGAAACCTCCGACGACATGAAGTTGCGGCGGAATTTAGCGCGACGCGGTCCGTGGTTTCGCCCCCCAGATCAGGAGCCAGAAGATGATCGGCGTCTCGAGGAGGGTGAGGATCCGCGTTACGCGCTCGACCGCGTCGGCGGACTGCGGGAAGACCAGGTTGGCGATCGAGCTCCCGAGGTAGCCGAAGGCGGCGGCGATCAGCAGGACGCCCAGGAACCGAGGGATGAATCCCGATCGGATCACGCAGGTCGCGAACGGGAACAGCCACAGCCCCCAGAAGATCTGCGCGACGAGGAATCCCTGGCCGTGCAGGCGGAGGCACAGATAGGCGAGGGCGTCGCGTTGATGCGGATCGAGGCCCGAAAGGAAGTCGGTCCCGCCGGCGCCGCCGGCGAGGTTCAACGCGGCGATCTCGGTCAGGACGTTGACGAACGCGATCGGGATCGAGACCAGGATCAGCACCAGCATCGACAGGGCCGGTCCGGGGCTGACCGGCTGGAACAGGCGATACAGGACGAGGGCGACGGAGATGAACAGGGCCATGCCGAGAAGCTCGGCGCCGAGGCCCAGCCGGAAGAGGGCGCCCGACGCGCGGAGCCGCTCGGCCGTCGCCGCGGCGTCGCCCCTGACGACGAGCTTTCCCGGGACGTAGATGAGGGCGAAGGCTCCGGGGATGCTGCTCAGAAGGTAGAGGAGACCGGCGAGGCGGGCGGTCTTCTTCGTCGAGTCCATGTGTCGACTTTCTGATACGGAGGGGCCGGGAGCGGGTTGCGCCGCGAAACTCGGAGCCGCATCGCCCGTAACAGGACCCATGGCGTCGGCGCGCCCCCGGGGCGCTGCTCGCTCTCCTGGCCGTTCTGGCCTCTCGCCGGACTCTCGACGCCTTTCGCCTCGAAAGGCTCGGACCGCGGGTTCGCAAGTACGTGAGCGTCGCCGCGCCGAAAGTCATCCTCGAGCACGTGGAGATCATCGACGGCACCGGAGCCGCGCCGCTCTCGTGGACGCCGGGTTCGCTCCAGTCGAGACCATCCGGATCACGACCGGGAACGGCGCCACATATCTCGGCCGGGAGGGCCGCATCGCGTCCATCGCGGCCGGCAAGAACGCGGACCTCGTCGTCGTGAAAGGCGACCCGGCGGCCCACATCACGGACATCGAGAACGTCCAGATCGTCTTCAAGGATGGCGTGGGTTACGACCCGGCGAAGCTGCGCGATGCGGTGAGGGGACACTACGGGGAGTACTAGGACTCCGGAGGGCCAGAGATGAAATGGACACGAGTCTTTCTACTGATGGGGGCGCTGGCAATCGTCGCCGTTGCTTGGGAGCAGAGCGCGGCGAGCTGCGCCTCGCCGGAAGCGCCGCCGACCGTCGCGTCGGTCGTGGACCGACAGATCACCGGCATCGAGAAGCAGATGGTGGACGTCGCGGAGGCGATGCCGGAGGACCGATACGACTTCTCGCCCGAGAAGCTGAACATCGCGGGCGCCGACTACAAGGGCGTGCGCACGTTCGCGGTGGAGCTCAAGCACGTCGCCGCCTCCAACTATTTTCTGTGGGGAAGCGTCACGGGCGACAAGATCCCGGACAACCTCCGGGGCGGCAATGGGCCCGAGGAGATCAAGAGCAAGGCCGACATCATCAAGCTCCTGAAGGAGTCGTTCGCGCTCGGCCACCGAGCCGCGGCGGGGTTGACCGCCCAGAACATGCTGCAGCCGGCAGGGAGCAGTAAGTCCAGCCGACTGCACTTCGCGACGTTTGCCGTCGCCCACGCCAACGACCATTACGGGCAGTTGGTGGAGTACCTGCGCATGAACGGCATCGTGCCGCCGGCCAGCCGCAAGTCCGGGTGAGCGGGGGCGGGGTCGGGCCACGGTGAAGGAGGAGCACGCGTGACTCGAGGAGTTGGACCGGCGGCTGTCGCGGCGGCACTGGCGTTCGTGTTCGGGGCGGGAGTTTCATCCGCCGCCGGTCCGCCCGAGACGGTCCACGTCACCTACCACGTGCAGGAGGGCAAGCTCGACGAATTCCTGGCTGTTCTGAATCAGCATTTTCCGGCCTGCCGCAAGGACGGACTGGTTCACGCGGCGCCGCATCTCATCCTCTCCGGCAAGGAGGACGGCGGCAAGCCGGTCGTGATCGAAATCCTGACGTGGAATGACAGCGATGCTCCCGACAGCGTCCCGGAGCATCATCCGGTGGTCAAGAAGATCTGGGACGGACTGAATCGCCTCACCGAGAAGCGCGGCGGCAAGCCGGCGATCGAGATCGAGGAGATGGACCTCGTGGCGCCGGCGTCGGCCACTTCAGCGACGCGGTAGGGGCGCACGCCTCTCTCGCATGAGCCTCTCGCCTCGGGATCGACTCACGCGACTCACGGAAGCTCCATTCGACTGCGACGCGTGGAGAGGGTCACCGATTCCCGGGAGCCGGTCAGGTCGATCGTGAAGGAGCCGTAGTCGCCGCAGGTCCCGGACAGGGATTCGGCCCTGAGTCGGATCGCCGCACCCGTCGCGGTGCCTCGGGCGGCCCCTTCGACGTGGCAAAGCCGATAGTCAGTTCCCTCGTATTGCAGCACCCCGTCCAGAACGCCGTCTCGCAGCGTTCCGAAGAAGCGAAGCTGCGCCCCGTCTTCCTCCGTGCGGGCCTGGAGAAGAAACTGATCGCCCGACTGCCGGACCGATGCGATGGTCGTGCTTCCTGTCGTCGATCCGAAGTAGGTCGAGCTGCCTGGCCAGACGCCGCTCAGGATCGCGGGCGGCGGCGCGGTCGTGACACGCCGGTCGATGCTCCCGCACGGTTCCCTCGTGTCCAGCCGGTCGTTTTGGTAGATCCGGGCGAGGCCCGTGACCGAATCCGTGACGGTCAGAGTGTAGGGAAGGGCGGACATTCCGCTGTGAGAGAACGAGAAGTCGCCGTTCTCGAGCGACCGCGCGTCGCGCATCTCGACGAGAACCTCGGGAACCGCCGCCGGGTCTCCGGTCAATGCGGGAAACCCGAAGTAGCCGAGTCCGTCGCTCTGCCGGACCGGGTCGCCACCGACGACGGCGCCGCTCTCGGGATCGGTGGCGGTGACGGCGATCCGGAAGCGGCCGGAGAGGAGCGCGAGCACGTCGCCAGCCGCCTTGGGAGCCGCGGCCCTTCCGCGGTTCGAGCTCGACACGCTCGAGGGAGCGTTTGCGGGAAAGGCGAGGGCATCGACCGTTCCGCAGAGCGCCCGCCCGTCGTAGAGCCGCACTCTCCCGTCCGTCGTATCGGTGACGACGATGTTGTAGGGAATGTCGATCAGGGAGCTCGCGAAAAATCGCTGTCCCCCTCCCGGGAGAGACGCGGCGTCGTCCATCCTCACGAAGATCTTCGGAAGTGCGGGATCGCCTCCGGCGAGCGTCGGGAAGGCAAAGGAGCCGAAACGGTCGCCGCTGGCGGCCGCTCGGGGCGACGCCGCCGTCCCGGAGGCCGGGTCGATGGCGTGGACCTCCACGCGGAAGCGGGAGCCGAAGAAACAGAGATGGTCGTCTCCGCGCTGGCACGCGCCCGCGGCGGCGGCGGGAAGATCCCGGCGGAAAACACCTTCGTTCGTTCCGGCAAAGAGCGTCCTGCCGGCCGGATCGATCGCGAGAGAGCGGACGCCGCGGCTTCCGAGCCCGGCGTCGAAGGGCCGCCAGGAGGTCCCGGCGTCGGTGCTGCGCCAGAAGCCGAAGCTCGGGAGAGCGGCGTAGAGATTCGAAGGCTCCGCGGCGTCGATCGCGACCGCGGCGACGGCGCCCGGCAGGGTTCCGAGAGGGACCCAGGTCGCTCCCGAATTCTCGCTTCGAAGGATCCCTCCAGACTCGGTTCCCGCGACGATGCCTCCCCGGCGGTCCGTCGCGAGCGCCGTGACCGGGAATCCGAGGTCGGTTTCCGAAAGCGACCAATTGGCGCCGGCGTCCGCCGTCCGCTCGACGCCTCCGCCCCATCCGCCGGGGCAACCCATGCCGGTCAAATCGTCCGACCAGACGAAATTCGTTCCCGCAAAGATCGCGGAGCCGAAAGGGTCGGCCAGAATCGCGAAGATCGGTTTCCTTTTTCCGAAATTCGTGGCGCTCCAGGTCGCACCGACGTCCATGCTGCGCGAGACGGGAGTGTCCACGCCGGAGCAAGCCTCGGTCTCCCGCATCGCCGCGTGAATGCTGCCCGTCGCCGGCTGGACCGCGATCGCCGACACCGGGTCCGTAATTTGCGGCTTGCCGGCGGAGCTCGCCTTCGTCCACGTTGCTCCGGCATCGTGGCTGGTGGCGACGATGCCGTTCGCCGTACCGACGTACACATTGTTCGGGTTGAGGACTCCGACCGCGACGCAAGTCGCGCGAAGGAGGTCGGGGTCGCCGACGCCGAGGGCGGTCCAGGTCTGTCCACCGTCGTCGGTCTTCCAGACGCCGGCTTCTCCCGTCGCGCCCGCGTCCGCCGTGACGTAAAGAACGAGCGGATCGGCGGGGCTGAGACTGATTCCCGTGATGCTCGTCGCGCCGTCGGGCCCGAGGCGTCTCCAGAGAGAACTTTCGGCCTGAACTCCCCGTGAGAGGCAAACCGAAGTGATGGCAAGAGAAAGGAGTCGTATTCCACCTCGTGGACGTCGGAGGGGATGGTTTTTCACCGGGACGCCGGCTCCGCCGTTCGCGGGCGTCATCGCTGCACCGTGAAAAACTCCGCCGGCGGAGGCGGCTCGAAGCCGTCGTTCGTGTGCGCGAATGCCTTTTCGCTGCCGACGATCTCGAGGCGGTTCCCGACTCCCGGATCGCCGTTGGGCGTCGAGCTGTCGGCGTAGATGTTGGATCGCGGACCGCTGCCCCGTGCGTCGCGGACGAGCACGCGCGCCGTGTTTCCGTCGCCTGCGGGGATTCCGTCGACGAACGAGGCCGCGCCGAAGAGGGTCAGGTCGGCGTCCGTCGTGTCGAAGCGCGTGCCGCGAAGGCTCATGTCGACGCGGTTCGAAGAGCTCGGCGCGGTCAACGGGCTGAAACGCCGCCCTCCCATGACCGAAATGCCGGTGACGTACCCCATGATGGCGTCGTGCCGGGAGTGAATCTCGAGCGAGTTGAAAGTCGAAGAGTCCGAAACGAACAGCGGGCTCGGGGCGTCCGCGCCGCCGATGAGGTTCCAGCCCAAGTCCGTGGGTGACGCCGTGTCGGATCGGTAGAGATTTCGAGTGGATCGAATGATGACGCTCGAACCGGTCACGGCATCCGGCCGGCCGACGCCGGCAGTCGCTGTGAGCGCTCCGGCGATCACGTTGCGCTCGAGGACGAGGCCGATCTGCGAATCCGACGCGAAATTGATCCCGAAAACGCCTCCTCCGCCGGCCGGCGAACGAATGATCGAGCTCGCCATCCGAACCCAAAGGACCGAGCCCTCGTGGGGCTTCGGGTCCTGTCCGGCATTCGGGTTTCGGGTGAAAACGGCCACGCTCTCGCCGGTGGGGCCGCTCGGCGCGATTCCCCTCGGGTTTTGGTTGACGATCTCGCATTCGAGAATCGACGCGGAGATGAAATCGCCCGCGGCCCTCGACACCACGACGACCGGGTTTCCCGCCTGAAAAAACGGCACGCTTCGGGCGACGTCTTCGATGACGAGCTTCTGGAGCGTGGCACCATCTCCGAGCGTCAGGACGTCGCCGACGAGATCCGGCGAGCTCCGGAGAACGGTGCGATCGGACGGGTGAATACCCGTGGGCGATCCCGACCCGTCGAAGGTCATGTCGCCCTCGCCGATGAGAGACGCCTGATCCGGCACGGTCAGGGCGTGTCCGATCAGGTACTCGCCGGCGTGGACGAGAATCCGCTTGCCCTCATTGCCCGGAGAGAGGGCGGCCTCGAGCTCGGCCGAATTGGTGACGACGATGGCCGACGGGCGATGGCGGTTCGGCGCCGCGTACAGACGGCGTTGGGAGCCGATCCAGACGGCCGCGATCGACAAGATGAGACCGATCGGAAGGATTTTGACCTTACGGGAGCGGGTTCTCGACATGGCGACCTCCTCAGACTTGCGGGGGTGACTCGATTTCCTTCGCATGGCGCCCAACGCTAGGGTTGAGGAGGCGCCGGAGTCGTTTCGAAAACCAAACGGAACCGCTAGTTTTTCGCGAAGCCGGAGCGCCCATGCGCGATAATTCGATGTCGCAATCCCGGGAGAGCCAATGCAGATTCGCTTCGGGCAGTGCGTGCTCGACTCGGAGACGCGGCAGCTGCACGTCGGCCGAGAGACGATCCACGTCAAACCCAAGGCGTTTCAGTTCCTGGAGCTCCTGATCGAGAACCGTCCCCGGGCGGTCTCGAAGAAGGAGATTCACGAAAAGCTCTGGCCCGGAACCTTCGTCTCGGATGGCGCGCTGACGAACCTGCTCGTCGAAGTGCGCACGGCGATCGGCGACCGCGCTCGGAATCCTCTTTTCGTGCGGACGGTTCACCGCTTCGGTTACGCCTTTTGCGGCGAGGCCGAGGAGCTCCGGCGGCCTGCGTCGGCGGCTGCGCGCGCCCGATCGTGCTGGGTGCTGCGATCGGGCAAGCGGACGGCCCTCGAGGCCGGCGAGACGATCATCGGCAGGGATCCGGGCGCCGGTGTCTTCATCGACGACCCGAGCGTCTCGCGCCGCCATGCCCGCATCGTCGTCGGCGATATGAGCGCCACGATCGAGGACCTCGGAAGCAAGAACGGGACGCACCTGGGGGACCGCAAGGTGGACGCGACGGTAGCGCTCGACGACGGCGCGCGAATCCGCGTCGGCACCGTCCTCTTGACGTTTCGGATGTTCTCCGTGCCGTATTCGACACAAACGGCGGCTGAGCCCTCGCCATGAAGAAGGGCCGCCCTCTCGGTGCCCTGAGCTTCGCCGTCGTCTTCGCATTCGCGCGGCCGGCACAGGGCCAGGGTTGACAGCCCATCCGATTCACGGCGCCCAGTCTGGGCGTCCAGAACAACCCGTTCCTTCCGGCGCAGCGGTGGGAGGCCTCGATCGCGTATCAGTACGCCGACGCGAACGACTTCTACGTCGGAGACCAGCGCAACGACGCGGCGGCTCGCTTCGGCACGCCGCCGCACCGGACGGTGAATCTCCTGAACCTCGACGTCGTGTACGGAGTGAGCAATCGGCTGAGCCTTGATCTGACGGTGCCCTTCGCGATCGGCTCGGCGGTCGTCGAGCAGGGAAGCGACGCGTCGCACCGCCCCTACGGATTCGATGCGGCCGGGGTCGGCGACGTTTCCCTGCAGGCCGAGTACTGGCTCTCGGACCCTGCGATTCCTTCTCGATTCGCGGGGTCGGTGGCCGTCGGCTTCAAGGCGCCCACGGGACGGGACGCCGTGGAAGGAACGATTGCCGGTCAGGGCGGCGACGTTCAGGCGCCGGTGGACGAGTCGGCGCAGCTCGGTAATGGAGGTTGGGAGCTCCTGTTGCGCGCGCAGGGCACGGCGCAGATCGATGGACCGCTCTACGTTTACGCATCGGGCTACTACGGCGTCAGCCTCGAAGAGCACACCGACGTTTTCAACATCGCCGCGCTTCGTTCGGTCCCGGACACGTACTCCGGCCGGCTGGGAGCCGCGTACGTTCTGCCGTCTCTCGACGGTCTCGTCGCCAGCGCCGGCGGCCGCATCAACGGCGTGACCGTCCGGGATCTCGTCGGAGGCGGCGATCTCTACTGGCGGCGTCCGGGCTACGTGATCTACGTCGAGCCGGGCCTGACCTGGACCTTCGGGCGCAACATGGCTTCCGTGAGCGCGCCGATCCGCGTCTATGCGAACAAGCTCGACAGCCTGCTCGATCGCTCCAAGGGCTGGAAGTTCGGCGCGTCGTTCGCACCCTATCTCCTGCTCGCGAGCTACGCACGCCGGTTCTAGCTGTGCGGCGGCGCGCGCTATGATCGGCCGCCGCCCATGTCCCTGAAGCCCGGCGCCCGGCTCGGGCCCTACGAGGTTCTCTCGCCGATCGGCGCCGGCGGAATGGGAGAAGTCTACCGGGCGCGGGACACGCGCCTTGGCCGCGACGTCGCCGTCAAAGTGCTCCCGAGCTCGCTCGCCGCGACGCCGGAGCGCGTCGCGCGATTCGAGCGGGAAGCGCGGTCGGCATCCGCGCTCAATCACCCCAACATCGTCACGATCTACGAATTCGGGTCATCCGATTCCGGGGCCTTCATCGCCATGGAGCTGGTCAAGGGCGACTCGCTTCGAGCGGCGCTCCTGGAGGGAGCCTTGACGACGCGGCGGCTCCTGCAGATCGCGATCGAGGTCGCCGAAGGGCTCGCAAAGGCGCACGCCTCGGGCATCGTGCATCGGGACCTGAAGCCCGAGAACCTGATGGTGACCGAAGAAGGGCACGTCAAGGTCCTCGACTTCGGCCTCGCGAAGCTGACGCAGCCCGACTTGAGCGCGAGCGCCAGTGGAGGCCCGGAGGCGGTCTCCGTCGCGACGCAGGAGGGCACGCTTCTGGGAACCGTCGACTACATGTCTCCCGAGCAGGCGACGGGAGCGCCGGTCGACTTCCGGTCGGATCAGTTCTCTCTCGGCTCGATCCTCTACGAGGCGGCGACCGGGCGATGGCCGTTCCGGCGCGGCTCGGCGCCGCAGACGCTGACGGCCATCATCCAGGACGAGCCCGAGCCGATCGGCACGGTCAACCCCCAGATCCCGCCTCCGTTGCGCTGGACGATCCAGCGATGCCTCGCGAAGGAGCCGAGGAACCGTTACGCCTCGACGGAGGATCTCGTCCGCGAGCTCGAGACGATTCGCGACAACCTCTCCGAGGCGAGCGGCCCGCTCGGCGCGCTCCCGACCGAAACGCCGTCGGCCAGGGGCCGACGCGGTGCGATCGCTATGGCGTCGGCTGCGGCGATTCTGCTCGCGGGCGCGGTGGTGACATGGCGTCTGCGCGAGAGCGACTTCTTCTGGAAGAACCCGCTCGCGGGCGCGCGATTCACCCGGTTGACCGACTGGGAAGGGTCCGAGTTGGACGCGGCGATCTCTCGCGACGGCAAGTTCATCGCGTTCGTCTCCAACCAGGCCGGCCCTTTCGACGCCTGGTTGACGCAGGTCGGCAACGACGAGTTCCTGAATCTCACCCGGGGAACGATTCCGGTGACTTCCGGCAATCGGAGGCGCAACGTCGGTTTCTCGAACGACGATGCTTATGTCTGGGTCGGGATTTCGCCGGGCAGCGCGGGGAACATGAGCGACGTTTTGCTCGTTCCGACGATGGGTGGCAAGGCGCGTCCCTTTCTGCCGGGCGCCGTCTCGGTCGCGTTTTCCCCGGATGGCGCGCGGCTCGTCTACAACACGGTGGATCCCGCTCAGCCTCTATTCGTTGCGGATCGGACCGGTGCGAACCGGCGCGAGCTGCTCGCCGGCCAGCTCGGAGTTCGCAATCACTACCCCGTATGGTCTCCCGACGGGCGCTTCATCTATTTCGCGCGCGGGATCACGAGCACATACGACATGGACATCTGGCGGGTCCCGTCGGGGGGCGGCCCAATCGAGCGTCTGACGAACCACCACGCGAGGGTGGCCTACCCGGCCTTCCTCGACGAGCGCCGGCTCATCTATTCGGTCTCGCGGCCGGACGGCACCGGATCGGGGCTTTACGCCGTCGACGTCGACCGGCGCGTGCCTCACGCCGTGAGCTTCGGGCTCGAGGAGTACCTCTCGATCTCGGCGAGCGCCGACGGAAGGCGTCTCGCGGCGACGGTCGCGAACCCGACCACGCAAATCTGGACGGTGCCGATCACGGACCAGGTCGCGGACGAGCGGGCGGCCAGCCGCTTTTCGATCCCCGCCGTGCGGGCGGTGGCGCCGCGATTCGGACCCGGCGAGGTCTTCTTTCTGTCTTCCAAAGGAAACGCCGACGGGCTCTGGAGGTTCAAGGACGGAGCCGCGGCGGAGCTCTGGCGCGGCAGCGAGGGCGCGGTCGTCGCCGCGCCCTCGATCTCGGCCGACGGGACGCGGATCTGCTTCGTGGCGCGGCGCGAGCAGCGGGGAGATCTCTACGTCATGGCGGCCGACGGCACCGGATCCCGCCGCATCGGGGAGTCCCTTGACGTGAGCGATTCTCCCTCCTGGTCTCCGGATGGAAAGTGGGTCGCCGCCGTTGCTCACGAAGGAAACGAGCAGCCGCTCTACAAGGTCCCCGCCGACGGCGGAGCTCCGGTGCGCCTCCTCGGCGGGGTCAACAACCGTCCGGTTTGGTCGCCCGACGGTTCGTTGATCGTCTATTGCGAGCAGCGCGAGGGGCCCGACTGTCTGGGCAAGGGGATTACCGCCGAAGGCCAACCGGTCCCGTTGCCGGAGTTCAAGACGAATTTTGGGGGCACCCGTTACTGCTTCTTACCCGGGGGGAAGAGCCTGGTCTTGATGATCGAAGGGGAGCGAGGCTTCGACTTCTGGACGATCGACCTCTCATCGGGTCGCCGGCGCCGGCTCACGGATCTGCGCGCAGGCTATGACATGAATAACTTCGACGTTTCGCCCGACGGCAAGCAGATTCTCTTCGACCGGTACCGGGAGAACTCGGACGTCGTCTTGATCGATCGCGCGCTTTGACTACTCCTTCACCCGCACCTGGTCGGTGATCCAGTTCACCTCCCAGGTCTTGCCGCCGTCGTCGGAGAACGACTGCTCGAAGTGGGGCGAGCTCGTCGTCGCGCGCGTCCACTCGTAGCGGACGAGGATCGTCCGGCCGTTGAACGACTCCTGGTCGTAGAACTCGCCCTTGCCGTCCTTGAAAGAGCCGATCGTCGGGACGTCGAGCGTGCCCTTGGCGGCGTTGGCCCAGTTCAGGCTCCACTGGCGGGAGCTCGGGTTGTAGAGGCGAAGCGTCAGGCCGAGGATGTGCCCCGTCGGGCCGTTCACGTCGAACTCGTCGATCTGCGCATTGCCGTTCCAGAGGGGGCGGCAGTCGCCGACGCCGTCGAACTCGATCCAATTCGTCGAGCCGGTCAGCGGATTCTGCAGCCGCTTCAGGTGGTACTTCCACTTGCCGAGGAGGAAGTCGAAGTCGTGCTGCCCATCGCGCAGCGGCGTCATCGCGGGCGTCGGCCTGGGCGGCGGGGTCGTCTCGGGAGCGGAGCGCAGTGGCGCGGCGCCCGAGGCGAGAAGCACGGCGGCGAGGAGAGCGGACGATCGAATGCGCATCGCAAGAACCTCCGTCGGCTCCCGAGTCTCGTCGCGCGGACGGATGTCGGCAAGGTCCACTTCCGCCGAATGCCGGAGGACCACCGGAGGAGCCCCTTGTCATAATCGTCCCGATGTCGGGCTTCGCGTCGCTCCTCGGCGTCCTGCTGATCGCGGTCCTCCTGGCCGCCGCGGCGCGCCGGCTCGGTGCGCCGTATCCGGCCTTCCTGGCGCTCGGCGGCGCGGCCCTCGCGCTCATCCCGGGTGCGCCGCGATTCACGATCGATCCGGAAGTGGCGCTCGCGCTCTTCGTGGCGCCGGTGCTGCTCGATGCCGCCTACGACACGTCGCTCCGGGAGCTCCGGGAGAACTGGGTCGCGGTCACGAGTCTCTCGGTCGTCTGCGTCGTCCTGACGACAGTCGCGGTCGCGGCCGTCGTTCGCGGGCTCGTGCCGGCGATTCCGTGGCCGGCGGCCGTTGCGCTCGGCGCGATCGTCTCGCCGCCCGACGCCGCCGCGGCGACGGCGGTCCTGCGCTCGCTCCGGCCACCGTATCGGATTCTGAAAATCCTCGAAGGCGAGAGCCTTCTCAACGACGCGAGCGCCCTGCTGATCTACCGACTGGCCGTCGGAGCGATGGCGATGCGCGCGTTCGCGGCCGAATCGGTCGCGCCGACTCTCGGGCTCATCGTCCTCGGCAGCGTCGCCGCCGGAATGGCGCTCGCGTGGGTCATGCTCTGGGTGACGCGAACGATCTGCGACGTGCCGACCGCGATCATCGTGCAGTTCGTCGGCTGTTTCGGCGTGTGGATTCTCGCGGACCGGCTCGGCCTCTCGACCGTCCTGACGATGGTGAGCTTTGCCATGTCGGTCGCGCGCCGGGCGCCGGCAACCACGCCGGCGCGGATCCGCATCCCGTCCTACGCGGTCTGGGAGTCGGCCGTCTTCGTTTTGAACGTCCTCGCGTTCGTTTTCATCGGCCTGCAGCTGCGCCCCATCCTGGAGAGCCTGGCGCCCGACGTCCGCGCGCGGTACCTGCTCGTCGCCGCGGCGGTCGTCGCGACCGTGATCGTCGTGCGGATCGCGTGGGTGATGACGCACAACACGATCGCGCGCTGGCGGATCCGGCGGGTCGGCTTCCATCCGCCGCGGCCGACGCCGCCTCCGACCGTCGGCAGCGGGCTCGTCATCGCGTGGGCCGGCATGCGCGGCATCGTTTCACTCGCCGCGGCGCTCGCGCTGCCGGCCGAGTTTCCGTATCGCGGCCTCGTCGTGCTGACGGCGTTCGCGGTCGTGCTCGGGACGCTCGTGGTGCAGGGCCTGACGCTGCGGCCGCTGATGCGGCGGATCGATCTGCCGGAGGACGACACCGTCGGGCGGGAGGTCGAGGCCGCGCGGCGGCGAGCGCTGGAGGCCGCTTATGCGGCGCTTGGCGAGGAGGGGTCGGCCGCGGCGCGCGCGCTGCGCCACGCGTTCGATGCGCGGCGGAATCGCCGCACGTCGGCGGATCCGTCGGCAGGAGAGTTGCAAGCTCTCGGGGTGGCGCGGCGAGTCGTCTTCGATATGCGCGCCCAGGACGACATCGGAGACGACGCGTTTCATCGGCTCGAGGAAGAGTTCGACTGGATCGAGATGGGGATCGGAACTCGCCGCGGGGAAGGCTGATCGGATGTTCATCGGGCACTACGGCGTCGCGCTCGTCGGCAAGCGGGCGAGCCCGAAATTGCCTCTGGGGCTTCTCTTCCTTGCTGTTCAGCTCCTCGACATCCTGTTCGCCGTGTTCGTGCTCTGCGGGATCGAGGGGCTCCGCATCGTTCACGGCTTCACGCCGTATAACCCGTACGACCTCTACCGGATGCCGTACACCCACAGCCTCGTGGGCGCCCTGTTCTGGTCGGCGCTCATCGGGTGGATCTGGTGGATGGCCGCGGGACGCGTGCCGGCGGGGGAGCGTCGCGCCGCGGCACTCGTTCTCGGCGGCGCCGTCTTTTCTCACTTCGTGCTCGACGTGCCGATGCACACGCCCGACATGCCGCTGTGGCCGGGAGCCGGAGCGCCGAAGATCGGGCTCGGCCTCTGGAACCATCGCGACGCGGCAGTCCTGGCGGAGCTCGCCGTGCTCGTCGTCGGCGGGTGGATCTATCTGCGGGCGTCGCGGCCGAAGAGCCGGTTCGCGCGGGTCGGGACGATCGCGTTCGCGATCTCTCTCGTGGCGATGACCGTCGCGACCCCGTTCCAGCCCGATCCGAAGAGCCCGGCTGCGTTTGCCGTCACCGCGCTGGCGGCGTACGTTGGACTCGCCGTCGTGGCGGCGCTCATCGATCGCGGGAGGGAAATTTCGGGGGAGAGAGCGCAATAGGGGGCGGGGGCTCGCCCCGCCCCTTCGCTACTTTCCGTACAGCTTCGTCGCCTTCGTCATCAGCTCGGGCGCGGGCGAGGGGTGGACGCTGCCCCGGACGATGATGTCGATCGGCGACACGGCCTTGCCGTAGTACGCCTTGTTGTAGTCCTCGCTCGGCTTGATCGAGGCGCCGGAGATGTCCACGCCTCCGTAGAGTCCCTTCGAGCGGCTGTAGAAGACGATGTCCGCGTTCGGAGTCGCGGCGGTGCCGACGCCCACCGGCCCGGCCGCGACGCTCGCGTCGCCGCCGGCCTTGAAGGCGTTCGACATCAACGAATCGATCGCCTTCTGGGTCATGACGAGACCGATGAGCTCCGAGTCCTGAATGCCGGCCTGAAACCCGGCGCTCGCCGTACCGATCGTGTAAAAGGCCGGCCCCTGCCAGCCCTTCTCGCCCTTCACCACGAGGACGCAGCGGCCGCCGGACCCGCCAATGATGAACCCGGCCTTCACGATCTGGTGGCAGACGAAGAGGCCTTTGGCCTCCTTGGCGTGCTCACGGAACCAGTTCATGTCCGGGTCGGCCGCGAAATTGTCGAGCGTCTGCCCCGCTCCGGCGACTTCCTTCTGGGCCTCGGCCTTGGTCGCCTTGGCCCACGCGGCGGACGAGGACAACAGGAGCACGAGGGCAAGGACGAGTTGTATTCCGGTGAACTTCCGCATGACAAACCTCCTCATGAATTCCGGCCGGAAACTACCACGAAGGGAGAAGCCGCGTGCGGAGGCGGCATCATCACCCCGGCGAGAGCCCTACGAACGCCCGCGCCCCGCCAACCTCCAGAACTGCGCCTCGTTGAGGATGGTGATCCGGTGCCCCTTCTCGCGGAGGCGCTTGATTGCGATGAGCTTCCGGCCCGCCTCGCGGCCGGCGGCCTGGAGAGGATTGGGCCGTCCGCGCACGACGACCGTCGTCTTCACGGAGGGTGACCCGTGCACGGTCGCTCCCGCGTGCCGCGCGGCGCGTGCCGCCTCGCTGCGGTGGCGCGTCAGGATGCCGGTGAACGCGAGATGCGCGCCCTTGAGGGTTCGTAGCCGCCCGACCTTGAGCGGTGCGGGCGGATGCGTCAGCGCTTCGATCAGCTCCTGCGCGCTCTCGTACCGCTTCGCGCGCTCGCCGATGCAGCGATAGACGATCTCTTTCAGGTGGTCGGTGCAGCGCAGCCGCCGCACCTCGCCGGTCCGAATCCGGTCCTTCGCCGTTCCCTTGATCAGCATTCCGAGCAGCTGCCCGACCTGATAGACGTCGTCGCGCGCCTGCCACTTCGGAGCGGCGCCCGCGCGGATGTCGCTCGGAGCGCCCCAGGGATTGAGCGTGCGCACCTTGATGCCGCGCCGGTCGCTCTGATGCCGCACGATGCCGAAGTCGCCGAGCTTGAGGCTGCCGTCCTCGCAGACGAAGACGTTCATCGGCGTGAGGTCGCGATGCAGCATCTGGCCCCGGTGGAGCTTGCCGAGGACCTCGAGGATCCCCGCGATCTCGCGGCGCGCAGTCCTTTCCGCCCAGCCCTTGCGCGTGCGCTGGAGGAAGGAGCGCAGGTCGCCGTGCTTCGCGAGCTCGAGCGCGAGGCAATAGAGGATGCTCCCGTCTTCACGCGACAGCGGAAAGGCGTCGTAGACGCGGATCGCGCGCGCGTGGCCTTCGAGGATCTGTCCGAAGTACGCCTCGCGCAGCCAGCCGTCGATGTGCTGGCTCGCCTTCATCGCGATCTTTGCCGGGACGCCGCGGGAGCGTGTGACGCGTGTCGCGAGGTAGGCCTGGCCGAAGCCGCCCTGCCCGAGGAGGCTCTCGACGCGGTACTGGAGCCTCGTCTCCGGGCTCGTGACGACTTGCTGCGGCAGGAGAAGCGCCTTCCCTCTTGCCGCGCGCGAGGCCGCGGACATCGCGACGGTCGTGGCTTTGGAGACGGCGGTCATGGCGCTGGCGCCGAGTTTACTGAAGAGGTGTTCTTATATCTCGAGGGGTGCACCGATGAACGTCCAGGACGTTCGGACATGGTTTGGATACAACCGGTGGGCCAGCGAGCGTCTGCTCGCGGCGGCGGCCGACCTTTCGGTCGATGAACTCGATCGGGATCTCGGCGGCAGCTTCGGCTCGATCCGGGCAACGCTGCGCCACATCCTCTGGGGTGAGCGCGGATGGTTTCGCTACTGGCGCGAGCGGTCGTTCGGTCCCGCGCTCGCGCCGGCCGACTATCCGGATCTGTCTTCGCTCGCCGCGAGCTGGAGGGAGCTCGAGGAGCAGAAGAACGTCTTCGCGAGCGATCTGACCGAGGAAAGCCTCTTTGCGCCGTTGCCCGTCGACGACGATGCGTACGTCCTGAGCGAGCTCATTCAGCACGCCCTGAATCACTCGACCCACCACCGCGGCCAGATCACTCACATGCTGCGGGAGCTCGGCCGGACGCCTCCGGGGACCGGGTTTCGTCAGTTTCTGGCGGCGACTCGGACCGCGCGCGGGCCGTCGTGACACGAGGTGCGGTCGCGGGTCTGGTCGGTCTTCTTCTCGTCGGCGGCGCGATCCGAGCGGCGGAGAACGGCCGCGAGGGGTGCGGCGCGGAAGCGGCCGTTACTGCGGTGCTCGATCAGTTCACGAACATCGTCTGGTCCATCTCGGGGAGCAGCATCGGTGCCGCCCTCCGCGAGCGCCGGCAGTCCTCCGTGATCGTCGATCACGCGAAACGAATCGCCCGGCGGGATCGTTGCACTTGGGAGAACCCATGCGCGTCACCAAGTACATCCACTCCTGTCTCCTGATCGAGACGAACGGGGACCGGATCCTCGTGGATCCGGGGAAGTTCACGTTCCTGGGCGGCGTCGCGCCCGAGACGTTCGGGGCCGTGTCGGCGGTCGTCGTGACGCACGACCACGCCGACCACGTGGACGATGAGGCGGTTCGGAAGATTCTCGCGAGGAACCCGGCGTCCGTCCTGCTGACGAATGCCGAAGGGGCCGCGGCCTTCGCGAAACGCGGGCTGCAGGCGACGGTTTTCGACTCGGGCGTTCAGAGGATTGGCGCGACGTCGATCCGCGCGGTCCCCGCGCCCCACGCCCCGGTTCTGGCGGCGGTTCCGCCAAGAAACGTTGCCTACGTCTTTGGCGAAATGCTCCTCGTTCCTGGAGATTCCTATGCGCCGGACCTCGACGCCTGCCGCGGAATCCGGGCCCTGGCGCTTCCGGTTTCCGCACCATGGGCCAAGGAGCTCGAGACCGCCGCGTTCGCCGAGCGCATTGCGCCGAAGGAGGTCCTGCCGATTCACGACGGCTTCGTGAAGGAGACCTTCCTGGCCCAGCGGCACCAGAACTTCGAGAAGTACTTCGCGTCTGCGGGGATTGCCTTCCGGAGCCTCCTCGAGCCCGGGGCTTCCTGCACGTTCTCTCCGTGACGGGAGAGGGCGGTGAGAGTCTCCGGGCCTACGAGGCCGGCTTCACTCCCAGCATCGTATAGAGCGCCCCGGCGTCGTACACGGTGCCGTCCTTGATGACCGTGACGACGCGGCGAATGTCGGTGATCCGCGCGGTCGGATCGCCGTCCACGAGAATCACGTCTGCATTCTTTCCCGGCGCGATGGATCCGGACACTTTGTCGCGTTTCATCACGCGGGCCGGGTCGATCGTCGCCATCTGCAGCACGCGCGGCGCCGGGATTCCCGCGGCGACGTAGTTCACGAGCTCGCGATGCAGGGTGAACCCGGCGAGGTCGTCGGTCCCGGCGACGATCGTGAGGCCGGAGTCGTGGAGCTTTTTCAGCATCTTCAGCATGGCCTGGTACGAATCCCGATACCTTTGATCCATGCCCGCCGGCACGGGGAGGCCGACGTTGAGGAAGTTTCTCCGGATCTGCGGCGGCAGGCGGTCGGCCGCCGGCGCGAGCGTCGGCGCGTATGAGCCGTTGCGCGCGACGAACATGTCCTCGAACACGCTCACCGTCGGGTCGAGGACCGTGCGGTGATCCTGCAGGAGCTTCACGAACGCCCGGACGCGATCGGAATCGAGATCCAGCTCGGCCGCGTGTTCGGCGACCGCCGTGAACCGTGCCGGCGTGCGCGTGTCCTTGACCGTGTCGAAGAGGAAATTCAGGAACCAGAAGTTGGCATGCTGGACCTCGTCGTAACCCGCCGCGACGGCCTGCTCCATCGTCATGAACGCGGGGACGTGGCCGCTGACTCGCATCCCGTTGCGGTGCGCTTCCGCGGCGATGACCGGGACGAGCTCGGGCTTGACGGAGCTGTAGATCTTGATCTGCTCGTAGCCGAGCGATTTGTACCTCGCGATGTCGGCCTTCGCCTCCTCGGGCGTATCGGCGAAGACTTTGGTCGGGCCCTGGAACGGACCGCGGCCGTCGATGAACCCCGCCATGATGACTCGCGGGCCGGCGAGAGTGCCGGCATCGAACTTGCCGCGCAGATCCTGGAGATGATCGATGTCGTTGGCGAGATCGCGGACCGTCGTGACTCCGGCCGCGAGATGGAGGAGCCCGTCATCCCAGTCTCCGAGGTGGACGTGCATGTCCCAGAGCCCCGGCAGGAGCATCTTGCCCTTCGCGTCGAGGATTTCGGGCGAGGATCCGAGACCGAGGCTCGCGTCGCCGTCCTTGGCGACGGCCGCGATCTTGTCGCCGGAGATCCGCACCGACACGCCATCCCGGACCGTGCCGGTCTCGCTGTCGAAGAGACGCCCGTGCTCGATGACGAGGTCCTTGGCCGGCTTCCTCCGGAGCTTCGCCGCCGCTTGTCCGCCGAGCGCTGCGGCGTGCGCCTTCTGGACCTCGAGGAGCGCCGGCCACGAGGCTTCCGCGCCCTCGGGGACCGTTGCGGCCCAGTCGCCGCCGCTCGCGAAGAAGCTCTTGTCCTCCAGCAGCCATGTGGGACTCGGCGTGAACGAGAGGCCGGTGACCTCGTACAGCGTCGCCGTGCGCTTCTTTCCGCCGACCTCGACCGGGCGGTCCGCGACCTTCTCGATCCGCGCTTCACCCTCCGGGAGCAGCGGCAACCGGCCCCCCGGCGCCGCGAGGAGGGCGCGCTCGAGCTCGCCCGTCAGGACCGCGTCGATGGGCACGTAGAACGATCCCCCCGAGATCGGTTTTTCGCCCTTCTCGGACTCGTTCGACCAAGAGGCCTTGCCGCCCCCCAAGCGGAACTTTTCCTGAATCGGGGTCTTCAGATAGTTGGTCCCCGTCGCGTCGACCTCGACGGGGATGCCGGCCTTGTCCACGACGAAACGCGACTGGATTGCCGGCCCGCGGCCGCGGTCGTTGAACGCGAAGAAATTGTGGTGCGCGCCGTCCGACGTTTCCCAGATCGCGAGGACGCCGGCCTTGTTGCCGGCCATGAGGAACGCGTAGCGCCGCGCGCTCGCCGGAACTTCCGGTGGCACCTTGATCAGGGAGGCCTGGACGTCGGACGGAGAGGTTTGCGGCTGTTGGGCGGCGGCGCTCGTGGAGGCCAGAATCGAAGCGGCCGTCAGGACGAGTGTGAGCCGGCGAAGGGTCATGGGCGCTCCTCCGAAGGCGACTACTCTAAACCAGAGCGGGGCGCCGGCGACTCTCGCCGGCCGGCGGAACCCGCGGCGCACTCCGCGGGTCGTGAACCGGCCGTAGTCTTTTCGACGAACGGCGGGACGAACGGGGCAACCCGTCGAGAGCGGCGCCGTACGAGCAGTCAGCGGCTCCGGGGAGGACAACATGACGTTCCGGTGCACTGGTTCTCTGGCTCTCGCGCTCGGGCTCTCGGCTGCGGCGGCTCTTGCGCAGCCGCATCCGCTCGAGACCTCGGTCGAGAAGGCCCGAGCGATGCTGATCGAGGAAGACCTCGGCGACGGGGTCTATCTCTTCCGCGCGCCGTCGGACCTCGAGTACTGGACGGCGACGAATTCGGTGGTGATCGTCAACGACCAAGACGTCTCCGTGTTCGACAGCTGCACGCGCGCGGTCACGGCGCGGGCCGTCATCGCGGAGATCCGCAAGCTCACGGACAAGCCCGTGCGTGTCCTCGTCAACTCGCACTGGCACCAGGACCACTGGTCCGGCAACGACGAGTATGCGAAGGCATTCCCGGGGCTTCGCATCGTCTCGAGCGCCGAGACGCGCGCCTACATGGCGGTCATGGGGTCGGGGTTCTTCGTCAACGAGCTCGAGCAGTTCGGCCTGTCGGCGATGCGCGAAGAGCTGGCGGCGGCGGTCAAGAGCGGGAAGCTCGCCGACGGGTCGCCGCTCACGGCGGCCGTTCGCGCCCGCAAGGAGGCGAGCATTCAGATGGCGAGCCAGTTCGCGGCGGAGGTCGCCGAGCTCCCTCGCGTCCTTCCGAATGTCGTCTATCGGGACGAGATGACGTTCTGGAGCGGCCATCGCGAGCTGCGATTGATGAGCATGACGGGCGACGCGACCGGGTCGACCGTGCTGTATCTGCCGGCGAGCCGAATCCTCGTCACGGGAGACGTCCTCGTGAGCCCCGAGGACGGCAAGGGGCCGCCGCCCTGGACGACGAATTCTTACGCGATCACGCCCTGGCTCGAGAGCCTTCGGAGACTCGAGGCTCTCGACACGGCCACGATCGTTCCGGGTCAGGGTCCCGCGATGCACGACAAAGCGTACCTTCGGCGGACGATCGGGCTCTTCGCGGCGGTCCTCGATCAGGTGCACGCCGCGCTCGCGCGCGGTGTCTTCAAGTTGAGCGAGCTGCGGGCGGCCGTCGACGTGGACCGGATCGGGCGGGAGTACGCGCCGGGGTCTCCGTTGAGCGACGATTTCCCGCGGGTCGTGGCGACGCTCACGGAAAAGGCGGCGCAGGAGGCGCTCGACGGGGCGAAGTTGAAGTAGAAGGCCGGGAACATGGGGGAGCCGGGCCTCTTCTCGGTCTCGACGTTGAGGCCGAGAGCCGGCGCGGGGGTTTCTCTCGGCTTCCGGTTCGAGGACCTCGCCGCCTTGACGACGGCCTCGATCGCGCGGGCGACGTCGTCCGGCGCCTCGAGGTGCACCTGGTGTCCGGTCGGAAGGATTCGTTGCTCGCCCCGGGTCGAGAGCCGCGCCAGCGCGGCCTGCGCGTCGCGGCGCTCTTTCTCGAGCTGTTCGGCGGGCACGCCGTGGCCGTCGCCGTAGCCGCCGTTCTCGCGAGTGAGGACGATGAGCGGCAGATCTCCGAGGACGCCGTCCTGCGGGGCCGCGTGCCACCGGGCGAAGTACTCGACCGACCACTCGCGTTGGCTGTTCTCGGCGTCCTCGGTCGCCGTGAGCGTTTGGGCCCATCGCCGGAAGCGCTGCGCCTTCTCGGGCAGCTTCGCGTAGATCGGTTGAAGCTCGCCCGTTCCGGCGGCCGCCGGGCCGGACGGCATCGGGCGATCCTCGGCGCGCATCGATTCGCGCGGCTCCGGAATCGGCACGCCGCGCGCGCTCTCGAAGAGACGGATGACCCCGTGCGGAATGGTGATCGGCTGGGTCTCGGAGACGGACTCGGCGAGAACGAGGCCCGCGACCTCGCGCCGGTAGGTCTGCGCGAACTGGCGGACGACCGCGCCGCCGTAGGAATGCCCTACGAGGACGAACGGACCCTTCTCGCCGAGGCGGCGCAGCGCGTCGCGCAGCTCGAGATTGATCTGCGCGAAGGTCCGCGGCTTGGGTCCCGGATCGCTCCAGGCGTAGCCGGCGCGGTCGTAGGTACAGATGCGCGCGAACTTCGAGACCCGACCCTGGACGAGAGTCCAGTCGAACGAGAAGTCCCCGAGACCGTTCTCGACGACCACGGTCGGACTTCCGGCGCCGGCACAGAGGACGTGAAGCCGATGTCCGCCGAGGTCGACGAGCCGTCCCGGCGGCGCGGGAGCATTGACCGCAAGGAGGACGGGCAGGACCGCAGTCGCTTCGAGCATGGCCGTCCCTTGAAACGGTTTCCCGCGCGAGAGGTTCCGCTGTTCGTCCCACCGATTTGACTGTCCGAACCCGCGGTCATAGCCTCGGCCGCCTGGAGGTCAGATCATGGCGACGAAGAAATCGGCGAAGACGGCTCGTGCGAAGAAGACGGCCCCCCGCAAGCCGAGGCCGATGTCCGCGAAGTCCGGCAATGGAGGCGCCCGGTCACTGACGTTGAGGTCGGCGTCGCCGAGCTTCACCGTGAACGATCTGGACAAGAGCGTCGGCTGGTACCGAGACGTGCTCGGGTTCGACGTCGAGGAGACCTGGAAGAACGAGGGGAAGGTCGTCGGCGTGTCGCTCAAGGCCGGCGACGTGTCGTTCATGATCGGGCAGGACGATTGGAAGAAGGGCCGGGACCGGAAGAAGGGCGAAGGCTTCCGGATGTTCTGCACGACGAAGAAGAGCGTCGACGACATCGCGAAGCGGATCATGTCGAAAGGCGGCAGGCTCGATCAGGGGCCGACCGATGAGCCGTGGGGCGCGCGCGTCATCTCGCTGACCGATCCGGACGGGTTCAAGATCACGATCGCCAACGAGATCTGAGGGCGGCCGGCTCCCGGCCCTTCCCTGTGAGGGAGAGGGTCGGTATGAGTGTCCAGATCCCCCCGGGAACATCCGCCCGCCGCCTGCGTACTTGCGGGAAGGAGGGCCGGTGTATGCGCCGCTTCCTTCTGCTTTTCGCCGCGGGGGCGCTTCTGGCCGCGACTTCGGCCGGACAGGGCCGGATCGAGGTGACCGACATCGTCGACCGGCCGTTTGCCGCCGACTTCCCGGCGGGCGGCAAGCTCAACCTTCGCGTCCGCTCGGGCGACATCCAGATCGTTGGGTCGGATCAGGACCGGATCACCGTCGCGGTGTCCGGAGACCGGGCCTCCGAGGCGCGAAAGATGAAAGTCCGCCTCGACCGCCGCGACGGCATCGCCGACCTGCGCATCTCGGGCGGCTCGCACAAGGACCTCACGATCACCATCGGCGTTCCGAAGAAAACCGATCTCTACGCCCGGATCCCGTTCGGCGAAGTGAGCGTCGAGAACGTCGTCGGAAACAAGGACATCGAGCTCCACGCGGGCGATCTGACGGTCCGGCTGGGCAACCCGGCCGACTACGGGCGCGTGGACGCGTCGGTGTTCACGGGCGAGGTCGACGGCGACCCATTCGGCGAGGAGCACGGCGGCCTGTTTCGTTC
The DNA here is from genome assembly GCA_035498835.1 of Thermoanaerobaculia bacterium. GTDB lineage: Bacteria > Acidobacteriota > Thermoanaerobaculia > UBA5066 > Gp7-AA6 > DATBFU01. The sequence goes on from DATJZU010000113.1 coordinate 37,217, forward strand.
CTTCAAGAGAGAGGGCAACGGCCCCTACCGCCTCCACGCCCATGTCGGCGCCGGCCAGCTGACGCTGCGATAGGGCTTTTCCCCGTCCCCGCGAGGGGGGGCCGGCTGAGATTTCCGATCCGCCGAAACCCGGGCGCTCGCTTTCCGTATCTTTCCCCATGTTCCCCTTGCTTACCGAGGGAAGACGGGCGTAGGCTCCTCTCGGATACCGATATGAGCAAACCCGCCGACCTCGTCCAGGGCACTCTCGACCTGTTGCTCCTCAAGCTCCTCGCGGTCGAGCCGCTCCACGGCTGGGCGATCAGCCTGCGCCTGCGCGCCGTTTCGGGCGACGTCCTCCAGGTCAGCGAGGGCTCGCTCTACCCGGCCCTCCACAAGCTCGAGCAGGAGGGCTGGATCAAAGCGGAGTGGAAGACGACGGAGAACAACCGGCGCGCGAAGTTCTACGCGCTGACGCGTCTCGGCCGGAAACAGCTCGATCTCGAGGCGTCCAACTGGCAGCGCCTGTCGACCGCGATCTCGCGGGTCGTCCAGCTCTCGGAGGCCTGACCATGAAGATGGAACACTGGTGGTTCACGGCGCCGCTTCGGCTCAAGTCCATCTTCCGCCGCGGCCGCGCCGAGCGGGAGCTCGACGAGGAGCTCCAGTTTCATCTCGAGAAGAAGATCGAGGAGGGCGTCGCCGAAGGGCTCGCTCCGGAGGAGGCGCGCGTGCGGGCAATCCGAGCGATGGGGGGGCTCGACCAGCGCAAGGAGGAGATCCGGGATGCGCGCCGCATCCACTGGCTGACGGATTTTCTCGACGACGTGCGCTACGCGCTCCGGAGTCTGCGGCGCACGCCCGGGCTTTCCGCGCTCGTCGTCGTGACGATCGCGCTCGGGATCGGGATGACCGCAACGCCGTTCTCGATGCTCGACGGCCTGATTTTCCGGCCCTACCCGGTTCCGCATCCGGGCAACGTGGTCACGCTCGTCAGCACGTCGCGCGACAACGCCTACGACTCTTTCTCTTATCGCGAATACCTCGACATCCGCGACCACACGAAGAGCTACGACGGCGTCGTCGCCAACGCGGGCCTGCAGTCGGTGGGCTTCGCCTCGCGGCCCGGGGAGACGCCGCAGGTCCGGGGCGGGCTTCTCGTGTCCGGGAACTACTTTCGCGTGCTCGGCGTCGAGCCGACCCTGGGGCGCGGTTTTCGGGACGAAGAGGACCGCGTTCCCGGCCGTGACGCGGTGGTCGTGCTGGCTCCCGACTTCTGGAAACGGGAGTTCGCGGCGGATCCTTCGGTCGTCGGAAAGATGGTCCGCCTGAACGGCGTGGACTTCACGGTCATCGGCGTTGCGCCGGAGTCCTTTCCGGGGATGTTCATCTTCATGCGCCCGGACTTCTACGTCCCGTTCGCGATGGCGGGCAAGTTCTCGACGGACCCGCGGAAGAACTTCTTCGTAGACCGGGACGACCGCGAGCTGACGGTGCGGGGTCGCCTCCGGGCCGGCACGTCGCTTCGGGAGGCGCGCAGCGAGCTCGCGGTTCTCGCGAGAAGCTTCGAGCGGGAATACCCGAAAGCGAGCCGCGAACGCGGCGCCGCCGTTCGAACGCAGTTCGAAATGCGTACGCAGGACAGCGACGTCAACTGGAAGTTCGGCGTGATCTTCACCGTGCTGGCGCTCGCCGTCCTTCTGGTTGCGTGCACGAACGCGGCGGGGCTGCTGCTCTCCCGTGCGCGGACCCGCACGCGCGAGATCGCCGTGCGTCTCGCGATCGGCGCCGGACGCTTCCGGCTCGTCCGGCTGCTCCTGACGGAGAGCCTGGTGCTCGCGCTGCTGGGCGGCCTGGGAGGGATCGCCGTCGGATATGCCGGCATCGCGGCGCTCGACACGTTCACCATTCCAACGGAACTTCCGATGAAGGTTCCGTTCCACATGGACCTGCGCGTGATGATCGCGAGCCTCGTGCTCGCCGCTCTGTCGGCGATCTTCTGCGGCCTCGCCCCGGCGCTGCAAAGCACGCGAACGGACCTGTGGAAGGGTCTCAAGTCGGCGGACGGCGAGGAGCCGGGGCGCGCCCGCAAACGCCTGTGGGGCCGCAACGCGCTCGTCGTGGCGCAGGTGGCCATGTCTCTGATGCTGCTCGCGGCGTCCTTCCTGATGTTCCGAGGCTTCCGCCACAGCATCGGCGAGGGGGTCGACTTCGCCCGCGACGCGAAGGACCACGTCCTGATGGTGCGGTTCGATCCCCGCCTGGTTCAGTACGACACGGCGCGGACCGAGCTGTTCTACAAGCGGCTCTCCGAACGCCTGCGCGAGGTGCCCGACGTTCGCGGGACGGCCTATACGCAGAATCCGCCGCTCGGCCTCGACGACTTCGACCGCCTGGCGTTCGTGCCCGAGGGTTTCCAGATGCCGCGCGACCGCGAGAACTTCGCTTCGATGATGGACACGGTAGACGACGGGTTCTTCGAGACGATGGGCGTGCCGATCCTGCGCGGCCGGGGATTCCGGACGTCGGACGACACGAACTCGCCGCGCGTCGCCGTCGTCAACGAGTTCTTCGCGAGCCACTACTGGCCGAACCAGAACGCGATCGGCAAGCGCTTCCGGCTGGATCGGAGCGACGGCGCGCCGGTCGAGATCGTCGGCATCGCGAAGGCGGTCAAGTATCGCGACAGCCCCGTCGGCAAGTCGATCGATTTCGTCTACCTTCCGGTGGCGCAGCACCCGTCGGCGCGGCTCGTGCTCCTCGTGAACGCCGCCCGCGATCCGCTGCAGATGCTCGAGCCCGTGAAAGAGGCCGTTCGCGCGCTCGATCCGAACATGCCGCTGCTCGAGACGAGGACCTATGGAGACCTGTACCGCTATTCAGTCGTCGAGGGTCCGGGCGTTGCGGTGAAGCTCGTCGGCACGCTGGGTGTGGTGGGACTGATCCTCGCGATCGCCGGACTCTACGGGCTCGTCGCGTACAACGTCGCGCGGCGCACGCGCGAGATCGGCATCCGGATCGCGATCGGCGCGAAGCCGGTCGACGTCCTGCGCCTGGTGATGAGCAAAGGGCTGCTGCTGGTGGGGATCGGCGCGGCGATCGGCCTCGTCATGGGCATCGCCGTCGAGCGGCTCATGAACGCGATGCTGTTCAACGCGGGCGGGGTGGACCATCTCGTCTATCTCGTCGTCGTGCCGGCGATGGTCCTGGTGACGATGCTCGCGGCCTATGCCCCGGCGCGCAAGGCCGCGCACATCGCGCCGACGCTGGCGCTGCGGTGTGAGTAGCGGGCGGCCGCGAGGGCCGCCCCTACGGGCTTTTCGTAGGGGCGGGGCTTTTCCCCGCCCCGGCAACAGACGACCGGACGTTCCGTATCGACGGAGAGGAGCCACCGTCATGCCCGCCGCCGCCGTCCCGTCTCCGAAGTTCCGGGCCAGGCTGGCCGGAGTCTTCGAAGCCCTGGAGGGGATCGCGTCAACCTACGGCCAGGTCTTCATCCTGGGCAGGCTGGTCGTCCGGGGCGACGCCGCGGCGACGGCGGCCAACATCCTGGCGCACGAGCGTCTCTTTCGCACGGGGTTTGCGGTCTCGCTCCTCGGTGTCGCCTTCCACATCGCCTGGGTGGCTCTTTTCTACGATCTGTTCAAGCCGGTCGGCCGGCGCGTGGCGCTCGTCGCGGCGTTCGCCGGCCTCGCCACCTGCGCGATGCAGGCGGTGACCGCGCTGCTGTACCTCGCCCCGCTCCTCGTCCTGCAGGGCGGCAGTGCGCTGAGCGCGTTCTCTCCGGAGCAGCTTCCGGTGCTCGCGATGGCGCTTCTCAAGCTGAACGGCCTGGCCTTTCAGGTCGACATCGTCTTCTTCGGTCTCTGGTGCGTTCTCTCCGGCTACCTGATCTACCGCTCGACGTTCCTGCCGCGGATCCTGGGAGCCCTGCTCATGATCGACGGACTCGGCTGGATGATCTACATGTCGCCTCCGCTGGGCGTCCAGCTCTTCCCGTTCATTGCGGCCGCCTCGGCCGTCGCGGAGATCCCCCTGCAGCTCTGGCTGATCGTGAAGGGCGTCAACGGCGAGCGGTGGAGAGAACAGGCGGCGGCCGCGCCGGGCGTATAGGCGGCTCTTACCGGATCCGCGCGATTCGTCCCTGGGTGGGAAACCTCTCGAACTGCCTGGGATCGTGTCCGGGGACGACGCGGTCCGGAGACCCGGCGAGCGCGATCATGCGCTCCTGGTTGGCGAGGTTGGCGGGGCGGTCGGCCTCGGAGAACGTGGCGCTCGCCCTGTGCTCGGCGAGGTTCCGGTACAGATAGCAGTTGTCCGACGCGAGGACGAAGGTCGGGTTCCCCGCGACGCGGATGTACTGCGACGCGAACGTGTGGCGCGCGCCGGTGTACGCGCGGATGCCCGGCAGGATCTCGACGTCGTCTCCGTCCACCAGCCTCAGGCGGCCTTCCGTGTTCCGCTGCAGGAGTGCCTTCACGTCTTCCGGATCGATGCCGCCGTGCTTTCCGCCAGGCTGCCACGCGTCGCCGGTGTAATACGCGTATTCCGCCTTCTGGATCCAGACCGTCGCCTTCGGAAAGAGATCGATGCCGCCCAGGTGATCCCAGTGGGCGTGGCTGATGATGATGTCGGTGACGTCTTCGGGCGCGACGCCGGCGAGCCTCACGGCCTCGTCGGGCCGGAGGTAATCGGCCGCGGGGAATTCCTTGAGCCAGTTCTCGCGGTAGTAGCCGGAGTCGAAGAGGATGTTGTGGCCCCCGCCGCGGATCAGCCAGACCACCATCGCGATGTCGGTCTTCTCGTCCTTCGGAGCGCCCATCACGAGCGCTTCGGTGGGGAAGTCCTTGATCGTCGCGTAGCGGATCGCCTGGATCGAGTCGTCGGGCGGCGCGGCCGGAGGGGCGGCCAGGAGCGCCGCGGCGAGAAGGAGAAGTCGCTTCATCCCCCGAACGATATCGAACGCCGCCCGCTATCGCAGGAGCCCGGCCTCGCAGTCCCCTTCGATGACCCGCTCGCCGCTCGCGTTCTCGATCCACGCGTCGATCGCGAGGCGGTGCCGTTCCCGGTCGATCGACCGGACGACGAAATGCGCCGTCAGCGTGTCACCCACGTAGGCCGGCCGCAGGAACCGGAGCGTCTGCGAGCGGTAGATCGCGCCGGTGCCCGGCAGGCGCATCCCGACCATCGTCGAGAGGATCGACGCCGAGAGCATTCCATGGAGCACCCGGCGGCCGAATTGCGTGGATGCGGCGAACGCGTCGTCGATATGCAGCGGATTCGTATCGCCGGTGATCTCGACGAAATGCCGGACGTCCTCCTCCGTGAAAGTCTTGGTGAAGCTCGACCGCTGGCCGACGTGGAAGTCGTCGATGCGCGCGCGAAGGAAGGACGCCGGGCTCATTTCCGCAGAACCCCGGCCGCCGCGAGGCCCGCGCGGAAGGTCTCCGCGTGGCGGGGATCCTGGAAGGGATACGACGCGGCCAGGTACTTTTCGTCCAGCGTCCCGCCGAGCTCCCGGATCGCTGCGAGCGCCTCGCGCGCGAGCGATTCGTCGCCTGCGGTCCCCGCAAGAGCGATCTGCCGCTGCCGCGCGCGGAGATTGTTGGGATTGAGCCGGACCGCGCGCTCCAGGTGGTCGCGCGCCGGTTGGAGCCGGCCCTCGAGCAAGCGCCAGAGACCGAGATCGGCCTCGACGGCGTCGGCGTGGCCGTACTGCGGATCGACGCGATAGACGTCCGTCTGCGCCCCGATTGCCTGCTCGAGATCTCCGGCGAATCCCGAGATGCATCCCGAGAAGTGGTGCGCCATCGACGCGCTCGGGTTGAGCTCGAGGGCCCGGTTGGCGTGGAGGCGCGCGCGGCGAAACGACAGGTTCGTCCACAGCTCGCCGGCGCTCATGAGGGCGTGGCCCATCCAGGAGGTGGGATCGAGCTCGATCGAGGTGCTGGCCGCGTCGAGCATGCTGCGAAACGTGTCGCGAACGCCGCCCGGCGCTCCGGCGGTCCAGCCTTTGAGCCCCTGCTCGAATCGCGCGAGCGCGATGAAGCTCCACGGAAGGGCGAATCCGGGATCGACGCGCGTCGCGTCGCTGAGGAGGGTGAGCGCCTGACCGAAGTCGTGAGGTGTCGCGCGGTGAAGATGCCAGAGCCCTTTGATCGTCAGGTCCCAGGCCGTGAGGTCTTCGTGCCGCTTTCGCATCACGCGGCGGGTCTCCTCGGACGTCAGCTCGGGCGCGATGCGCCGGAAGATCTCGGATGCGATCTTCGATTGCAGGAGGGCGAGCTCGGCCGCGCCTCCCGAGTAGCGCGCAGACCAGAGCTGCGTGTCGCTCGCGGTGTCGAGCAGCTCCACCGTCAGCCGCGACGATTCGCCGGCGCGCAGCAGCCTCCCGGTCACGGCGTACCGGGCGCCGACCGCGGCCGCGCGCGCGGAGGCGGGGAGGTCCAGGCGGCTCCGGTCGAATGAGGTGTCGCGCGACAGGATCGGGAACCACCGCCAGGACGAGAGCTCCGCGATCAGCTCCTCGGCGATGCCGTCGGCGAAGTAGGCGTCCTCGGCCCGGCCGCCCTCGTTCTCGAACGGGAGGACGGCGATCACCGGCCGCGCGAGCACGTCCCGGCTGAGTTGCTGTGCGGCCGTCGGCGCGGTCGGAAATCCCGGCGCAGGCGCCGCGGCCGACCGCACCTCTCCCACGAATCGAAATCCATGACCGTGGACGGTCCGGATGAGCCGCTGAGCGTGGCCATCGTCGTCGAGCGCCTGCCGGGCGGACTTGACACGGCTGCTCAGCGCGGAGTCCGAAACGACACGGCCGGCCCAGATCGCGCCGATGATCTCCTCGCGCGGCACCATCCGGTGGCGGTTCTCGACGAGCATCTGGAGAAGCGCGAAGACCTGCGGCTCGACGGCCCGCGTCTGACCTTCCCGTCGCAGCTCGAACCGGTCGGTGTCCAGCTCGAACGACTCGAAGCGATGAATCATCAGGAAGTTGGGGGAAGCCCGGCGATCTCCAAGAAAAATCCACGTCGTCTCCCAGCGTCGGCGCGTCCCGCCTCGATACCGTCGCGAGGACGCCGGGAATCGGTCCGGCGCCATCTTATCGGAGGCTCACATGCCGCTCGTCGATATCCAGCTCATCGAGGGAGTGTTCAACGAGGCGCAGAAGCGCCAGATGATCGAAAACGTCACCGAGGCCATGGTGGGCGTCGAAGGAGAGGCCCTGCGAGGCGTCACCTGGGTCCGGGTCCTGGAGGTTTCGAGCGGCGAGTGGGCCATCGGCGGCAAGCCGTTGACCACTTCCGACTTGAAGGCGCTCCGCGCGCCGGGACGCTGAGAAAGGAGAAAGCCATGTCCGATACGACTCGTCTCAAGGCCCTCAAGATCGCGCTCGTCGTCGTCGGGGTCACGTTCATCGGCGGGATCTACCTGTTGATGATGATCTGGCCGTCGGGCTGGACGTGGCATAGCGGCCACTCCGACTATCCGCTGATGATCGTCGGCGTCTATGCGACGCTCGGTGTGTTCCTTTTGATGGCCGCTCGAGATCCGGAGAAGCATCGGAGTCTCATCCAGTTCGCGATCTGGTCGAGCGTCGTGCACGCCGCGATCATGGCCGTCCAGGCGTTCGGTGCCGGAAACCACGGGCACCTCACGGGCGACGTGCCGGCGCTCTTCATCGTGGCCGCCGTTCTCGCGGCCCTGATGCCCCGGCGAAGCGAGGCCGTGGCCGCCCGTCTCGCGGCCTGAACCTGCGTGCCGGGGCGGGGGAGGCCCCGCCCCGGCCGTTCAGGTTTTGGCTTCGGGCTCGGGTCCTGAGGGGGCCGCTCCGCGCCAGCGGCTGCGAATCCCGTTCATGAAGGCCTGGCGCTCCTCGGGCGTCATCTTCGACCAGCGCTCGCGGATGCCGTGTCCCCAATCGCGCCGCCCGAACCTCGGGCCGCGAAATCCGCGGAACAGGATCCAGGAGAGCGCCATAAGGCCGAGCGCCTGCCAGTACGTGATGGCGCGCAGACCGAAAATCGCCGGCATCAGCCAGTTCCAGAGGCCGAAGACCGCCCAGACCATGAGCGCCAGGAAAATCAGGAAGAGCGGCAGGACGAGAACGAACAATTTCGCGATGCGGTGCCTTCTCATGGTTTCAACCCTCACCTTTCCTTGAAGTCGTCGTAGATCGTCTGAAGTCGCCGGCGCAGGTGGTGCACGGCGGTGCGCTTGCGCGAAAGAAGCGTGTTGAGAGGAACGCCGGTCTCCGCGGCGAGCTCGCGGAAACTGCGGCCCTCGAGCTCGTGGGCAACGAAGGCAAAGCGCTGCTCTTCGGGCAGCTCGTCGAGCGCCGCGTCGAGCTCGTCGAGAAGGACGCTGCGCGCGTAGGCGGCCTCGGGCCCGGCGTCTCGCGACGGCAGAAGGTCTTCGAGCGATCGCCGCGCCTCGGTCAGCGGCTCGGGTCTCTTCTTGCGGAAGCGGTCGATGATCCGGTTACGCGCCACGCGGAAGAGCCAGGCGCCGGCTTCCTCGATGGGCTTGACGAGCCGGTAGGCTTCGACGAGCTCGAAGAAGACGTCCTGCAGGATGTCCTCGGCGTCCCAGCGGTCGGGCACGCGGCTCTGGATGAAGCGCCGGAGCCGGCCGCGCTCGCGCTCGATCGTCTCGGCGATCCGCCGGTCCTGCTCTTCCATCGCCAGCTCGAGGATCAGGATCTTCCTCCTTTCACGGAGGAAGACGGATGAGGGGTGCGGATATTGTCCCGCCTTCCGATGAGATCATTCGGGGCTTCCGGGAGCACGCGATGCGAGTCGTTTTCCGAGCCCTGTTCGCCATGAGTCTCGCCGCCCCGCTGGCGGCCCAGGAGACCCCTGCGGAGCTCACCCCTCCGAGCTCCTGGTCGGAGCCGGCGGAGCCCGTCCGAATCGTCGGCCCGATCTACTTCGTCGGCACGAAGGGGCTCGCGGCCTATCTCCTCACGACGCCCAAGGGGCACATCCTGCTCGACGGCGCGTTGCCGGGATCCGCGAAGGACATCGAGGCCTCGATTCGGAAGCTCGGATTCAATCCCGAAGAGATCCGACTCCTTCTGATCACGCACGCTCACATCGATCACGCCGGGACGACGGCCTACTTCAAGAAGCTCGCGAAGGCGAAGGCCGCCGTGATGGATCGGGATTACATCGCGCTCGCCTCGGGAGGACGAACCGACTTTCAATACGGTGGGAAGCCCGCGTTCTACTTTCCTCCCGTGAAGGCGGATAAGGAGCTGACCGACGGCCAGACGGTGAAGCTCGGCAACATCACGATGACGGCGCGTCTCGGCGCCGGCCACACGCGCGGCGCCACGACCTGGATCACGACCGTCGAGGACGGCGGCCGGAAGTACAACGTCGTCTTCCCGTGCTGCACCAGCATCAACCCCGGCTACCGGCTCACGGTCGATCCGTCGTACGCCGGGATCGCCGACGACTATCGCCGCACGCTCGGCATGCTCGAGTCGCTCCAGCCCGACATCTGGCTCCCCGCGCACACGGATGTCTTCGACTTCGAGGCGAAGCGCGCGCGGTCGGCGAGCGAGGGCGCGCAGGCCTGGGTCGATCCCGACGGCTATCGGCGCTGGGTCGCGGAGGGCAGAAAGACTTTCGAGGCCGTCGTCGCGGCCGAGCAGAAGGGAGCCGGCCCCGGAGTCGCGCCGCCGCGATCGTCGCCAGAGGCACGTCGAATGCTTCGAAGCGAAGCCTCCGCCTCGAAAAGTTGACATACTGAGGCCGCCCAGGGGGACGCCATGCTCACGGGTCTTCGCGTTCGGTCGGCGGTGCTGACGGCAGTCGGAGCGGCGGCCATCTCATCCGCGCGAGCGGACTCCGTGCAGCCGACGCGGGCGGTGATCCGCGGAACCGGATCCGACGTTCAGGTCGTGTACGAGGCGCCGCCGACTCCGCCGCGACCGGGGCGCGCCGCCGCGTTCGATCCCGTCGCCGAGGCGCTTCGCCGGAAGACCTCGGGCGCCGACGACGCGAGCGTGGTGGGCTTCCTGCGGCAACATCAGGCGGAGCTTCCCCCGGCGATCGACTCGAGCGTCGTCCGCGAGTTTCGGAGGGCCGGTGCCGGAGATTCGGTCGTCGGATTCCTGTCCGCGCACGTGGCGCTCGACATCGGTGTGACGGCCGAGTCGGCGCCCCGAGGCGCCGCGCCGGCTCTCGGAGAATCGCCTTCGCCGGGCGACGCCTATGCCGACCTCGCCGGCTCGGGCTATCCCTTCTACGGCGGCGGCTACGGCTATGGCTACGGTGGATCGGGCTACGCGCCGCGCGTCGGGCGCGGTGGCTTCGCGGGTCCTCGGTTCGGTTCTCCGGGGCACGGTCCGATCCTGCCGTCGCATGCCTTCGAGTTCTTCCGGCAGCAGCCGAGGGCGCGTCCTCTGCCGTCAAATCCCGGGCGTTCCCACATGGGGGGGCGCCCGCGGATGCCCTGAACGCGGGAGTCCGCCCGCAATTTTTCGGGCGCGGACGGCGCCTTCACGGATTCTGGAAGGCGCTCACCACCGGGAGCGGTGAGGGCAGCCTTCACGGAGCTCGTCGAAGAGTCGCGATTGTAGGATCCATTCAGCGGAGGTCCTGATGTTCTACGCCATGGCCTTCCTCATCGGTCTCGTCGCCGGATTGCGCGCGATGACGGCGCCTGCGCTGGTGAGCTGGGCGGCGCGTCTCGGGTGGTTGAATCTCACGGGGACGCCACTCGCGTTTCTGGGCGCCGCCGTGACGCCGTGGGTCTTCACGGCCGCGGCGATCGGCGAGCTCGTCAACGACAAGCTGCCGAAGACCGGCAGCCGCAAGGCGCCGGGACCGTTCATCGCCCGGATCGTCATGGGCGCGCTCTGCGGCGCGGCGATCGGAGCGGCCAGCCAAGCGCTCGCGGCGGGGCTCGTCCTCGGCGCGCTCGGCGCCGTCGCGGGGACGCTCGGCGGCTACGAGTTCCGCGCGCGGCTCGCGCGGGCCGCCGGCAAAGACCTTCCGATCGCGCTCCTCGAGGACGCCATCGCGATCGCCCTGGCGTTCTGGCTCGTCCGTCGCCCGCATTAGATCCGGCGAGCGAGAGACTCGCCGGCGCCTCAAGCAGGTTTCAGCTCTCCCATGACCGTCGGCAGATATTCCGACACGGTCGGGTGGATGTGCATGGCCCGCTGGATGAGCGTGTAGGGCGCGCGCGCGTACATCACGTCGAGGACCGTGTGGATGACCTCGTCGCCGCCGACGCCGAGAATCGCCGCGCCGAGAATCTGCTTCGAGTCAGCCTCCACGACGATCTTGATGAATCCCTGCGTCTCACCCTTCTCGACGGCGCGCTTGACACGCGTCATCGCATGCTTGCCGACGAGGATGTTCTTGCCCGCTTTCTTCGCCGCGGCTTCCGTCATTCCGCACCGGCCGAGCGGCGGATCGACGTAGAGCGCGTAGGCTTCGATGCGGTCGCTGACCCCCCGCGGGTCGCCGTCGAGGAGGTTCGCCGCGACGATCTCGAAGTCGTTGTAGGCCGTGTGCGTGAAGGCGCCTTTCCCGTTGCAGTCGCCGAGGGCCCAGATGCCGGGCACGTTCGTGCGGAGCTGATCGTCCACGACGATGTAGCCGCGCGCGTCCACCGCGACGCCGGCGCGGTCGAGCCCGAGGTCGTCCGTGTTGGGCCGCCGACCCACGGCCAGGAGCAGATGCGTCCCCTCGACGGCGGGCGAGCCCTCCTCGCAGGACACGCGCACGCGCACGCCGCCGGGCGACTTTTCGAGCGCGATGCACTCGGCTCCGGTGCGCACGGAAACACCTTCCCGCTCGACGATCTCGCGGATTGCGGCCGAGACGTCCACGTCTTCGCGTGCGATGAGCCGCGGTGACTTCTCGATCACGGTGACCTCGGACCCGAACCGCCGGTACATCTGCGCGAACTCGAGCCCGACGTAGCTGCCGCCGACGATCACGAGGTGGGGCGGCACGAAGTCGATCGCCATCATCGAGGAGTTGGTCAGGAAGGGCACTTCGGAGACGCCTCCCATCGGCGGGATCAATGCGCGCCCGCCGACGTTGATGAAGATGCGCTCGGCCGTGAGAATTTCGCCGCCGACGCGCACCTGGTTCGCCGACTCGAAGCGGGCGTGGCCGACGTAGACCCTCCCGTTCGGGAGATTCCGCATCGACGCCTCGGTGCTCTCGCGCGATTCGACGGAGATCCGGTCCTTGCGGGCCTTGACGGCCTTCATGTCCACCTTCGGCGGACCGCCGGCGGCGACGCCGAAATCGCGAGCGCGCCGGATCGCTTCCGCCGCGGCGGCGCTCGCGATGAGCGTCTTCGTCGGAATACAGCCCGTGTTGACGCAGGTCCCGCCGAAAGCGCCGCGCTCGACGACCGCGACCTTCATGCCGGCCGCCGCGAACCGGGAAGCGAGAAACGGTCCCGCCTGCCCCGTGCCGATGACGATCGCGTCGAAAGACGCCATGGTTCGGAGTCTAGATCAAGGACTTCATCCTCGGTGGTTGGATGCCCGCGAAAGGTTTTCCGGGCACGCGTGACCGAAGTGCGGATCGATTCGACGACCGCTCCGGCGGGTCGCCAGGGCGTATCGAGTCGCTACGGCGCGTAGAGTTTGAGGCCGAACGCGTTGGAGATGAACTTCGCCATTGCGTCGCGGTTGACGGCCTGACCCGGACAGTAGGTCGTCGGCGTGCAGCCGTCCACGATGCCGCGGGCCCACAGGTAGTGGATGTGCCGGCAGAACGCGTTCGAGACGGGCACGTCGGTGAAGTGGAGGTTGGCGCTCGCCGCGGCGCACGAATACGACCGTCCCGTGCCGGGATCCGGACCGTAGGTCAGCGGCACGGCGCTCCCGCCGCCCGGCGCGACGAGCGCCTTCGCGATGAACGACGCCATCGCATCGCGCGTGATGGCCTGCGTCGGGCAGTACGCCGTCGCCGAGCAGCCGAGCGTGACGTTCTGCGACGCGATGTAATGAACATGCCGGCAGGCGCCGTCGGTCGGCGCGACGTCGGTGAAGAGCGAGACGCCCCCGGATTTGCAGGAGTAGGGCGCCGCACCGACGAGCCCGGCGACCGGGATCAGGTCCGCCGATTCGGCGAGCGCCTTTCCCACGAAGATCGCCATCTGATCGCGGGGCACCGGTGTTCCGGGGCAGTACGTCGTGGCCGTGCACCCGGTCGTGATCCCGTGATGGAGCATCGTCTCGATCTTCTTGTAGAACGGCTGCGACCGCGGCACATCGGTGAAGCTGTCGCCGACGTGAAGCCTCCAGAAGTGTCCGCCTCCCGAGATGCTTTCGACGAAGCCTCCGTCCCAGTGCGTGGCCGGCCGCGGCCCGGTCGCGAAGACCGTGAAGCACGCGTCGGGCCCGCCGTCGTCGCAATCGCCCAGGGCGGTCGGCGGCAGCGAGCCGTAGTCCGCGTCGAGGTCCGCGGGCGCCACGCAGGGATTTCCGATGACGCAGAAAGTCAGAGGTGCGCTTCCCGACAACGCGATCGTGCCCGGGCTGAAGTTCGCCCACAGGGGCTCGACCATCACGGTTTCGCCGGGCTCGAGGACGCCGTTCGTGTCGGACGTCGTCCCGTTTCGCGCGCGCCCGTCCACGTTCAATCCGACGGGCGTCAGGTCCTGCCGGCGACCGGTGATGCCGTCGGCCGATCCGTCGTCGTGCATCCAGACGGCAACCGGGCCGGCACCCGGCCCGGCGACGGCGTTGATGTCCGCCCGATTCGTGAGCGAGAAATTGATCAGCGGCCCATCGGCCTGCGCCTTTCGGTCGAGGTGCAGCCCGACCACGGAGTAGCTCGAACGATCGTCCGGGAAGGAGTCCCAGGCGACGACGAATCCGCCCGAGGAATCGACCGCGGCGGACGGGCCGATCTGGTATCCCGTCGTCGCGGTGCTCACGAGGAACTCGCTGCCGACCTTCTCGCCCGAGAGATTGAAGCGTTGGCCGTAGATGTCGAAGTGGGAGCCGTTCTGCAGATCGCTCGTCCAGACCACCATGAAGTCGCCGGCCGGCTGCATGGCGAGGGAGGATTCCGTCTGGTCGTTGGGGAGCGTCGTGTTGACGCGGAATTCCGGACCGACCTTTGCGCTCGAGCTCGTGAACCGCTGACCGAAGATTCCCTTGCCGTACAGGTCCGGGCTCGTCCAGGAGACGGCGAAACGTCCCGCGCGATCGATTCCGACGGAGGCCTGGTACTGATTTCCCAGTGTGTTGCTGTTCACCTGGAACTCGGGGCCAACCTTCGTTCCGGCGGCGTCGAACTTCTGGCCGAACAGGCCGAAGCCATCGAGGTCCTGGCCCGGGCTGTTCCAGACGACGACGAACTCGCCCTTCTCGTTCATCGCAACCGCAGGCTGGAACTGATAACCGGTCGTGTAGGTGTTGGCCTGGAACTCCGGCCCGACTTTGGCTCCGGAGGAGTTGAAGCGCTGGCCGAAGACGCCGGACTGGTCGCCGTCCTGGCCCGTCTTCAAGTCTTCCCAGACAACGACGAAGTTTCCTTGACCGTCGGAGGCCACGGCCGGGTCGCGCTGGCCGCCGGTCGTATAGGTGTTGGCGGTGAACTCCGAGCCGGACTTTTCGCCGCGGGCGCCGAAGACCTGGCCGGCGACCCGCACGCCGGAACCGTCGCCGTTGTAATCGGTCCAGACGACGACGAAGCCGACCCCGAGAGGAGCGATCTTCGGATCGCGCTGCTCGCCGGAAGTGGTCGTGTTGGCCTGGAACTCGCCGCCCAGAGGGATCGACTGTCCGGCGAGCGCCGCCGGCGGGAGCGCGAGCGCGATGGCGAGGATCGAATGTCTCGCACGGCCGAGCATGAGTCCTCCGGTCGGCGGAGGAGTCTACCCAAAGCCCGGGCCGGCGCTCGGAAATGGAATCAGGGAATGCGCTTGCTCCGCAGGCGCTGGAGGAATGCGGGCCCGGCGCCGTGTCGGCGAATGGAGAAGGGGAGCGTCGGATGGAGCCTCGGACTCGGAGGGTGATGTTCGCGGGGCTGTTCCTCCCGGGGAGTCTCGGGCGGAGTCCGGTTGTCGGTGTTGAAAGGGATCCGGCCGAGAATGTTCGTGCGCATCACGGCTGCCCTCCGAAGGGGAATGAGGCGGCAAGGGCGCTGCCAGGTCGTCGCTTCGGCTTGCTCGGGATGACGCCGTAACCCTCGGTCGCGCTCGGCGTCTCCCGAACAGCCATGGATGCGCTCCTTCGCGACCTCCGCCTCGCTGCACGCTCGCTTCGCCGCAGCCGCGGCTTTTCGACGTCGGTCGTCGCAATTCTTGCGCTCGGGATCGGGGCGAACACGGCGATCGAGAGCGTCGTGCGCGGAGTCCTTCTCCGACGCCTTCCGTATCCCGCGCCCGAGCGGCTCGTGATGGTTCCGGCGATCCACCGCCCCGACGACATGGGTGAGGAAATCTCGCCGGCGAACTTCCTCGACCTGCGGCGCGAGACCGCGTCCTTCGAGCAGCTCGGCGCCTTCGGTCCGATGACCGTCAACCTGCTCTCGGACGGCCGCCCGGAACGCCTGCAGGCCGCGCAGATCTCGCCGGGAGCGCTCGCCGCGTTCGGCGTGCGGCCGCTCCACGGCCGCCTGTTCCTTCCCGACGAGGAGCGGCCGGAGTCGCGCGTCGCGGTGCTCACGTGCGGCCTCTGGAAGAGCCGGTTCGGCGGCGATCCGGCGGTTGTCGGACGGACGATCCGTCTCTCGGGAGTTGCGTATCCCGTCGTCGGTATCCTGCCGCCGGACTTCCGGTTCCCGAGGCGTCTCGGCAGCGACGTGCAGGTCTTCGTTCCCCTGCGTATCACCGCGGAGCGGGCGGCGGACCGGCAGAGCCGCTGGCTCTACGCCGTCGGGCGGCTGAAGCCGGGCGTCGCCCCCGAGGCGGCGGGCCGCGAGCTCGACGCGCGAACGGCGGCGCTCGCGCGCGCCTTTCCCAAGGAGAACGCCGGCTGGGGAGTGCGCGTCGTGCCGATGCGGGAATACGTGGTCGGGAGAGTCCGGCCGGCGCTCCTCATCCTCCTCGCGACCTCGCTGCTCGCCCTCGCCGCGGCCTGCGCCAACGTCGGGAATCTCGCCCTCGCGCGCGCTTCGGCGCGCCGCGGCGAGATGGCGATCCGCTCGGCGATCGGAGCATCCGCGAAGGACCTGCTCCGCCCGCACCTGCTCGAAGGCCTGCTCCTCGCGCTGTCCGGCGGCGCGGTCGGCGCGCTTCTCGCCCTTGCGGGACGGCCGCTCCTCGTCGCGGCGCTGCCCCCCGAGATCCCGAGGCTCGACGAGATCCGGGTCGACCCGGCCGTCCTCGCCGCGACGCTCGGCCTTTCGCTTCTCGTCGGCCTCGCGTGCGGGCTGCTGCCGGCGCTCCTGGCCCGGCGCGCGAATCCCGCCGAGGGGCTCCGCTCGGAAGGGCGGTCCGGAGGCGGCTCCGGCTCGGCCCGGGCGCGCCGCCTCGTCACGATTGCGGAGGTCGCGACCGCGCTCGTTCTCCTCGTCGGCGCCGGGCTGCTCCTCTCGAGCCTCGCGCGCCTTCTCGCGGTCGCGCCGGGCTTCGACGCGCGCGACGTTCTGACGATGGAGGTCGTGCTGCCGCCCGCGCGGTATCCCGACGATGCGGCGAGAGCGGCGTTCTATCGCGCGCTCGCCGCGCGGGTGGCATCTCTACCCGGCGTCGATTCGGCGGGAGGGATCAGCCATCTTCCGCTCTCGGGCAGCAACAGCACGGACAGCTATCTCGTCGAGGGATTCGTTCCCGTGGATCCGAACGAGATTCCGGAAGCGGCCGTTCGAACGGCGACGCCGGGTTACTTCCGAACACTCTCGATTCCGATCCTGACGGGACGCGACTTTCTTCCGAGCGATCGGGCGGGCTCCGCGCCGGTCCTGATCGTGAACCGCGCGTTCGCAAACCGGTACTGGGGCGTCGGCGAGGCCGTCGGCAAACGGATCCTCTTCGCCGGGTCGCAGGGAAAGCGAGCGCCGTTCGAAGTCGTGGGCGTCGTCGGCGACGTCCATCACACGGGCCTCGACGTGCCGCCGGTCCCCGAGATCTACGTCGCCTACGAGCAGCAGCCCTGGGACACGATGGTGCTTCTCGTCCGGTCGCGCGCCGCGTCGCGCCTCGCACCGGCGCTCCGGGACGAGGTGGCGCGCCTCGATCCGGAGCTGCCGGTCTTCAACGTCCGGATGATGGACTCCGTCCTCGCGGGCTCGACGTCGGAGCCGCGCTTCTACGCCGGACTGATCTCGGTCTTCGCGGCGCTCGCGCTGCTCCTCGCCGGCGCGGGGATCTACAGCGTGCTCGCCTACTCGGCCGCGCTGCGCCGCCGCGAGATGGGAATCCGGCTGGCGCTCGGGGCGCCGCGGGCCCACGTCGCGGGCCTTCTCTTTCGCGAGGCGATCTCGCTCGCCGGCGCGGGCATCGCGGCGGGGCTGCTCGCGGCAATCTTCGCGGCGCGCGCGATCGCGAGTCTTCTCTTCGGCCTCCGCCCCTTCGACCTTCCGGTCTACCTCGCCACGGCCGGATTGCTCGCCGCGGTCGCGGCCGCCGCGAGCCTCGTCCCCGCCGCGCGGTGCGCGCGCGTGCCTCCCGTCAGCGCCCTGCGATCGAGCTGAAGCCGGCGACCCCGCGCGCCGAGTTGAGGAGATCCGGCCGGACTTCGTCATGCTCATGGACCTGAACATGCTCGTGATGACGGGCGGACGGGAGCGCACGGCGAGCGAGTTCGGGAAACTCCTGTCCCAGGCGGGCTTCGAGATGACCCGCGTCATTCCGACACACAGTCCCTTCGTCCTCATGGAAGGAACGCGCCGGGGTTAATGGAGGGGAGGGGACCGTCTTAGAATCCCCCCAAAAAGGAGAGGTTGAAAATGAGATTGCGTTCATTCCTCGCGTGCGTGGGAGCTTCGGCGCTCATCGCGGTCGCCGCGATCGGGCAGGACAAGGCGGCGGAGAAGGCCAATCCGGCCGCGATGGATCCGAAGGCGGCGATGGAGGCCATGCAGAAGGCGGCGACGCCCGGCGACGCGCACAAGAAGCTCGAGCCGCTCGTCGGCACGTTCGACGCGAAAGTCTCCATGTGGATGGCCCCGGGTCAGCCTCCGCAGGAGTCGACCGGCACGTCCGAGTCGTCGTGGGTCCTCGGCGGCCGGTTCCTCGAGACGAAGTATCAGGGCACGTTCATGGGCCAGCCGTTCTCGGGCATCGGCTACACGGGCTACGACAACGTCACGAAGAAGTACATCGGCACGTGGATGGATACCGCGAGCACCGGAATGATGTCGTCCTCCGGCAACATGTCCGGCAAGAGCATGAAGATGGCGGCCACGATGTCCGACCCGATGTCCGGCAAGGTGACGCACTCGACCGAGACCTTCACGATCGTGGACAACGACCACAACCGGATGGAGATGTGGGACAAGGGTCCCGACGGCAAGCCCGTGAAGGTGATGCAGATCGACTATACCCGGAAGAAGTAGCTCGCGGATCGACGCAATTTGGGAGAGCCGGCTGCGGAATCGCGGCCGGCTCTTCGGCTTTTCGCTACACTGCCGGCATGAGCCGTGCCCTTCGGTTCCTCGGGCTTCTGCTCGTTCTGACCGGGTTCGCGTACGCCGCGATGATGTCGTCGCGACTTCCCGACCGCGTGGCGTCGCACTGGGACGCCGCCGGCCGCGTCAACGGCACGATGCCGAAGCCGTGGGGCGTCTTCATCGTCCCCATCGTCATGCTCGTCCTCTGGGGCCTCTTCCAGGTCCTGCCGCGGATGTCGCCGCGCGGATACGAGATGGAGTCCTTCGCCACGCCGTGGGCCGTTCTGACGGACGCGGTGCTCGCCTTCATGCTCTTCGTCGAGGTGCTGACGCTGCGCGCGGCGGAAACGCACGCGAGCCTCTCGCCGAGGCCGGTCATCGCCGCCGTGGGAATCCTCTTCGCCATCATCGGCGCGACGCTGACGCGGTTCTCGCGAAACTTCTTCGCCGGAATCCGGACGCCCTGGACGCTCGCGAGCGAGGAGGTCTGGAACCGGACGCATCGCGTGGGATCGAGGGTCTTCGTGGTCACCGGCCTCTGGGTGGCGGCGGCGGCGCTGCTCGATCTCGGCTGGTGGGCGATGCTCGCGCCGCTTCTCCTCGGAGGCCTCATCCCGGTCGTCTACTCCTACGTCATCTACCGGCACCTTAATCCCCGAACGCAGACCTGAGATTTCGCGAGCCGAAGCACGGACGCCCTCGGGGAATGGCCCTCCGCGGCCCGGCGTTGGCCTCTCCGAAATCGAGGAGGGCCGATGCATGTCATGAGATTGCTGGTCCTGTCGGCGCTCGCCGCGCTTCCCGCCCAGGCGCAGACGCCGGCCTCGACGCCGCCGACGACTCCTGCCCCCGCTCCGCCCGACGACGTCCGGATGATCCGCTACAAGATCTCGGCCGGCGACCTGCCGAGCGCGGAATCGATCCTCGAGTACCACGAAGCGGAGAAGGGACAGGACGACGACTATCTTCTGGGGCTCGCTTGGGTGGCGCGCGGCGCCGCACTGACGGGCGACTGGAAGGCGGCCTCGGAGCACGCCGCGGCGGGACGGGCGCTTGCGTTCTCGAAGCTGAAGTCGTCCCGCGACTACGACGCCAATCGCGAGGCCGTCTATCTGCTCGGCTCGGCGATCGAGGTCCAGGCACAGGCGCTGGCGGCGTCCGGACGGAAGACGGACGCGATCCGGTTCCTCGACGACAGCTCGCGCGAGCTCGAGAAAGCGCATGCGCCTTACAACATCCGCGCGCGCGTCTGGAAGCGCCGCAACCTGATGGAGCTCGAAGGACAGCCGGCGCCGGCGGTGCGCGCCGAGGATCACGTCGGCGCCGACGCGCCGTCGCTCGCGTCGCTCCGCGGAAAGCCCGTCGTCCTCTTTTTCTGGTGGGAGGCGTGCGGCGACTGCAAGATGCAGTCGGCGCCGCTGCGCCGGACGGTCGAGAGGTACCTTCCGAAGGGCGTCGTCTTCGTCGCGCCGACGCGGTACTACGGGACCGACCGCGCCCAAGAGAAGGCGAAGATCGAGAAGGCGTGGAAGGAGATCTATCAGCTGCCCGCCGCGGTGTCCGCGCCGATCAGCGACGAGGCGATGGTGCGCTACGGCGTCTCGGCCACGCCGACGTTCGTCTTCGTGGACCGCAAGGGCGTCGTGCGCAAGTACTCGCCGACGCGGATGACCGAGGAGCGCCTCGCGGCGGCGATCGAGGAGATCGCGCGTTGATTCCCTCGCCCCGTCCGCTGGCGAGAGGGTCGAAGTGAGGGGGGCGTTCCCGCCATCGCGAGGCGTTGTCGGATCGCGCCCAGGTGATACGCCGCGTGCGCGATGGCGGCCATCGTCGTCGCGAGCGATTCGTCGTCGGCCGGCGCCTGCTCCTCGATCGCGCGGGCGAGCTCCTCGAAGCGGTCGCGCAGCGATTCCCGCAGCGCGGCCCAGGCGGGCTCGTCGACGGTCGTGACGCTCCAGCTCCGGTTCCAGTCGCGCGGCGCGCGGTCCGGCGAGTTGCCGGACGCTTCGGTTCTCGAGTTCGCCATCGCTCACTCGGCTCGGTGCGGGCCGAGCGCGTTGGCGAGCAGCTTCGCGAGCGCAGCGGGCGTGCCGGGCTGTTCGGGGAGGCCGTTCTCGCCGCCGCGGCCGCTCGTGATGTCCGACGCGGCCAGCGCCTCGATCGCACGGAAGCCGTTGTTCGGAAATCCGGTCACGGACTCGCCCGGAACGAGAGCGCTCCGACAAGCGCCCGGATTGTAGTCAATCCGCGCGGGGTGACGACGCGCGGGACGGTTCCGGGCGATCCGCCGCGGCGGGAGGCAGCACGCCGTCGTTCCACCAGCCGCCGCCGAGCGCCACGAAGAGCTGCGCCGAGTCCTGCATGCGCTGGGCCTGTGCGCGGGCATTGCTGAGGAGCGCCTGCGAATGGATGTTCTCGGCGATGATCAACTGGAGCGCGCTCGTCTTTCCCGCCGTGTAGCTCGAGCGCTGGAGGCGCAGGGAGTCGGAAGAGATCGTGAGGGACTGCTCGGCCGCCGCGACGAGAGCCGCGTCCTCCTCGAGAGCGGAGAGGACGTCGGCGACCTGCTGGAAGGCTCCGAGCACCGTGTCCCGGTAGAGCTCGAGCTGCGCGCGGTACGCGTCGGTGGCCGCCCGTTTCTGCGCCGCAAGGGCGCCGCCGTGATACAGCGGCGCGTCGGCGCCCCCGCCCACGCTCCACAGCGAGCCCGCCTGCTTGAAGAGATCCGCGAGCGCGACGGCCTCCTGGAGGAGCGATGCGGACAGCGTGATCTGCGGATACATCTGCGCGGTCGCGACCCCGATCGCCGCACTGTCGGCGTGCAGTTCCGCCTCCGCGGACAGGATGTCGGGACGCTGGCGCACGAGATCGGACGGCAGGCTGACCGGCAGCGTCGGCGGAAGCGTGAACTCCTGCATTTCGAAGTCGGGCGGCGTCCACTGCGCCGGCGTCTCACCGACGAGGACCGTGAGCGCGTGGCGCGCGACGTTCAGCTGCTGGTGCAGCGTCGGCAGGAGGGTGCGGTCGGCCTCGAGCTGCGATTCCGCGGTCAGCACGTCGGCCTTCGCGACGCGACCGGCGTCGAAGGCGCGGCGCGTCAGATCCAGGTTCTTCTGGTCGTTCTTGATGATGTCCTCGACGGTCGCGATCTCGAGGCGCGCCGCGGCGATCGTGATGGCCTCGGTCACGGACCCGCCGGTCAACGCGAGATACGCGGCGGCGAGCTCGTAGTTCTGACGCTCCGCGATCGCGCTCGCCTGCTCGACCTGCCGGCGCGTCTCGCCGAACGCGTCGATCGAGTAGCTGACGGTGGGCCCGAGCGCGAAGAGGTTCGTCGGCGCGCCGAAGCCGCTCGCGCCGCGGCGGAGGCTCGCGCCGAAGTCGACGTGCGGGTAGTAGCCCGAGCGCGCCGCCACGATCGCCTCGCGCGCCTGCGCGAGGGTGAAGCTGGCCGCTGCGAGCGTGTGGTTGGCCGCGATCGCGCGGCGCAGGACCTCGTCCAGCCGGTCGGACCGGAAGAGCGCCCACCACTCCGCGGGAATCCCCCGGCCGTAGTCGAAGGCCGGCGGCCCGGTCTGTCCGGCGCGCATCGCCGGGGCGTACCCGGCGTCGTTCGACGCCGCCGGCCGGCTGTAGTTCGGGCCCACGAGGCATCCGGCCGAGAGAAAAAGCGCGGCGGCCGCCGGCGCGACGCGGGCGGCGCGGCTTCCGGAACGCATCGCCTCACTCATAGCGCAGCGCGTCGATCGGGTTGAGCCGCGAGGCCTGGCGCGCCGGGTAGAACCCGAAGAAGACGCCGATCGCGGCGGAGAAGAGGAACGCAGCGGCGAGGACCGCGGGGTGGAGCAGCGTGGGCCAGCCGGCGACGCTCGAGATGACCTTCGACGAAACGACGCCGGTCAGGACGCCCGCGCCGCCGCCGACGAAGCTTAGGAGCGCCGCCTCGACCAGGAACTGCAGCAGGACGTGGAGCCGCCGCGCGCCGATTGCCATGCGCACGCCGATCTCGCGCGTGCGTTCCGTGACGGAGACGAGGAGGATGTTCATGATCCCGATCCCGCCGACGAGCAGCGAAATCGAGGCGATTGCCGCGAGGAGCAGCTCCATGACGCGGCTGCTCTGCTCCGCGACCTCCGCGATCTCGGTGAGGTCGCGCACGGTGAAGTCGTCGGGCTGCCCGGCGCGGATGCGATGGGTCCGCTCGAGGGTGTGTGTGACCTGATCGAGCGCCGTCTTGACGAGCGCGGCGCTGCGCGCCTGCACGTACATCGTGTGAACGAATCCCGCGAGCTTCGGCTGGATTCCGAAAGGGTTCGGCGGCAGCGTGAAAACGGTCGATTGCGCCTGCGTGGAGCTCGGTGCGGCGACGCCGAGGACGCGCTCCTGCGACGTGCGGAACGGGATGATGACGACGTCGTCCTGGTCCTGGCCGGAGGCCGAATGGCCCTTGACGCCGAGGATGCCGACGACCTCCATCGCCACGTTCTTGACGCGGATCCGCGCGCCGACCGGGTTCTGGAATTCGCCGAAGAGGTTCGCGGCGGCGGTCTGGCCGAGGAGGCAGACCGTGCGTCCCCCGGTCTCGTCCTCCGCCGTCAGCGTGCGCCCGGCGATCACCGGCCAGTCCCGGATCTTGAGATAGCTCGGCGTGACGCCGAGGATGCTCGTGGACCAGTTCTGATCGCCGTTGACCGTCTGCGCGCCCTGCCGGTTGACGTAGGAGAGATCCGACACGGCGGAATCCTCTTCGAGGATCGCTGCGCCGTCGGAAACCCGCAGCGTCGAGGCGCTCCCGATCCCCGCGCGGACGCCGTTGGCGTGTGTCGTCCCGGGGAGAACGACGAGGAGGTTCGTGCCGAGGCTCTCGAGCTGCGCCCTGAGCGCCGCGCGGGCGCCTTCGCCGACCGCGAGCATCGAGATCAGGGCCGCGACCCCGATGAAGATGCCGAGCATCGTCAGCGCCGCGCGCAGCTTGTTGCGGCCGATTCCTCTGAGCGCCGCGAGCAGCGCCATCGAGAGAAACGAGCGCGCCTCCGTCAGCGTCGAGGCGGTGGGCGGCAGCGGCCCGGGGTCGAGCCCGAGACCGGGCCCCTGTCCCGTCGCCTCCGCTCGGCGCTCGTCGGAGATGACGAGTCCGTCCCGGATCGTGACGATCCGGTCGGCCTCGGCCGCGAGCCCCGGCTCGTGCGTGACGAGCACGACCGTCAAGCCGCGCTCACGGTTCAGTGTCCGGATCGCCGCGAGAATGTCGCGGGCCGTCTCCGAGTCGAGGTTTCCGGTCGGCTCGTCGGCGAGCAGAATGGCCGGATCGTTGATGAGCGCGCGCGCAATTGCGACGCGCTGCTGCTGCCCTCCGGAGAGCTGGTTCGGATGGTTGCTCTCGCGGTCGGCGAGACCGAGCAGGGCGAGCGCGTCCCGGACCCGCTGCGAGCTGCCGGAGAGTTGTCCCGAGTAGAGGAGCGGCAGAGCGACGTTCTCGGCCGCGGTCGTGCGCGCCAGAAGGTTGAAGCTTTGAAACACGAACCCGATGCGCCGCGACCGGATCCGCGCGAGCGAGGGCTCGTCGAGGCTCGCGACGTCGATGCCTTCGAGGAGGTAGGTCCCGGCCGTCGGCTGGTCCAGGCAGCCGATGACGTTCATGAGCGTCGACTTGCCGGATCCGGAGGCGCCCATGATCGCGAGGAACTCGCCGCGCGCGACGCTCAGGCGGACGCCCCGCAGCGCCCGGACTTCCTGGTCACCGAGTCGATAGACCTTGGTGATGTCGCGGAGGTCGATGACCGGGTCGGGCATGGGCAGGCTGCCTCTAGAATCGCGGCCCGGCCGCGCGGAAGGCGTTGGCGTTCGCGTTTCCGGGCCCCGGCGCGCGCTTCTCATCGTTCTCGTTGATCTGGTTGACGACGATGGTCTCGCCCTCGGAGATCCCCGGCCCGGAGATCTCGATCAGCGTCCCGTCGTCGAGTCCGAGCGTGACGGGGACCGCCTTCAGTTTCCCGTCGGCCTCGAGAACCCAGACTCGGCCCGCATGCGTGGCGCCGCGCTGGCCGCGGTGGCCGCCGCCCGGATGATCGCCTGCCGTACGGTCGCCGCCGTCGCGCCGGAAGCCCTGGCCGCGTCCCGGGCCGCGCCCTTCACGCGGCGCGGCCGCGTCGCTGCCGCGCGCCCGCCGTCCTTCACCGCCGCCTTCCAGCGCCGGGGCCGCCGTGGCGCTGTCGGCCGCGAGCTCGCCGCGGGTCTGCTCGCGCCCGACTCCGGGAGTCGGACGCGCCGCGTGCCCGAGCCCCCCGGGCGAGAACCGCGTCGCGGGCAGAGGCACGCGCAGGACGTTGCGATGCTCGTCCGTGACGATGTGCGTGTCGGCCGTCATGCCGGGATAGAGCAGGCGGTCGGGGTTGTCGAAGCCGATGACGACGTCGTACGTGACGACGTTCTGCACCGTGATCGGCCCGTGACGGATCTGCGAGATTCTGCCGTGGAAGACCTGGCCTGGAAAAGCCTGGACGCTGAAGTAGGCGTCCTGTCCGACATGGAGGCCTCCGACGTCGGCTTCGCTGACGTTCGTGTCGACCTGCATCTTCGTCAGGTCCTTGCCGATGATGAAGAGCGTCGGCGTCTGCAGGCTCGCGGCGACGGTTTGTCCCACGTCGATCGAGCGCGTGATGACGGTACCGACGACGGGCGAGACGATCGTGGTGTAGTCGAGGTTGACCTGCGCGGCCTTCAGCGCCGCGTCTCTCTGGACGATCGAGGCCTGATCGAGCCCGACCTGCGCCACGGCCTGATCGTACGAGCTCTTCTCGCTGTCCACCGTGTCGGCCGAGACCGTGCCCTCGTCGAGGAGCTTCGCGTCGCGCTCGTACGCCGTCTTGGCATACGCGAGCGCGGCCAGGTCCTTCTTGAGCTGCGCCCGCGCGGTGCCGAGTTCGGCGCGGTCCTGATCGACGATGAGCTGAAAGGGAAGAGGATCCACGATCGCGCACGGCTGCCCGACCGTGACCTCCGTGTTGTAGTCGCAGAAGAGTTTCTTGATGGTGCCCGAGACGTAGGAGCCGACATTGACGGTCACGACGGGATTGAGCGCGCCCGTCGTGCTGATGCTCCTCTGGATCGCGCCGCGGCTCACGGTCGCGGTGACGTACGTCGGGTGGCGGCCGGTCGCCCGCCAGGCGACGAAGGCCGCGGCGAGGACCAGCACGGCGACGGCGATCGACCATCGGACGGCTTTGCGCCGGAGAAATTTCGGGATCAGACGCATTCCTCTCGAAGGCGGATGCTCCGCGCCTTCAGAGACTCGAGGCGGGAGTCGTCGCGGTGCCCGTCTCCGAAGCTGAAACGGGGGTAAAGGCTCCGAGATTACCGGCGCCTACGGCCCGTACAACTCGAGCCCGAAGGCATTGACGAGGAACTTGGCCATGGCGTCGCGGGCGACCGGCTGGCCCGGGCAATAGGTCGTCGCGGTGCAGCCGTCCACGATGCCCTTCGCCCAGAGGAAGTGGATGTGCTTGCAGAACGCGTTCGAAGCGGCGATGTCCGTGAAGTAGAGGTTCGGGCTCCCGGTATCGCAGGAATAGGAGCGACCGGTGTCGGGATCGGAGCCGTACGTCAGCGGCACTCCCGCGCCGCCCTTCGGCGCGACGACGGCCTTCGCGATGAAGGAGGCCATTGCGTCGCGCGTGATCGTCTGCGCCGGGCAGTACGCGCTTGGATTGCAGCCGAGGGTCACGTTCTGCGCCGCGAGGTAGTAAACGTGCTTGCAGAAGGCGCCCATCGTCGAGACGTCGGCGAACTTCGAGACGCCACCCGGCGAACAGTCATACGGCTCTGCGCCGAGAAGGCCGGTTCTCGGAACGAGCTCGCCGGCGCCGGCGATCGCCTTGGCGAGGAAGATGGCCATCTGGCATCGGTGCCACGCGGCGGTCCGACGTCCATCGCTTCGGCCCGCTGTGACATCATTCCCTTCGATGAAGATGACCGAGATGCTGCTCGCGGAGCTCGAGCGGGAGATCCCGGCGAGCCGCCGCGTGCTCGAGCGCGTCCCGGACGGTCGCACCGACTGGAAACCGCACGAGAAGTCGATGCCGATGGGCTATCTCGCGACGCTCGTCGCGACGATGCCGGGCTGGATCGAGATGATGGTGCACCAGAACGAGCTCGACGTCGCGCCGAAAGGCGGCGCGGGATACAAGCCGCCGGAGCTCCGCACGGCGGGCGACCTCGTCGCGGCGCTCGACGCCTCGGCCGCGAAGGCGCGGGCCGCGCTGACGGGCACGACCGACGCGCACCTGGAGACGACCTGGAAGATGCTCGCGGGCGGGCGTCCGGTCTCCGAGCAGCCGCGCCACGTGGCGATCAGCGACGGCGTGCTGAACCATTGGGTCCATCACCGAGGCCAGCTGACCGTGTACCTGCGTCTGACCGGCGCAGCCGTCCCATCCACCTACGGGCCGACGGCCGACGAACGCTTCGGCGGCTGACCGGAACTGCGGCCGGCGCCGCCGCCCTCTCACATCCCGGGATCGTCCGCCGACGGTCCGTAGATCGACGGCACCTTCGCGCCCATCGGCCGCAGGTAGCTCGAGAGCTGGCCGCGGTGATGGATCGCGTCGAAGAGGAACCCGAAGAGCATGTCTCCGAGCGGTGCCTCCCACGCGACCTTGCCGTCCATCAGGAACTGCGCTTTCTGTTTCCAGCGCTTGTCATCGAGTTTGGCGAGGCGCCTCTCGAGGGCCTTCGCGTTCTTCTCGTAGGCCTTGGCCGACTCCGTGACGTCCGTCGGCGCCGGCTTCTGCACGAATTCCACCTTGCCCTTGTCCACGACCTCGCACGCGTCGGCGAGCTCCGAGGCGAGGAGCCAGGCGATGTCTGCCGCGGAAGACGAGCGGGGGTGCGGCCGATAGGCCGCTTTCTCGTTCGGCACGGCTCCAATGACACGGATGAATTTCGGCTTCTCCGCTTTGAAGCATTCGGCGTAGTACTCGCGCGTGTTCATGGCTTCCTCCTTGCCGGTCCCGGCAACCCCGATGCTACTTCGGAAGCCGCGGGGTCTCGAAGATCTCGCCGGCTTCGACGCCGCCCGGCCCGAACCGGGCGTCGCCGGCTCTCTCGAGGCTCTCTCGAGGCGGTCCGCGCGTCGTCCCCCGAGCCGCGCAGGCGGAACTCGTAAGTGACGCGCGCGATCGGGACGGCGGCGTCGAAGAGAAAGGGATTGAACACCGTGATCGTGCCTTTCGGATCGATGTGCCGGCGGGCCAGCACGTCGACCGAGGGCCGGGCGCCGTTGTTGTCCACCTTGTTCCAGGCCACGAGCATCCCGCCGGCGGAAAACGCCTTCCCGACGATTCCCGTCATGTCCAGGACGTCGTCGCCGGGATTGGAGATCTCGAAGTCGCAGGAGAGCCGCTGGAGGCCGCCGGCGCGGTCCACAGAGACGACGTGGGGCCGCACGCGGATCGACGGAGACGGACGGGCGGCCGGAGCCTCCGGGGCGGTGAGATCTCCGGAGCGCGGCGATGGCGATGCGCATGGCTCTCCTCTCGCGGGCAAGACCGCCTTCCTCCGAAGACGTGACCTGTTCCCGAAGGTTCCTGCCTCTCCGCCCCGAGCGGACGACCGTTCGTCCCATTCCCTATGTCATTCGATAGGAGTGGGCAGTTTCGATCGAGGCACGGCGTTGGGACTCCGGGGAGGTGTTCGTCATGCGAATTTCGAAGGGGGGCTTCGCGATCGCGCTTGGTTCGATTCTCGGAATGACGGCGGGAGCGGCGGCGAGGGCCGAAGGGCCGGCTCCGCCTGTCCCCCGCGTCGAGGGCGGCGATCCTTCGGTGAGCGGAACGTTTCTGAAGCCCTACACGAACCGATGGACGTTCTCGATCGAGAAGCCGGGTGCGTCGCCCGTCGAGGCCGGCGTCTGGAGCGACCGGATGGAGGCGACGACGTATCGCGGCCGGCCGGCTCTCAAGCGGACGCAGATCGCCGAGTACAAGAAGGGGATCCGGCTCACGTTCGTCAACGTCTTCGACGCGGCCTCCATGGCATCGCTCACCTTCGACTACACCCGGAGCGATACCGGAGAGACGCGGCACCTCGAGGTCGACGACAAGACCCTGACCTTCCGGCGCCAGCCGGGGACGGGCTCGGACGAGTCGCAGGATTACGTCGCGCACCTCGATCGGCGCATTCTGGATTTCTACGACGGGATGTACGGCGTCCTAATCGATGCGCTCCCTTTGAAGGAGGGGTACGAGGCGGAGCTCGCCGCCTTCGACACGGATCGCGCCCGCGTGGACTGGGTTCACGTGAAGGTGACGGGCCGCGAGGTCGTGCCGGCCGGCGAGGGCCGGCGGGTCGAGACCTGGGTCGTCCAGGTGCAGACCGAGCTCTACGGCTCGAGCACCTGGTGGGTCACGCGGGAGGCGCCCTTCGTCATCAAGGCCGCGCTCGTGCTCGCGGAAAAGGACGGCGGGACGACGATCACCTACACGATGATCTGAACGATCACGCGCGCCGGCGCAGCATCATGGCGCCCGCGGCGCCGAGAAGGGCCGCGAGGCCGAGAAGGATCAGCGGCGACAGGGTCGGGATCCCGCTCGAGCCGGCGGACGCGCCCTCGTAGGCGCCCATGTCCACCACTCCAGCCTGGATCCGCGGCGCGCCGGTGACGTCGGTCCCGATGTCGCCCGGCACGTCGGCGTTGCTTCCGGCGTTCAACGCCGGCGACGCGCCCTGCAGGCGCAAGTCCGTCGGCGAGACGAACGCGGGATCCTCGTGTTTGGTGCCCGGTCCGGCCGTGAAGAAGCTCGAGCCGGGGCCGAAGAACAGGTTGTTGCGGTTCGCGAACGATGCGGCGAAATCCGACTCGACGGTGATGTCCTGTTGGCTGTTGAACGCCGCGATGTTGTTGGCCATGAGACCCGTGATCGTCGCGCCGAGGTCCGCGCGCCCGCCGACGCCGATGCCGGACTCGTTGAAAGCCACCGTGTTGTTCAGAACGAGCGCCTGAACCGGCTGGCCGCCGTCGGCCGAGACGACGATCGCGCCGGGGAAGCCCGCGACGTTCACCTGACCGAAGACGACGTTGTTGATCACGCGCGCCTTGATGAGCGACGGCTGGGCGGCGTCGAACTGGTTGCGGACCTCGATGCCGTCGTCGGTTCCCGTGGCGTTGACGACGTTGCCGATGATGTCCGCGGTCATGGTTTCTCCGGGCCCCGAGATCGCGAGGATGGCGGTGCCCTCGCCGCAGTTGGTGACGTTCACGTGGTTGTTGCGGATCACGCCGTGCGTCGTTCCGGAGTCGAAGATCAGGCCGAGGCTGATGCCGCCGCACTGATCGCTCGGGCTCGAGCCGGTCACGGTGACGACGTTGTTGTCGATCTCGGCGTCCACGTTTCCGTAGGGCGGAAACGTGCCCGAGGAGACCTCGATGCCGAGCCCGAAGGAGCTCGCCACCGTGATCGTGTTGTTCGTGATGCGGACCGACAGATCGCCCGTTCCCGGGAGAGCGCGGACCTCGCCGTTGATCGTCAGACCGTCGATGACGATCGTCGCGGCCGTGGTTCCTCCCCCGAGGAGAAACAGCGAGAACGGCCCGAACGCGGGCGCGAAGCCGGTGGCCGCATCCAGAGTGAGGCTCTTGGCGATCGTCGGCGATTCGTTGATCGGCCCGTTGGTCGCGATGTCGATCGTCGAGCCCGCGGCCGTTGCGTCGATGCACGCCTGGAGCGTCGTGTTGCAGGGGGCCGCTCCCGGATACGTGACGCCCTTCGCCAGGCCCGCCAGGGCGAACAAAGCGATGCCCGCAAACGCCGGAATCCGCTTCATAGGAACCTCCCCGAAACGCCGTGAGATGCGAAAAGTGTAGCACCGGGGCCCTCGGGAGCCGCCTCCGGTCACGGATCCCGACTTTGCCGCCTATATCGTCTGCCCGGGCGTGCGCCGGGCGGAAAAACAGGAGGGCGGCAATGCGGAAGTTCTGGATGGCGTTGGTTACGGTTGTGGCCCTCTCGGTCGGGATCGCGTGGGCCGAGAGCAAGGGCGCGAAGACCGGCAAGGCCATGGACTGCGGGTCCTGCTGCTGCGACCGCTCGTCCTGCGCGAAATAGCGGTTCGGTGGACGCGGGCGGGCGCGCGGCCCTTCAGCGGGACCTGACGGCGCTCGCCCGCGGCGAGCGGTCGGCGTTCGAGGCGGTCTTCGGCCGCCTGTGGCCGGTCGTGCGCGGGTTCGCGGGAGGGTTCCTGCCGCCTCCGGAGGCCGAGGACGCGGCGCAGGAGGCGCTCCTGCGGATCTTCCGCCGCGCGAGCGAGTTCGATCCGCGGCGCGACGCTCTTTCCTGGGCTCTCGGCGTCGCCGCCTGGCAGATCCGCACGCATCGCACGCGGGCGCGCCGGCGGCGCGAGGAGAGCCTCGAGGCCGCGGCGGAGACGGCGGACCGGGCGTCGTCTCCCGAGGATGCCGCCATCTCGAGCGAACGCGGCGCCGCACTCGAGCGGGCGCTCGCGCAGCTCCCCGCCTCGGATGCCGCGACGCTGGTCGCGTTTGCGCGCGGCGAGCGGCCCGACCTTCCCGACGCCACGTTTCGCAAGCGTGTCTCGCGCGCGCTCTCTCGCCTGCGCGCGCGTTGGAGGATTCCGCATGGCAACCTCTGAAGTCTTCGTGGCCCCGGCCGGACTCGCCTCCGCCGCGCGCCGCGCGTACGAGATCGGCCGGCTCGAGGGCGCTCTTCTTCGGGGAGCCGCCGCCGCGGCGCTCGCGATGCCGGGTCTCCTGCTGTGCGGCCAGCGCGGATGGGCCGCGGCTTGCGTCGCGGCGTTTGGCCTCGTCGTGGCGGCCGGCCGGATGCGCGGGGGACCGTACGAGGCGGGATCTCGTTCGGGGGCGATCGCGGGCATCGTGCCGTGCCTGCTGCCCGCGGCGGTGCGGCTCTACGATCCGGCACTCTGCATGCTCCTGATGACCCGCGGGCCCTGGGTCTGCGCCGCGGGCGGCGCGGCGGCGGGAATCCTCCTGGGACTCTCGGGGCGAGGGGCGCGTGGTCTCCCGTTCTGGGGGAGCGCGTTCGCGGCGCTCGCCCTCGGGGGCGCGATCGGCTGCTTTCCGGCCGGCGTCCTGGGATTCTCCGGACTCGCGCTCGGAGTCATCGCAGGAGGCGCGCCGGTGCTCGTCTCGCGGCGGGAGGCCTGGGGCTCGAATTGAGAGGAAGAGTTCCGAGGAGAAGCGGTCCGAGGAGAAAGAAGAGGCGAGGGGCCGCGCGGCCCCTCGCCCGAGGAAGCCGACGTTACATCTTGTGGCCGGAGTCTCCCGACTTGACCCAGGTGGCCCACATCTTTCCGTCCTTGCTCTGGGCCTTGTAGTGAATCATCGCGCCCTCTTTCGGGGCGCCGCCGTCGATCTTGGTCTGGTCGTTCCAGTAGAGCGTCGTCTCCTTGCCTGCCGAATCCTTGACGACCATCGTCTTCTGGGCGGCGTCGACCTTGGTGATCGTTCCGCTCATCGCCTTGTCGCCGCCCATCTTGTGGTCGGCCAGGGCCACGGCGGAAATCGCGAATCCGATCACGAGCGCGGCTGCGAGAAACCGTTTCATCGAGTGTTCCTCCCGTTGATCTTTGGGAGCCGCCCGATTGCGACTCCAGCCGCCTAGACAAACACCGTTCGGATGAACGGCCGATGAACCCGGGGACGAACGTCCGAAAACCCGTGCGGCCGGCCGACGTATGTCGAAACATGGTCGCCGTGTGCCTGCGATTCGGGCTTGCTCCCGCCTTGTTCTGGTGCGTTTCCGCCACGGCAACGTCGACCCCGGCGGCCGCGCCGGCAGACGACGATGTCCGCGAAGTGCTCCTGCGGCAGACGCAGGAGCTCCTCGACGCCCTCGCGCCCGGAAAAGCCGAGGTCTGGGACAAGTACCTCGATCCGGACGTGAAGTACGTCGACGAGACGGGAAAGGTCCTGACGAAGAAAGAGATGCTCGCGGACACGAAGGGCCTGCCGGCCGGCGTCTCGGGTCGCATCGCGGCGACGCACTACGAGGTCGCGCGCCACGGCGACGTGGCCATCGCGACCTATGTGGACGACGAGTACGAGACCTACCACGGCCACGAGCTGCACTGTCAGTACCGGACGACCCAGACCTGGCAGAAGAAGCCCGAGGGCTGGCGGCTGATCGGAGCCCAGGTTCTGGCGATCCGGACCGACCCGCCGGCGGTCGATCTGCCGGCGAACCTCCGGCAGGAGTACTGCGGGAAGTACGCCCTGACGCCGGAGATCACCTACGAGATCCGCTGCAAGGACGGAGCGCTCGAAGGCCAGCGGGACGGGCGGCCCGCCGAGGCTCTGAAAGCCGAGGCGAGCGACGTCCTCTTCGTCCCGGGCCGCCCGCGGTATCGGTTCGTTTTCCTGCGGGACGCCCGAGGGAAGATCACCGGATTCGCCGAGCGGCGCGAGGCCTGGGACCTCGTCTGGAAGCGGTCGGCGTAGACCGGATCCGCTCCTTCAGGATTCCTCGGGTCCGCTTTCTTCCGGCGCCGTTCGTGATATCGAGCAGAGAAAGGAGAGGACGAAGATGAAAACCGTTTCCCTGGCGGCGGTGATTCTCGCGGCGGCCGTCACCCTTCCGGCTCCGGCGGCGGACACCGGCGCGACGCCCGCGGTGGGAGCTCCCGCCCCCGACTTTTCGCTCACGAGCAACGAGGGCAAGACCGTCAAGCTGTCGGACTTCAAGGGCAAGTGGGTCGTTCTGTACTTCTATCCG
>DATJZU010000114.1:0-13184 GCA_035498835.1 Thermoanaerobaculia bacterium
CGAGACCGGCCGCGTCGAGATCGGCCCTCCGGTCGGATACGCGGGCCCGTTCGACCAGGCGGCGTTCGCGCGCCACGCGTCGGAGTACTTCCACGCGGTCACCAGCGAATCGGGCGCGATGCTCCGGTCGGAGGACGGCAGGCCGCTCGTCGGCGGATTTCGTCCGACGGCTCACGTGCGTCTGCGCCACAATGCCGCGCTGTCGCGGCGGACGGTCAGACTGTAGGGTCGGGGCTCGACCCCGCCCTCGGCACGGGCGGCCGCGAGGGTTGCCCCTACGCCCTCGATGTCAGGATCAGGGGGCTCATCCCGCTTCGTTCCCTACGAGCCCGCCCGTGCGCCCTCCGCCTTCTTCC
Organism: Thermoanaerobaculia bacterium; assembly: GCA_035498835.1. Classification (GTDB taxonomy): domain Bacteria; phylum Acidobacteriota; class Thermoanaerobaculia; order UBA5066; family Gp7-AA6; genus DATBFU01. The sequence goes on from DATJZU010000114.1 coordinate 357, forward strand.
CCGGCTTGACCCACTTGTCGTACCACGCCACGTAGCGCTCGTACCGATCGCGCTGGTACGACGGCTTGCGCAGCCCGTGATACTGCCCTGGATAAATGACGAGCTGCGTCGGGACGCCGAGGCTCCGCATCGCCTGATACATCTGTTCGGAATTCAGCAGCGGAACGTTGAAGTCCGACTGACCGCAGAGGAAGAGCGTCGGCGTTTTGATCCGGTCGGCGTGCAGGAACGGGAACGACACTTTCGCCCACGCCTCCGGGTTCTTCCAGGGTCTGCCGAGCTCCGCCTCGTACTCGCGGACGTACTGATCGGTCCCGTACCCCGCGAGGATGTTCGAGATGCCGGCGCCACTCGTCGCCGCCGCGAAGCGCCCGTCCTGCGCGATGACGTAGTTGGTGAGCATGCCGCCGTAGCTCCAGCCGCCGACGCCGAGGCGATCCGGATCGGCGATGCCGCGCCGCACGGCGTCGTCCACCGCGCCAAGGACGTCCTCGACGTCCTTGTGTCCCCAGTCGGCCCAGATCACGAGCGAGAACTTCTCGCCGCGGCCCGAGCTGCCGCGCGGGTTCGCGCCGAGGACGACGTAGCCGTTGGCCGCGAGGATCTGCCACTCGAAGTCGAACGACGCCTGAAACTGGTCCACGGGGCCGCCGTGCAGCCGCAGGATCGCCGGGGAGCGCCCGCCGCTCACGAAATTCGGCGGTTTCGCGAGGAAGCCGTGGATCTCGGTGCCGTCCTTGCTCGAGAATTTCGTGTCCTCGACGGGCGCGAGCTGGACCTGCCCGAGCCACTCGTCATTCTGCCGCGACAGGCGCCGCGGCTCGGCGCCCTCGACGGCGTAGATCTCGTCCGGCAGCACGGGCGATCCCATGAGGATCGCGACCTTCCCGTCGGGCGACGTCGTGAGTCCGGAGACGACGCGGCGCCCCGTAACGACCCGCTCGATCGGACCGCCCGCCGCGGGAATCCGCGCGAGGTGGAACGCGCCGTCGTCCTCCAGCAGGAAGAGGATCTGCCGGCCGTCGGGCGTCCAGCGCGGCGACTGCACGTTGCGGTCGAGCTCCGCGGTCAGCACGCGCGGCGCTCCCCCGGCGGCCGGCGCGACCGCCAGATGGCGCGTGGCGTAATAGATCAGGCGGTCCGGGCCGCCCTGGAAGTAGGCGATCGACTGGCTGTCCGGGCTCCAGGCGAGCCGGCTCTCGATGTCCGGCGAGTTGTCGGCGCCTTCATACGTCGTAATCTGCCGCTCCTTGGCGCCGGCGCGCGGATCGATCGCGAAGACGTCCCAGTTGTCCGTCCGATCCATGTCGGCGGCGTGCTTGCTGACGAACGCGATCGTCTTGCCGTCGGGCGACCACGACGGCCGAAGCTCGTTGGCCGTGCCCGTCGTCAGCGGCTCGCTCGTCTTCGTCGCGACGTCGAAGAGGTAGAGGTGCGTGCGCTTCTTGCCAAGATACCCCGTGATGTCTTCTTTGAACTGGAAGCGGTCGATCACGATCGGCTTGGCGGCCTTCTTCTTTTCCTTCTCCGATTTTTCCTTGCCGGGCTCCGCCGCGTCGGGATCGGGATCCTCGGCGGCCACCACCAGGCGCTTGCCGTCGGGCGACCAGTCGTAGTCCTCGACGCCGCCCGGGAACGACGTGACGCGCTCCGCCTCGCCGCCGGCGCGCGGCAGCAGCCAGATCTGCTCCGTCTCCTCGTCGGTGTCACGGTCGGAAACGAACGCCAGGTACTTTCCGTCCGGGCTCCAGCGCGGCTGAGACTCCGACTTCTTGCTGGACGTCAGGCGGATCGACTGCTGACCGTCCCAGCTCGTCATCCAGATGTCGCGGTCGTGGCGATCCTCGGCGAGGTCCGTCGTCGAGACCGTGTACGCGACCCAGGCGCCGTCCGGCGAGAGCTGCGGGTCGGAGACGTCGCGGATGCGCGCGAGATCGTCGAGCGTGAGGAGCCGTTTGTCGGCGGCCGGCGACGCGGCGGAGAGAAGCAGGATTCCGAGGGCGGCGAAGACCGAGCGCGAGGATGCGGACACGGGACCTCCTTCAGGGTTTCGTTCGTGCGCCAGCGGCGCGGTGGCGATCGATCCAGTAGCCCCAGGGCACGACGATCCACATCGAGAGCGCGGACCAGGCGAGCGCCTGCTCGTTCGGAGGCGGCGGCCCCAGGAGGGCCCAGATCCAGATCGATCCCAGGAAGGCGAGCAGGATTCCGAGAGACCAGGTGCCGACGGCGTCGCGCGGCTGCGTCGCGCGCAGGTAGAGGACGATGCCGGCGGCGTACAGACCGCCCTCGATCGCGAGCGTCGCGGGCAGCGAGTTCCAGAGCCCGAGGCCGACGTACGGTCCTCCCGGGCGCACCGGCATGTCGGGCCGGTGCATGAGCGCGTCGAGGAACCAGTGGCTCACGACGCCGGCCGCGAGCAGGATCGCGCCGAAGAGGAATCGCCGCGCGAGGTAGTAGGCGGCGCCGAGGAGCACGCCCCAGACGGCGAGCGCGGCCAGGCTGTGACTCCACGGGTAATCCCAGAAATTCAGGTGGCTCGTCTTCATCATGTGCGGAACGATGTGGACGTGCTCGCGCCCGAGGAGCAGGAAGATCGGCCAGAGGCCGTCGGCGAGCTGCACCGAGAGGAAGAGCGTGCCCAGAGAGATCCGGGGCGCGACCTTCTTCGCGGCCAGGCCGAGGCCGAAGTGTCCGACGAACATTTCTCGGGTTCCCGTCCCCTCGCGTTCGGAAGGGCCCGCATCGTCTCAGAAAGCGGCCGCTCGAGACAAGCGCGGAAACCCGGGCCGGGCGCGCGCGGAGCGAGCGGCTCCTCGGAGCGCGGCGCGACGACGCGCGGCGCGGGCGGCGCCTCCGCCAGGAAAAGGAGCTTCCTCATGGCGCATCCTCCGGGATCCCCGATCTTGCGCGCAGCGGCGTGATGGAATGGAACGGTGCCCCGGTTCGACGTCATCACGTTCGATTGCTATGGGACGCTGATCGACTGGGAGACCGGCATCCGGAAGGCCTTCCTCGCCGGCGCGGCCGCGGCCGGCGTCAAGATCCCACCCGAGAAGGTCGTTCCCGCCTATGCCGAGATCGAGCCCCGGGTCGAGGAAGAGGCCTATCGGCCCTACCGCGAGGTCCTCGCCCGGACGGCCGTCGGGGTCGCGGAACACTTCGGCTGGAAGCTGGCCCTCGAGACCGCGCGATTCCTCCCCGAGAGCCTCCCGTCCTGGGCGCCCTTCCCCGACACGAACCCGGCGCTCGAGAAACTCTCTGCGGCCGGCTGCCGGCTCGGCATCCTCTCGAACGTGGACGACGATCTCCTCGCGGGAACGCGGCGGCACTTCTCCGTCGCGTTCGCTCCGATCGTGACCGCGGCGCAGGTGCGCTCCTACAAGCCGGCGCACGCGCACTTCCTCGAGGCGCGCCGGCGGATTCCGGCGGGAGCGCGCTGGCTCCATGCCGCGCAGAGCTATTTTCACGACGTGGTTCCCTGCAAGACGCTCGGGATCCCGGTCGCGTGGATCAACCGAAAGGGAGAAAAGGCCGGTGCGGCCGCCGCTCCCGAACGGGAGCTGCGCGACCTCGCCGGCCTCGCCGCGTGGGTGACCGATGAAAGCGAGCCGCTCACGTCTGGAGGTCCTTGAACCGTCCCATGGCGTCCCGAAAGGCGTAGACCACGCCGCGGCGGGGAACTTTTTCGTCCCGATGCGCGTATCCGGTTGCGAAGGGCGCGCCTTCGGGCCGCGCCATGGAGGACTCATGCGAACCGCGAGATCGGCGGCGGCCGCGATCGGCTTTCTCGGGATCCTCGCTGCGGCGCCGACGGCGCGTGCGGCCGACGTCACGCGGAAGCTCGAGGCACGACTCTCGGGCACGGACGTCGCGGCGTTCGCGGTCGAGAACCTCGCGGGCACGATGCGCATCGAGCCCGGTCCGGACGGCGAGGTCTCGGTCGAGGCCACAGTCCACGCGGACGACGACTCTCTCGCGAGAGGCATGCGTCTCGAGCGCATCGCCGCCGAGAGCACGCCGACCTTGCGCGTGCGATACCCCGATGGAGTCACGACCATCCGCTACCGCGCGCCGCACGATGGCGACGATCACGGTTTCTCGCTCCTGATCTTCGACGGAAGCCACTACGACTACGACGGCCACCGGTATCGCGTGTCCTCGGGACACGGCAAGCGCCTCTGGGCGGATCTCGTCGTGCGCGTGCCCGCGCATCTGACGCGTGCGCGCTTCCGCGATCTCGCGGGACTCGTGGACGCGCAGGGCTTCGAGGGAGCCGTCCGCTTCGAGGTCGCGAGCGCGGACCTGGCACTCCGGCGGCTCGGCGGCGATCTGACGCTCTCGGGATCCTCGGGCGACACCCGGGCCTCGGACATCCGCGGCCGATGGAAGTCCGACTTTTCGAGCGGCGATTGCGAGCTCGACGGCTTCGACGGCGACGCGCTGACATTCGACACGAGCTCCGGCGACGTCCGCGTGCACGGCGCGAAAGCGGCGCGGATCGCGGTCGAGACGAGCTCCGGGGATGCGTCCTTCCGTTCCGCCGACGTCGAAGAGTTTCAGGGCCACTCGAGCTCCGGGGATTTCCTCCTCGAACAGACGACCGAGCGCCTCAAGAACGTGCGTGTCCATACGTCGAGCGGCGACGTCCGGCTCCGGCTTCCCCGGGAAGCGTCGTTCCAGGCCGACGCCGATCAGTCGAGCGGAGACATGTCCGTCGCGTTCCACGACGGGTCCTCGACGATGCGGCGCCACAAGCTCGTCGGGTTCCAGCGCGGCGAAGGCGGCGCGAACATCCGCGTCGAGACGTCGAGCGGAGATCTGACGATCGCGCCGAGGTAACCGTCGCCGGAGCTTGCTCGGGGTCTGCGCCGGCGGCTCCGAGTCCGGATCCGAGGTCCATCGCCGTCATCAACGCCGCCGCCGCACCGGCTCGCGGCTCCCCCAAAGGGGCTCGACCGCTCACCTGATCCCCTCGCCGCGCTCCGGCCCCGCAACGCGAGTCGTTTCGCTCGGTAAACTTCGCGAAACTTGATCGCGTTGCGAAACAGCGGTTCGCGGCGTTACCCGGGCGGCCCACAAGGCCGTTACGCCGCAGTCAGGCGCGGGCGCAGGATCCCCCGCGCGCCGTAGCGACGGTCAGATGCCGAGCAGGTACAGATCCAGGTCCGGCGACAGGCCGATGCGGCGATCGGGGCGCCGCCGGCGGTTTCCAATGCCCCGACGCTCCGACGTGATGCGCCGCTCCAACGAGGCGGCGTCTTCTCCGTTGCGCCGCTCGGAGAGTCGCCGGGGCAGGCCCATGCGCCTCTGGTTCTTTCGCCGCTCGGGGCTCGACTCCAGCGCTCCCGCGACCGGTGGAATCACGACGAGGCTTTTCACGCTTCCTCCGTGCGCCGTCGGCCCGAGATCATATCTCCGTCAGGAGGAACGCGAACCGGCGCGCTTTCCGCTCCGCAGCTTGTGCAGCGCCTTGCCGAGCTTGACGTTCACGACGCTGTCGCGCGAGAGGAACCGGATCGGGGGCGGGCGTCGGACGCCGAAGTCGTCGCGGAGCTTCAGAAGTCCCCGATGATCGGGCGAGACCTTGAGTCCGACCTCCAGGGCCTCGACCGCCTTCTTGCGCGAGCCCGACAGCATGTACAGCTGCGCCAGGCTCCAGTAGATGTGCGGGTTGCGCCGGTCCGACGCCACCGCCTTCAGGCACAGGTCGAGACCCTCCTTGAGCCCCTTGGTGTGGCCGAGGGCCAGGGCATAGCTCGCGAGGATCCCGGTCGGCACGGACAGGTTGCGCTTGCCCTGCCGATCGCAGTACTCCGAGAGGAACTCGCGCGCCTGCGGATATCGCTGAAGCTTCAACGCGTCGCGTCCGCGCTTCAGCAGTTCCTCGTCGTCGTACCGATCGAGCTGCTCGACCATCGAATGGGCCTCCATCCTCATCATAGCAAAGGCACTTATTCTAGCCGCCGCATCGCCGCGGACCGAGGCCCGAAGGTGTTGCATCGATCGGTGGAGACCGCTGAGAGCCTCGCCGGCGCTCAGGCCATCTGCGCAAAGTGGGCCGCGGCGCGCGCATCCACCTCGCGCGGCGAAAGTGTTTCGACGACGCTCGCGAGCGCCCAGACGTGGCCGAAGGGATCGGTGACCTGGCCGAGCCGGTCGCCGTAGAAGGTGTTCGCGACGGGAATCTTGGACGTCGCGCCCGCCTGCACGGCGCGCGCGAAGGCGCGGTCCACGTCGTCCACGTAGAGCTCGAGGATGACGCTCGTGCCCCGCAGCGTCTCCGGCGAGCGCGTACGCGTCCCGGTCTCGTACCGCCCGTAGACCTCCTCCGGCATTCCCATGTTTTCTTCCGACACCAGAATCGTCGAGTCGAATACCTTGAGCTGCGCGTGGAGGACGCGGGAGTCGGGAGGGACCGCCGAGCGGTAGAGTACCTGAGCGCCGAAAGCGCGGCCGTAGAAGTCGATCGCCTTCTCGACGTTCCGCACGATCAGATGCGCGGCGATGCGCCGCTCGTTGGGCCTCGCTCCGGAGATCGCCATGACTTCCTCCCCTCCTGCAACGGACGACGGGCCGAGGAGTTTACAGAACGGGGCGCCGGGAGTGTAGAGTCGCGCCGCGATGAGCGCGTCGCCGACGCGGGTACGGCCGATGGAGCCCCGGGACGCCGCTTCCGTGGCGCGGCTTTCGGGCGAGCTCGGCTACCCCGCCGTGGAATCCGACGTCCGCGAGCGCCTGGCCCGGCTCTCGGGCCGGCCGGCGGAGGCGCTCTTCGTGGCCGAGTCCCCGCCGGGAGAAGTCGTCGGCTGGATCCACATCTCCGAGGACGCGACCCTGACGGACGCCTCGACCGCCGAGATCCGAGGGCTCGTCGTGGACGCGCGGGTCCGCGGGAAGAGGATCGGGAGCGTTCTGCTGGAGCACGCCGAGGGCTGGGCCGCCGCCCGCGGGTACCGGCGCGTCCGGGTGCGGAGCCGGACGTGGCGCGAGGACGCGCACCGGTTTTATCGAACCAACGGCTACGACCTCGAGAAGACGCAGCACGTCCTGGGAAAACCGCTCGCGCGCTGAGCGCCCCGCGCGGAGCGCCTCAGCGCGGCGCGACGACCGGAGGCGGCGGCTGCGGCGCGATGATCGGGAAGCCGTTGGATCCGATCGGCAACGGCGGCGGGCTCCCCGGCATCAGCGGAAATCCGTTCGAGCCGACGAGCGCCGGAGGCGGCCGCGGAGACGGACGGCTCGGAGCGTAGCAGCCGGAGCAGCCTCCATAGTAGCCGCCGTAATAATCGAGATACATCGACTCGTCATATCGCGGCGGTGGCGCATTCGCTTCCGAGGGGAGGACCGTCTGTCCCTCGCCCGTGGGGCCGAGCAGAACCGTCTCGGCGGGTTTCGGACGATCGTCGAGCGTTGTCACGGCGATCCCGCGCACGTCCTCCGCCGCGACGCTCATGTAGACACCGTCCGGATAGCGGTGGAAGAGATAGACGCGGCCGCGGCGCACGGGCGTGTCCGTGGCGAGGATGCGCGCATTGCCGCGCAGCTCGATCTGGTGGACCGTCCGCGCGCCGCCGCAGACGGGCAGCGCGAAGAGAACGAGGGCGGCCGCGAGGGGAACCTTCATCTCGGATCTCCGCCGGAGACTCCGAGTATATGCCCCGCGGATGAGCGCCGGCGCCACCCCGCGGGCCCCTCGCAGATGTAGGATGCGAGGGCACACGCGGGAGGTCTCATGCCGAAGCGAGTGACCGCGGCCCGACCTCGACTGAGTGAAGAGGCCGTGCGCGCCCGGACGGGCAAGAGCTGGATCGAGTGGTTCGGCATCCTCGACCGCGCCGGCGCCGCGCAGCTCGAGCACCGGCAGATCGCCGCGCATCTGCGGGGCGAGCATCGTCTGAGCAACTGGTGGTGCCAGGCGGTGGCCGTCACCTACGAGCAGGCGAAGGGACTGCGGGCGCCGCACGAAAAGCCGACGGGCTACGAGATCGGCGTCTCGAAGACGATCGCGGCTCCCCTCTCGCGCCTTTTCCGCGCGTGGGAGGACCGGCGGATCCGCGACAAATGGCTCGAGGACCCGGGATTCGTCATCCGCAAGGCGACGCCCGGGAAATCGCTGCGAATCACCTGGGTGGACGGGAAGACCAACGTGGACTGCGGCTTCTACGCCAAGGGCGACGGCAAGAGCCAGATCTCCGTGCAGCACGGCCGGCTCGACAGCGCCCGCGAGGCGGCGCGGCTGAAGACCTACTGGGCCGCGCAGCTCGGCAAGCTGAAGGAGATGCTCGAGGGATGAAGCGCGCGCGTTTCGCGATCGCCGCGGCAATCTTCGCGCTCGCGGCGTCGCGCGTCCCGGCGCAGAAGGCCGTCTTCGTCGTGCGGCACGCCGAGAAGGCATCCGACGCCAACGAGAAGGACGTGCCGCTCTCGGAGCAGGGCAAGGCGCGGGCCGACCGCCTCGCGGCGATGCTGCGCGACGCCGGCGTCACGGCGATCTGCTCGACCGACACGGTGCGCACGCGCGCGACGGCCGAGCCGCTCGCCCGGGCGCTGCACATGACCGTCCGCATCTATACCGACGTCAACGATCTCGCCGAGGAGCTCAAGCGCGAGCCCGATACCGTTGCTCTGGTCGTCGGGCACGGCAACACGGTGCCGCTCTTCCTGACCGCGATGGGCGCGAAGGAGAAGATCGAGCTCGGCGACCGCGAGTACGACAACCTCTTCGTCGTCGTTCCGCGCGGGTCGGGCGGACCGGAGCTGATCCGACTGCGGTACTGATTCTGGCGGGCGGGGACAAGCCCCGCCCCTGGAAGCTGTCCGGTCTCCTACGTCGGTACGATCGGCCGCACGACGATTCTTCCGCCGTGACGCAAATGCGGGCATCCGCGCGCGACGGCGAGGGCGTCGTCGAGCGAGGCGGCCGAGACGACGAAGTAGCCGCGGATCTCCTCCTCCGACGCGGCGGCCGCCGCCGCGACCGGCGCGCCGTCGGCGCCCAGCCGCTCTTCGCGGTCGTCGAGCTTCTCGCCGGAGACGGACCGGCCCGACGCCGCGAGTCCGCGCGCCCACGCGCGATACTCGGCCACGCGCGCGCCCTCCTCCTCGGGCCGGTCGGACTCCTGCCCTCGCAGGAGGAAGAGCACGAACCGGGGCGAAGTGTCCGGCGCGGTCGTTCTCGCCCGGCCCGGCGGAAGCGTCCGGCCGATCCAGATTCCCGCGGCCACGAGGAGAAGACCGGCGGCCACGGCCGCCGCGGCGCGTCCGAGTCTCCCACGCCCGGAACGCCGCGCCCGCACCAGCCCGCGCTCCGCGAGCGCCGCGACGATGCGCTGCTCGAGCTCCGGCCGCGGGGACAGCTCTCGCGGCAGCTCCTTCAAGGCCCGCACCTCCATCTCGCTCCAGCCTTCTTCACGTTCGCTCATGAGATCCGTCCTTTCTGGCGCGCCGGCGATCCGAGCCTCCGCCGGAGCCATTCGCGCGCCCGCGCGAGCTGGCTCTTCGAAGTGCCGGCGGAGATCTCCAGCGTCCGCGCGATCTCCTCGTGCGTGTAGCCCTCGACGTCGTGGAGCAAGAGCACCTCCCGGTACCCCTCCGGCAGCTCGCGGACGGCCCGCTCGAGATCGAAGCGTGCCGCGGGCTCCCCGGCGTCCGGTGCGCTCCCCGCCTCGTCCGCCGACTCCTCCGGCGCCGCCGCCAGCCGCCGCGAGCGTCGCGACGCCTCGCGATACGCGTTCCACCCGATGCCACCCAGCCACGTCGAGAGCGCCGCTTCCCACCGGAAGTCCGGGAGCTTTTCCGCCGCGCGCAGCCACGTCTCCTGCATCAGGTCCTCGGCCTCCGATTCCCGGCCGCCGCAGAGGCGCAGCAGCCACAGATACAGCCGCGGAGCATGGGCCGCGTAGAGCCGACGGAACTCCGCCTCGCCGCGACCCGCGAGAAACGCGGCGACGAGCTCGCGATCGCCCGCGGAACCGGCGCTCACGGCTTGCGCGTCAGGCGAATTTCTTCGAGCCACTTTTCCTGTCCGTCCTGGAACCAGGTCCAGCGTGTCGTCACGTGGTCGGGATCCTCGAAACGGAAGACCGCGCGGTCCATGTGCCCCTTGTCCCGCGTCGGCAGGTTCCCGCCGTCCAGAAATGTGAACGTCACGACGCGGCCGCCCTCCTCGAACGAGGTCGCCTCGAGCCGCGGCTGATTCCTCGCCACGCAGTAGTGCGTGAGACGCAGCCGCTCGCCGTCGAGCGCGAAGACCGTGAGCATCGTTTCGCCGGGATGCGCGTCGAACGACGTTTCCACGACCGCCGAGCCCCCCGCGATCGGGCGGAACGTCACGTCCTCGGCCCATCCCTTCGTGCTCTCGCCGCGCCAGGTCCCCTCGAGGCCCTGAAATCGCGCGTAGGCCTCGCGGGCCGGCGACGGCGCGCCGGCCGCCGGAGGGCCGTCGGCGATCGACCCGCCGAACAGAATTGCCAGAATGGGAACCGCGGCCGCGATCGTCCTCATGCCATCTCCCTTCGCAATCCTTCCGTCACCCCTGAGTGCGGAAAGGCCGCTCGAAGGTTGCGCGGCCGTGCCGCCGCGCGAAGAATCAGTAGGTGAAGACGAGGACGAGCGCGAGGGCCAGCGCCGCGAGGTAGACGCCTCCCGCGATGACGACCCAGCGCGGCAGGCCGAAGATGGGTTTCGCTGGCTTCGAATCGGACTGGCGGCGCTCCGGTCCCGTGTAGTTCCCCTTGCGGTTCGGGTTGCGCCGGTCGGGACGCCTTTCGGGCACCGTCTTGAGGAAGGCGCCCCGGGAGCGCCGGACCACGCCGGTGCTGGCATCCGCGAGGGGATCGGTCGGCAGCTTGGAGGTCATTTCGGAGACCGGGTTCTTGGAAAAATTCTACACGACGCCGGAGCCGTCGGCCTACGGCGGGACGCTTTCGAGCTGCTTTTTCAGCGCCGCGATCTGAGTCTCGGACCGCTGGCCGGGCGGCAGCGCCTCGGCCTCGCGAACCGCCTCCTGCATGGCGATGCGCGCGGAGACGAGATCGCCCTTCTCCTGATGAATGCGCGCGCGCACCACGAGCAGACCGACCAGCCGCGGGCCGTAGGCCTTGGAGAGCGCCTTGTCCGAGGACGCGAGCGCCATCTCGTAGTCCTTCATGGCCTCGTAGGCGAGGGCGAGGCGCGCGGGCGGGTTGTAATCCTCGGGGAAGTCCTTCTCGGACGTCTTGAGCATCGGGATGGCGCGCTGCGGCTCGCCGAGCGCGATGTAGACGCCCAGGCGGTGAGAGTCGAAGACCGTCCGCGCGGCGGGCGTCTTCGCGGCGGCCGCCTGGCCGTCGAGAAACGCCGACCAGTCCGTCAGCACCTGACGCTGTCCGGCGGCGTCGCCGGCGTCTTCGCGCTCGTTCGCGAGCGAGCCGTAGAGAGAGGAGACGTCGTCGGCCGCGAGGTCCGCGCGCGGCCGCGCCACGACGCTCCGGCCATCCGCGGCGAGCGCCGCGACGAGATCCGCGCGGGACGCTTCGCCACGATCGAGCGACAGCGCGCAGTCGAGGCCGCTCGACGCGACGTTGGCGGCCGACGGGCTGTTCGCCAGTTTCGGGAAGGCTTCGCGCGCCTCCGCGGCGCAGCCCGCCTGGTCGCCCGACTTGTGCAGGGTGAAGATCAGCGACTCCGTCGCGCGCGCCCACGGTCCCCAGTGCGGCGGCGCCGCGGCGAGGGCTTTCCGGTACGCCGCCGCGGCCTCCGCGTTCTTCTTCTCGCCGTAGAGTCGGTCCGCCTGCGCGAGCGTCGCGTCGACGCCCGTCTCCTTCCCGCGCATCGCGCGACGCCCGTCGTCGAGCAGTTTCTCGAGCTGCGGAACGGTGGCGCCGCCGACCCATCGCATGACGGCCTTCTCCTCCGCCGGGTCGACCACGAAGAGCGTCGGCCACACCTCGACGGGATACTTCGTCAGGAACGGCGCGTTGATCTTCTTCTCCGTGTCGATCGACAGCCAGACGAACTGGCCCGCGCGCGCCGCGAGCGCCTTGTCCGAGAAGACGAAGGCCTGCATCGAGCGGCACGTGTGGCACCAGGGCGCCCAGGCCTCGACGAAGAGCGGCAGCTTCCGGGCGCGCGCCTCGGCGAGCGCCTTCCCGTAGTCGTCGGGAACGAAGGGCACGGCCGACGTGGACTCGGGCGCCGGCGCCGCGGCGAGCGAGAGGAGCGCCGCGAGGAGCGCGGGAAGGAGCCTCGCACGCGTCATCGCATGGCCGTCGCGAGGGTGTCGTGGTGCTCGCGGATCAGGGTGCGCAGGTACGGGCCCATCGCCTTCGCGCTCTCGAATCCCGCGCTCTTCGCCGCCGACTCCTGCGCGGCCTCGGCGATCGCGGATCCCTCGGCGTAGTGCTTCAGGTCCCGATACGCGCCGACGGTGAAGATATCCCAGGCGGCGCCCGCCTCGCGGACGAAGATCAGGTTCTGCGGGAGGTCGAGCGCGCGGTCGTACGCGTTTTCCATCTCGCGCTGGCGATAGAGGTCGGCGTCCTTCCCGGGGAGCGCCACGAACATTTCGACGTGGAAGAAGCCGGCCTTCGCGAAACGGTCACGGACGACGGACGGCGCGGGACCGCGGACGAAGACGTCCTCCTGCCACGCGGTCGCGGCCCGGACCTTCTCGAGCGACGCGCGGGAGGCCTCCTTCCAGCGCTCCCGCCGGGCGATGCGGTCGCCGGCGTAGTACTCGCCCCAGCTCCCCATCGGATAGAGGAGGAGCAGGTCCCACTTGTCGCCCTGGCTGTGCCGCATCGCGAAGGGCGCCTCGTCCCCGCGGTCGCCGAACGAGGCCGCGAG
>DATJZU010000115.1:0-34440 GCA_035498835.1 Thermoanaerobaculia bacterium
GCGCGCCGCTCGAGGCGTCGCGGGACACCGATCCGGCCGCGATCAGGACGATCGCCAGGAATCCGCTCTCGAGAGCGCGTTCGGGCTCCGACAGCGCGGCCTGGACCGCGGTCAGGAGCGCCAGCACGCCGAGCGCCGTCGCCATCGCGGGGGAGCCAAAACGCTGGCGCAGGAAGCGCCGCACCATCTCGATCACGTGCGGCTTCCCGTGCGGAACATCTCCTCGAGATCCGCCGACGACCGCGCGTCGAGCACCGGGACGTCGGCGAGCGCGAGCGCTTTCACGGCGCGGGCGAGGTCCTCCTCCGCGGAGATCGGGAAGGAGAGCGTGCCGTCGGGCAGGGCGTGCGCCGCGACGCCGTCGCGCGCCAGGGCCGCGATCGCCGCATCGGCCCGGTCGCCGGGCACGCGCACCGAGGCGCGGCGCGGGGCCGGGTCCGGACCGCGCAGCGCCTGGGACTGGGTCACGCGGCCCCCCGAGAGGAAAACGACGCGGTCGCACACGCGCTCCACCTCGGGCAGCTGGTGCGAGTTGAGCACGATGGTCGCGCCCCGCCCCTTCGCCTCGAGGATGCGGTCGCGGACGATGGCGACCCCGAGCGGGTCGGTTCCGGACGCGGGCTCGTCGAGAAAGAGGAGCTGCGGATCGCGCAGCATCGCCTGGGCGACGCCGATGCGCTGCAGCATCCCGCGCGAGTAGCCGGAGAGCTTGCGCAGCAGCGCCTCGCCCGGGAGCTCGACGCGCGCCGCCGCGGCGGCCACCTGGCGGCCGGTATCGCGGGGATCTCCGCCGGCGAGGCGCCAGTGGTGGGAGAGGAAAGCGGCGCCGGTCAGGTCCCGGTCGAACCCCAGGCGTTCCGGCATGTAGCCCGTCATGGCGCGGACCGCCAGGTCGTCGGGCGCCAGGCCCCCGACCGTCACGGTCCCGCGGTCGGGGCGCAAAAAGCCCAGGAGGCAGGAGAGAAGGGTCGTCTTTCCGGCGCCATTCGGTCCGATCAGGCCGACCGTCTCCCCGCGGCGGACCTCGAGCGACACGCCCGAGAGGGCCTGCGCGCGCCGCCCGAAGCGGCCGTAGCTCTTGAAGAGGTCCGCGACGACGATCATCGGTTCTGACGAATCCGGGAATACATGCTATCGTCGGGCGCTTTTTTTACGTCGGTTCGATGATCGAAGTTCAAGACCTCACGAAAACCTACCCCTCCCAGACCGCCGTCGCGGACGTCACCTTTTCGGTGAAGGAAGGGGAAATCGTCGGGTTTCTCGGGCCCAACGGGGCGGGGAAGACGACGACGATGCGGGTGCTCACGGGCTTCCTCCCGCCCACGTCGGGCACGGCCCGGATCGCCGGCCACGACGTCCTGACGCATTCGAAGGAGGCCCGCGCCGCGCTCGGCTACCTGCCGGAGTCCGCGGCTCTCTATCCGGAGATGCGGGTCACGGAGTACCTGGCCTATCGGGCGCGGCTCGAGGGGGTCACCGGCCCCGCGGTCAAGAGCCGGGTCGCCGAGGCGGTGGACCGCTGCCTGCTGGGCGAGGTGGCGCACCGCAAGATCGACAACCTCTCGAAGGGCTACCGCCAGCGCACCGCGCTCGCCGGCGCGCTCGTGCACCAGCCGCCGGTGCTGATCCTGGACGAGCCGACCGTCGGGCTCGATCCGATGCAGATCATCAAGATCCGCGAAATGATCCGCTCGCTCGGGAAGGAGCGCGCGGTCCTTCTCTCGACCCACATCCTGCCGGAGGTCGACGCCGTCTGCGACCGCGTGCTGATCATCGACCGCGGGCGCATCGTCGCCGAGGGCACGCCGCAGGAGCTGCGCTCGAAGCTCGCCGGCACGCCGGTCGTCCGCGCCGTCTTCAAGGGCGACGTGGCGGTTCGCGACGCCCTGGCCGGCCTGACCGGTGTCGTGCGGGTGGAGGAGGAGCGCGCTGCGGGCGAGACGAGCGCGCGCGTCGAGTGCCTGCCGGACGCCGATCCCTCCGAGGAGATCTTCCACCTCGCCGTGGCGCGCGGCTTCGTGCTGCGGCAGCTCTCCCGCGAGGCGCTCTCGCTCGAGGACGTCTTCGTTCGCCTGACCCGACACGACGAGGCCGCGCCCGCGCCGGCCGAGGAATCCGCCGCCCCGACGCCGGAGGCCGTGTCATGAGGCGCTTCCTGGCGATCGTTGGCCGCGAGTGGCGGGCATACTTCCTGTCGCCGCTCGCCTACGTGATCCTCGCCGCGTTCCTCGTCTGCAGCGGCTGGGTGTTCTGGATTCTCCTTGCATCGCTCTCCGGACCGAACGCGCGCGCGGGCCAGGCACTCCTCTACCTCTTCACCAACACGTTCGTCTGGATCTACCTGCTCTTCACCGTGCCGATGATCGCGATGCGCCTCTTCCCGGAAGAGCGCAAGAGCGGCACGATCGAGGTGCTCCTGACGTCGCCGGTCTCCGAGGCGACGGTCGTGCTCGGCAAGTTCGCCGGCGCCTTCGGCTTCTTCCTGACGATGTGGGCGCCGTCGCTCATCTACGTGATCTTCCTGCGCGCGCACACGCCGATCGACCTGGGCCCCGTGGCCTCGGCCTATCTGGGGATCGCGCTGATCGGGGCGCTCTTCCTCTCGATCGGCACGTTCGCGTCGGTGCTGACGAAGAACCAGATCGTGGCCGCGATCCTCGCCTTCGCGATGCTCATCCCGATCTTCTCGGCCGGCCTGCTCGACGTTCTGCTGTCCGACCCGTCGAAGACCGACCTCGTCAACTATTTCAACATGTGGGAGCACATGGAGGACTTCGCTCGCGGCGTCGTGGACACGCGGCGGCTCGTCTACTACGGGTCCCTGACGGCCTTCTTCCTTTTTCTCGCGACCGTCGTCCTGACCTCGAAGAAGGAGACGGCGTGAGCGTCCGCGGCACGCGCGTCGGCACGGGCGCGGCGGCGATCGCGCTCGCGACGGCCCTGCTCCTCGGCGTGAACTGGCTCGGCAGCCGGCACTGGTGGCACTCCGACTGGACGAAGGCGCGCGTGTCGTCCCTCTCGGAGACGACGCGCAAGGTCCTGAAGGACCTCAAGTCCCCGGTTCGCATCACGGTCTTCATGACGCGGCAGTCGCGCGTCTACGATGCGGTGCGCTCCATGCTCGAGTCCTACAAGGCCGAGGCGCCGCGGATGCTCGAGATCGAGTACGTGGACCCGGAGCGCAACCCGGCGCGGGCCGCGCCGCTCGTCCAGGAGTTCGGCATCCGCCAGAGCACGGTGGTCTTCCGCTCCGGCGACAAGAAGAAGTACGTGGAAGAGGACAAGCTCGCCGACTTCGACTTCTCGGCGGCCCAGATGGGCGGGGCGCCCGAGATGAAGGCGTTCAAGGGCGAGCAGGCCTTCACGTCGGCGATCCTCGAGGTGACGGAAAACAAACAGGCCAAGGTCTACTTCACGACCGGCCATGGCGAGGCGACGCTCGACGGCGTCGAGCGCGGCCGCGGGTACTCGGAGGCCAAGCAGCTCCTCGAGCGCGACAACGTCACGGTGGCGTCGTGGGACTCGCTCGGCAAGGGCGAGGTGCCGGCCGACGCAACGGCCGTGGTGGTCGCGGGCCCGCGGACGGCCTTCCTCGAGCCCGAGATCGCCGCGCTGCAGAAGTACCTGGCCGGCGGAGGCCGCGCCCTGCTGCTCCTCGATCCGGTGCTCCCGACGCCGGGGGGCCCGCCGACGGACTTCGGGCTCGGGGCGCTCCTCGCTTCCTACGGCGTGAAGCTCGCCGACGACATCGTGATCGATCCCGCGAATGCCGTGCCGCTCGTGGGCCCCGAGACGGTCATCGCGAACCATTTCGGCAATCACCCGATCGTGCGCTCCCTCTCGGAGCAGGGGATCCCCGTGCTCTTCCCGGTCGCGCGCTCGCTCGCGAAGGCGGACGCCCCGGACGCGAAGACGCCGCCCGCCACCTCCACGACGATGCTCGTCGAGACGACGTCGGAGGGATGGGGGGAGACGGGGCTCGACCGGCTGGACGCGGTTCAGAAGGACGCGAAAGACGTTCCGGGCCCGGTCACGATCGCAATGGCCATCGGCCGCGCCGACGAGAAGAAGCCGGCCGATAAGGATGACAAGAAGGCCGCGGAGAAGCTGCCGCGACTCGTCGTCGTCGGGAACTCGCGATTCGTCGCGAACGGCTCGCTCCAGAACGCCGGCAACGCCAATCTCTTCCTCAACGCGGTCCACTGGCTGACCGGAGAGGAGAAGCTCGTCGGCATCGCGCCGAAGTCGGCCGAGGCGGCGTCGCTGACGCTCACGCGTCCGCAGGTGAACCGGATCGGGCTCTTCGCCGTGGCGGGGATGCCGCTTCTCGCCGTCATCTTCGGCGTCTGGGTCTGGTACCGGCGGCGCGACTAGAGCGGGTCCGGCGGCGAAATCGCCATGTCTGCCCGAAAGCTCCTCCTCCTGACGGCGGTCGTCTTCGGGCTCTTCGCGTTCATCGTCTTCTTCGAGCGCAAGATGCCGACGACCGGCGAACGCCAGTCGAAAGGCGACCTGCACTGGGATCTTCCGGAGGACCGCGTCGTTTCCATCCAGCTCGAGCACGACGGCTCGGTCGTCGAGCTGGTGCACGATGGCGACGCCTGGCGGCTCACGCGCCCCGCGCCCTATCCGGCCGACTCGTTCGCCGCCTCGGATCTCGCGCGGCAGCTCGCGCAGCTGCGGCGCGTCGGCGGCGATTCGTCCGAGGCCCGGCCCGAGGACTACGGCCTCACCAAGCCGACGGCGAAGGCCACGATCGTCTGGAAGGACGCCGGCGACGAGAAGAAGAAATCCACGCGGACGATCGAGTTCGGCATCGACATCCCGGGCACCGACATCGCCGCGGCCCGGGTGGCGGGGCAGACGCGCGTCCTCTTCGTGCCGGCGTCGGTCGCCGCTTCGGTCAAGAAGCCGGCCACCGACTACCAGAGCAAGGACGTCTTCGGCGGCTCGACAGCCGACGTCGCGCGGCTCGACCTCGAGCGCGGCCGGGGGCACCTGCTTCTGACACAACGCGACGGGATCTGGTGGATGGAGCAACCCTTGAAGGACCTCGCGGACTCCGATGCCGCCTCGCGTCTGGCGGGCGATCTGACGTCCCTGCGCGTGATCGACTTCCTCAACGCGGACAAGAACACGCTCTCGAGCTGGGGGCTCGCGCCGCCGCTCTACCGGGTCATGCTGTCCGACGCGAAGGGCAAGGTGACGACGGCGGAGTTCGGATCGACGAAGTCCGACGGCAACTCCGTCTACGGACGCCGCGAGGGGCAGGCCTTCACGGTCGCGAGCTCGATCGTCGAAGAATTCTCGAAGGAAGCCGAGGCCTTCCGCGAGACGCATCTGGTCCGCTTCGACCGCGCGAAGGCGTCGGCGCTCGAGGGAACGTTCGGCCCGGATTCCGTCAAGCTCGCGCGGGGGAAGGACGGCGGATGGAGCGCGGCCGGCAAGCCGATCCTCGCCGGCTCGGTCGAGGACGCGATGAGCGCGATCCTCGACGTGAAGAGCAAGTCGTTCCTGGACGAGGGCGCGGCGAACGCGCTCGCCTCCCGGACGCCGTCGGGTGAGATCAAGATTGCCCTTTCGGATGGCGAGCCCTGGGACATCAAGCTCTATGCGGGAAACGGGGAGCCCGCGGCGGTCGTCTCGCGGCGCCCGGGCGCCTTCCGGCTCGCGTCGGATCCGACGGCCTCGCTCCTCGCGGCGTTCCGGAAGGCCGCCGCGCCGCCTCCGACGCCGGTCCCGACGGCCGCTCAAAAGAAGAAGTAGCTAGCGCTTCCCGGTTCGGTGGGGCGGCGTCTTCTCGGCGGCCGCCTCGAGGTCGGCGATCCTCTTCTTCCGGGCCCTCTCCTTGTCGTCGGTCGTTTTTTCCTTCTTTTCCTTGGCCTTCGAGAACATCGTCGAGAGGGAGAGGAGCGCGCCTTTTCCCCTGGGCGGCTTGGTCCGGCGGGCGGTGGCGCCCCAGACCTTGGTCTTGCGGAAGACCGCCTCGGTGAAATCGGCGTTGGCGAGGTCCGCTCCGGAGAGCGTCGCTTCCGAGAAGTCGGCGCCCATCGCGCGCGCGAACCGCAGGTCCGCCTCCTGGAGAACGGCGCCGCGGAAGTTCGCGCCGATCAGCAGAGTGCCCGAAAGGTCGGTCTCGAAGCCGCGGGCCCCCGAGAAGTCCGCGCGCTTGAAATTGCCCTGACGGAAGTTCCCGAGCGAGAGGTCCGCCTTCGCGAAGTTGACGCCCTCCGCCTGCGCCTCCGAGAGGTCCGCTCCCGCGAAGCGCGCTCCGGCGAAGGAGTGCGGCTTCAGGTTCGCGCGCCGCAGGATCGCCTTCGAAAAGTCCGCCCCCTGGAAGTTCGCCTTCTCGAATTTCGCGCCGCGCAGATCCACTTCCGTCAGCTTGGCTTCGGCGAAGCTGACGTCCTGCCCGACCGCGTCGAGGAAGACCGCCCGCCGGAGGTCCGCCTTGCGAAGCTTCGCGCGGTCGAACGAAGCCCCGGTGAAGTTTGCCTCGACGGCGGAGGCGAGCTCGAGATCCGCGTCGGTGAACTCGGCCCTCTCGGCGTCCGCGGCGTTCAACGACGCTTGCCGAAGGATCGCGCCGACGAGCTTCGCGCGCCGCAGATCGGCGCCGGAGAAGTCCGCGCCCTTCAGGCTCGCCGACGTGAAGTCCGCGTTGGGAAAGGAGCCGCGCATCGCCGAGACGCCCTCGAAGAGCGCGCGCGTGAGGTTCGCCCCATCGAAATGCGCGCCGGCGGTCTTGACGCCCCGAAAGTTGACCTCCGAGAGGTTCGAGCCGGCCAGGTTCGCGTTGGAGAGATCCGCGCCCTCGAGCTTCGCGAAGGAGAGGTCCGCGCCCGCGAGATCCGTTCCGACGAGGGGGCAGCCGAGCATCGAGGTGGAACGGAAGCGCGCGCCGGCCAGGAAGACGCCCGAAAGGTCGAGGAAATCGAGCTTGCAGTGCTCGAAGACCGCGCCCGCCGCCGTCGAGCCCTGCCAGCGCGTGCCGTCGAGCGTCGAGCGAGAGAAGTCCGTTCCGGCGAGGATGGCGCCGGACAGGTTCGCACGCGAGAGGTCGGCCCGCTTCAGATCCCTCCCCGAGAGGTCGACCTTCTGGAGATCGGCGTCGGTCAGGTCGGGCGTGACGTTGGGGTTGCGGGCCCGCCAGGCGTTCCAATCCGTCGTGAGCAAGATCCTCGCGTGCTCGGGATTGGACATGGCGACGGCATTGTAGAGGATGTGGGCGGCCCGGGCGGTTACAATGTCGGAAAATGAGCACGACTGTGCCGGTGTCCGCGCCCCCGCGGGCCGTGGACCGCGTCCGCCGCGCCTTGATCGGCGGCCATCCACTCATCTACGTGCAGAGCTGGGAAGAGGCGCGCGTCGAGCGTCTGGCCCAGCATCTCGCCAAGACGTTCTACGGCGCGCCGGTGCCGCTCGGCGTCTGGTCCGTCGTCGACGGTCTCGTCGTGGACGGTAACCCGGTACCGGAGACTCGCGATCCGGTCAAGGCGCTCGAGGCCATCCTGTCCGCGCAGGGAAAGGGCTTCTACCTCCTGAAGGATTTCATCGGATCGAACGACGGGCGCCCCGAGATCGTGCGGCGCCTGCGCGACGTCTACCGCGCCCTGAAGGACCGCGGACGCCACGTCCTGCTCGTCTCGCCGCGCCTGCTGGTGCCCGAGGAAGTGAAGAAGGAAATCTACATCGTCGAGTACGAGCTTCCCGACGACACGGAGATCGTGCGCCTGATCGACGCGAATGCCCGCAAGCGCTTCGGTGCGGAGATCGACGAGTCCGGCATCAAGCGCCTCGCGCTCGCGCTGCGCGGCCTGACCGCCGACGAGATCGGCCACGTGCTCTCCAAGGTCTTCGCGCAGCGCAAGACCTTCACCGACGAGGCCTTCACGGAAATCCTCGCCGAGAAAGAGCAGATGTCCAAGAAGGAAGGCGTGCTCGAGTTCGTGCCGCCCCGCTTCTCGCTCGACGACGTCGGGGGCTACGAGACCTTGAAGCAGTGGCTGAAGAAGCGCCGAACCCTTTTCTCGAAGGAGGCGCTCGACGCGGGCATTCCGATCCCGAAGGGCCTGCTGCTCATGGGGATCTCCGGCTGCGGGAAGAGCCTGTGCGTCAAGACGATCTCGACGCTCTGGAATCTGCCCCTCTTCCGCCTCGACATGAACATGGTGTTCGGGACCGACAACCCCGAGTCCACATTCATGCGTGCCCTGCGCTCGGTCGAGGCCGTGTCGCCGGCGGTGCTGTGGATCGACGAGATCGAGATGGGCGTGGGCGGCTATCGCGAGGGACAGGATCCCTCGATGTCGCGCATCTTCTCGGGCTTCCTGACCTGGATGCAGGAAAAGAGCGCGCTCGTCTTCGTCGCCGCGACGGCCAACCGCATCCACCTCCTGCCGGCGGAGATCCTCCGGAAGGGACGTTTCGATCAGGTCTTCTTCGTGGACTTGCCCAACGAGGAGGAGCGCAAGCAGATCTTCGCGATCCACCTGAAACGCAACCGCTGCGAGGTCGGGCAGTTCGACCTCGTGTTCCTGGCCAAGGCGACCAAGGGCTGGAACGGCGCCGAGATCGAGCAGGCGGTCGTGTCGGCGGTCGTCGATTCCTACGCCGAGGGCCGGCCGCTGACCGAGGAAGACCTGCACCGCATGATCTCCGCGACCGTGCCGCTCTCGGTGACCATGGACGAGCAGATCAAGGCCATCCGGAGCTGGGCGCACGACCGGGCGCTGAACGCCTCGTAGTTATCAGCTATCAGCTATCAGCTATCAGCTATCAGCTATTAGCTGTCAGCTATTAGACAGAGACTCCGGCTGAGAGCTGAGAGCCGACAGCTGACGGCTTTCTTCAATTCCTCCCCGGATCCATCTGCTCTCTTCGAAACGGTGCCAGGAGCCGCATCCGCGCGCTCCAATCCCGCAGCCGCGCGGCGAGGGCCTCGCATCGCGCCGGCAGGGCGTCGGTCTCGAGGAGAGCCTGCAACTCGGCCGGCTCGTAGCGCAGTCGCAGCGCGAGCTCCGAGAAGAGCCGCTCCGTTGCGAGCGTCTCGTCCGGCAGGGCGGGCAGGTCCAGCTCCGTCCGCACCGCTTCGAAGAGACGCCGCAGCGTGCGTGCGGCCTTCGCCTCCTCGCCGGCGTCGGGAAACGGGAGCGACGCGATCGGCTCGACGTTCGCGAGACGATAGGGATCGACCCCGGCCTCCTGGACGATTCGATAACGGAAGAGCCCCTGCAGGATGACGTTGAAGCGTCCGTCGTCGAGCCTCTCGGAATCGACGATCTCGCCGGCGCCGCCGACCGCGAAGATCTCCGGGTCTCTCCCGCCCTCCTCCCAGCCGGGCTTCATCAGCGCCATGCCGATGGTCCGATCTCCGGCCAGCGCGTCGGAGACCATCGCGCGGTAGCGCGGCTCGAAGATGTGGAGGGGCAGGAGCGTGCCCGGCATCAGAACGACGCCGGGCAGGGCGAAGATCGGCAGGCGCCGCGTCATCGCCCGGCCGCGGGCGTCGGGCCCGGCGTTCGGATCGGGGTCGGGGCGGAAGGCGCGGTGGCTCCTGCGGCCCGCGCCATCTCGAGCACGAAGGCGGCCGTTTGGCGGATCTCCTCGTCGGTCAGCTTGCCCTCGAAGCGCGGCATCGGGTCGCGCCCGAAGCGAATCTGCCGCTCGAGGGCGCCCGGACTGCCGTCGGATCGCCAGACGCCGTCGATGAGGTTCGCATAGGGATATCGGCTTGCCGTGACGGTCTTGCCATCGCCGTTCGCGCCATGGCAGGAGACGCACTTGCGTTCGTAGATCATGCGGCCGGCCATGAGATCCCGGTTGGATCCGTCGCCGACGGGCAGGCCCCGCTCGCGGCAGGCGGCGCACACGAGGAGAAGGAGAACGACGGCCCGAAGCCGAAGCACGGTGGGCAGTCTAGCAAGCGCGATTCGCGCGGCCGCGGTTCTAAGGCGCTCATTATCCTGATAGGGTACGCGCCTCGTGGCCAGCCGGAAGGACCGAGTCGCCGAGAACGTCGCGGGCAGGTTCTACGTGGACTCCCAGTGCATCGATTGCGACGTCTGCCGCGTGACCGCGCCCGGAAATTTCCAGCGCAGCGAAGAGAGGGCGTACTCGTACGTCTTCCGGCAGCCGGCCAATCCCGAGGAGACCGCCCAGTGCGAGGAGGCGATGGACTGCTGTCCCGTCGAGGCGATCGGCCAGGACGGGATGGCCGAGGACTGAGTACCGAGGACTCTTGTGGCTCGAGCCAGTGTAGTCCTCAGTCCCTCGTCCCGGGTCCTCAGTCTTTCAACTCGCGGAAGTACGCGATCGTCCGGCGCAGGCCCTCGTCGAGGGGGACCGTCGGCTGCCAGTTCAGGATCTGGCGCGCCTTCGAGATGTCCGGCTGGCGCACGCGCGGATCGTCCACGGGAAGCGGCCTGAAGGCGATCTCGCTCTTCGTCCCGGTCAGACGCTGGATCGTCCGCGCGAAGTCGAGCACCGAGAGCTCGGCCGGATTGCCGACGTTGACGGGCGACGTCTCCGAGGACTGGAGAAGCCGGTAGATGCCGTCGATCAGGTCCGACACGTAGCAAAACGACCGCGTCTGTTTCCCGTCGCCGAAGACCGTCAGAGGCTCGCCGGCGAGCGCCTGCCCGATGAGCGCGGGCACCACGCGCCCGTCCCGCGGCCGCATCCGCTCGCCGTAGGTGTTGAAGATCCGCACGATCCGCGTGTCCACGCCGTGGGCGCGGTGGTAGGCCATCGTCATCGCCTCGGCGAAGCGCTTGGCCTCGTCGTACACGCCGCGCGGGCCGATCGGGTTGACGTTGCCCCAGTAGGTCTCGGGCTGCGGGTGGACGAGCGGGTCGCCGTAGACCTCGGAGGTCGAGGCGAGGAGGAAGCGCGCCTTTTTCGCCATGGCGAGCCCGAGCGCGTTATGCGTTCCGAGCGAGCCGACCTTCAGCGTCTGGATCGGCAGCTCCAGGTAGTCGATCGGGGAGGCGGGCGAGGCGAAATGGAGGACGGCGTCCACCGGGCCGTCCACGAAGATGAAATGCGTGACGTCGTGCCGCACGAAGCGGAAGCGCTTTTCGCCGGCGAGGTGGGCGATGTTGCGCGCGTTCCCCGTCGAGTAGTTGTCGAGCCCGACGACGTCGTGCCCCTCGGCGAGAAGCCGGTCGCAGAGGTGGCTTCCGAGGAACCCGGCCGCGCCGGTGACGCAGACCCTCATCCCCTCCCCACGCCCGTGTAGTTCCAGCCGGTCGCGCGCATCTCGCGCGGGTCGTAAACGTTTCGCAGATCGACCATGGTCTTCGATTTGAGCCGCCGCCCGAGCTCTTGGAGGTTCAACGCGCGAAACTCGTTCCACTCGGTCGCCAGCACGAGAAAGTCGGCGCCCGTCGCGCAGTCGTAGGGACCCTTCGCGAAGGTGACGTCGGGCAGGACCGCGCGCGCGTTGTCGACGGCCGCGGGGTCGCAGGCGCGGACGGCGGCGCCCGCGGCGAGCAGGTCCCGGATCACGGCGATCGCGGGCGATTCGCGGATGTCGTCCGTCTCCGGCTTGAAGGAGAGCCCGAGGACGGCCGCGGTCTTTCCGCGCAACGGCCCGGCGGCCTGAGCGATCCGCTCGATCATGCGCGACTTCGTGCGCGCATTCGCGCGGATCGTCGCCTCGATGATCTCGAAGACGTCGCCGTGCTGCCGCGCGAGATCGGCGGCGGCCGCCGTGTCCTTCGGGAAGCAGGAGCCGCCGAATCCCGGTCCCGGCTGGAGGAAACGCGGTCCGATGCGCCGGTCGAGGCCCATCCCGCGCGCGACGTCGTGGGCGTCGGCGCCCATCTTCTCGCAGAGCCGCGCGATCTCGTTGATGAAGGAGATCTTGACGGCGAGGAAGCCGTTGGAGGCGTACTTGATCAGCTCCGCCGAGGCCACGTCCGTGATTACGAACGGCGTCTCGATGAGATAGAGGGGGCTGTAGATCTCCTTCATGACCTCGATCGCTCGCGGGTCGGAGGCGCCGATCACGATCCGGTCGGGGCGGAGGAAGTCGGCGATCGCCGAGCCCTCGCGGAGGAACTCCGGGTTCGACACGACCGAGAAGGGATGCCCTCCGTTCTTCTTTGCGAGGATCTCCTCGATCATCTTCCCGGTCCCCGTCGGGACCGTGGACTTGGTGATGACGACTTTGTATCCGTTTCGGTGCTCGGCGATCGCTTCCGCGACCTGGCGCACGAACGTCAGGTCGGGGGAGCCGTCGGCCTTCGGCGGGGTGCCGACGGCGATGAAGATGGCGAGCGAGGACTGGATGCCCTCCCGCAGGTCGGTCGTGAAACGGAGTCGGCCGGCCCGCTCGTTTTTCGCGACGAGCTGCTCGAGGCCCGGCTCGTAGATCGGCAGTCTCCCGCTCTGGAGGGCGGCGATCTTCGCCTCGTCCTTGTCCACGCAGACGACGTTCATGCCGAAGTCGGCCAGGCAGGCCCCCGTCACGAGGCCCACGTAGCCGGTTCCGATCATGCAAATGTTCATGCCCCCTCCGTCCGGGAGGGCCGTCGGAGAGCGGGGCGTCGTGCCGCGCGAAGGCTCATCGGGGCGGGGGCGTCGGCGTCCGCGCGCCGGCCGCGACGGGCTGCGGCTGCGCGGCGGCCGTCTGCCGGCGCACCTCTTCGTTGTACTCCTTCTTGATCCCCGCCTTCTGCCGGTCCTTGATGAGCCATCGGAGAAGTGCCGACTCGTCCACGCCGACCACCAGGCGGTTGGCCGCGTCGAAGAGCGCCGGATCGTTGATGAGCTTGCCCGCCGTCCCCGTGCCGTCGTCGAGCTTGCGGCCGATCGAGTTCAAATGCTCCGAGAAGTCGAGCAGGTTCTTCGAAAACGCGCGGCCGAACTTCTCGTCGCGCAGCAGGATCGGCAGCGCCCCTTCGCCCTTCTCCAGTTGATCGGTGATCCGCGCGAGCGAGCTCGCGGTGACGGCCAGATCGTCGAGGAGGGCGTAGACCTTCTTCTTGCCCTCGGGATCCGTGAGCAGCGCCGGCAGCGCCCCTTCGCCGGTCCTCGCGCCCTTGTCGAGCGTCGCGAAGAGCGACTCGACGGAGTGGATCGCCCGCGCGAGCGAATCCCCGGTCTCCTTGCCGTACTTCTGATCGATGAGGAGCCGGCCGACGAGCCCCTGGCCCTTGTCCACCTTCTTGAGAATCGAGTTGAGCGACGCCAGCGTCGCGTTGAAGCTGTTGCCGAGCTGCTCGCTCTCGGGGCTCTTCGAGGTGATGGCGCCGAGGAAACCTTCGCCCTTCTCGGTACGCCCCAGGATATTCTTGAGCGACCGGGCGATCGCCGAGAGGTCCGTCACGAGATCGCCGCTCCCTTCGAGCAGCTTCTCGATGCCGGTGCCCGGCGCGGCCTTGATGTCGCCGCCGATCGGAATCTGCGGCTCGGACGTCAATCCGCCGGCGAGGTCGATGTACTTGTCGCCGAGAAGACCGATCGTCTTGATCGAGGCCTGTGTGCCCGTGCGCAGGCGCGGCGCGACGCGGCGGTCTACCTCGTAGACCACCAGGACGCTCTGATCGCCCGGCTGGGGAGACAGGTTGACCTCGAGCACGCCGCCCACGTTGACGCCGTTCAGGCGCACGGGATTGCCCACGACGAGACCGGCGGCGGAGTCGAAGTGGGTCTGGTACGGCCACTTGGCCTTGAAGAGGTTCGCGCGCTTTCCCACGAGAAAGACGGCGATCATGATGAAGAAGAGGGCGACGAGGACGACCAGCCCGACCCGGAATCGACGGCCGACGTAATGTTCGGTGACCAAATCAAGCTCCTCCGGTCGCCGCGGGGACCTGGCCCGTGCCGCAGGGGAAGCCCATCGAGCGGAAGTAGTCCTGCAACATCGGCGGCCCCGTGCGCGTGGCTTCTTCGAATCCTCCGATGTACTGAAAGCGGCCCTGGTAGAGGAAGGCCACACGGTCCGCGACGGTGCGCGCCGTCACGATGTCGTGTGTGACGACGACCGAGGTCGTGTGGAGCCGCAGATTCAGGTCCACGATCAGCTGGGCGATCTTTTCGGAAGTCAGGGGGTCGAGCCCCGTCGTGGGCTCATCGTACAGGATAATCTCCGGCTCGAGCGCGATGGAACGGGCGAGCGCGACACGCTTGCGCATGCCGCCCGAGAGCTCCGACGGCATCTTCTTCTGGATGCCGGCGAGGCCGACCATCTGTAGTTTCTCGGCGACGGCCTCGGCGATCTGCACCGGCGTCTTGTCGGTGTGCTCCTGGAGCGGGAAGGCGATGTTCTGCTCGACGTTCATGGAGTCGAAGAGCGCTCCGCCCTGGAAGAGCATCGCGAGGCGCCGGCGGATCGGTGCGAGCTCCTCCTCGTCGAGCGGCGGAACCGAGATGCCGAACACCCTCACGTCGCCGCTGTCCGGCTTCGTCAGCCCGTTGATGTGGCGCAGGGTGACGCTCTTGCCCGTTCCGGACGGGCCGAGAATGCAGAGCACCTCGCCCCGATGGATGTCGAGGTCCACGCCGGCGAGGATCTCCCGGCGGGAATACCGTTTCCAGACGTCGCGGAACTCGACGACGACCTCGCTCTTGAGCGGCTGGCGTTCGGGATCGGGGCTCATGCGTCCTCTCAGAATCCGAGGAAGAGTTTCGTCAGGAAGAAGTCGGACACGAGCACGCAGATCGACGCGATCACGACGGTCCGGGTGGTCGCGACTCCGACCGACGCCGCCCCGCCTTCCACGTTCAGGCCGTTGAAGCAGCCGATCGCGGCGATCTCGAGCCCGAAGAAGAACGTCTTGCCGAGCCCGCTCATGATGTCGGAGATCTGGAGCGTGTTCCAGATGCTCGACAGGTAGTCCTGCGCGGTCATGCGCAGCTCGACCACGGCGACGAGCAGCCCGCCGAGGATGCCGAGCACGTCGGCGAGCGCCGTCAGGATGGGCATCATCATCGTGGTCGAGAGGATTCGCGGCACCACGAGTTTGCGGACCGGCGACACGGCCATCGCCCGCAAGGCGTCGACCTGCTCGGTCACGGTCATCGAGCCGAGCTCGGCCGTGATGCCCGAGCCGACGCGCCCGCCGACCATGAGAGCCGTCAGCACGGGCCCGAGCTCGCGCACGAGGGAGAGCGAGACGACGCGGCCGATGAAGAGCTTCCCGCCGAACGCGGCGAGCGAGTAGGCGGTTTGAAGCGCCAGCACGCCGCCGGTGACGAACGCGGTCAGGCCCGTGATGGAGACGGACTTCACGCCGAGCTCGTCCATCTGGCGGAGGAGGTCGTAGCGGTAGAACGGGCGCGAGAACATCGCGCCGATCGCATCGCCCGTCAGCTGCGCGAGGCCGCCCAGGTACTCCACCATTCGCTGGCCCTGGCGCCCGAATCTGTCCACGAAGCGCAGATACCGGATGTTCCGGTAGAAGAGCGCCGTGGCCGACGGCTGCGAAGTCGTCGGATTGTTTGCGCGCGATCCGACCATGAGGATGCGCGATTGTATTCTCCCGGCGGCTTTCTGTAAATGTCGGAGCAGTCGCGACTTGCGTTACGATGCGCGGCGTTTTCCGATGCGAACCCTGCGCGCCGTCGCCGTCTGGGCCGCCATCGGGACGCTGACGGTGGCTTTCGGCGTCCCGGCGATTTTCGTCGCGTTCTTGCCGCCGCGCGGCGACTGGTTCCTGCGCTTCGCCCGCGGCTGGGCGCGGTGCGTGCTCGCCGTTTCGGGCGTCCGCGTGGAGGTGCGCCACGCGGAACGCCTCGCGGACCGCCGCAGCGCCGTGGTCGTGGCCAATCACGAGAGCTTCTGCGACATCGTCGTGCTGCTGGCCAACTTGCCGTTCCAGCTTCGTTTCCTCGCCAAGCGAGGGGTCTTTCGCGTGCCGGTCCTCGGGTGGTCGATCGCCGCCGCCGGCTTCATTCCGGTGGACCGGGGCGACCGGGCGCGCGGCGCCGCGACGATCGACGCGGCCCGGCGGATTCTTTCCGGTGGAAGATCGGTGATGATCTTTCCCGAGGAAACGCGCACGCGGACCGGGGAGCTCCTCGAGTTCAAGACCGGCGCGGCGCTCCTGGCCCTGCGGTCCGGCCTGCCGCTCCGTCCGCTGGGCCTCGCGGGGACCCGCCGGGTCCTTCCGCCGGGCAGCCTCCTCATGACGCCCGGCCGTGTGTGCCTCTCGGTCGGGGAGGCGATCGAGATTGCCGAATCGGCGGGGGGAGCGGGGGAGCGGCGCGCCTTGACGACGCGTCTGCGCGACGCCGTGGATCGAGAGCGTCGGGAGGCAGCGGACGCTCTGTCCGCGTGATACTTTTTCGCCGAGCCAACGAATGTCCGCCACGACCGACCTGACCGAAGAGAAAGTCCTCGACGTCCTCCGGACCGTCCGCTTCCCCGGGCTTTCGCGCGACATCGTCTCCTTCGGGTTCGTGAAGGACCTGTCGATCGGCGGCGGCAACGTGTCGTTCCGCCTCGAGATCACGACCGAGTCTCCCCGCGCCGCCGAGGAGATCCGGCGCGAGGCGACGGAAAAACTGCGATCGCTGGCGGGCGTGGCGGCCGTCACGATCCGTCTCGAGGTGAGGGCGCCCGGCCCTCCGCCGCCGCGGGGCGCCGCCGGAGTCCCGCCGCCCGCCGCGAACATCCTGCCGGAAGTCCGGTTCACCGTCGCCGTCGCGTCGGGAAAGGGCGGCGTCGGCAAATCCACGGTCGCCGCGAATCTCGCGCTCGCGCTCGAGCGCGTCGGCCATCGCGTGGGTCTGATGGACTCGGACATCTACGGCCCGTCCCAGCAGATGATGATGGGGATCTCCGAGAAGCCCTACGTCAACGAGGCGAACCAGATCGTGCCGCCCGAGAGCCACGGCGTGCGCGTGATGTCGCTCGGCTTCCTCATGGACGTGGACCAGCCGGTCATCTGGCGCGGCCCGATGGTCATGAAGGCGGTCGAACAGTTCCTCCAGGACGTCGCCTGGGGCAAGCTCGACTTCCTCGTCATCGACCTGCCTCCCGGCACCGGCGACGCGCAGCTGACGCTGACGCAGAAGATCCACCTGTCCGGCGCCGTGGTCGTGACGACGCCCCAGGACGTATCGCTCATCGACGCGCGCAAGGGCCTTGCCATGTTCCAGAAGGTCAACGTGCCCGTGCTCGGGATCGTCGAGAACATGTCGTACTACATCTGCCCGAAGTGCGGGCACCGCGAGGAGATCTTCAAACACGGCGGCGGACGCCTCACGGCCGAAAAGCTCGGCGTCCCATTCCTGGGAGAGATTCCGCTCGATCCGAAGGTCGTCGCGGGGGGCGACGCCGGCGTGCCGATCGTTGCGGCCGAGCCGAAGTCGGCGGTCACGGAGGCGTACATGCGCATCGCCGACGCCGTCGTTCGCCAGCTCGCGCCGTGAGGCTTGGTTTTCCCGACCCTCCCTGTTAGGCGGCCGCATGCCGGCGTCGATCGAGCTCGCCTCCGGGGACATCACGGCGCTCAACGTGGACGCCGTCGTCAACGCGGCCAATGAGCTGCTGCAGCTCGGCTCGGGCGTGGCCGGCGCGATCCGCCGGCGCGGCGGGCCGAGGATTCAGGAGGAGTGCGACAAGATCGGCTCCTGCCCGACCGGTTCCGCGGTCGTGACCGGAGGCGGCGACCTGCCGGCGCGCTGGGTCATCCACGCCGTCGGCCCGGTCTGGCGGGGCGGCGAGGAGGGGGAGGAGATGCTGCTCGCCTCCGCCGTCCGCGCCGCGCTGAAGCGGGCCGACGACGTCGGGGCCGTGTCCGTCGCCCTGCCGGCCATCTCGGCGGGGGTGTTCGGGTTCCCGTTGCGGCGCGCGGCGGAGCTCGCGATGGGCGCCGCCCGATCCTTCGCGGCCGAGGCGAAGTCCGTCCGGCGCATCGTGTTCTGCCTTTACGACGACGCCACGCTCGCGGCGTTCGAGCGCGCCTTCTCCGAAGGGTAGCTCCTCGCGTGGTCTCCCTCGTCGGCGGAATGCTCGCGCTTCTCCTGTCGCTCGCGCCGCCGTCGGCCGCGGCGGCTCCGTCCGACGGCGACCTCTCCCGCCTGCAGACCGCGCGAAACGTCGGCCTCGCGGCGCTCGAGGAAGGAGATCTCGCCGGGGCGAAGAAGCGTTTCGAGGAGGTTCGCAAGCTCGCTCCCGCCGAGCCTCTCGGCTGGGCCGATGGCGCCGTCGCGGCGATGCGCGAAAAGGACCTCCCGGGCGCGCGCAAGCTGCTCGATGAGGCGGCGCGTCTCGCGCCATCCGACCCGCGCGTCGCGGCGCTTTCAGGCGTCCTCTTCGAGCTCGAGGGCAAGACCGATGCGGCCATCGAGGCCTGCGACAGGGCGGCGCAGGCCGACGGGAAGGACCTCGCCTCGCGATGGTGCACGGCGCGCCTCCTCTCCGAGAAGCCCGGCGGCCGGGCCCGCGCCATGCGTGCGGTCGAGTCGGCCCTCGAACAGGCGCCGGCGAACCTCTTTCTGCTGCTGCGGCTCTCGGACCTGCGCCGGAGCGAGGGCGATCGGGCCGGCGCCTCTGCGGCGCTCGACCGGGTCCTCAAGGCGGCCGAAGGCGCGACGACGGGCGACGGGAAGCTCGAGCGCTACACGGCCGAGGCGAAGGCGGCGCTCGACGCCGGGGACGCCGCCTCGGCGGCGCTGAAGACGCGCATCGTCGAGAACCTGCTCCGGACCACCGCGCGGTATCAGCAGGCCCGGCACGACGTCGAGCCCGGCGTCGTCGGCCTGCCGCTCGAGGACTGGAGCCCCGCGCTCTCCGCACGGCTGCGGGCCCGGTCGGTCCCGATTCCGGTCCGCTTCGCTCTGCGGCGCGAGGAAGGGCTCGCGGCGCTCTCGGCCATCGCCGCCGTCCGCGTCGCCGGCAAGGACGGCCGGGACCTCGCGTTCGCCGGGAGCACGGGAATCGTCCTCGCGCGGGCGTCGGATTCCTACCGCGCGGGACCGCCGATTCCGGACTCCGCCCGCGCCGCCTCGCTCGCGGTGGCCGACGTGACGAACTCGGGCCGGCTGGACCTCGTCGTGCCGGGCGCGCTTTTCGTCGCGGACGGCCAGACCTGGAAGAAGACGCCGCTGGCGGCCGGCGGCGGCGACGACGTCCTCGCGTTCGACGCCGACTCCGACGGGGACCTGGATCTCTACGTCTCGTCGGCATCCGGCGACCGTCTCCTCCGCAACAATCTCGACGAAACGTGGACCGACGTGACGGCCGCGGCGCTTCCGCCGGGAACCGCCTCGCGCGCGGCGGCCGCCGCGGATTTCGATCGCGACGGAGACCCCGATCTCGTTCTCGTCCGCGCCTCCGGCGGGCTGGTCCTTCTCGACAACCTTCGCGGCGGCCGGTTCGCGGAGCGCGCGGCGAACCTCCCGCCGTCCGGCGCGATCGTCGCCGTCGCCGCGGGAGACCTCAACGGCGACGGCCGGCCGGACCTCGTCTGGACGACGGAGAGCGGCGCGTTCGTCGCGTTGAACCGCGGCGACGGAACGTTCGCCGCGGCGACGCCGTTGCCGTCCGGGGGCGCGCCACTCCTCTTCGATTTCGACAACGACGGCGCGTTGGATCTCCTGCTGGCGAGCCCGCGGGGCTCGACGCTCTACCGCAACGACGGTGCGGGCGCGTTTACGCGCGCGGACGCGGCACTCCCGCCGGCCGTCTCGGCCGAGGCCGTCGACGCCGACGGCGACGGGGATCTCGACCTCGTGCTCGTGACGGACAAGGGCGGCGTCGAGCTGTGGGGCAACGAGGGAGGCAACGCCAACGGCTGGATGGACGTCGCGCTCGAGGGTCTGCCGACCGGCTCCGCCAAGGTCAACCGCTTCGGCTACGGCTCGGAGGTCGAGGCGCGCGCCGGCGACCTCTACGTCTTCCGGACGGCCTCGCGGCCGGTCACGCATCTGGGTCTCGCGTCCCGCCGCCGCGCGGACGTGCTGCGGATCGTCTGGACCAACGGGATCCCGCAGAACGTGCTCGACCCGCCGGCGCGGACGGTGCTGCGCGAGGTGCAGCAGCTGAAGGGCTCCTGCCCGTTCCTCTACGCGTTCGACGGCGCGCGCTGGCGCTTCGTGACGGACGTTCTCGGCAAGAGCCCGGTGGGGCTTCTCTACGACGGCGTGCACCAGGCGGCCGCCGACACGCGCGAGTGGCTCGTCGTGCCGGGAGCTCTGCTCGCCCCGGCGGAGAACGGCCGCCTGCGCCTCGACTTCACGGAAGAGCTCTGGGAGACCGTCTACTTCGATTTCGCCGAGCTGCGGGCGGTGGACCATCCGGCCGGCGTCGCGATCGTCTCGAACGAGCGCATGACGCCGCCGCCGTTCCCGGAGAAGAAGCTCTTCACCGTCTCGCGGCCGCTCGTGCCGGCGGCGGTCGACGAGACGGGCCGCGACCGCACCGAGGAGATCGCGCGCGAGGACGGCGTCGTCCTCGGCGGGTTCGCGCCGACGCGTTTCCAGGGCGTCGTTGCGCCGCACGCGCTGGAGCTCTCGCTCCCGCAGGCCCGGTCGGCCCGCCACGTCATGCTGTATCTGACCGGTTGGATCTTCTACGGCGACACGTCGCTGAACGTCGCACTCTCCCAGGGGCGGCGGCCCGAGCGGCCTTCGCCTCCGGTGCTCGAAGTTCCCGACGGCCATGGCGGATGGAAGACCGCGCTGAATTCGATGGGATATCCGGCCGGCAAGACCAAGACGATGCCGCTCGATCTCTCCGACGTGCTCGATCGCTCGGACCCGCGCGTGCGCATCCGCACGAACCTCGAGATCTACTGGGACCGAATCGCCTACACGGTGGACGAGGAGCCGGCTCCGACCGTTCAGACCGCCGCGCCCCTCGCTTCGGCGCGCCTCTTTTTCCGCGGGTTCTCGCGGCCGGTGCGCGAAGGGCCGGACGCCCCGCACGTTTTCCTCCACGACGACGTGGAAATGGCGCCGCGCTGGGCCGACATGGCCGGTCTCTACACGCGATACGGCGAAGTCCGCGAGCTCCTCGCGGCCGTCGACGATCGCTACGTCGTGCTCAAGGGCGGCGATGCCGTGCGGCTGGAGTTCGACGCCTCGAGGCTCCCTCCGCTTCCCGCGGGATGGACGCGCGACTACGTGCTCGTGCTGGACGGCTGGGAGAAGGACGCCGACAAGAACACGGTCGCCGGCCAGAACGTCGAGCCGCTCCCGTTCCACGGGATGGACGACGCACGTTACGGCGCGCCCGAACAGGCATATCCCGACGACGCGGCGCACCGCCGCTTCCGCGAAGACTACCTGACGCGGCCGGGCGGCCCCGACGAGTTCCGAGACGCATTGCGCCGGCCGTCCGCGCCGTCCCGATGACGCCCCGGTTCCTGCTCCTCGCCGCCGCGGCGGCAGCGGTGATCGCCGCCCGCTCGGACGCTCCGCCGGCGCAGGGTCTTTTCGAGGACGTGACGAAGGCCTCGGGCATCGACTTCCGCATCGGCACGGACCTGCGGCACCTGAAGCTCATCCCCACGATGGTCGGCGGATGCGCGTTCGGGGACTACGACGGCGACGGCCGCCCGGACCTCTTCGTGACGAGCTCGCTTCCGAGGTGGGGCAAGCCGAACACGAAGAGCTGCGGGCGCCTGTTTCACAATCTCGGCGGCGGGCGCTTCGAGGACGTCACCGACCGGTCGGGGATCCATGCCTGCGGCCTGGGGATCGGGGCCTTCTGGGTGGACCTGGACGGCGACGGCCGCCCGGACCTCTATCTGACGAACGTCGGCCCCAACGCCGTCTGGTGGAACCGCGGCGACGGCACCTTCGAGGAGGGACACGACACGGGCCTCGAGGACCCGCTCTTCTCCGTCGGCGCGGCTTTCCTGGACTACGACGGCGACGGGAAGCTCGACGTCGCCGTCGCGAACTACCTCGACTCGACGCCGGAGTGGGAGGCGGCGCAGCCGCAGTTCGAGCTGCGCGTGCCCGAGGACTACGTCGGCCAGCCGTCGCACCTCTTCCGCAACGAGGGCGGCCGGAAGTTTCGCGATGTCACGCGCGAAGCGGGGCTCGCCATGGACCCGCGCGAGACGAAGACTCTGAACGTCGCCGTGATCGACTACGACGGCGACGGGCGGCCGGACCTCTTCTTCGCCAACGACCGCGCGGGCAACCGCATCTTTCACAACCTCGGCGGGCGCTTCGACGAGACCACGGCGGAGACCGGTGCCGGCGTCCTCGGCGAGCGGCCGCGGGCCGGAATGGGCGTCGCGGTGGGCGATCCCTTCGGATCCGGGCTTCCGAGCCTCTTCGTGACGAACTTCGGAGCCGAGCCGAACAGCTTCTACCGGAACGTCTCGGGCACGATCTTCGAGGACGCGGGCGCCGCGACCGGCGCCGCCGAGATCGGCATGCCGTTCGTGCGCTGGGGCACTGGGTTCGCCGACTTCGACAACGACGGCCTGCCCGATCTCTACGCGGTCGGCGGCCATCTGGCGCCGCGTGCCGTGCGTCTGCTCGGCCACTACAAGAGCGGCGCCGCGAAGTATGTCGAAGCGGGCGACCCGGCCTACGCGCAGCCGACGGTTCTTCTTCACAACACCGGTGACCGTTTCGTCGAGTGGAAGGGCTCCGGCGATCTGGCCGGCCGGCGCATGGTCGGGCGGGGGAGCGCGGTGGCGGATGTGAACGGCGACGGCGCCCTCGATCTCTTCGTCGTGGATCTGGCCGGGCGGGCCCGACTCTTCCGCAATCGCGTCGGCGCGCAGCGCTCCTGGCTCGAGATCGCGCCGCGTCCCGGCGATGACGGGCGCGCGGTGCTCGGAACGAAGGTTCGTCTCGCGGCCGGAGGCCGGACGCAGACGCAGTGGTACCAGGTCACGTCTTCGTACGCCTCGGGATCGCTCGTGCCGATGCACTTCGGGCTCGGCGACGCCGACCGCGTGGAGGAGGTCGAGATCACGTGGCCCGGCGGCGCGAAGCAGACGCTCCGCGGTCTGGCCGCGCGCCGCGTCTACGCGATCCGGCCCGGGGAGGAGCCGCAGCCGCTCGGCGATCGCCGGTAGTAGAGTGGCGCCCGAATGATCCCGATCGGCGACGACAACTCGGGTCGGCGCACGACGCCGATCGTCAACTGGCTCCTCATCGCGGCCAACGTCTTCGCGTTCGTCTTTCTGCAGGGCCTGGGCTCGAACGAGAAGTTCACGCTCGCCTACGCGATCGTGCCCTACGAAATCGTGACGGGCCAGGACGTCGCGCGCCCGATTCCGATCCGCGACGAGTACGGCCGCATCGCCGGAACGATCGACCTGCAGCCGACGCCCATCCCCGTCTTCCTGACGCTCGTCACGTCGATGTTCCTGCACGGCGGCATCGCGCATCTCGGCGGGAACATGCTGTATCTGTACATCTTCGGCGACAACGTCGAGGACGCGATGGGACACTTGCGCTATCTCGTTTTCTATCTGCTGACCGGCGTGATCGCGGGGCTCTCGCACGTCCTGACCACCGTCGTGCTCAAGAGCGGCCTTCTCATGCCGAGTCTCGGCGCTTCCGGGGCGATCTCGGGGGTGCTGGCGGGATATCTGGTGCTCTTTCCCCGGCAGCGCGTCCGCGTCCTCTGGTTCTATTCGGTCGTGGACGTGCCGGCGATCGCGGCGATCGGGATCTGGTTCCTCTTCCAGTTGGTGAGCGGCGTCGGCATGCTGGGCGGGGAACAGGCGGGCGTCGCCTACGGCGCGCACATCGGAGGATTCGTCGCCGGACTCCTCCTCGTGAGGCTCTTCACCCCCCGCGCCGGCCCGTCGCCGGGCCAGTATGTCGTCTAGCCGCCGGCCAACATCTGCGCCGCGAGCTCCTTGACGATCCGGCCGGCGACCATCGCCGTCAGCCCGGCGACGTCCTGCGACGGGTTGTACTCGACGACATCCGCGCCGACGACGAAGGCGCCGGAAGACCCGACGCGATGGATCAAGTCGAGCACCTGCCGGGTCGTGAGGCCGCCCGGCTCGCGGTGCGAGACGCCGGGCGCGAAGGCGGGGTCGAGCCCGTCCAGGTCCACCGTGACGTAGACGGGGCCGTCCAACCGCGGGTCGAAGTCGTCGCGCCAGTGGCGCATCTCGACCATCTCGACGACCCCAGAGCCGAATCGGGCCGCCTGCTCCCGCTGGTGGCGGTTGACGGTGCGCAGGCCCAACTGTACGAGTCGCTGCGCCAGGCCCTCCTCCAGGATCCGCGCGAAGGGGCAGGCGTGCGAGAAGCGGTTGCCCTGGAATTCGTCGTAGAGATCCGGGTGGGCGTCGATGTGCAGGATCGAGAGGCGCGGGTGGGTGCGGGCGACCGCGCGGAGGATCGGATACGTGACCGCGTGGTCGCCCCCGAGCGACAGCGGCGCCCGGCCGCGCGCGAGCTCTGAGGCGACGGCCGATTCGATCCGCTCGCGCATCGCGGCGCCGGAGGCGGGCTCGAGATCCCCCGCGTCGCCGACGTTGTCGGCCGTGAGCTCGATGCCGGTCTCGGCCCAGGCGTTCGAGGACTCGGCGTGGAATGCCTCGCGAATGAGGGGCGGCGCCGCGGCCGCGCCCCGCCGGTACGACGAATTCTCGTCCCACGGGATTCCGAGGAGGACCGGCCGGACGCTCATGCGCCCGGCGGGACCGGGACGTCGTGATATTCGAGCGCCCACTCCTTCATGTAGCGCACGCGCGTCGGCCGAACGCGCAGGAGCTGGAACTCGGGGTTGTCAATCGAGCCGAGAAAACGCGGGATGAGGGGATCGCGGTCCCACGCCTTCTTCCGCAGCGCCGCATCGGTCACGAGCTCGGCGATCCCGCTGATGCGGACCTGGCTGTGGTGCTCGTCGAGGAAACACACCTCGACTTTCGGGTTGGCCGCGATCTCCTGCGTCTTGTGGAATCGTTTCAGGCTGACGAAGTACGTCGTGAAGTCTTCCTCCCAGGAGAGCGTCATGGGCCGGAGGCGCGGCTGGTCGCCGTCCGCGGTCGCGAGGATCGGGAACTTGTCGGCGCGGATGACGCCGCGGGCGAGCCCGGGGACGTCTTCCGGACGGATCGGCGGCGAGGGAGTCGGCGGCGGCATCGGACCTCCTCAGCAGGCGGCTGGAAAAAGGACGTCGGCGACCCGAAACCACGGGAACGCGAGAAGGCGCTTGGCTGCGCGATCGGTCATCGTGACCTCCGGCTCAGGATATCGAACGGCGGCTCGCCGTCCGCGCGTCGGCGGGCGTGCGACCACGCGTCCGAGGTGGAACTTCTTCATGCCCGCTCCGTCGGCGCCACTCTAGCAATCCGCGACGTGGCCGGGGCCGAGCCGGAGCCGGAGAAGGTCCAGCGCCTGCCGGACGATCTGGCGCGAAGGCTCGCCATCCTCGAAGACCTCGAAGGCGTGCGCCCCTGCGGCGTGATTCACGAGCGTCAGCGAAAGATTGCGGGGCAGGGCGGCCGCGACGAAGCGGTCGAGGCTCTCGTTCAGGCCGGGGGACGCGTCCCGGCCGGCCCTCGCGAGAAAGAGCGCCGTCTCCTTCGGGATCTCGTCCAACGATCGGCCGGCGCACGCGTCGGCGAACCCGAACTGCCGGGAGGCGTCGGCCACGTGCGTCGCGCCGCCGGAGTCGAGCGTGTAGCCGTACCAGAGCATGGCGCAGCGGATCGGATCTCCGTTCCGCTCCATCAGAAGGCGCAGCGCCACGGGGACGTTTCCGGAGGCCGCCCAGACGCCGAGCCGCGTTCCGTCGATGCCGAGAGACGCGGCGTTCTCCCGAACGTGCCCGAGCATCGCGAGCGCGTCGGCCGCGGGATCGCGATTGCCGCCGGCGACGGCCGCGAACCCCGAGGCCGCCAGGAGCCGGGCCCAGGACGTGACCGACCCCATGTCCTTGAAGTCGCACCCGATCCGGGCGCGAAAGCCCTCCCCGCGGTACCCGGCCACGAGGAGCACCGCGGGCAGAGGCTCGTCCGGCGCGGCCTCGGGCGGCCGATACAGGTCCATCGCGAGCGGGCTGCCGTCCGCTCCGCGAAACGGCACGTCGCGCCGCACGAGAACCGAATCCATTCCCTCGATGCAATGCACGACGGTCTTCTTTCGGATGTCCTCCGGCCGGATCTCCTCGCTCATGGCCTCCTCCTTTCGACGTTCGTCCAGAAATGCAGAAGCCGCCGGGCAGGTCTGCCGCGACGGCTTCGGGATCGCTCGCTTTGCTGCGCTGTTACGTCTTCGCCGAGATTACGCCGCCGTGGCGGCCCGATGCAAGAGGGCCGTCAGCGCGCTCCGAGGGCGTACGCGCACTTCCGCGTGAGGGGGCAGGCCTCGCAGCGCGGCGCGGTGCGCTTGCAGAGGGCCCGGCCGTGTTCCTGGAGCAGAAGGTGCGCTTTCTGCATCGCCCGCACGGCCGGAGGGAGCGCCTTCGCCGCGTCCCGGGCTGCCGCGTACGTCTTGGCGTACGACTTCTCTTCCCGCGCGAAGCCGAGCCGAGCGAGAACCCGCAGGCCGTTCGAGTCCGGCGCCAGCAGCGCGTCCCGCCCGGCGAAGAGCAGGATCTTCTCGGCGCCCGGCTCTCCGATCCCGGGGTAGGCGCGGAGCGCGCGTTTGGCCGCTGGCAGCGGCCCCCGCACGACGGCCGCGAGATCGCCGCCATGCTCTTCGAGGGCGATGCGCGCGCACGCGCGCAGTTTTTCGGCGAAGGCCTTCCAGAGGATCCCGCGCGCCGTGACCTTCTCGAGAAGGCCGTCCGGAGCCCCGGCGATCGCGGCCGGAGTCGTTCCGACGGTCTTCCGCAGCTGCTCGAACGCCTCGCGGCGCTTGCCCGGCGACGCGAGATAGGCGACGTTCTCCCACAGGACGAGCTCGAACGGGTCGGACGTCGGGGGGCCCGCCAGCTTTCCGTACTGCTCGTCGAGGATTCGGACGGCCTCGCGGAGCGTCATTTTGCCCCGAGAGCTCTCCGCACGGGCGGATCTGCCTTCGATCGGGCGCTTCTTCGGCGCCGCGATGCGCGCTGCGCGCGCCTTCACGAGCCTTCGCACCAGGCTCGCCGGCAGCGGCTCGTCTGGCGAGAACCGCACGGTGCCCTTGCTCGTGTCGTAGCCCGCCAGCTCCTCTTCGAACTCCTCGATCACCGCGCCCGGGAAAAAGGAGCAGTGGCGCGTCGCGGCGCCGAACCAGACGAGCACTCTTCCGTCGAGGCGGAACGCCGGGATCCCATAGCTGATGCACTCCTCGGCGCGCGGCGCCGCGGATTGGATGGAGCCGCGCAGCTTCTGGAGCGCGGCGCGCTTCTCGAGGGTCAGCCGGGCGAGATAGCCGTCGATCGTTCCGGGACGCCACCGTTCGGGATTCCGCGAGGACCGTTTCGCGCGGGCCACGGAAGGCAGTCTCGCGCGCCGGCCTGGTCCGGTCAAGAGAGAGTCCCGGTGGCAGTTTCGAGGACGCACTTTCGATGCAGTTCCTGATACCACTCTCCTCGCGTGAGCCGCTCTTCCGGCAGGAGTACGCCGGCCTCCGGCAGGGGAGCAGGAGACCCTCGCGGAGTTCATCGCCTCGGGGATGTACGAGCGCCACCTCCGACGGGTGCGGCGCCGCAACGCCGCGCGCCGGCGCGCCCTGCTCGAGGCCCTCGAGGACCATCTCGCGGAACGCTTCGAGGTCAGCGGCGCCGGCGCGGGCGCGCACGTCGTCGTGTGGCCGTCGAGGCGGGTCTCCGAGGCGGCGGCGGTCGAGGCGGCGGCCGCTCGGGGCGTGGGCGTCTACGGCATCGCGCCGTACTTTCTCCGGCGGCCGCCGCGCCCGGGAATCATCCTGGGCTATTCGAGGCTGCGGGAGGCGGACATCCGGGAGGGCGTGAGGCGGCTGGCCGAGGTTCTCTGAGGCCGCGTCAGGGCTTCCGCACGTCCTCTTCCGAAGCCATGAAGTGCGCGCCACCGGCGCCCTCGATCTCGTACTGGATGATCCGGCCCGACCCGTAGCCCTCGACGATCTTCCCCTCCCCGCGCGGCGAGGCGACCCGCTCGCCCCGCGCGAACCGAAACGTCGCCCGCGAATCCGGATCGTTCAGGGTTCGCAGGCCGCCGTGCCAGTGGATCCGGAACGGTCCGACGCCGTGGACCTGCACGATCGCGCCGTCGGGGCAGAAGCCGAACATGGTGCTGCCCTTCGGAGCGAAGGCGTAGCTTCCGGTCTCGAGCTTCTGGAGCGCGCCGCGGTCGTATTCGCTGCCGAGAGCGAAGTACCAGGTTCCCTGAACGACCGTGATGTTCTCGTCCACGGGATGGGAGTGCGGCGGCACGATCGCGCCGGGCAGCTCGTGGACGCGCAGGACGAACGGCTCGCCCGCGGACTCGGGATCGCCGTAGAGAATCTCGACGTCTCCGACCATCGGGTGAATCGGAATGATCCGGTGGTCGCGCGGCCCCTTGCCGGCGTCGGCGCGAGTCACTCCGGACGCCGCGGCCATCGGCGCGGAGCCGGCCGCCGACGGCACATCGCGCTTCGCGCAGCCGGTGCCGAGCGCGAGCGCTGCCACGAGGATAAACCGTCCTGTCATTCGATCGCCTCCAGGAGCTCCAGGCGGTTCCCGAACGGGTCCGCTACGTAGATGCGGTCGTGGCCCGGGAATTTCCCGTCTTCCGTGACTTCCACCCCGGCGGCCCGGAGGCGCGCGGCCAGCGCCGCGAGATCGCGGACGAGGAACGCCGGATGGGCCTTGCGCGCGGCGCGGAAGTCGGTCTCCACGCCCAGGTGAATGCGCACCTCGCCCCGCTCGAACCACGCGCCGCCGCGGGCGGCGAGGGCGGGGGGCTTTGCCACCTCGGAGAGTCCGAGCAGGCCGGAGTAGAAAGCGCGCGCCCGATCTTCCTGGCCCGGCGGCATCGCGAGCTGCACGTGCTCGATGCGCAGAATCATTCGACCGTCTCGGTGAGCAGGTACTTCCAGAGTGGCGGGTTCCCGGGCAGGGATCCATTGAGCACGGAGCTGTGAAACCGCGTGGACGCGCCGAGATCGACGTTGGTCGTGAGGACGCGGGCGTGGCCGTAGGAGGCCGGCCCGCGATCGGCGTCCGCCGTGCCGAGCTCGATGGGCGTGATCTGGCGCAGGATCTTCATCTGCTGCTCGTGCGTGCATCCGTTTCCGTTGTCACGGACGTGGTTATACGCGAAGAATCTTCGCAGCGGCGTCCGGGTGTTCGCGTCGAATCCGCGGGCCGGCGCGTCGAAATGAAAGCTGTAGTCCTTGGGCGAGCCGAACATCAGGACGCGCGCGACTTCGTGATTCTTGCCGATCATGTAGGCGTGGCCGCCGCCCTGAGAGTGGCCGGCCACGGCGATCTTCCGCCAACGAATCCCGCCTCCCGGAGTCAGGAACTCACCCCAGCCGCGACCCGGCTGCTTGGCGTCGAGAAAGTGCAGGCAGCTCTCGAGACGGCTCTCGATCGAGTCGGGAGAAGCGATCGTTCGATGCGGTCCGATCCTGCCGCCGCGAAGGATGGCGTTCCGGAAGTCGAGGGAGGCATTCGGATCGGCGCTCTCCGCGCAATTCTTCTGGGACGCCAGGTTGTCGGGATACATGAGCGCGACGACGTGATAGCCGAGCTCGGACGCCATCGTGGCGAAGGGATGGAAGAGCGTCTTCTCGGGTGTCCCGCCCGTGCCTGGCAGGAAGACAAGGAGCTCCCGGCGAGGAGCACCATCCGGCAGCCACGCCAGATGGGGGGAGTCGAACGAGCGGATTCGCGGGTCGGTCTCGCTCGGCGTGATCGCGATCGGCTGGGCGGCGCGCGCCAGAGCCGGAAGCAGCGCGAGGAGGAAGACCCGCACGCCCGCCCTCGTGCGTTCGCAAGTCACGCGTCAATAGCGAGCGTAGCGGCTCTTCCTGCCGTCCGCCGCGAGGATCAGCACATCTCCATCCACCGCGAACTCCGCTTCGGGGATCGGACAGTTCGGCCACTCCATGTGAATGCGACCCTTGTCGATGGAGTACTTGCCGGTTTGCCTGGTGAAGGGGATGAGGAGCAAGCATCGTCCTTCGCGTTGGAAGAAGTAGAGGACGTCCACTTCCCGTCCCGCCATCTCCCTCTTGCCGTGCCATTCTCCGAGGAGCGGTTCGGTGGCGCTTTCCCGCTCGCCGGCACGCGTGAGCTCGATGCCCGGTCCGGGCGGCACGTCGAGACGGAGTTTGTCGTCGCCAAGCCAGGCAATCTTCTCCCGGCTCTCGGCGGCGTCTTTCTTGCCGCCCGGCAGGATCAGTTGATCGCCCTCGATGCGGTATGGCACCTCGACGACGGCTCCCGGGCTGAACTCGAGCGCGCCGCCTTCTCGAAAGGTGATCATCGAGCCGATGCCGCCGCGAGAGGTCTCGAGCGATCTCCACCGGCCGATCAGGTTGGCGCGTGCTCCGTCCGCGGACCGGAGCACCCCTGCGCACCCGAGGAGAGCGAACAGCACGGCGGCGGCGACCCGGCGTCCGCGAAAGTCCGCCGACGGCGTTTCGCCCCTCCGAGGCGTGCTTTCGCCTTCGACCACCGAGAGCTGACACGCACGTATTGCCGCCGGGGAGGGCCCGTGTAAGAGTCCGGCACTCACTTCAAACGGTCTCGTTTCAGAAAGGATACTCCCGATGAGAACGCGCACCGGTTTCTCGAGCGTCCGGCCGCTCGCCGGCGCCGCCGCGTGGCTCGCGGTTTCCGCGATCGCGCTCGCCGCGGATTCGGTCTTGGCGCCGCTCCTCGTTCCTCCGGATTCGCCGCGATGGGACCTGCAGGGCGGAGCGAAGCTCGCGGACTATCGCGGACGCAAGTGCCTCGCGCTCGACGGAGGAGCGGCGATCCTGAAGGATTTCGAGATGCGCGACGCCGTCATCGACGTGGACGTCGCGACGCCGGCCCGGCGCGGGTTCCTCGGGATCCAGTTCCGTCTCGCCGACGATGGGGCGACCGCCGAGTGGGTCTACCTCCGCCCGCACAAGTCGGGCCTCCCCGACGCGATGCAGTACACGCCCGTGCTCCATACCGGAGCCAACTGGCAGCTTTACAACGGCCCCGGGTTCACGGGCGCGGTGGACATCCCGAAGGACGTCTGGTTCCACCTGCGCCTCGAGGTCGTCGGCGCGCAGGCAAAGCTCTACGTCGAGGACATGGGCAAGCCCGCGCTCGTCATGGACGACCTGAAGACCGGCATGCCGAAGGGGCAGATCGCCCTCTACGTCCTGACGGGCGCGACGTACTTTTCGAACTTCGAGGTCCGCGCGACGCCGGACGCACCGTGGGAGCGCCACCTGCCGCCGATGCCGCCTGGAACGCTGACGAAGTGGAGGATCTCGCCGGCTTTCGACGCGCTCGGGCGGGACCCGGAGCGTCCGCTCTCGGCGGCCGAGCGCGCCGCGATGAAGTGGCAGGACGTCGAGGCGGAACCGCCCGGCTTCGTGGTCCTCTATCGCTACCTGGACGCGCCGCACCTGCGCGTGACGTTCGCGACGGACTTTTCGAAGCGCCTCGAGCCGCAGCCCGGGACGAAGCTCGTCTACGCACGGACGCGCATCGATTCGGACCGCGACCAGGTCAAGCGCCTCGCGGTCGGATACAGCGACGAGGTCCGCGTCTTCCTGAACGGCCGGATCCTCTGGCGCGGCCGCAGCGCACAGAACTTCCGGGATCCGGGATTCCTCGGGATCGTGAGTCCCGAGAACGACGCGGTCTACCTGCCGC
The DNA here is from genome assembly GCA_035498835.1 of Thermoanaerobaculia bacterium. Taxonomy (GTDB): domain Bacteria; phylum Acidobacteriota; class Thermoanaerobaculia; order UBA5066; family Gp7-AA6; genus DATBFU01. Next base: position 31,646 of record DATJZU010000115.1, read on the forward strand.
TCAAGAAGGGGGCCAACGATCTCGTGCTCGCCGTCAGCGAGCTCGGCGGCGGGTGGGGATTCATCTGCCGCCTCGAGGAGCCCCGGTAAGTCGCCTTACGCCGGCGGGTACACCTCGTCGAACACGTTCGTTCCGCTCCCGTCGCGCGTCGTCCAGCGGAAGTGCTCGACGACGCGGAGGCGCCCCTCCGGCGTTCTCCGCACGTCGCACGTCGAGCGCCCGCCGTGGATCTCTCCCGAATCCTCGACCTGGAGATAGCGGAAGGTCAAGACGGCGCCGTCGATGCCGCCGACGAGAACACCGCGCCGAACCCGACCGCCGCCGTACCGAGCGAGGACTCTCGCGCCGTTCTGCCGGAACGTGAGTCGCGTCTCCGGGTCCACGACCCCGAGGTCGTCGGTCGCGCTCACGAACACCGTCACGCCGTCCAGATCGATTGACGTCATGCCGGCCTGCCTTCCAGGATCGAGATGTCGCCACCGGTCTCGATCTCGCGCTCGAGCGCGAGGCCGGCGCTCCGGAAGAGCTCCTCGTACTCGCGGCGCGTGCGCTGCCGCCCTCCGAGAAACGTCAGCATGTGAATGTCGAGCGTCTTCGACCAGTGCGGGCCGGGAGTCGCCGGCACGATCGCCTCGATGAGGAGCACCCGCGCGTCCGGCGGCGCCGCCTTGCGGATCGCCCGAAGGATCGCGACCGATTCCGCGTCGCCCCAGTCGTGGATGACCTCCATCACGAGATAGGCGTCGCAGGTCGGCAGGTCGTCCTGGAAGAAGTCCCCGCCCTGCATCCGCAGGCGGTCCGAGGGCGGACCGGCCTGGGCGACGACCGGCGGCAGGTCGAAGAGGACGCCGTTCGCCGACGGAGCCGCGGCCAGCACCGCGCGAAGAAGATGGCCGCGGCCCCCGCCGATGTCGCCAATCGTCCGGAAGCGCGAGAAGTCGTAGGCGCCGAGGACGGCGGCGATCTGCCCGTGCGCTTTGCCGACCATCGCCCCGTTGAAGATCGCGGCTTCCTCGGGATGCTCGGCGAAGTAGCTCCAGAACCCGGCGGGCAGGATTTTCTCCGCCGCGGGACGACCGGTTCGCACGGAGTAATCCATCGCGCCGTAGCTCTCCCAGTTGATCGGTAACCCGAACATCCGCGCAAGCGCCCGCATTGACTGGGGGTGATCGGTCCTCAGGAGGCGCGAGGCCGGCGAATGGCCGAACCGGTCGCCGCGTTGGTCGAAGACGCCGTTCGCCGCGAGCAGCCTCAGGACCCGCCCGAGGGCGTCCGGATGGGCGCCGACGGAGGCGGCGAGCTCGGCGGCGGTGCGCGGCGTCTCATCGAGCGCGTCCGCCACGCCGAGGTCGGCGACGGCGTGAAGACAGCGGGGGAGCGCGTACGAGCCGGCGATTTGCAGCAACGTTTGCGCCGGATTGGGCTCTGTCATATCGGCCTCCCGGGATTCGCGAAGCCTACCTCGACCGCGGGCACGGAAGGCGGCGGCCGCCGTCGGGAAACGACCTTCGCCTCAGGCCCGCTTCCGCAGGAAGACATGCGCCGCGGCGCGCGAGCCGGGCACGTGCTTCACGCACTCGTACCCGAGCGCGCGCGTGTCGATGCCGGCCAACAGGTGCTCTCCGCGCCCGAGGAGGACCGGCGAAAGGACCAGGTGCAGCTCGTCGATCAGGCCGGCGCTCAGGTATTGCCGGATCGTGGCGACGCCCCCGCCGAGGCGCACGTCCTTCCCGCCCGCCGCATCCTTCGCCTGTCGCAGCGCGGACTCGATCCCGTCGGTGACGAAGCGGAACTCCGTCGCGCCTTTCATGGGGATCGGTGCCCGGGCGTGATGCGTCAGCACGAACACCGGCACGTGGTACGGCGGCTCGTCCCCCCACCAGCCCTTCCAGCTCTCGTCCGGCCAAGGGCCGCGGACGGGCCCGAACATGTTCCGGCCAAGGATCCAGGCGCCGATCCCCTCGAAGCCTTTCGCGGCCATGTCGTCGTCGACGCCGGTCTCGCCGCCCTCGCCTCCGTGCATGCGCTGCCAGGTGCGCGAGCGGAAGAACCAGTCGAAGAGCTCCGGGCCGCCGACACCGAGCGGGTTCTCGAGGTCCTGATCGGGCCCGGCGCCATAGCCGTCGAGCGAGACCGAGAAGCACTGGACGCGAAGCTTCGGCACGTCTAGGCGCCGCGCGATCGAAAGGCCCAGAAGGCGAGAGCGCCCGCGACCACCGCCGCGACCCAGGAGAACCAGACCGGAATCGATTTCGCGCCGATCTGGACGGGCATCTGCCTCGCCGCGCGCAGTGCCTGAAGGACGGCGATCAGCGTGAACACCAGACCGGACACCGCGGGATAGCTGCCGAGATTCATGAAAACCTCCACGCGCGCGTGAATTCTATTCGCGCCGGGAGTCCGTCTCCGCATACGTCACGGCCGAATCAGGAGCGGAGCAGTCGAAAGGCCCAGAGGCAGAGTCCCGCCGAGAGTCCGGTCAGCGCGACGAACCACGGATCCCGGGCGAGACGCACGCCTTCCTCGATGACGCGCCAGACGTGCGCGAGCACGACGAGCCCGAAGATGGTGCCGGTCGTCAGAAGGTATGACTTCACGCGCCGCCTCCGCTTCGCGACGTCCTCTGGCCTGGCGGCGCACGTTAGCATGCGGGCAGAACCGGTGCGGCGCCGAGGACTCCGACATTCTCCAGCCGAAGGGCTCCGAGGGCGATTTCCGGTATTCGCACGAGAATCCCGGACGCCTCGGGGCCGTCGCCCGACATCATCATGTTGCTCGCGCCCACCGCTCCGACG
>DATJZU010000116.1:0-3879 GCA_035498835.1 Thermoanaerobaculia bacterium
AGGTCGGCCTGGACTACCAGAAGATCAAGTCCGAGTCGTCCTACACGTACCCGGGCAACCAGAGCTTCTTCGTGTCGGGCTTCGACGCGGCGACGCGTACGATGCTCTTGCAGCCCGGAGATCTCTGGCTGAAGGGCGGACCTCCCCAGGCTTCCGTCTCGACGGGCCAGATCTACGGGATCTATGCGCTCGATCGTTTCGACGCGACCGATCGGTTGTCCTTCAACCTCGGGGTGCGCGTGGACGTCCAGGACGGAAGGAGCGATTTGAAGCAGGCCGTCGTCTCGGCGACCACGGTCTCGCCCCGCCTCTCGGCCTCCTACGACATCTTCGGCAACGGCAAGACGATCGCGTCGGCCGCCTACGGCCAGTACCGCGACTTCCTGGTCCAGAGCATCATCGACTCGATCTACAGCGGCGTGCCGCAGCTCGCGAACTTCGACGTGTACACCTGGGACGGATCGCAGTGGGATTTCTCCTACCCGATCCAGAACGGGGGGAACAACGCGCCGATCAACCACGATCTCACCCCGTCGCGGGTCAACGAGTTCAACATCGCTCTTCAACAGCAGGTCGGCAACACCATGGCGGTTGGCGTGCGCGGGATCTATCGGAAGTGGGACAACCTGATCGACGACGCTCGGACCTTCGAAGACGGTGTCAAGATCACGACGCCGTTCAACTACACCGACGGCGAGCTGAAGCGCTACTACAAGGCAATCGAGCTGACGGCCGAGAAGCGCTTCTCGAACAACTGGCAGATCCTGGCGAGTTACACGCTCTCGCGAGCCGAGGGTAACCATGAGTCCGTGTTTTCTTCCCAGCTCTTCGACTATGCGGGCGACACCTGCAACGTTCCGGCGGTGACGCACCACGACTCGAATGGCAACCTCGTCGTGGACGCGCCGGCCGTGAGCGGCGATTGCGCCAGCATCCTGGCGAACAACCGGCGGGGCCTGCTTTCCTACGACGCGACGCACCTCGTGAAGATCTTCGCGGCGTACACCTATCCGTTCTCGTTCGTGAGCCTGACGGCGGCGCCTTCGTTCACCTTCAGCTCGGGGCTGCCGTACCAGGAGCAACAGAACTTCAGCATCCACGGGGACACCGATACCTACTACTACACGCCGAAGGGCTCCTCGCGGCTGCCCAACTGGTACCAGGTGAACTTCGCGCTCGAGGCCGACTTCCGGATCTTCAACCCCGTCGAGTTCGGCATCAAGGGAGCGGTCTTCAACCTGACCAACCAGCAGCCGGTCACCAACGGAGTCAACCTGCTTCCGAACGCGGCGTTCGGCACGCCGCAAAGCAACGGTTCGCTCAACCCGCCGCGCAACTACCAGTTCAGCGCGGTCGTGAAGTTCTAGCTTCCTCTCCTCTCGCGGGGCTCCGGTTCGCCGGGGCCCCGCTTTCCTGCGTGCTTCGAGGATCGCACAGTGAGACTTTCCAGCACACGTTCGGGACGAAGCCGGCGGCGGGACGGACGAACACGGCGGCGGGATGTCCGTAACCTTGTCCACGGCCTTTCGTATCAGCGTTCAGGAGGCGTCCTACGGCTACACAAAGAGCGACATTGAAGATCCGTGCCCTGATCGTGGATGACGAGCCGCTCGCACGCGAGCGGATCCGCGGCCTCCTGGCGGAGGACGCGGAGGTGGAAGTGATCGGCGAATGCTCGGACGGCAAGGAGGCCGTGGAGGCGATCCGGCGGCTGGCTCCGGATCTCGTATTCCTCGACGTCCAGATGGCCGAGATGGACGGCTTCTCGGTCCTCGACGAGGTCGGCGGGGAACGCATCCCGGCGGTCATCTTCGTGACGGCCTACGACCAGCACGCGCTGAAGGCCTTCGAGGTGCACGCCCTCGACTTTCTGCTGAAACCCTTCGACCGCGAGCGGTTCTGGCATGCGCTCGCACGCATCAAGGATCATCTGCAGTTCGCCACGCCGGGAGTCCTCAACCAGCGGATCCTGAGTCTCCTCGAGGATCTGCGGAAGCCGCAGCCGGGCCACGTGGACCGTCTCGCGTTGAAGACCGGCGGCCGCGTGTCCTTCCTGCGCGCGGACGAGATCGACTGGATCGAGGGCGAAGGAAACTACGCCCGGCTCCACGTTTCGAAGCAGTCGCACCTGATCCGCGAGACAATGAACCAGCTCGAGTCGCGACTCGATCCGTCGCGGTTCCTGCGGATCCACCGGTCGACGATCGTCAATACCGAGCGCATCAAGGAGATCCAGCCGCTCTTCAACGGCGCCTACGGCGTCCTTCTGAAGGACGGGACGCGCCTGACGCTGTCGCGCGGCTATCGCGACCGGCTGCGAGTGCTCACGGGCGAAGAGGTTTGAAGGACCGGGCTCCGGGCACGGCGGCGCGGCCCGTCCCCGCTGCCGGCACGCTCGTCGCCGCCGGACGGCCATCCGTCCCGGAAGCGTTGCGGGCTCCGGGACCGACCCGCATCGTGGCGCCCGTGGAACTCCCGGCCGGCCCCTCGGCGCTCCCGGGCACCGGCATCGAACGCGCGGGCACGACCGGCGCGCCCTCGCCGGGCCGACCCGAGGATCTGATCGCCGTCGCGGACGCGCTCGGCATCCCGTGGGAGCGCCTCCTCGCCGCCGAGATCGCCGCCGAGCGCACGCTCCGCGGGTTCGTGGGAGAGCCGGCGACCGATCAACCGCTCTGGAAATATCTCTCGGCTCTTCCGGCGACCGCGCTCGATTCCTGGCGCGTGCGAGATCGGCTGGCCGATCGCATCCGAGACGCTCGTCTGACTCGATCCGGAGCGGCGATGCGCTGCGTGCGCGAGGCCGTGGACGACCTGTGCGGCCGCGGATCGACGGCTGCCCACTCGCGGGACCAGTCCCTGGCCGTGCATCTTTCCCTGGCGCTCGAGCGCGTGCGCGAGCTCGCCCGCGCGGCGCGCGCCGCGGAACGGATGCGCGGAGAGCGCCCCGAGCGCGTCGCCCGCGTCGTCGAGCGCACCGGCTGCACGGAGGCCGACGCGGCCTGGGCCGTCCGACGCGCCGATGCGCCGGGCCGGACGCACGCGATCGACGACGCCGTCCGGCAGGCGCGGGCCGAAGGTTTCGAGATCCCGGCCGCCGCATCGGAGTTCCACGCCTTCCTCGCGCTGCGCAAGCTCGCGCGCCGCCATCCCGTGCGCCGAAGCCGCCGTTCCGCGCCGCGTTCGCGCCCGGCCGCGCGCCGCCAAGCGCACCACCGCCTCGCTTCGTAGTCCCCGAAATCCGCCTCCAAGACCGCCGACGATGTCGCGCGCTTGCGCGATTCCGTGATTCGGATTTCCGTCATCACATCCGTATTCCTGAATCGCGCTGCGGCGATGCGCGCGGTGTCCGGAAATTCACCACAGGCGCCGGACTCTTCGTCCCCGCCGTTCGCGCGTCGGTCATTCGTCACGTGACGAACGAAAATGGCAACGGCATTGCTCCTTCCGAGCGTCGCGCCGGTGTGCGGCGCGGCTTTCAACTCGAGCAGAGGGAGGAACAATGCGACAACGGCTTGTTTGTACGGTCGCCGGGCTCGCGATACTGGCGCTTGCGGTGGCGACTCCGCCGGTCCTCGCGCAGTTCGGCGGAAACACGGGCGGCATCGACGGCAAGGTCGTCGACGAGCAGGGGGCGGTGCTGCCCGGCGTGTCGGTGACCGTGACGGGCGTCGGCGCGCCGCAGACGGTCTATACGGACGCACGCGGCGATTTCCACGTCATCAACCTGGCGCCGGGCGTCTACACGGTGACGGTGGCGCTTCAGGGGTTCTCGACGGTCAATCGCGAGAACGTGACGGTCACGCTGGGCCGCAACAGCGAGCTGACGATCCCGATGAAGCTCTCCGCGGTCGCGGCCACGGTGACCGTCTCGGGCGA
>DATJZU010000117.1:0-42167 GCA_035498835.1 Thermoanaerobaculia bacterium
GCCGCGACCCGCTTCTTTCGGGAACCGTTCAGAATCTGCGGGTACCGTCGCTCATCCCGGGTCATCGAGTCGATGATCGCCGTCACGCGGACCAGGGACTTTTCGTCCACGGACTCGGGGCCCGCCAGCCCGCGGAACGCCCCTCCCTTGGGCAGCAGGTCGAGGAGAGAGGAAAGCGGACCCATCTTCTTCATGGACGCCAGCTGATCGCGCAGATCCTCGAGCGTGAACTCACCGGCCGCCGCGCGCTCGGCGACGCGGCGCGCCGACGCCTCGTCGGTCTGCGCCTCGACCTTTTCGATGAGCGTGAGCATGTCGCCGAGCCCCAGGATGCGAGACGCCATCCGGTCCGGATGGAACGGCTCGAAGTCCTCGGGCTTCTCTCCGACGCCGACGAACTTGATCGGCTTTCCGACCGTCGTGACGACGGTGAGCGCGGCGCCGCCGCGGGCGTCGCCGTCCGTCTTGGTGAGGATGATCCCGGTCAGCGGAAGCGCCGCCGCGAATCCGGAAGCCGAGCGCACGGCGTCCTGTCCGGTCATCGCGTCTGCGACGAAGAGAATCTCCTGCGGCGCGACGGCGTCCACGACCGCGCGCACCTGGCGCATGAGGTCCTCGTCCACGTGGAGCCGTCCCGCGGTGTCCACGAGGACCGTGTCCCGGCCCGTCAGCTTGGCCTCGGCCAGCCCCTCGCGCGCGACCGCGACGGGGTCGGTCTGCCCGCCGGGATCGAAGACCGGAATGCCGATCTGCCGCCCGAGCGTCTGGAGCTGCGTGACGGCCGCCGGCCGAGCCAGGTCCGCCGCCACGAGCAGCGGATACCGTCCGAGCGACTTGAGCTGGAGCGCGAGCTTCCCCGCCGACGTCGTCTTGCCCGACCCCTGCAGCCCGACGAGCGCGATGACGGAGGGCCGGCCGGAAAGGTCGAGGTCGGCGTGCGCTCCGCCGAGGAGCGCGACCAGCTCGTCGCGGACGATACGCGTGACTTCCTGAGCCGGCGACAGCTGCGCCAGCACCTTGCCGCCGACCGCCTTCTCCTTGACCCGCGCGATGAAGTCGCGGACGACCGGCAGCGCGACGTCGGCCTCGAGAAGGGACAGGCGGATCTGTCGCAGGGCCGTATCGAGGTGATGCTCGGTCAGGTGGCCTTCCCCCCGCAGCTCCTTGAAGACACCCTGAATCCTGTCCCCCAGGCCCTCGAACATCCCGGCTTCCCCCTCGGACGGGCCTTCCGCCCGCCCAGAACCCTAGAATAACTGCGCCCGAAGGCCGGGTCGACCGCCCGGCAGCGGTTGACAGCCCGTGGCGATGGGGTATCATTCCGCCTCGTTTTTTTCCCCTTGGGGATTCTTTGCGCGCCACAGAAGCGGGAGACGAAAGAAGGAGATGAGGTTTATGAAGAAGTTCTGGACCCTGGGCCTCGCGGCCGTTCTCGGGACTGCCCTCCTGACGGGCTGCAAGAAGGCGGAGCAGACCACGACCGAAACGACCACGACGACAGAGGCCCCGGCGGTCGTTGAGGAGACCGGCACGACGGCGACGAGCACCGCGACGACGGGCACGCAGTCGACGGCCACGGCGACGACGTCGACCGAGACCACCACGACGACGACGAGCACGGTCACCCCGAAGATGTAACTGCGGAACCGACCGCAATCCGAGGCCCCCGATTCGGGGGCCTTTTTCTTTTCCCGTACACTCGTCGCGCGTGCTCCCGCTCTGGGTCGGAATCTTTCTGGCGGCCGCGGCCCTTCTCTTCGCGGCCGCGGCGCTTCGCGAGCGCCGGCGCGCCGCGCTCCTCTCGGATCGCCTCGCCGCGCGGGAGCGCGAGACGCACCTCCTCTCCGAGTCGCCGGACCCGGAGACGATCCTGCGGAGGGCCTTCGAGGCGGCCGCCGAGCGGCTCGCGATCTCGCGATTCGATCTCTACACGATCGACGACGGCGGCCGCGTCGAGGAAGCCTGGACGCTCTCGGGGGAGCCGGGACGCCGCCTTCCCCGGCGCGACGCTTCCAGTCCGTGGCGCGGCCAGCGCGTGGACGCTCTCCGCGTGAAGGATCTGACGGCCACGGAAACCGGACTCTCCTTCGCTCCGCGCGACCTGCTCGCCGGAGGGCCCGCGACGAAACGGCTGCAGCTCCCCCTGTTCTCCGGCGACCGGCTCGTCGCCCACCTGGTCCTCGAAAGCCCCTCCCCGATCGACGACCGCGCCAAGGCGGAGATCCGCGCGCTCCTCGCCCCGCTCACGTCGGCGCTCCACGGCTCGCGCAACTGGCGGATCGCCGTGACCGACGAGCTCTCGGGGCTCGCGTCGCGCCGCTACTTCGAGACGCGTCTCGCCGAGGAGTGGGCGCGTCAGGAGCGCTACGGCGCCCCGCTCGCGGTGGCGATCCTCGACCTCGACCACTTCAAGAACATCAACGACACCTACGGGCATCCGGCGGGAGATCGCGTGCTGCGCCGGTTCGGCGAGATCGTTCGCGGGGAGATTCGCTCGAGCGACGTGGCCTGCCGGTACGGCGGCGAGGAGTTTGCAATCCTCTTCGCCGAGTCGACGGCCGCGGCGGCGAGCGCGGTCGCGGAGCGCATCCGCCGGGCCCTGAAGCGAGAAGCCTTCACCTGGGACGGAAAGGCGTTCCACGCCACCGTGTCGGCCGGAGTCTCGGGAGCCGAGGACGCGCGGGAAGCGGCGACGCTGCTCTCCCGGGCCGACGAGGCCCTCTATCGCGCCAAGGACGGCGGCCGGAACCGCGTCGTCGTCTGGCCCGGGCCCGCGCGCCGAAAGTCGGCCCGGCGATGACGGCCGGGATCGAGGATCTGCTCGAAGAGCTCATCGCCGGACAGCGGGCCCATCTTCTCGAGATCGCGCGCCGGATCGCGCCCGAGATCACGGCCGAGGATCTGCTGCAGCCTCACGACCATCCGGACCTCGCGAATCACCCGGACTTCCAATACGAGGACGGGATCCTGGCCGGCTACCTGGCCGTGCGCGCCGCCCTGCGCGCGAGCCGGTAGAGCCGCTCCGCGAGCCGGGCGCGCCGCGGCTCCGGCCGCGCGAGGCTCGCGATCGACTCCGCGTGACGCGCGATCCACTGACGGTCGGAGGCGCGCAGGCCGAGCGCCGCGAGTTCGGCGCCCGTCTCGCGGGCGAGGCGCGCGAGCACTTCCGGGTCGATCACGGCGCCGCGAGCCCCGCCGCGGCGAGCAGCGCGGCCACGGGCTCGTCCCACGACAGCTTCTCGACGCGCCGCCGCCCGTTCTCCCCCATCCGAACGAGGGCGTCGGGACGATTCCACGCGATCTCGAGCGCGGCGCCGAGCGCGCGCGGCTCCGGCGCGACGACGAATCCCGTCTCGCCGTCGCGAACGAATTCGAGCGGGCCCCCCGCGTCCTCCGTCGTGAGGACGGGCTTGCCGGACAGAAACGCTTCGAGGGGCACGTAGCCGAGGTCCTCGCCCGACGGCGCGACGGCCACGAGGCGCGCGCCCGCGTAGAGGTCGAGCAGCTCTTCGTCGCTCGCGAACGGGATCGAGCGAAGTCGGCCGGCGACTCCCGTCTCCTCTGCGAGACGCCGGAGTCGCGCTTCCTCGGGGCCGCGCCCGACGAGGGTCAGCCTCGCCGACGGCGCGGATGCGAGCGCGCGCACGAGGAGATCGGCGCGTTTCCACGCGTCGAGCCGCCCGACCGAGAGGACGTAGTCGCCGAAGGGGCCGGACCGATAGCGCCCGGCGAGCGGCGGCGGATGGTACAGCGCCTCGCTCGGGATTCCGTTGAAGCGGCGCAGCCTCTCCGCAACGGTGTGCGAGTTGGCGAAGACGCGGCGCGCCTCGGAAAGACCGACGCGGTCGATCTCGGCGATGGCCTCCCGCGTGCGGCGATCCTCGGGCGCCGCCGTCAGGTCGCTGTACGCGGAGCCGAACTGATCGTACGCCTGCCGATACTGGTGGATGAGCCAGACGACCTTGTTCGGATGGCGGACCGCGTAGCTCGGGAATCGCGTCGCGATGACCGCGTCGACCCTCCGCCCGCCGATCTCCGTCAGGTCGAGCATCCGCCACGCGAGCGCGCCGCGCACGAGGTCGAAGCGCTCGCGCTCGAGGAGCGGCAGCGCGACGAGGTCCGCCTCGACGCCGCGCCGGGCGAGCTCTTCCGTCAGCCGGCGCACGTGCTTTTCCGCGCCGCCGTGCGCGAAGGGAGTCTGGACCGCCAGGACGAGGACGCGCGGAGCGCTCACCTCGCGGGCACCCGCGCGATCACGGCGTAGTCCTGAGGGCCGAAGAGGAGGCGATTCAGGCGCGCGTCGTTCTCGCCGCGCTCGGCGAGGCGCTCCTCGGGCGGCAAGGGCGATCGGTATTCGATTCGGACGTCCGCAAAACCCGCCGCTTCCGCAAGAAAGGCCAGCGCCGCCGGAGGCACCGGGCGGACGTGGGTCGGATCGAGGAAGAACGCCCGCAGAGCGGAGAGCGAGTCGGTGTTCACCGTCTCGGCGACGAGGACTCCTCCGGGTGCGAGCGCGCGGCGCGCGGCGGCGAGGAAGGTGAAGATCTGCGCGGCGGGCCAGTGCTCGACGACCTGGAACGCGACGACGGCCCCGAGGCTTCCGGGCGCCGCCGCGGCGACGGACGCCACCGCGTCGCCCTCGACGACCGCCAGCCCCGCGTCCCGGCAGAGTCGGACCGAGATCGGGTTCGACTCGACGCCCGAAGCGGCCATTCCCTCCTCCCGGAGCAGGCCGAGGAACTCGCCGCGCCCGCAGCCCGCGTCGAGCACCGGGCCCGGCGCGCCGCGAAGGAAAGACAGGTAGAACCGCTGGCCGTCCGCGATCTTCTTCGGATCGCCGCGAAAACGCTCCTCGAAGAGGCTGTAGACGGCGTCCGGCAGCCTCGGCTCGGGGAACGTCGAGCCCGCCGGCGGCCGCCCGGCCGGAGCCGCCGCGGGAGTTCGGGGCGCCGCTTCGAGCACGGCAAAGCGAGCGTCCTGGACGGCCGCCCGGCGCCGAGACTCCGCGACCTCGCGCTCGGCCGCGTCGCGAAAGCTCGCGAAGCGGCCCTCCCACTCCTGGCGCGCCCGTCGGAATCCTTCGAGGGTGAGCGCGTTGAAGGCGGCCTGGTCGCGCCACACGAGGCGCAGGGCGCGCAGAATCACCTTCTTCAGTCCCGAAAGGCGCGCGCCGTCGGGCACCGAAGGCGTCAGGTGCGCCTCGGCGAGGCGCAGCGGATCGGGCGGCGACGCGTCGGATGCGGAGCCGGCGGCCTCCGGGGCGATCTTTCGAATCGCCGAGCGGATTTCCTCCGCGAGCTCCCGCTCCAGATCCTTCTCGCGCTCCAAGTTTCCCGGCTCCGTTCAGCCCGGCGGCGCCGTGCCCGGCCGGCGCGACTCCTCGGCGAAACGCACCAGCGCGACCGCCAGCGACATGATGACCGGACCGAGGAACAATCCGACCAGCCCGAACGTCGCGATGCCTCCGACGGCCCCCACGAATGCCGTGAGCGTGCCGATCTCGGCGCGGCCGGAGATCAGCATGGGGCGCAGGAAGTTGTCCGCCGAGCCGGCCACAACGACGCCCCAGACGAGGAGGAAGATCGTCTTCCACCAGACGCCGAGAGTCGCGAGATACAAAACGGCGGGCGCGAGAACGAGACCCGTGCCGACGAGAGGGACGAAGGAGGCGATCGCCGTCAGGGCTCCGAAGACGACCGGCGAGGGCAGGCCGACGATCGCGAATCCCACCGCCACGAGAACGCCCTGAGCCACGGCCGTCAGGAGCGTCCCCTTGACCACGGCGTTCGTAACGCTCGTGAGGTGCTCGATGAGTCGCCGCTTGCGGAGCGGCTCGATGGGCACGAGGTCGAGCAAGCGCGCGGCCTCCTCGTCGCCATCCCGAAAGAAGAAGAAGAGCAGAAAGAGCATCAGGACAACGCCCGCGATCAGCGAGAAGGCGCCGGCGAGCGCCTGTCCGCCGTGGCCCGCCACCCAGGCCACGACTCCCCGAATGGCTTCGATCAGCCCGGATTGCAACTTGACCGCGTCGAGCCCGAAGTGCTCCTCCGCCCACGCGAACCCTCGTCCCAGAAGCGGAATCTTCAGGAGGTCCTCGTATCCCGTGATCCGGAATCGGGACGCGAGCGCGGACAGGTCGTGGCCGAGGCTCACGGCTTCGTCGAAGAACGCGTACCCGACGACGATCGCGGGGACCACCACGGCGAGCACCACGATGACGGTCAGGACCGCGGCGGCGGCGCTCTTTCGACCGCCGAATCGCGCCCGCAGCCAGCGATTCTGGCGGATCAGAACCACCGCGAAGAGCGCGGACCAGAGCGCCGGCGCGAGGAACGGCTCCGAAATGCGAAAAACGAAATACCCCAGGACGGCCGCCGCCGCCAGGGCGAAGACGCGCGCGTAGAATCGATCGTCCGGCGCCAGGAGAACCTCGCCCGCGATGCTAGCAGGTTGCGCGGGATTCCATCCATTTCGATCACCCTGCGAGAATGTACCGGCCGTGAGCTCGCCCGCGCCCGATCGCCTGCTCGCCGCGCGCGTCCTGCGCGAGGAAGCGCGACGCGAGGGATTCGCGCGCGCCGGCTTCTCGCGCGCAGAGGAACCGCGAGGCTTCGACCGTTTTCGCGACTGGCTCGCGGCTGGCCGCCACGCCGGAATGAAGTACCTCGAAGACACGCGCGACGCGCGCGCCGATCCGCGGCGCATCCTGGCCGGCGCGCGCTCGGTCGTGAGCCTCTCGGCTTTCCACTCGGCGGCTCCGTTCGTGGCTGCCGACGGGAGCCGCGTCGCGCGGTACGCGCGCGGCGCCGACTATCACCAGACCGTTCGTCAGGCCGCCGAGCGCGTCGCCGGCGCCGCGGATCGGCGCCTGCCCGGAGGCTTCCGCCACCGCGTTTGCGTGGACACGACACCGATCGCCGAGCGCTCGTTCGCGGCGGCGTCGGGTCTCGGCTGGATCGGCAAGAACGGCTGCCTCATCGACCCGGAGCGCGGGTCGTACCTGACGCTCGCGGAAATCGTGACCGATCTCGATCTGCCCCCCGACGAGCCGGTCGCCGAACAGTGCGGTGCCTGCGTGCGTTGCCTCGAGGCATGCCCGACCCAGGCCTTCGTCGCGCCCGGCCTGCTCGACGCATCACGTTGCCTCGCCTACTGGACGATCGAGCACCGCGGAGCCTTGCCCGATGGCGTGAAGGAGGCGCTCGGAGACCGCGTCTTCGGCTGCGACGTGTGCCAGGAGGCGTGCCCGTGGAACGCGGAGACAGCGACGCACCAGGCTGAAGAAACGACGGCGCTCGACGCGCCGCCGACGCGTTCGGATTGGCTCGGGCTCGGTCCGGGCGCGTGGCGGCGGCGCTTCGGAAAGTCGGCCTACAACCGTGCGGGCCGGCGCGGGCTGCAGCGAAACGCGGCCGCCTCGGCGGGCTCGTGCCGCGACGCCGCGCTGCGGCCGGACCTCGAGCGCGCCGCCATGTCCGCCGCGGAGGCGGGCCTCGCCGACGCCGCCGTGTGGGCGCTGGCGCGGCTCGACGGCGGATAGACTAGCTCCCTCCGAAAGGATCCCCATGGACGTGCAATCCGGACTCTTCTTCGCACTGCTCCTGCTGTCGCTGGCGCTCTCGGCCTTCTTCGCCGGAGCGGAGACGGCCCTCGTCTCGCTCGGGAGAATCGACCTGCAGCGCATGCGCGAGAGCGGCGATCCGAAAGGCAAGCTCATCCGCGACCTCAAGTCCCAGACGCCGCGCCTGCTGGCCACGATCCTGATCGGGCAGAACCTCTTCGTCAGCTCCGCCTCGGCGCTCGCGACCGCGCTCCTCACCAACTGGATCGGCGACGAGTACGGCGTGCCCCTCGCGATCGCCTTCTCGACGGTCGCTCTCTTCGTCTTCGCCGAGATGACGCCCAAGGCGATCGCCGCGGCCTCGCCCGTCGCGACCTCGCGCGCCGTCGCGAGGCCCCTGACCGCGATCATGAAGGTTCTCTCCCCCATCGCGACCCTCTGCGTCCGACTCACGACGCGTGCGCTGCGGCTCTTCGGGATTCCCGAGCGGACGCCGACGCTCACGGAAGAGGAGATGAAGAGCGTGATCAACCTCGGCGCCGCGGAGGGCACGATCGCCCCCGAGGAGCGCAAGCTTCTCCACCGGGTCCTCGAGTTCGGCGACAAGACGGTGCGCGACCTGATGGTCCCGCGCACGCGCGTCGTGGCCCTCCCGGACACGGCGGGGTTCGAGGACGTCCGCCTGTTGCTGCGCGAGCAGAAGCTGTCGCGGCTTCCGGTCTATCGGGGCACGCTCGACAACGTCGTCGGAATTCTCCATGCCAAAGACCTCTTCGACCTCACCGACGAGGAAGAGCGCCGGTTCCGCATCGCCGATCATCTCGACGCGCCGTTCCTCGTTCCGGAGTTCCAGCGCGCCGAGGACCTCTTCCGCGAGATGCGCCGGCGGCGCACGCACATGGCCGCCGTCGTCGACGAGCACGGCGGAACGGCGGGCATCGTGACGATCGAGAACGTCATCGAGGCGCTCCTCGGGCCGATCGAGGACGAATTCGACGAGGAAGAAGGACCGGGGTTCGTCACGGCCGGCGAGCGCACGTTCGTGCTCGAGGGCACGTACCGCCTCGACAAGCTGCACGAGCAGTTCGGCATCGATCTCCCGCGTGACGAGGCCGAGACGATCGCGGGACACCTCATGCTGCGATTCGGCCGCATCCCGCGCAAGGGCGAGCGCTGGAAGGGGCGGTTCGCCGACTTCGTGATCGAGGAGGCGACGCCGACCGCCATCAAGCAGGTCCGCATGATCGTGCGTGAGACGACGCCACGGGATACCGGGCGGCCCGCGGACCGGGTGACTCGCTGAGGCGAAGATCGGAGAAGCGAACTTGGAAAAGAAGACGATCGTTCTGATTCGCGGCGACGGCATCGGGCCCGAGGTGTCCGACGCCGTCGTCTCGATTCTCGAGAAATCCGGCGCACCGCTCGCCTACGAGGAGGCGGTCGTCGGGCGCGAGGCCGAGAGGCGCGAGGGCGAGCCCCTGCCGGGCCGCGTCCTCGAAGCGATCCGGCGCCACCGCGTGGCCCTGAAAGGTCCGGTCGGCACGCCCATCGGTACGGGCTTCGCCTCCGTCAACGTCCGTCTGCGCCAGGAGCTCGAGCTGTACGCGAACCTCCGGCCCGTGAAGAACCTCCCGTCGATCGCATCGCGCTTCGAGAACGTGGACCTCGTCGTCATCCGCGAGAACACCGAGGACCTCTACTCCGGTCTCGAGCACACGGTCGTGCCGGGCGTCGTCGAGTCGCTGAAAATCATCACCGAGACTGCTTCGACACGCATCGCGCGGTATGCCTTCGAGTACGCGCGCCGCCACGGCCGCCGCCGAGTCACCGCCGTGCACAAGGCCAACATCATGAAGCTGTCGGACGGACTCTTCCTCGACTGCTTCCGGCGCGTCGCCGACAGCTATCCCGACATCGTCGCCGACGACCGGATCGTGGATGCCGCCTGCATGCGCCTCGTGCTGAACCCCGAGACGTTCGACGTGCTCCTCTCGGAGAACCTGTACGGCGACATCGTGTCGGACCTGGTGGCGGGCCTCGTGGGCGGTCTCGGACTCGTGCCCGGCGCGAACCTCGGCCACGAGGCGGCGATCTTCGAGGCGGTCCACGGCACGGCGCCTGACATTGCCGGACAGGACCGCGCGAATCCGACGGCCCTTCTCCTCTCCGCGATCCTCATGCTGCGCCACCTGGACCTCGAAGAGCACGCGGACCGCATCGAACGGTCGCTTTACGCGACGCTCGCCTCCGGCATCCGGACTCCCGACATCGGCGGATCGGCCGGCACCCGGGCCTTCGCCGAGGCCGTGGCATCCCGCCTGGCGTAGGAACGTGGAAGTGCCGGCCGCCGGCGGGCGGTTTCCGGGCTCGCCGGACGAGGAGCTCTGGGCAGACGACCCCTTCGACGCGGCGCGCGCATTCGGGCGCCGGGCGCCGCTCGAAGTCGAGATCGGCAGCGGCAAGGCGCGTTTTCTGGTCGAGGCGGCGCGGCGAACGCCGGCCCACGACTTCCTGGGAGTGGAGCTGGCGCTCGCCTACTACCGGATCTGCCGCGAGCGCGTCGCGCGCGCCGCGCTTCCCAACGTGCGCATCCTCCGCGCCGACGGACGCCGCTTCGTCGAGCGCGCGCTCCCGAACGCGTCGGTGCGAGCCTTCCACGTCTACTTTCCCGACCCGTGGCCGAAGAAGAGACAGCGCAAGAGGCGCCTGCTCGACGGGGTGGGCCTCGAGGTCCTCGCCTCGCGACTCGAGCCGGGCGGCGTCCTGCGCATCGTCACCGACCACGCCGACTACGCCGCGGCGATCGCGCCCCTCCTCGAGACGGTGCCCGGCCTCGAGCGCGCGGAGTGGACCGCGCTTCCCGCGCCGCCCGAGACGCACTACGAGCTCAAGTACCGGGAGGAGGGCCGGCCGATCTGGCGGTTCCTGCTGCGGCGTCGGGACGGCTAGCCGGCTAAGGCTCGGCGGGAGGCGCGGCCTCGAAGGAGGTGACGCGTTGGAGGAATCGCAGGAAGTATTGCGTCCCGGAAGCGAGCGCGACGATCACGACGAGCCAGAGCGCCACCTTCCCCGGGACGATGAACACGTCGTGGCGCAGGGCGAGGATCAGGAGCGACGCGGCGAGGACCTGCGACAGCATCTTCGCCTTGCCCCAGCCCGAGGCCGGAATCACGAGGCCCTGCCCCGACGCGATCGACCGCAGGCCCGACACCGCGAACTCGCGCCCGACGATCACGACGACCATCCACGCCGGCGCCAGGCCCAGCTCCACGAGGGAAATGAACACCGCCGAGATCAGGAGCTTGTCCGCGATCGGATCGAGAAGCGTCCCGAAGGTGGTGATCTGCCCCCGGCGCCGCGCGAGCCAGCCGTCCAGGAAGTCCGTGGCGGTCGCGACGAGGAAGATCAGAAGACCCACTGTCTCGCGGCCGTCGAACTTCGTCAGGAGCACGACGACCAGGAACGGCACCAGGAAGATTCGCAGGAGGGTCAGAGAGTTGGGGAGATTGAGCTTCATTCGGTCGGCCCCGGGCAGTCTACAAGAGGGCCGCCGGGCTGCCATGACGCCGGGAGTCGACTGTGGGACCGGGAGTCCTCATAATACCGTCGTGAATCTCCCCTGCCCGGTCCACGAGGGCCGCCGCGCGCACCGGGGCTGCCGCTATTGCCGCCGTCCGATCTGCCGGCTGTGCGAGCTTCGCATGCGCGGGCACCTCTACTGCTCGCCGCGGTGCGCCCGCGAGGACGGCCGGCTCGCCTTCTGGCGGCCCGTGCGGGAGATCCTGGTCCGGCCCGTGCCGCCCCGCCTGGCACTCGCGGTCCTGGCGCTGGGAGCCGCGGCGCCCGTCCTGCTCGCCCTGCGGACGGTGGGCGAGCTCGACCGTCTGTCCCGGCAGGCGCCGCCCCCGCCGCTGCGCCGGCCGACGGCGCACATCGAGAGCGTCACGCCGGGCACCGGAGGCGCGCTCATCGAGGGCAGCGCCTCGCCCGCGGGAGCCGTATTCCTGTTCGGATCGGGCGGCCTCGTCGCCTCGACGCCCGTCCGCGACGGGCGGTTCCGCTTCGACGCGGTCCGCGATCCGGGGCCGTATCGCGTGGGACTCATGCCGCTGTCCTCCGAGTCGATGCCCGGCGCGGCGGAGGCCGCCCCGACCCGCGTCGCCGCTGCGCCGCCCGCGACTCCCGCTTCGACCGAAGTTCCGGCGCGCGTCGAGACGCCGGTGGCCGTCGCCGCGCTGCCTCCTCGGCCCGTCCCGACGCCGCGCCCGGCCGCCGCGCCGACCCCGTCCGTGAGCGAGGCGCCTCGCGCGCCCGCTGTTTCCGGCCCGAGCTTCGCCGCTTTTCCCGACATGACCCGCGGCCCCCAGGATCGGCCCGAGCTCGTCGTCTCGTTCGACGCCGGCTCTTCCTCGCGCGGCGCACGGCAGATTCTTTCCGCCCTCGCCGAGCGCGGCATCCACACGACGATCTTTCTGACCGGCGACTTCATCCGGCGCTATCCCGACATCGTGCGTCAGGTCGCGGCGGACGGACACGAGGTCGGAAACCACACGGACACGCACCCGCACATGACGACCTACGCGCAGGACGGGCGTCAGGCGACCCGGCGCGGCGTCGACCGCGCCTTCGTCGCGGGACAGCTGCGCGCCGCGGCCGAGGCCTACCGCGCGGCGACGGGCCGGACGATGGCGCCGCTCTGGCGTGCGCCATTCGGCGAGCAGAACGCGGAGATCCGCGCGTGGGCGGCCCTGGAGGGCTACTGGCACGTCGGCTGGACGGGAGGGCGCGCCGGCCTGGACGGTCTCGACTGGGTCAGCGATCCGAATTCGCGCGCCTACCGGACCGCGGACGGCGTCGTGGAACGCCTCGTCGCGCACGCGGAGAACGGAGGAATCATCCTCCTGCACCTCGGCAGCGACCGCGAGGATCCGGTGGCCGCTCGCGTCCCGCAACTTCTCGACACGCTGTCCCGGCGAGGCTTCCAGTTCGCCCGCGCCTCCGGCTTCCTCGACCGCATGGGAATGACGGAGGAGCGGCTCCTCGCTCTCGCTTCGCGCGGAGGCAATCCCGCACCCCGGACGCCTTGAGCCTCCACCTCGGCACGGACGGCTGGCGCGGCCTCCTCGCGGAGGACTGCACCTTCGACGAGATCCGCGGCGTGGCCCGGGCGACCGCGCGCTGGCTGGCGGGCAACGCCGGGCCGGCTCCCCGGGTCGCCGTCGGCTACGACCCGCGATTCCTCTCCCCCGAGCTCGCCGAGGCGGCCGCGCGCGAGCTCGCGGCCGGCGGCGCCGGGGTGCTCCTCTCGGATCGCCCGATTCCGACGCCCGCCGTCTCGTACCACGTGCGGCGCCTCGGCCTCTCGCTCGGCGTCGCGATCACGGCGAGCCACAATCCGGGCGCGTACAACGGCTTCAAGATCAAAGCGCCGTTCGGCGGAAGCGCGCCGCCGGAGATGTACGAGGCGGTCGCGCGGGAGATCGGAAAGCCCGCGCCGGTTCCCGCGCAGCCGGGCGCCGTCGAGACACGAGACCTCACGACGCCCTATCGCGAGCGGCTCGCGTCTCTCGTGGACCTCCAGGCGATCCGGGCCTCGAAGCTGTCCGTCCTCGCCGATTCGATGCACGGCGCCGCGGCCGCCCTGCTCGCGGAGATCGTCGACGGCGGTCGGGCGCGCGTGCTCTCGTTCCGCGCCGAGCGCGATCCCCTCTTCGGCGGAGTGCACCCGGAGCCGATCGGCGAGAACCTCGCAGCGGCCGGAGAGCGCGTGCGCGCCGGCGGCCTGGATCTCGCGGTGGGCAACGACGGCGACGCCGACCGCCTCGGCGTGCTCGATCGCCGCGGCCAATTCGTCTCGCCGCACCGGATCTTCGCGCTGCTCATCCTCCATGCCTTCCGCGCGCGGGGGCTCTCCGGCGGCATCGCCAAGACGTTCTCGACCTCGCTCCTCATCGACCGGGTGGCGGCGGGACTCGGGGCGCGACTGTACGAGACGCCGATCGGCTTCAAGCACATCGCCGAGCTCATGACCCGCGGCGAGGCCGCCGTCGGCGGCGAAGAGAGCGGGGGCTACGCCTTCGGGTTCCACTTGCCCGAGCGGGACGGCATCCTCTCCGCGCTCGTGCTGCTCGAAAGCCTCGCGCTCTCCGGGCGCGACCTCGACGGCGCGCTCGACGCACTCTCCGGCGAGTTCGGCGAGTTCGCCTACGGACGCCGCGACGTCCCGCTACCCGTGCCGGTCGTCCGGGCTTTTCTCGAGGAGGTCCGCGACGCGCCCCCCTCGAAGCTCGCGGGCGAGACGGTCACGGGCGTGCGGGATCTCGACGGCGTGAAATACGACTTCGGAGGCGATGGATGGCTCCTGCACCGCCTCTCCGGAACCGAGCCCCTGATCCGTCTCTACTGCGAGCACGTCCACGCCGACACGGTGCGGCGCGTCCTGCACGAGGCCGAGCGGCGTCTCGAGACCTTCGCGGCGGCTCGGAGCGCGACCCTCCGCCGTTAGCCCCCGCGTCGGATCAGGTCCGGCGGCGGTCGCCGACGACGCCGGTGGCGCGGTCGGTGGCGCGGCGGCGCGGACGCGGGGGCTCGGTGAGGACGGTCCCCTCGCCTTCGAAGCGAATCTTCGGGGCGCTCGCCGAGTCGGGCAGCATGACCTCTTCCAGGAACCGATCCTCCAGCACGGACGGCAAGAGGTTCCCGCTCCACGCAACGAGGTCGTGCGCCGAAACGATCAGCGGAAACTCGCCCGAGATCTCGTGCGCGAGCAGCGGCCCCGTCACCGACAGGATGACGCTGCCACGGCCCTGGATGCGCAAGATGTCCACGCGACGGTTCATCCGGAAGTCGTGGATGGGCTCCAGACGAAACGACAGGCCGTGGTCGAGGGCAAGCAGGCGGCTGCCCTCGAGGGACAGGGACTGACCGGCGAGATCCCGGCGAAAAGCGTGCCGACCGGGGTCGTTGACGAAGAGGTATCCGCGCCCGTCGGCGCGGAGGATGCTTTCGAGGCGCGTGCCGCGGAAGGCCTGCTCCCCGGTGAAGCGGACGTTGCCGCTGTACCAGACGACCGAACCCTTGCGCACGTACACGACGCCGGGCGATGCGATCTCCAGGGCGCCGTCGGCGCGCACGACGAAGAGCGGATGCGCCTCGGAGGCCCGCTCCGCCGCGATCTCGTCGGTCCAGGTCTCGGTCTCGGCGGCCCTTTCGGACTCCGGCTCCGGGATCGGGGCGTCCAGATCCTCGTCGGCCGGGCTCGGCGCCGTCTCGCGGGGAGGACCGGGCGGCGCCGCGGCCGGCTCGGAAGCGGGCGTCGGCGACGAGACGACCGGCGTCGCGAGGCGCAGGATCGATCGGCCGGGCGGGGCGTCGGCGAGGGACTCGGCGGGCTCGGCGTCGGCGCCCGCGAGAAACGGCGGCGAATCCATCGTACGGAACGACTCGAGGACGGGCCGCTCCGCCGCGCCCCGCGCCCCCTTCCGCAGCGCTTCCTCGAGATCGCCGACCAGCTTCTTCGCGCCGGCGAACCGGAGATGCTCCAGGGCGAGGCCGAGCTTGCCGCGATCGCGATAGAGAAGGCCCAGGTACAGGTGACTGCGCGCGTGGTCGGGCTTGATCTCGACCGCACGCCGCAACTCCTCCTCGGCCTCGTCGATCGCACCATCCTTGAACAGAATCAGGCCCAGGTTCGCGTGGAGAACCGCCGACTCGGGGTTCTTCGCGAGGAGCTCCCGCGCGGCGCGCGCCGCTTCGCGGAAGTTGCCTCGCTTGAATTCCACGATCGACAGGAGATTGAGGACGTCCTCGTCGTCGGCTCGAAGCATCTGCGCCTGCTCGAGCTCCTGCCGCGCCGCGTCGAGTCGGCCCTCCCGCAGGCTCTTGCGTACCCGGATCAGATGGACGAGGAAGACGCCCTGATCGACCGAAGACGTCTCGCCGGGCGCTCGAGCCACCGCCGTTCCGTCTAGAGCGCTTCTCGACCGGACGGCTTTCGGGCCGGCTCGGTCGTCAGCAGCACGCGGTTGTTGGCGTCGCGGGTCACCCGCACCGGGCGGGCCCGAGCGGCGCCGTAGGTCGTCCCGGACGGCAGGCCAAAGCCTCCGGCCAGAGACGACTTGCCGTAGTAGGCGGTCAGCGCCTTGTGCACGTAGAGGCGCGTTTCGTCGTACGGAGGGACGCCGCCGTAGCGGAGCACGGCGTTCTCGCCGGCGTTGTAGGCCGCCAGGGACTTCGTCACGTCGTTGCCGAAGAGCGAGAGCAGATACGCCAGATGCTTCGCCCCGCCGTGGATGTTCTGCGCAGGGTCGAAGATGTCGTCCACTCCCTGTTGTTTCGCCGTCTCGGGCATGAGCTGCATCAGGCCGCGGGCGCCCTTGCGCGAGATCGCGCCCGGATTGAACGCCGACTCGACGAGCATCACGGACTTGACGAGCTTCGGATCGACCGCGTGCGCACGCGCCGCGTCGTCGATCAGTCCGTCGTAGAGCGAGGGCATCGCGACCCGCGAGGAGAGCCAATCGTCGCTGTGGGCGAGCGCCTCGTGGACCGTCTCACCGACGCCGTCGTTGTACACGACGCGCCGCCCTTCCTTCCAGCCGACGCGCATGCGCGCCTCGGCCGGCAGGCAGAAAAAAAGCAGCATCCCGAGGCCCAGGAGGCCGTTCCGCTTCATGGCGATTTTCGGTTCGGTCCGGAGACTCCGAGAATTATAACAGGGACCGGCGGGCCAGCGGGCGCCCGACTCAGGCCACTTCGCCGAGAAGCTCCCGCAGCGCGGCCTCCGCCTCCGCGAGCGCCGCGGGCAGCAGGGCCTCGTTCTTGCCGCCCGCCTGCGCGAGATCGGCCTTGCCGCCGCCGCTTCCGCCGAGCGCCTTTCCGATGCGCGCCGCGATGCGCGATGCCGGGACGCGGCCCGAGAGATCGGGTGTCACCGCCGCGACGACCGAGGTCTTCCCCTCGTGCGCCGTGCCGACCACGACGACGCCGCTCTTGATGCGGGACCGCAGCGTGTCGGAGAGATTGCGCAGCTCCGGAATCGAGAGGCCCGGCGCGATGCGGCGAACGAGCGGCACGCCGCCGACGTCCACGGTCTCCCCCGACGCGCCGCCGTCACCCGAGGCGAGCTTCAGCTTCAGGGACTGGACCTCGCGCTCGAGCGCCTTGACGCGATCCTGCGTCTCCTGCCAGCGGTGCGAGAGCTGCTCGCGCGGCGTCTGCGCGGCGGCGGCGATCGCGTTCAGCGTCTCCTCGTCGCGCGAGAGCAACTCGACCGCGCCGAGCGACGTGACCGCCTCGAGGCGGCGCACGCCGGCAGCGAGCCCGCGGTCGGAGACGATCTTGAACGCGCCGATCTCCCCCGTGCGGCCGACGTGGCATCCGCCGCAGAGCTCCGTCGAGAACCCGGGGACCGCCACGACGCGCACGCGCTCCCCGTACTTCTCGCCGAAGAACATGTCGGCGCCGCGCCGCCGCGCCTCGTCCATCGCCACGATCTCCTTCGAGACCGGCTGGTCGCGCAGGACCTCCTCGTTGACGAGGCGCTCGATCTCGGAGAGCTGCTCGGGCGTCGTCGGGGCGGATGCGGCGTAGTCGAAGCGCAGACGGTCCGGCGCGACGAGCGAGCCCATCTGCCGCGCCGAGGGCCCGAGCACGCGGCGCAGGGCCGCGTGGAGCAGATGTGTGCCCGTGTGGTTGGCCTGGGTGCGGCGCCGGACCCATTCCGGAACCGACTGCGAGACGGACGCCCCGACCGCGAGGCTCCCGCGCACGACGCGCAGCCGGTGCGCGATCACGCCGGGAATCGGCCTCTGCACGTCGAGCACCTCGGCCTCGCCGCCCGGCCACGTCCAGACGCCGGTGTCGGCGACCTGTCCGCCGCCTTCCGGATAGAACACCGTCCGGTCGGCGATTGCGTCGGCGATCTGGCCGGCTTCAACCCGCGACACCGGCGTGGCGTCCTTCACGAGCCCCACGACCCGCGCGCCGTCGAGCTTCACGAAATCGAGCTCCGGGTAGCCGCGGAAGACCGACTGCGCGTCCGGCAGCTCAAGCCGCTCGAAGACGGACGCGTCGGCGGCCTCGAATTTCGCCGAGGCACGCGAGCTCTCGCGCTGGCGCTCGAGGAGCTCCTCGAAGCCCGGCCGGTCGATGGCCACGCCCTCGTCGCCGGCGATCTCCTCGATGAGCTCGAGCGGAATGCCATACGTGTCATAGAAGCGGAAGACCGCGTCGCCGGGGATCCGGGTCTCGCCCTGGCGGCGGACGCGCTCGACCTCTTCTCCCACCCGGTCGGCACCCACGGACATCGTTCGCGCGAACCGCGTCTCTTCGTCCCGCAGCGTCGCCGCGACGGCGCGCAGGGACTCGGCGTCCGCCGGACGGTCCGGATCGAAGTAGACGCCGCGGTAGATCTCGGCGACATCGGGGACGAGCGCCGGCAGAAACGGCGCCGAGAAATCGACGCCGAGGCGCCGACCATACCGGAGAGCGCGGCGAATGATCCGCCTCAGGACGTAGCCGCGGCCCTCGTTGGAGGGCAGGACGCCGTCGGCGATCAGCATCGTCGCGGCCCGCGCGTGGTCGGCCACGACGCGGAACGGCGCGTCCTCGACCGCCATCCCGCCCACGTACGTCTTTCCCGTCGCGCGCTCGATCCCGCGGATCAGCGGGCGAAAGAGGTCGGTGTCGAAGCTGTTGCTGGCGCCCTGGAGCACCGCCGTCAGGCGCTCGAGCCCCATCCCGGTGTCGACGGAGGGTTTCGGCAGCGGCGTCATCTTCCCCGACGCGTCGCGCTCGAACTGCATGAAGACGAGGTTCCAAAGCTCCATCGTCGTGTCGCCCTCGCCGTTGACGAGACGGGCGCTGTTCTTCGAGGGATCGCCGGGGTCGGGGCCCTGGTAGTAGTGGATCTCGCTGCACGGCCCGCACGGTCCCGTCTCCCCCATCGACCAGAAGTTGTCCTTTTCGCCGAACCGGAGGATGCGCTCCCTCGGAAGGTAGGCCTCCCACAGGGCGGCGGCCTCGTCGTCGTCGGTGAAGACGGTCGCCCAGAGGCGGTCCTTCATCAGGCCGTAGCCGCGGGCGGGGTCGGTCATCAGCTCCCACGCGAACGCGATCGCGTCCTTCTTGAAGTAGTCGCCGAAGGAGAAGTTGCCGAGCATCTCGAAGAACGTCTGGTGCCGGCCCGTGTACCCGACGTTGTCGAGGTCGTTGTGCTTGCCCCCGGCGCGGACGCACTTCTGCGACGTCGTCGCGCGGCGGTACTCGCGCTTCTCGCGCCCGGTGAAGACGTCTTTGAACTGGTTCATCCCGGCGTTGGCGAAGAGGAGGGTCGGGTCCTCCGCGGGAATGAGAGACGAGGAAGGAACGCGGCGATGCCCCCGCTCCTCGAAGTAGCTAAGAAACCTCTCCCGAATCTCCTTCGACGTCACGCCCATGAGAACCCCGGATCATCGCAGAAATCGCCTCTGGCGCGAAGCCGCGGGCGACGAGTGCCCGCCGCACCCGGCGCCGCCGCTCGGGCGGGGGCAGCTTCGCGGCGGATTTCCAGAGGCGCCGGTACGCGCGGGTGAGCGCCGCGCTCTCGACGCCGGCGTCGACCTCCCCGATGGCCCGCGACGTCTCCTCCTCGCCAAAGCCGCGCGCCTCGAGCTCGCGCGCGATCCGGAGACGGCCGTACCGGCCGCCCCGCGCCCGCACCAGCGCCCGCGCGGCCTCCTGCTCGCGAAGCCAGCCCTGCTCGACGAGGCGCTCCACGGCCCGGCCCGCGGCCTCCGCGGAGAAGCCGCGCCTCGCGAGGTCCCGCCGGAGCTCCTCGCGGCCGCGCGAGCGAATCGCGAGGAGGCGCAGGCCGCGCGCGTAGGCGGCGTCGGCGGAATCGGGCTCCTTCGCCCGCGGGACCCGGCGAGGACTCAAGCGGTTCCTCCGCCGGGAGGACTATCGCCCGGCCGGCGGCTGGTTGCTGAAGTCGAAGGGCGACTCTTCGGCGGGCGCGACGTCGGTGTACTCGCCCGGCGCCTCGAGCTCGGAGTCCATCTCCTCCCGCGCGATGTCGGCGGTCGACTGGATGCCCTGGAGCTTCAGCTTGAACTCGTTCGGGTTCGTGGCGCGCTTGAGCGCCTCGTCGAGCGTGATCAGGCCCTGCTTGTAGAGCATGTAGAGGGATTGGTCGAAGGTCTGCATGCCGTACTGCGAGGTGCCGGCCGCGATCGCATCCTTCAGGAACTTCGTCTTTTCCTTGTTCTCGATGCACTCCCGGATGTACTGCGTCCGGATGAGAATCTCCGCCGCGGGAACGCGGCCGAGGTTGTCGGCGCGCGGCATCAGCCGGAGGGAGATGACGGCCTTGAGCACGGCGCCGAGCTGCAGACGGATCTGCTTCTGCTGGTGCGGAGGGAAGACCGAGATGATGCGGTTGACGCTCTCCGTCGCGTCGAGCGTGTGGAGCGTCGAGAAGACGAGGTGGCCGGTCTCGGCCGCGAGCAGCGCGGTTTCGATCGTCTCGTAGTCGCGCATTTCGCCGACGAGGATGACGTCCGGGTCCTGGCGCAGCGCACTGCGCAGCGCCACGGCGAAGCTCTTGGTGTCGACCTCGACTTCCCGCTGGTTGATGATCGATTTCTTGTCGCGATGCAGGAACTCGATCGGGTCCTCGACGGTGACGATGTGCTCGTTGCGCATCGTATTGATGTGGTCGATCATCGCGGCGAGCGTCGTCGACTTACCCGAGCCGGTCGTCCCCGTGCAGAGGACGAGGCCGCGCTGCTCCTGGCAGATCTTCTCGAGCACCGGCGGGAGCAGCAGATCGCGGATCGTCAGGATGCGCGCCGGAATGACGCGGAGGACGAGGCCCACGGTGCCCCGCTGCTGGAAGATGTTGCAGCGGAAGCGGCCGAGGTTGGGTACCGAGTACGCGATGTCGATCTCGAGGTCGTTCTTGAACTTTTCCTTCTGCCGGGCGGACATGATCGAGAACGCCATCGCGATCGTGTCTTCCTGCATGAGGCGGCGCGTGTCGGTGAGTGGAATGAGTTGCCCGTCCACGCGGATGACCGGAAACGCGCTCACCTTCAGGTGAAGGTCGGAAGCCTTCCGCTCGACCGCCACCCGGAGCAGATCGTTGATGTGCATGAATTAGCCCTTTTTTGGCGTTCAGTTTACGCCGATTCGCCGGGTCGAGCGCATCGATTTGTCCGACCGACGACTCGGGGCTGGAGACTGAGGGCTCGAGAAGGTACTGTCCGAATGAGACTTATCTGGACTCCTGAGTCTCGAGTCCTCAGTCCTCGGTCCTCAGTCCTCAGCCGTCAGACCCTCGCTTCGACCGGCAGCGGCGTCAGCCAGCCGTAGCGGTCCTCGGCCTGGCCCGAGGTCAGGGCGAAAAAGTCCTTCTGGATGCGCTCCGTGACCGGGCCGCGGCGGCCCTTGCCGACGGTGATCCGATCGACCGAGCGGATTGGCGTGATCTCGGCGGCGGTCCCGGTGAAGAAGACCTCCTCGGCGATGTAGAGCATCTCGCGCGCGATCTGCTGCTCGACGACCATGAACCCCGCGTCGCGCGCGAGCGTCATCACGGTGTCGCGGGTGATGCCGGGCAGGATCGTCCCGGAGAGCGGCGGCGTCAGCAGCTTGCCGCCGTAAACGAGGAAGATGTTCTCGCCGCTGCCCTCCGAGATGCGTCCCGCGCTGTCGAGCGCGATCCCTTCGGTGTAGCCGTTGGTAATCGCCTCCATCTTGATGAGCTGCGAGTTCAGATAGTTGCCGGTGGCCTTCGCCATCGCGGGGAAGGTATTCGGCGCCATCCGGTTCCACGAGGAGACGCAGACGTCCACGCCGCTCTCGATCGCTTCCTCGCCCAGGTACTTGCCCCAGCGCCAGACGGCAATGAGGACGTCCACCGCGCTCTTGAAGGGATTCACCCCGAGCGCGCCCATGCCGCGATACACGACGGGCCGGATGTAGCAGTCTTCGAAACCGTTGGCGCGGATCGTCTCGAAGATCGCCGACTGGAACTCCGGGCGCGCGTACGGAATCTCCATCCGGTACACCTTGCACGAGTCGTAGAGGCGCTTGATGTGGTCGTCGAGCCGGAAGGCGGCCGGTCCGTTTTTCGTCTTGTAGACGCGCGCACCCTCGAAGAACGCCGAGCCGTAGTGGAAGACGTGCGAGAACGCGTGGATCTTCGCGTCCGCGAAGTCCACGAGCCGGCCGTTCATCCAGACCTTCTTGACGTCCTCGTAGGACATCGCGTCACCTCCGAAGGAATTCGGAACGCGAAGCGGACCCGCGTGAGTATCCCCCCCGCCGCGAAGCGGTGTCAATCACACCGAAGTGCCCGACGCCAATTCCCCGCGTTCGCGCGCCGCCCGCAGGAGCGCGAGCGCGGCGACCGCGGCCGTCTCCGCGCGGAGCGTCCCTGCGGGCAGCCGAACGATCGACCATCCGACTGACTTCGCCGCGGCGAGCTCCTCGGGAGACCACCCGCCTTCCGGCCCGATCGCGATCGCCGCGGGCTTCGGCGCGAGCGCCGCCGGAAATGGAGTGCCGGACGCGTCGAGCAAGAGGCGGGTCGGCGCCGTCTCCGCGGCGAGCGCCTCCGGCGCCGCGATCGGGCCGATGATCTCCGGCCAAGCCGCGGCGCCCGATTGCTTCGCGGCCGCGCGCGCGACGCGCTCGAGCCGGCCGGACGGGGCAGCGGCCGCCCGAAACGACTGGGTCCGCCCCGTCGCGAGGAGCACCAGCCGCGATGCGCCGAGCTCCGTCGCCTTTTCGGCGATCCAGGCGAGCCGCTCGACACGCACCGCCGCGACGAGCAGCGAGATGGCCGACTCGGGCGCCCCCGGAGCTCGAACGCGCTCCACGGCAACTTCGACCCCGTCCTTCGAGATCCGCACCACCCGCGCCGCCGCCTCGGCGCCCTTCCCGTCCACGAGGACGATCGCCTCCCCCGCCTTCACGCGGCGCGCACGGGCGTGCGCCGCCTCGGAGCGCGGGAGGCGCGCCGAGTCCCCAACCGCCGGCAGACGGTCTACGACGAAGCGCGGGACAGGCAGAGACAGCTCCAGGCGCCTTCGCGATAACGGCCGGCGAGGCGGAAGCGGCGGGCACGCGCGCGGACGGCCACCGCGCTCTCCCGCTCGATCGGAATCCCCGACAGAACCAGCCGGCCGCGGCGCTCGACGCGGGCGGCGAGGGCCGGCAGCAGCGGCAGGAACTCCTCCGGCAGCATGTTGGCGACGACGAGCGCGAATCGGCCGGACGCCGCTTCCGCCGACCCGACGAAGAGACGAACGCGCGATCCGAACGAGTGGCGCCGCACGTTCTGGCGCGCCACGAAGACCGCCTCGGCGTCCGTGTCGAAGGCCGCGGCGCCCCGCGCGCCGAGCGCCGCCGCCGCGAGGGCGAGGACGCCCGAGCCGGTCCCGGCGTCGAGGACGCTCGTCTCCGGGCGAACCTCGTCCTCCAGGGCGAGCAGCGCCAGCCGCGTCGACTCGTGCGTTCCCGTGCCGAACGCGCGCGACGCGGGGATTCGGAGCGCGATGCGGTCCGCGGGCGGCTGTCCGGAGCCGGGCTCGCCCGGGTCGATCCAGAGGCGGCGGCCCACGAGGAATGGACGCGACGCGGCGCGAAACGCCTCGAGGGGATCCTCCTCGACGACGTCGGTGGTCAGCGCGGTGCGGTGCCCGCGCGAGCGGACCGAGGTTTCCGCCGCGCGCGCCGCCGCAGCCGTGCGAAAGCACGCGACGAGATTGCGTCCCTCCTCGGCGAATCCGAGCGGGCCGTGGAGGGCGAGCAGGCCGACGATCGCGTCGTCCTTCGCTTTGCCGGGGACGGTAAGACGGGAGTATTTGGGAGACAAGTCGTCAGTTTACAGTTCTCAGTCTTCAGTCCCGGAACTGAAAACCGACGACTGACAACCGACAGCTACTGGAAGATCTTCTTGGCCTTCCCGAGAACGCCCTTGGTCTGGACCGGGGCGCCGATCATCTCCGCGTACGCCCGCAGGAGCTCCTTCTCCTTCGCCGATGGCGAATCCGGAATCCGGACGCCCGTGCGCACGACGAGGTCGCCGCGGCCTCGGCGCCCGAGGCGACCGAATCCCTTTCCGCGCAGCCGGATCTCGGATCCCGCCGGCGTTCCCGCGGCAACGGAGATCTTTTCCGGGCCCTCGAGCGTCGGAACTTCCACCTCCCCGCCGAGCACGAGCGTCGGGTACGGCAGATCGAGGCGCAGGACGACGTCGTCCTCCGCGCGTTCGAAGACCTCGTCCTCGGCCACGGTCAGGACGACGTAAAGATCCCCCGCCGGACCGCCGGCCGGTCCCGCGTCGCCTTCGCCGGCGAGACGGAGGCGCGATCCGGTCTCGACGCCTGCGGGAATGCGGATCTCGAGCTTGCGCGCGGCGCGCCGGCGTCCCTCGCCGCGGCAGGCCGCGCACGGGTGATCGATGACCCGGCCCTCGCCCCGGCAGGTCCCGCACGGCCGCGTGACGGAGAGGAATCCCTGCGAGAAGCGCTGACGCCCGCGCCCGCCGCATCCCGGGCAGGTCCGCGGCCGGGAGCCCGCCGCGGCACCCGAGCCGGCGCAGGTCTCGCAAGGCTCGAGGCGCGAGACCTCGAGCGGCGCCTCCGCTCCGAAGGCCGCTTCGCGGAACGAGATCTCGACGCGGTAGACGAGGTCGCTGCCTTCCATTGGACGGGCACCGCCGCCCCCGCCGCCGAAGCCGAAGAGCTCGCCGAAGAGATCCGAGAAGTCCCCGAAAATCGACGCGTCGAATCCGCCGCCGCCGGCGAAGGCCCCCGGCGACACGCCGGCGTGCCCGAACCGGTCGTAGCGGGCGCGCTTCTCGGCATCCGACAGAACGGCGTAGGCCTCCGAGGCCTCCTTGAACCGTTCCGCCGCCGCCGGATCGTTCGGGTTGCGGTCCGGGTGCGATGTCATCGCGACGCGGCGGTAGGCGGACTTCAGCTCCGCCGCTTCCGCTTCCCGGGACACTCCCAGGACTTCGTAATAGTCCCGCTTGGCCGCCATGAAAGACCTAAGAGGTCGGCGGGGTGGCCGGCGCCGCGGCGCCGCCGCCGACGCGCTGGAGCATGACCCGGGTCAGCACTTTCGAAACGCCCTGCATGTCGAAAATCGCCTCGTTCAGAGCCTCGCGCGAATCGCCCGATGCGATCTCGCGGGAGCGCTTCAGTGTCTCCTCGATGCGCTCCCGCTCGTCCGGAGCGAGCGCCTCTCCGAACTCCGCCAGAACACGCTCGTTGGAGGCCAGCATTCCCTCGAGGCGGTTGCGGACCTGCGCGAGCTCGCGGCGCTGGTGGTCCGCCTCGGCGAACGCAGACGCCTCCTTGATGATGCGGTCGATCTCGCCCTGCGAGAGACCGCCCGCCGGGTTGATCTGGATGCCCTGGTTCTTGCCCGTGGCGAGGTCGCGCGCCGAGACGTTGACGATGCCGTTCGAGTCGATCGCGAATGTGACCTCGATCTGCGGGATGCCGCGCGGCGCGGCCGGGATGCCGACGAGCTCGAAGCGCCCGAGCGACTTGTTCTCCTTGGCGACCTCGCGCTCGCCCTGGAGCACGTGGATCTCGACGACCGACTGGTTGTCGGCGACCGTCGTGAAGACCTTGGTGTTCTTCGTCGGGATCGTCGAGTTGCGCTCGATGAGCTTCTCGAAGACGCCGCCGTGGGTCTCGATACCGAGCGAGAGCGGCGTCACGTCGAGAAGGACGACGTCTTTGATCTCGCCCTTGAGAACACCGCCCTGGATCGCCGCGCCGATCGCGACGACCTCGTCGGGATTGATCTCGCGGTTGGGCTCGCGGCCGAAGAGCTCGGCCACCATGCGCTGCACCTTCGGCGTGCGCGTCTGGCCGCCCACGAGGATGACCTGGTCGACGTCGGAGGGTTTGAGACCCGCCGACTGCAGCGCGTCGAGGCACGGCGCGGCCGTCCGGTCGATGAGGTCCGCCACGAGCGCCTCGAAGCGGTCGCGCGTGAGCGTTCGGTTGATGTGCTTCGGGCCCGAGGCGTCGGCCGAAATGAACGGCAGCGTGATCGTCGTCTCGGTGGCCGTCGAGAGCTCGCACTTGGCCTTCTCCGCGGCCTCCTTCAGGCGCTGCAGGGCCATGCGATCCTGCCTCAGGTCGATGCCCGTCGCCTTCTTGAAGTCGTCGAGCAGCCAGTCCATGATTTTCTTGTCGAAGTCCTCGCCGCCGAGGTAGGTGTCCCCCGCCGTCGCCTTGACCTCGTAGATCCCGTCGCCGAGCTGCAGGATGGAGATATCGAACGTGCCGCCGCCGAGGTCGTAGACCGCAACGATCTCGCTCCCCTTGCGCTCGAGGCCGTACGCGAGCGAAGCCGCGGTCGGCTCGTTGATGATGCGCAGGACTTCCAGCCCGGCGATCCGGCCCGCGTCGCGCGTGGCCTGGCGCTGGGCGTCGTCGAAGTACGCCGGGACCGTGATGATCGCCTCGGTGATCTCCTCGCCCAGGATCTCCTCGGAAAATTCCTTGATCTCCTTCAAGATGAAGGCCGAGATTTCCTCGGGACTGTACTCGCGCCCGCGCGCGCGGATCTTCACGTCGCCGTTGACGGCTCGGACGATCTCGTACGGCAGGACCTCGCGCGCGTGCTGCGTCTCCTCCGAATCGAACTTGCGTCCGACGAGACGCTTGACCGCGAACACCGTGTTCATCGGGTTGGTGATCGCCTGGCGCTTGGCGATCTGCCCGACGAGCCGCTCTCCGTCCTCCGTGAAGCCCACGATCGAGGGCGTCGTCCGGCTGCCCTCGCGGTTGGTCAGGACCTGCGGCGTCACGCCTTCCACGACGGACGCGCAGCAGTTGGTGGTGCCCAGATCGATTCCGAGGATCCTGCCCAAGAGCCCTCCTGACGGAAGCCGGAGCAGCGGAAGCCCTTTTCCCGCTAGCCGTTGGCGTTCATTTTACCCCGGAAGGGCCGCCACAACGCGCCGGAGGTATCGATCAGGAATGCGGGTCGCCGTTCTCCCCCGGAGTCTCCCGTTCGCGCACCGACACCTTGACGACGGCCGGCCGCACGAGCCGGTCCTGCAGGACGTAGCCCCTCTGCATCACGTCGAGGATCGTGTTGGGAGGGACCTCGTTGGTCGCCTCGGTGGCGACGGCCTCGTGACGGTTGGGGTCGAACGGGACGTTGGTCTCGACTTCCTCGAGCCCGTGACGCTTCCAGAGATCCATGAGCTGTCGCCGGATGAGGCCAATGCCCTGCCCGAAGTGGCTCTTCCGCTCCTCGGCGGAGGCGTGCGCCATCGCGCGCTCGAGATTGTCGAGGATGGGGAGGAAGTCGCGCGCCAGGTCCATCAGCGCGGTACGGAAGTGCTCGCGCTTCTCTCGCTCGGTCCGCTTGCGGATGTTCTCGAGCTCCGCGAGCTTCCGGACGTGGCGGTCCTTGAGCTCCGCGAGATCCCGCTCGGCGGACCGCAGCTTCTCCTCCGCCGCCAGAATCGCGGTGCGCTCCTCCTCGGCGAGCGCCTCCTCGAGACTCTCCCCGGAGTCGTGCACCTCGAGTGCGTCGTCTGCCGAGGCGGCACCGCCGTCCGCGCGCCGGTCGCGGTCGCTCATTCCTCGTCGTCCTCCTCCGGAAGCGGCGCTTCGCGGCCCTCGAGCCGACTCGACAAGGCCCGGCCGAGCAACTCGACGACCGGAATGACGCGGCGATACTCCCGGCGGGCCGGTCCGATGACTCCGAGCATTCCCGTGAGTGTCTCTCCCGAGCCGTACGACGTCAAGACGGCGGACACGCGGGGGTCCTCCGTCACGGCGTCTTCGGATCCGAGCACGACGCTCGTTCCCGGCGACTCGAGATAGCGGGTGAAGAGGGAAAGCAGCCGGGTCTTCTCGTCGAACGCGTGCAGGACGCGCTTCAGGCTGTCGACGTCCGAGAACTCCGGCTTGTCGAGAAGGCGCGCCGTGCCGTCGACGTAGATGCGCTCCTCGCGCTCGCGGCCCTCGAGCGCCCGGCGGCCGAGCTGGCTGGCTCGCTCCGAGATCCGGCCGAAAGCGGCGCGTTCTTCCTCGAGCTCCGCGACGAGCTTGCGCCGGACGGCATGGAGTGTCAGCCCGCCGTACTCGCGCGTCAGCCGCTCGCTCGCCGCCTCGAGCTCCGGCGTCGTGTAATCGACTTCGGTCTCGAGCACCCGCGAGATCACGACGTCGGGCTCGTTGATCTGCACGACGAGGATCTTCCGCGGCGCGACCGAGAGGAAGCGCAGGCTCTTGAGCACCGTGTGGAGGTCGTCCGGCGCGACGACGAACCCGACTTCGCCCGCGAGCTCGCCGAGGAGTCTCGAGGTCGCCTGGAAGAGCCGCGTGATGTCTCCTCCCGCCGAGGCCAGGTCGGAGTCGATCTGCTCGCGCAGGTCGGCCGCGACCCGCCGGTGGCCCATGAGCTCGTCGATGTAGAGGCGATAGGCCTGGTCGGTGGGGATGCGCCCCGCCGAAGTGTGGGGCTGCATGAGGAACCCGCCGTCGGTCAGGTCCGCCATGATGTTCCGGATCGACGCCGGCGACAGGCCGAAGCGGCTCGTTCGCGACAGGGTCCGCGACGAGACGGGCAGCCCCGTGTCCACGTGCACGCGGATGATCTCGCGCAGGAGGGCGCGGCTGCGGCTGTCGAGGGTCTTTTTCACGTTCGGGCGCTCTTTGCGGCCTTGAGACCGGCTCCTGGCACTCCCCCGCTGGAAGCGCCAGAAATCACGGTAGCGGCTCTCCGAAACCGAGTCAACCGGCCGACGGTACACTGCCCGCGTGGCCGTGGCCGACATCCTCGCGCTGCCGCTCGTTCTCGTCGGGCCCGGCCGGGCGGGAAAGGCGCTCGCCCGATCCTGGAAGCGCGCGGGCGGCCGCCTCGCGCTCGTGGTCGCCCGGACCCGGTCCGGCGCGCGCCGCGCCGGGCGCGAGCTCTCGGCGCACGGCGCCACCGCTTCCGGGATGCCGGAGCGCTGCGAGCTCCTCGTGGTGGCGGTGCCGGACGACCGGATCGC
Source organism: Thermoanaerobaculia bacterium (assembly GCA_035498835.1). Taxonomy (GTDB): domain Bacteria; phylum Acidobacteriota; class Thermoanaerobaculia; order UBA5066; family Gp7-AA6; genus DATBFU01. The sequence continues at coordinate 28,587 of DATJZU010000117.1, forward strand.
CGCGGTGGCACGCGATCTCGCGCGGCGGACGTCGTGCCGCTTCGCCTTTCACCTCTCCGGGGCGCTGCCGGCGGCCCTTCTCGCGCCGCTCGCGCGCCGGGGCGCGGCCGTCGGCTCACTCCACCCGCTTCGGGCGTTCCCCGCGCAGGACGGAGAAAACGATGGAGACCTCGCCGGGTGGGAGGGCGCCCTGGTGGCCATCGAGGGCGATCCCGCGGCGGTCGACGCCGGGGAGCAGCTCGCCGCCGCGCTCGGCGCCACGGGCCGGCGCATCGACACGGCGTCGAAGCCCCTGTACCACGCGGCCGCGACGCTCGCCGCCGGCGGAACGATGGCCCTGCTCTCCGTTTCGGTGCGCGCCGCGGTCCGGGCCGGCCTCACCGAGCCCGAAGCACGCGCGGCCCTCGGAAGGCTCGCCGCCGAGGCCGCGGCGGCGACCGTCAGCCGTCCCTTCCCGCGGGCCTACACGGGCCCGATCGCCCGGCGGGATGCGCACACCGTCCGCGCGCATCGCGCGGCGGCCGCGGGTCTGCCGGAATTCCTGGAGCTCTACCGAATGCTGGCGCGAGAGATCCTCGAGACCATGCCCCGGCGCGGCGGGGAGCGGCGCGTCCGAGCGGCTCTCGGCGTCAGACGACGCGAGGCTCGCCGAACGCGCAAGAGTCGGCGCCGGCCGACGTAACCGACGCGGCCGCCTTCGGCTGCGATGCTAAAATTTCGAGGGATTTCCCTCGCCCCGCAGGGGCATAATCGCGTCATGGTCTTCTTCAACTACGCCACCATGCAGATGGCGGCCAAGATCGTGTACTACGGTCCGGGCCTCTGCGGGAAGACCACCAACCTCCACCACATCTACGGCCGGACCGCTCCCGGTTCCCGCGGCGAGATGGTTTCGCTGGAGACCGAGACCGACCGGACGCTGTTCTTCGACCTGCTGCCCCTCGACGTGGGGGTCATCGGCGGCTTCAAGACGCGCGTCCAGCTCTACACGGTGCCCGGCCAGGTCTTCTACAACACGACCCGCAAGCTGGTCCTGAAGGGCGTCGACGGCATCGTCTTCGTGGCGGACTCGCAGCGCGCGATGAAGGAAGCCAACATCGAGAGCCTTCAGAACCTGCGCTCGAACCTCGCCGAGATCGGCGTCAAGCTCGAGGATCTGCCGCTCGTCCTCCAGTACAACAAGCGCGACCTCGGCAACATCCTCGCGCTCGAGGAGCTCGAGGAAACGCTCAATCCCGGGCGCGGCTACGAAAGCTACGAGGCGTGCGCCGTTCTGGGTCAGGGCGTCTTCGAGACGTTGAAGGCAATCTCGCGCCTCACGCTCCGATCGCTCAAGAAGCGCATGCTCGGCGAGGAGCGGCCCGGCGCTCGTCCGACGATGGTGGCGACGGTGGCGGAACGGACGACGACGCCTCCGGCCGAAACCGAAGCGCCGGCGATCCCCGAGATTCTGCAGGAGCTTTCTTCGGTGACGGAGCGTCCGAGGGCCGCGGCTCCCGCGCCGCCGCCTCCGGCGTCTGCGCCTGTGGAAGACGAGCTCATCTCGCTCGACGACGAGCCGGAGCTGCCGGCCCCCGCGGCCGCACCGCGCGAGACGACGTCCTTCGACGCGGGCTCGGCCGAGGCCGTCCAGGAGTTCGAGGACGCGCTCGCGTCGCTCGACTCTCCCCTGCCGGAGGAACCGCGCGTCACGGAGGAGGCCGAGATCGCCGACGTGTCCTTCGCGCAGGCGCCGGAGCCCGAATCCGTTTCCGTCGAGGACGTCAAGCACGTCAAGGTGCGGTCGAACATCGACATCCTGGCCGAGCTCGAGAAGCTGCGCAAGGACGCGACCGCGGCGCCGGTGTCGGAACGCCCCGCGAAGCGCCAGGCGCCGGGAGTGTCGATCGACGACCTGCTCGCGTCGAGCCTGAACCACCGCAAGGAAATCAGCCGGATTTTCGAGCTGCAGGTGCCGCGCGGCGAGCTGGCCGGTGGGCACCAGGTCCGCGTCGCGCTGCGCATCGAGGACCGCGAGCAGAACCCGGTCGGCGACGAGAAGACGTTTGCCATCGAGCTCCACACGCGGCCGGATCTCGAAAAGCTTCTGCTTTCGCTGAAGTTCCACATCTTCGCGAAGTAGCCTGTCCTCTCGATGGGACAGGAGGGAAGGGAAATCGCCTTGCTTCCCCCGAAATCCGGGTTTACCCTGACCGTCACGTGACCAACCGGAGACCTCGCGGGAGGCGCGGAGACTGTCTCCTTTTTGGCCTGTCTCTCCTCCTCACGAGCTGCGCTTCTGCCCCGCCCGCGCGCCCGCGGGAGGCCGGGCCCTCGCCCGACGAGCTGACCCGCCGCCGCGCGGCCGAGCAATTCTCCGCGGGGCGCGAGGCGGCGCTCTCGGGGGATTTCGCCTGCGCGCACGAGCTCTTCGAGCAGTCGATCGCGACGCTGCAGCCGCCGAGCGCCACGGCCCCGCAATCGGCCGAAACGCGCGCCTTCGGTCTCGAGATTTACGAAGGCATCCTCCGCTACGAGGCTCTCGCCATGCCGCCCGAGGAGACGGCGGCGGGAGAAGGAACGATTGCCCCCGAACTGCAGCCGATCGAGTCGCCGTCGGCTTCCGCGGCCGAGATCTCGACGGCGCGCGAGGCCGTGGCCTCCGATACGGCGGGAATCACCTACGACATTCCGATCGTCGTCAACGACGCCGTCCTGAAGGTCCTCGCGACGTTCCAGGGCCAGCTCCACGACATCATCGCGCGCGGTCTCGCGCGCTCCGGCCGCTACGTCCCGATGATTCACCGGGTCTTCCGGGAGGAAGGCATTCCGACGGATCTCGCGCAGGTCGCGCTCATCGAGTCGTCCTTCCTGCCGCGGGCGCGGTCGCCGCGCGCCGCGCACGGCATCTGGCAGTTCATGCCGCGCACGGGCCGGCAGTACGGCCTGACGAGCAACGGCGTCGTCGACGAGAGGAGCGATCCCGAGAAGGCGACGCGCGCCGCGGCGAAGCACCTCGCGTACCTCCACGAGCTCTTCCACGACTGGTTTCTCGCGCTCGCGGCGTACAACGCCGGAGAGGGGAAGATCCTCCGCGCGCAGGAGCGCACGGGTTTGAACGACTTCTGGCAGCTCGCGGCCTCAGGGCTCCTCCGCGCGCAGACGCAGAACTATGTGCCGGCCGTGATCGCGGCGACGCTCATCTCGAAGAACCCGGAGCATTACGGGTTCACGGTCGAGTACGAGGCGCCGCTCGATTACGAGACGATCGAGCTGAACCGGCCCGTGCGACTGGCCGACCTCGCCCAGTCGCCGAGCCTCGACCTCGAGAGCCTCCAGGCGCTGAACCCCGAGCTGAAGACCGGCGTCACGCCGCGGCAGCCCGAGGGCTACACGCTGAAGATTCCGTCGGGCCAGGTCGAGGCGGCGCGCCTCGCCTTCGCGGCGGCGCCGACCGCGAAGCTGCCCGGGCCCCGCCGCCACACGGTCAAGAAAGGCGAGTCGCTCGCCTCGATCGCGCACCGCTACGGCGTCTCGACCGCGCGCCTGGCGGAGAGCAACGGACTGCCGGCGACCGCGAAGGTCTCTCGCGGCGAGGTGCTGGTCGTGCCCTCCAGGGAACCCGTCCAGACGGCGTCCCGCAGGACCAAACCCGCGCCCGCAAAGACCGCCGCGGCCGCCGTCCCGGCGACCGTGACCCGCAGCTACCGCGTCAAGGGCGGGGACACTCTTTTCGGCATCGCGCGGCGCACCGGCACGACGGTGGACTCCCTCCTGGCCGCCAACGATCTCGACTCGCCCGAAAAGATCAAGCCCGGCGACCGGCTGAAGATCCCGCCCGCGACCCGTCGCTGACCGCGCGCGGCGCTTGGATTCCCCCGCGTTTCCCTGCTAGGCTCCGTTCCGGTCGTCCTCGTCGCCCGCGGGCGTCTCCCTCGCGCCTCCTTCGCAGGAGGGCTGCATGCTCGCCCGAACCCATTCCGCCGTGCTCCATGGAATCGAGGCCCGCGTGCTCGACGTCGAGGTCGACGTCGGCGGCGGGCTTCCCACGTTCACGATCGTCGGACTGCCCGACGCCTCGATCCGCGAGGCGCGCGAGCGCGTACGCGGGGCGCTGAAAAACGGCGGCTTCCCGCTCCCGGCGGGCGCCGTGACCGTCAACCTCGCGCCGGCCGAGTGGCGCAAAGCCGGAGCCACGGTGGATCTGGCGGTCGCCGCGGCGCTCTGCGAGATCGCGGGCGTCGCTCCGCGCGAGGCGCGCCGCCGCGTCTTCCTCGGAGAGCTCGGCCTCTCCGGACAGGTGCGCCCGATCCGGGGCGCCCTGGCGCTCGCGCTGGCCGCGAAGGAGGCCGGGTTCGAGCAGGTCTTCCTGCCGGAACAGAACCTGGCCGAGGCGGCGTGCGTCGACGGGCTCGATCTCGTGGCGGTCGCGTCGCTCGGCGAGGCGATCGCACACTTGACCGGCCAGCCGATCGCGCGACGCTGCGCGCCGATCGTCGCGGACGGTGAAACGCCCGCGGCTCTCGAGGATTTCGCCGACGTCCGCGGCCAGGCCGTGGCCCGCCGCGCGCTCGAGATCGCCGCCGCCGGCGGCCACCACGCGCTCCTCGTCGGACCGCCCGGGGCAGGCAAGACGATGCTGGCCCGGCGCCTGCCGACGATCCTTCCTCCGCTTTCGCGCGCCGAGGCGATCGAGATCACGAAGATCCATTCCGCGGCCGGCCGGCTCCCCGCGGGCAGCGGCCTCGTGCGGGCGCGCCCCTTCCGCGCTCCCCACCACGGCATCTCGGCCGCGGGACTCGTCGGCGGCGGACCGCACCCGGCGCCCGGCGAGATCTCGCTCGCGCACCGGGGCGTGCTGTTTCTCGACGAGCTGCCCGAGTTTCGCCGCGACGTGCTCGAAGCGATCCGCCAGCCGCTCGAGGAGCGGCGGATCGCGCTCGTGCGCGTGGGCGGCGCGAGCGTCTTCCCCTGCGACTTTCTCCTCGTCGCCGCCATGAACCCGTGCCCGTGCGGGCGCGCCGGGTCCGCCGGCGGACTTTGCGCGTGCGGCGACGCGAACCGACGCCGATATACGGGAAAGATCTCGGGGCCCCTCCTCGACCGCATCGACCTGTGCATCTCGGTCCCGGCGGTCACCTGGAACGACCTGGCGCGCGGCGCTCCCGGCGAGTCCTCGGCCGCGATCCGCGCGCGCGTGGAACTCGCCCGCCAGCGCGCCGCGGCCCACGCCCCCGCGGGAGGGACGGCCGCCGGCAACGCGCGTCTGACCGCCGCCGAGCTCGAGGCCGCGGCGCCTCTCGACGGCGCCGGCCGGCGTCTCGCCGAAACCGCCGTCTCGCGGCTCGGCCTGTCGGTCCGAGGCCTGCACCGCGCCCTCCGCGTCGCCCGCACGATCGCCGACCTCGAGGAATGCGATCGCGTGGCGGCCGGACACCTGTCCGAGGCGATTTCCTATCGGCTTCGGACCGTCCCTGACCATAAGGGCAGGATTGACACTCCGGCGAGCGGTCCATAGGATGCCGAGGCACTCCGATCGGATAGCTGCTTGAAAAGGCGCGCGGTGACCGAGATGGCTCGGCGGGTATCGCGAAAGCCACGCGCCGGTGAGGGAGTCAAGAGACGGATGAGTCGCTACAGCACGATCATCTTCGTCCCCCACGCCCGGGCGCGATTCCGCAAGCTGACCGTCTCGACCCGCCTCCTCGCCGCTGCCGCCGCCGGAGTTCTCGTCCTGCTCATCTCCGCCGTCGTTTTCGCCTGGGCCTATGTCGCGACGGCCCGCGAGGACCGGCGCTACCGCGATACCGCCGCCGAGAATGCCCGGCTGAAGTCGTCGGCGAAGCGGCTCGAAGAGCGCATCGCGGGTCTCGCGAAGCAGATCTCGCAGTTCGAGGACCGCACGCGGCGTCTGGCGATCGTGGCCGGCCTGCCGCGTGAGAAGGCGGGGCTCGGCGGCCCCTTCGAGACGTCCGCAAACCTCGACCCGACGTCTCCCGAGCGCCAGCACGCGATCGAGGCTCGTCTCGACGCGCTCGAGACCCAGCTCGCGAAGGGCGAGGCCGTCACGAGCTCGACGCCGTCCGTCGCGCCCGTGCGCGGTCTGCTCAACTCCGGGTTCGGCGCCCGCGCCGATCCGTTCACGGGGGCGCCGGCTTTCCACGCGGGCCTCGACATCTCGACGCGCTGGCGCGAGCCCGTGCTCGCGACGGCGGCCGGAATCGTGTCGCGCGCCGGCTGGTCTCCCGACTATGGCAACGTCGTCGAGATCGACCATCCTGCCGGCTTCCGGACCGTCTACGGCCACCTCGACGTGATCCTGACCCACGACGGCGAGACCGTGCAGCGCGGCGACCGCATCGGCCTCGTCGGCTCGACGGGACGCTCGACGGGCCCGCACCTCCACTACGAGGTTCGCCGGGCGGATCGCGCGGTCAATCCCCTCGAATACATCCTCGACGCCCGTTAGTCCGGGCCGCCCGCGCTTCTCTTCCCCGCCCGCGATAAACCTTGAATAAACTACCCCGCCTGGGGTGTTTACGGCCTAAATGATCGACCGCGTCCTCGCCAAAGTCTTCGGCACACAGCACGAGCGGGACCTGAAGAAGCTCGCGCCGCGCGTCGAGGCCATCAACGCCCTCGAGCCGGGCATGCAGGCGCTTTCGGACGACGCTCTCCGCGCCAAGACGGTCGAGTTTCGAGAGCGCCTGCGGACGGCGCTCGAGGGTGTTCCCGCCGAAGATTTCAAGGAAGCCCGGAATGCCGTGCTCGACGATCTCCTCGAGGAAGCGTTCGCCGTCGTGCGCGAGGCCTCCCGCCGGTCGATCGGCCTTCGCCCGTTCGACGTGCAGCTGATCGGCGGCATGGTTCTCCACCAGGGGAAGATCGCGGAGATGAAGACGGGCGAAGGCAAGACGCTCGTCGCGACGATGCCCGTCTACCTCAACGCCCTGGCCGGCCGCGGCGTCCACGTCGTGACGGTCAACGACTACCTGGCTCGCCGCGACGCTGAGTGGATGGGCAAGATCTATCGGTTCCTCGGGCTGACGGTCGGATGCATCCAGAACTCTCTGCTCGACGACGAGCGTCAGAAGGCGTACGCCTGCGACGTCACCTACGGCACCAACAACGAGTTCGGCTTCGACTACTTGCGCGACAACATGAAGTTCGAGATCGAAGCGATGGTGCAGCGCAGCCACGTCTTCGCCATCGTGGACGAGGTGGACTCGATCCTGATCGACGAGGCGCGCACGCCGCTGATCATCTCGGGTCCCTCGGAGGAGAACACCGAGATCTACTACCGCTGCAACCGCGTCATCCCGCACCTGACCAAGGGCACCGAGGAAAAGGACAAGGCGGGGAACAAGTTCACGACCGGCGACTACCTGGTCGATGAAAAGGCGCGCACGGCGGTCCTGACCGAAGAGGGGGTGGCCAAGGCCGAGCATCTGCTCAAGGTCGAGAACCTCTACGAGCTGACCAACATCGACATGCTCCACGGCGTCGAGCAGGCTCTGAGGGCCCATGCCCTCTACCGCAAGGACGTGGACTACATGATCAAGGACGGCCAGGTCCTGATCGTGGACGAGTTCACGGGCCGCGTGCTGCCGGGACGGCGCTGGTCCGACGGGCTTCACCAGGCCGTGGAGGCCAAAGAGAACGTCAAGATCGAGCGAGAGAACCAGACGCTCGCGACGATCACCCTGCAGAACTATTTCCGCCTCTACGAGAAGCTCGCCGGCATGACGGGCACGGCCGACACCGAGGCCGGCGAGTTCCACGAGATCTACAAGCTCGACGTCGTCGTCATCCCGACTAACATGCCGATGATCCGCGACGATCACCAGGATGTCGTCTACGTGTCCGAGCGCGAGAAGTTCGACGCGGTGGCCGACGAGATCGTCCAGCTGCGTGAGCGCGGCCAGCCGGTCCTGGTGGGCACCGTCTCGATCGAGAAATCCGAACGCCTGTCCGCCCTGCTCAAGAGCCGCAAAGTGCCGCACGTCGTTCTGAACGCCAAGTTCCACGAGAAGGAGGCCGACATCGTGGCGCAGGCCGGAAAGTCCGGCTCCGTCACGATCGCCACCAACATGGCGGGCCGCGGCACCGACATCGTGCTCGGCGGCAACCCGGAGGCCTTCGCCGAGCAGCGCCGCAAGGAAGCCGAGACCGAGGAGGACTTCCAGAAGCTTCTCGGCAGGATCCGGGCCGAGGCCGCGGACGACAAGAAGAAGGTCCTCGAGGCGGGCGGCCTCTTCATCATCGGCACGGAGCGCCACGAGTCGCGGCGCGTCGACAACCAGCTTCGCGGCCGAAGCGGCCGGCAGGGCGACCCCGGCGCCTCGCGCTTCTACATCTCGCTCGAAGACGACCTGATGCGGATCTTCGGGTCGGACCGGCTCCAGAACATCATGCGGCGTTTCGGGATGGAGGAGGGAGTCCCTATCGAGCACCGCATGGTCTCCCGATCGATCGAACGCGCGCAGAAGCAGGTCGAGCAGCGCAACTTCGAGACGCGCAAGCACCTGCTCGAGTACGACGACGTCATGAACCGGCAGCGCGAGGAGATCTATCGGCTGCGCAAAGAGATCCTGACGGGCCAGCGCAGCAAGGCGGAGATCCTGGGCCTCGCGGAGATGATCGTGGACTACCTGCTCGGGCGGCACCTCCCGGAGGACAAAGATCCTTCGCAGTGGGACCTCCCGGCCTTCGACCTCGACCTCAAGGAGTACTACGGCTTCGAGCCCGGCCGCTTCGACTTCACCGGCAAGACGCGCGAAGAGGTCCGCGAGATGCTCGTGGCCGAGCTGCCCGAGGTCTACGAACGCAAGGAGAAGCTGCTCGGCCCCGAGACGATGCGCCTGCACGAGAAGTTCGTCATGCTCCAGATCGTCGACCAGCAGTGGAAGGACCACCTTCTCGCGATCGACCACCTGAAGGAAGGCATCGGGCTGCGCGGTTACGGGCAGCGAGATCCGCTCGTCGAATACAAGAAGGAGTCCTTCGAGCTCTTCACGTTGATGAAGGAACGGATCGAGGACCAGACGGTCCAGTATCTCTACCGGCTCCAGCCCGTCGTGCGGCAGGTGGCCGAGGAGGACACGCCGATCGCCGTCGGCGAGGGCCGAGCCCGGCCCGTCGGCCTCCCCTCCCGCCGCAACGCCCCGCAGAACTATTCGTACGGCGCCGCCGCCTCCGGCGGACAGGACGCCAGGGTCGAAACCGTCCATCGCCAGGCCCCGAAGGTCGGGCGCAACGACCCGTGCCCCTGCGGCTCGGGTAAGAAGTACAAGAAATGCCACGGGACCGCCGCCTGATGCCGCGTCGCACGGCGAAACCGGCGCGGGAACTGGAGGAGCGCGAGATCACTCTGGCGTTGACCTTCGACGACGTCCTGCTCCTGCCGGCGCATTCCGCGGTCCACCCGCGCGACGTCGACCTGCGGACCCAGCTGACCGAGTCGATCGCGCTGAACATTCCCATCCTGTCGGCGGCCATGGACACCGTGACCGAGTCGCGCCTCGCGATCGCCATGGCGCAGCAGGGCGGTCTCGGCGTCATCCACAAGAACCTGGGCATCGCGGCGCAGGCCGACGAGGTGGACAAGGTCAAACGGTCCGAGTCGGGCATGATCGTGGACCCCGTCACCTGTCGGCCCGAGCAGCGCATCGCCGAGGCGCTCGACGTGATGGCCCGCTACAAGATCTCGGGCGTTCCCGTCGTGGACGACCGCGGCAAGCTCGTCGGCATCCTGACCAACCGCGATCTGCGGTTCGAGACGCGGCTCGACCAGCCCATCTCGACGCGGATGACGAAGGATCACCTCATCACGACGCCCGTCGGCACGACACTCGAGCAGGCCAAGGAGCTCCTCCACGAGCACCGCATCGAGAAGCTCCTCGTCGTCGACAAGGCCGGGAACCTCAAGGGCCTCATCACCGTCAAGGACATCCAGAAGGCGATCAAGTACCCCAACGCCGCCAAGGACGCTCTCGGGCGCCTGCGCGTCGGGGCGGCCATCGGCGTCTCGAAGGACCTGATCGACCGGTCGCGCGAGCTCGTGCGCGCCAAGGTGGACGTGCTCGTCCTCGACTCCTCTCACGGGCACAGCCAGGGTGTCCTCGACGCGCTGAAACTCGTGAAGCAGAAGTTCCCGTCCACGCCGGTCGTGGCCGGCAACGTGGCCACCGAGGCCGGCGCGCGCGACCTTCTCAACCGCGGCGCGGACGCGATCAAGGTGGGGATCGGACCGGGCTCGATCTGCACGACGCGCGTCGTCACGGGATCCGGCGTCCCGCAGATCCACGCCATCCGCGAGTGCGCGCGCGCGACACGCGGCACCCGCGTGCCCCTGATCGCGGACGGCGGCATCAAGTACTCCGGTGACATCACGAAGGCGATCGCCGCCGGCGCGCACATCGTCATGGTCGGCTCGCTCTTCGCGGGCACCGAGGAGTCGCCGGGCGAGACCATCCTGTACCAGGGCCGCACCTTCAAGGCCTACCGCGGCATGGGCTCGCTCGGCGCCATGAAGGCGGGGTCCTCGGACCGGTATTTCCAGGAATCCATGGAAGTCGAGGCGTCCGCTCCCGCGAACGGCCTGTCGAAGCTCGTGCCCGAGGGCATCGAGGGAATGGTCCCGTACAAGGGCAGCGTCGAGGCGCTCGTGCACCAACTGACGGGCGGCGTGCGGAGCGGCATGGGGCTGACGGGGTCGCGGACGATCGACGATCTTCGGACGAAGTCGAACATGATCCGTGTGACGTCCTCGGGCCTGCGCGAGTCGCACGCGCACGACGTGATCATCACGAAGGAAGCCCCGAACTACCGGCGGGAAGAGGGCTAGCCCGACTCTACTTTCGCCGGCGACCCTTCGGGTCCGTCCCCTCTTCCTTTTCCCACTTCTCGCGGCGCCGCTTGAGCACCGCCTCGAGGCGGCGAGACCACTCGGCCTCCTCTCCCGACGCCCGGGGCCGGTAGTAGCGCCGCCCGCGGAGCGATTCGGGCAGGCATTCGATACCGCCGACGCCCTCCGGCTCGGCCGGCGCGTAGCGGTAGCCGGCGCCATAGCCGACTTCCTTCATGAGCTTCGTCACGGCGTTACGGATGACGGCGGGAACGGGCTCGGCGGGCTTCTCGGCGACGTCGGTCTTGGCTTCGTTCTCCGCCACGTAGAGCGCATTCGACTTGGGCGCCAGCGCGCAGTAGACGGCCGCCTGCGCGAGCGCAAGCGAGCCCTCCGGCAGGCCGAGGAAGTCGAACGCCTCCTTCGCGTCGAGCGCGATCGCCAGCGCGCGCGGGTCCGCCAGACCCACGTCCTCCGAGGCGAAGCGCACGATGCGCCGCGCGACGTAGAGCGGGTCCTCCCCCGCCTCGAGCATTCGCACGAGCCAGTAGATGGTGGCGTCCGGATCCGACTCGCGCATCGCCTTGTGGAGGGCGGAGATCAGGTTGTAGTGCTCCTCGCCGGCCTTGTCGTAGAGGAGGACTTTGCGCTGCAGCAGGTCGCGCAGCCGGGAGACCTCGATCCGCTTCGTCTTTCCGGCCTCGGCGTCCGCCGCCGCCGCCTCGAGCAGGTTCAGCGCGCGGCGGGCATCGCCTCCCGACGTCTGTGCGATGAAAGAGAGCGCCTCGTCGTCGAGGCGGAAGTCGCGGGCGCCGAGGCCGCGGGGAATGTCCTGGAGCGCCCGCTCGACGATGCGGACGATCGCCTCGGGCTTCAGAGGGTCGAGCACGACGACCTTGCAGCGCGAGAGAAGCGCGCCGTTGAGCTCGAAAGAAGGATTCTCGGTCGTGGCGCCGACGAGGACGATGTCCCCGGCCTCGATGTACGGCAGGAAGACGTCCTGCTGCGAGCGGTTGAACCGGTGGATCTCGTCGAGGAAGAGGATCGTGCGGCGCTTCGACCGGCGGCGCTGCTTCTTGGCGCTCTCGAGGACCTCGCGCATCTCCTTGACGCCGGTCGCGACGGCCGAATACGCCAGAAACGTCGAGGCCGTCTGCGCGGCGATGAGGCGCGCGAGCGTCGTCTTGCCGACTCCCGGAGGTCCCCAGAGGACGAGCGAAGGAACGCGGTCCTCCGCGATCGACCGGCGGAGAAATCCGTTGCCGCCCACGACCGCCTCGGGCCCCTCCACCTCGTCGAGCGAGCGCGGCCGCATCCGGTCCGCGAGCGGCGTATCGGGCGAGAGCGCCGCCTCTTCGGGCGCCGGCGCAGGCTCGGCTTGCGGATCGAAGAGGTCCGTCATCGCGCCCGAAAGAAGGCCGAAGCGAGATGCCGCAGGACGCGCACGAGCCAGAGCGCCGCAAAGAGCAGGACGACTCCCAGGACGATCCGTGCCACCGCTCAGGCCTCCGGCTTCCCCTCGTTGATCTGGCGCTCCAGCCGGTCGAGGTTCGGAATGTCGGGATACCGGCGCTTCAGCTCTCCGAAGGCGCGTCGGGCGGAGTCGAGGTCCCGCAGGTCGTAGGCGTAGACGAGCACGAGGTTGAGCAGCGACTGCCAGTGGTCCGGATCGGCCGTGCGCGCCTTCTTGAACAACCCGACCGCGCGCTGAAATTCGCCGCGATTGCGGTATGCCGCTCCGAGATCCGAGAGGACGTTGGGATCGTTCGGGGTCTTGCGCAGCGCCTTCTCGTACGCCCGGATCGCGCGCGACCAGTCGCCGCTGTCGTAGGCGACGTTGCCGAGCTCGGTCCACAGCCGCGGATTCTCCGGATCGCGCTCGATCGCGCGCTCCAGGTCCGGAACCGCGCCGTGCGTCGCGCCGTCGCCCGCGATCGCGGCGCCGCCCGGCCGCCCGCCGCCGCCCGCGAAATAGCCGCCGATGAAGCCGATCAGGACTCCGACGAGGAGAGGCACGATCGCCGCGCGTCGCTTCACTGAGATTCCTCCTCCTGGGCGAGCCGGGCGGCGCTCCAGCTGCCCGAGCCGGCCTGCCCCGTTCCGAGGGTCGTCGCCTCCCAGGTGCCGACGATCTGTTGCGCGTCGGGAGAGAGACGGCCGTAGAAGATCGCGTCGAACCCGTTCTTCGAATCCACGCGCTCGAGCTTCAGGCGATCGTTGATGAGCGTGCCTCGAACCGATCCGTCGAACCCGCCCTCGAGCCGATACTCTCCGGAAACGATCGTGCCCTGCAGGTTCAGCCGGAAGACGCCGCGCTGGTCGCCGGGCTGAATGAGGACGCTCCAGCGTCCCGTGAGCACGTTCTCGACCGCCGCGCTCTGGCTCGCCGCTTCGAGAAGCTCGATGCGGCGCCGGCGGTCGATGATCTTGTCGGCGAGGAGGCGGCGGCGTTCGAGGAGGGAGCGGACCTCTTGCTCCGCCGCCGACACGGCTTCCTCCCGGCGGACGACGTCGTCCGGCGTGTCGGCGCGAGCGGCCGCGTCCGCAGCGACGCGCGCGGCCGCGGCGAGATCGGACAGGGCCGTGTCGAGGCGGCGGGAAATGGCGGAGAGGCGCGACGTGTCGGCCGCGAGCAACCGGCGTTCGCGCGACAGCTCGGCGCGGGCCGCATCGGAAGCCGCGTCGGCGCCGAGGGCGGCCGAAAGCGTCCAACAGGCCAGGGCCACCGCGGCGCGCCGAGTCATCCCGGCTGGGAT
>DATJZU010000118.1:0-15780 GCA_035498835.1 Thermoanaerobaculia bacterium
ATGCTGGAGCTCCGGCGGCGCGCCGGCCGCGACCGCGTGCGCGGTGTCAGCCAACCCGCACCTCCTCGGGGATCGTCGTGTAGTCGTAGGGCCGGCCCGTCACGACCGGGGTCTCGGCGAAGTTCTCGGTCGGCGGCGGCGACGGTGTCTGCCACTCGAGCCCGGTCGCGCCCCAGGGGTTGTCCGCCGCGTCCTTCCCGTAGCGCATGGACCAGAAGAAATAAATGAGGGGGATGAGGTAACCGATCCCGAGGATCGAGGCGCCCGCGGTGGACATGACGTTCAGCACCTGGAACTCGTCGGGGTACGCGTGGTAGCGACGCGGCATGCCGAGGTAGCCCAGAATGAACTGGGGGAAGAACGTGAGGTTGAAGCCGATGAAGATGACCCAGGCGGAGACGCGCGACCACATTTCCGGGTACAGCTTGCCGGAGATCTTCGGCCACCAGTAGTGGAGGCCGCCGAGGTACGCCATGATCGTGCCGCCCACCATGATGTAGTGGAAGTGCGCGACGATGAAGTACGTGTCGTGCACGTGGATGTCGAGGCCGAGGCAGGCCAGGAAGAGCCCGGTCAGCCCGCCGAACGTAAAGAGCCCGATGAAGCCGATCGCGTAGAGCAGCGGCGTCTGGTACGAAACGGCGCTCTTGTAGAGCGTGGCCGTCCAGTTGAACACCTTGATTGCCGACGGGATCGCGACCATGAAGGAGAGGAACGAGAACACGAGTCCGGCGTAAATGGACTGACCCGACACGAACATGTGGTGTCCCCACACGAGGAACGAGAGGGCGGCGATCGCGACGGAGGAGGCCGCGATGAACTTGTAGCCGAAGACCGGCTTGCGCGCGAAGGCCGTCACGACCTCGCTGATGACGGCCATCGCCGGCAGGATCATGATGTAGACGGCCGGGTGCGAGTAGAACCAGAAGAGGTGCTGGAAGAGCACCGGGTCGCCGCCCTGCGCCGGATCGAAGACGCCGAGGTGGAACAGCCGTTCGGCGGCCACGAGAAGCAGCGTGATGGCGACGACCGGCGTGCCGAGGATCTGGATGATCGCCGTCGCGTACATCCCCCAGCAGAAGAGCGGCATCCGCATCCAGGTCATGCCGGGGGCCCGCATCGTGTGGATCGTGACGAGGAAGTTCAGGCCCGTCAGGATCGAGGAGAAGCCCGAAATGAACACGCCGACCGCGGTCACGACGACCCAGCCGTTCGAGTACACGGTGCTGTAGGGCGTGTAGAACGTCCAGCCGGTGTCGAGGCCTCCGTGCACGACGGCCCAGAGCGCCGTCAGCCCGCCGATGGCGAAGAGGTACCACGACAGCAGGTTCAGCTTCGGAAACGCGACGTCGCGAGCGCCGATCATCAGAGGGATCAGGAAGTTTCCGAGGACCCCCGGGATGCCGGGGATCATGAAGAAGAACACCATCATGACCCCGTGCCCCGTGAAGAGCTTGTTGTACGTCTGCGAGAGGAAGACGTCGCCCTTCGGCGTCAGGAGCTCGAGGCGAATGAGCGAAGCGTAGATGCCGCCGACCGCGAAGAAGAATGTGACGCCGATGAGGTAGAGGATCGCAATCCGCTTGTGATCCACGGTCAAGAGCCAGGACTTCACTCCGTAGCGCGCGTTCAGGTAGTCCACCCGCCGCGGGGGCGCGCCCGGGGCCGAAACGGCGTTGGTGCTCATGGCTTGGCCGGATTCCTTTCCCTTTCCGCAGATGCCGCGGAGGCGTTGGCGCCGGCGGGCGGAGGCGGAGACAGCGACTTGATGTACGCGATGAGCTGGAGCAGGCCGTCTTCGCTGATGAGGCCCTGGAAGGTCGGCATGATCGGCGGATAGCCCGCGACGAGCTGTGCCTGGGGATTGACGATCGATTCGCGAAGGTACGCCTCGTCCACCGTGACCTCCTGCCCGCTCTGCAGGCGCACCTTCTTGCCGTAGACGCCGACGAGGGAAGGGCCGCGCGCTCCCGGCTGATCGCCGTGACACGTGTTGCACGCCTGCTCCTGAAAACGCTTGGCGCCGGCCGCCGCGAGCGACTCGCCCGCCGCGCCGCCCGAGAGCCACGCCTGGTAGTCCGCCGGAGACATCGCGTAGATCCACCCGATCATGCCCGAGTGGCGCGTACCGCAGTACTCCGCGCAGAAGAGGTGGTAGCGGCCGGGCCGCGTGGCCTCGAACCACGCGATCGAGAGCCGCCCCGGAACGACGTCGCGTTTGAACCGGAAGGCCGGCACGTAGAAGCTGTGGATGACGTCCTCGGACGCCATGACGAGGCGCACGGGCTGTCCGATCGGCACGTGAAGCTCGTTCATCTCGCGATGCCCGTCGGTGTGCTGGAGCTTCCACATCCACTGTTTTCCGGTGACGTAGACGTCGAGCGTGTTGGCCGGCGGGCGCGCGATCCGGAAGGCCACGGAGGCGCCCCAGAAGAACATGATGAGCACGAGCACGAGCGGGATGACGGTCCAGACGATCTCGAGCACTCCCGACTCGTGCACGTCCACCGCGACCTGCTCGGGCGAGCGGCGCCGGTACCGGATGGCGAAGACGACGACGAGCGCGCCGATCAGCAGAGAGAAAAACGCCGTGACGGCGATGAGGAAGCCGTAGAGGGCGTCCACATGGCCGGCGAAAGTCGAGGCCTCCGGCGGGAATATCTGCATCAGCGCGTCCCCTCGCGAACCAGCCGCAGGCGCGCCGACCGCCGGCGCGACATCTGCGCGATCGCGGCGCCGAGGACGAGGAGCGTCGCGATGCCGGCGGCCCGGACGATCGTCACGACGGTGGCGCTGTACTTGCCGGCCTTCGGGTCGTAGTGGAAGCAGTAGAGGAGGAGGCGGTCGGTCGGCGTTCCGATGCGGCCTTCCGACGCCTCGACGAGAGCCAGGCGCAGGTCGCGCGGCGCGTACTCGATGCCGAGGAAATAGCGCGACAGGCGGCCGGCGGGCGTCAGGACGTACAGCGCGCTCGCGTGGGCGAACTGGTTCTGGTCCGCGTCGAAGCGGTAGCGGAACCCGACGGACCGGGCGAGCGCTCCGATCGCCTCGGGCGTGCCCGTCAGGAAATGCCAGCCGCGGTCGGAGCCCGGCCGGCCATAGCGCCCGACGTAGGCGATCTTCTTGGCCGCGGCGTCGGAGGGTTTCTCCCGCGGATCGAAGCTGACGATGACGACGTCGAAGTCGCGGCCGGCCGTGAGCGACACGACGCGAAGGGCCGAGACGAGCCCGTTCAGGACCTCCGTGCAGAGCATGGGGCAGTTGTAATAGACGAGGGCGAGGATCACGGGACGCGATCCGAAGTAGCCGGAGAGAACGACGGGCCGTCCGACCTCGTCGCGAAAGGCGAGCGTCCCCGGGACGGCCTCGTTCAAGCGCTGCTGGATGTCGATCCCCGCGAGCATCGCGGGCTGGACGTCGGCGCGTGTGCCGGCTTCGGGAGCGGCCATGGGCTGAGCGGGCGCGTGCGCGGCGGCGGCCAGAAGGGCGGCGAAGAGAGTCGCGCGTCTCATCGCTTGCTCTCTGCGTCCGCCGGCGGAGGCGCCACGGCGGGGCCGGGCGGCAGCGGTCCCACGCCGCGCTCGAGAACGAGCGCCATCGCCCGGTCGATCGGAATGTGGACGGCGCCGCTTCCGCGGTCCATCCAGCCATAGGTCGAGAGGCGCTGTCCCTCCGCGGCGCGATACTCCTGCCAGTCCCGCGTCCCGCGGATCTGGAGGCGCGGCGCCGGCGGCAGGCGGCCCGGCTGGTTCTGGAGTCCGGCTCCGGCCACCGCCGCCGCGTCGCTCTTCTCGGCGCCGCGGTCGAGGAGCTTGAAGAGCCCGACGACGAAGAGCATCCCGAAGGCGGCCATCGCCGCGAACGCAAGCCCGAAAGCGAGGACGGTTCGAGTCGAGACGACATCCGGCTCGACGCCCGCGCGGTGCCCCGCGCCGCCTCTAGTCGCGTCCATGCGCCAGGGCCTCCTCGAAACCGGGGTCGTGCACGGGCAGGAGCGGACGGCCGGCGAGATTTCGCGCGTAGAAGGCGATCCACACGCCGCCCAGCCCGAGCGGCACGCCGAGATCCATCCAGTGGATGCGGAGCGTGCCCTTCGAGAAGGCGGGCAGAACGAGCCAGGCCACGTCCACGAAACGCATGAAAAGGAGCAGCGCCGCGGCGCCGAAGAGGATCCGCGGGTTGCGGTTGGCCTGTCGCGAGATCAGCAGCAGGAACGGAAGCACGAAGTGGAACACGAGCACGGCGGCGCCGACCGCGCCCCAGCCGCCGCGCAGGCGCGCGAGGTACCAGGAAATCTCCTCGGGCAGATTGCCCGACCAGGTGATCAGATACTGCGAGAACGAGACGTAGGCCCAGAGCATCACGAAGGCGAAGAGCATCTTCCCGAGGTCGTTGCGCGTGCGGCCGCCGACGAGCGCGGCGACCGATTCCGTTCCCGAAAGGCGGAGGACCGTCGCGGTGGCGAGGGCGAGGCCGCCCAGGGCCTGGCCCACGATGAACAGCACGCCGTACATCGTCGAGTACCAGTGCGGCTCGAGCGACATCACCCAGTCGACCGAGGTGAAGGTCGTCGTCAGGCCGTACGCCACGAGGCCGCCGCCGGACAGGAGCTGCAGTCGCCGGTCGAGGCCCGGGTCGGCGTGCGCGTCCTGCGCGCGGGACCACTTGTCGAGGAAGTAGGCGAAGGCGAGCCAGACGGCGAAGGCCAGGACCGCGCGGAAGACGAAGAACGGCGTGTTCAGGTAGAGGACCTTCTTCCGGAGGATCTCGTCGGCCGCGACGGCGTCCGCGTGCGTCCACTCGTAGAGGCGCGGAAGCCCCGCGAGGACGGGCAGGAACGCGAGCGCCATCAGCGGGAGCGTGCGCATCGCCGCCTCGAGCTCGCGCCGGATCGCGATGCCCCAGGCGCCGCCGGTCAGGTACTGGAGCATCAGCACCGCCATCGAGCCGGTGGCGAGCCCGTTCCAGAAGACGAAGGCGAGCAGATACGACCGGAAGAACTGGCCCGGGTTCGCGGCGGCGCCGAGGCCGCAGGCGACGAGCGCGGCGAGACCCACGAACAGAGCGGTGCGGGAGGCCTTCACCGCGCGTGCTCCCCGGGAACGGCCGTGGGGACGATCGGATGCTCCCGCCAGTCCTCCTCGTTGGGGACCAGAGGGGCGGCCCGCGGCGCGGCCTGCGGCGACTCGAGAGCGGGACGGGCGTCCGCAGGCACGTCGGAGATCGTCGCGCCCTGCGAGAGTTGCAGCGCGCGGATGTAGGCGGCGATCGCCCAGCGGTCCTTCGGAGGGATCTGCGCGGAGTAGTCGAGCATCGCGCCGAACCCGACGGTCTGCACGTCGAAGAAGTAGCCGACCGGCGCGGCGCGGAGGCGGTCGATCTGGAACGAGTTCGGACGGCGCAATCCCCGCTGCACGACGATCCCGAGACCGTCGCCCGTCAGGCCATGGCAGGGAGAGCAGTAGATGCCGTAACGCTCCCGGCCGCGGGCGAGGAGCTCCTTCGTCAGCGGGATCGGGAGCTCCGCGATGGGTTGGCCGTCCACCTTTCCCGTCGCGAAGCGGCGGTCCGCGTTCAGGAAGCCGCGTGCGACCGTGTCCTCGGGAAGCGGCCGCGCCGAGCGCCCGTCGGCGAAGAAGGCGCTGCCGCGCAGGTCCTTGTATTTCGGCTGGTCCTGCATGTCCCTTCTGCAGGACGCGGCGAAAAGGAGCAGGAGGAGCCAGGCCGGATTGCGGAGGTAGTCACTCGACGGGGCTCGCACCATGTTACGGCTCCACGTCCATCACGATGCTCGGGCGCAGGCCCTCGAGGAAGGCCCGCGTCTTCTCGCGGTCGAACTTCGGGTCGCGCGCCTCGATGCAGAGGAAGAACCGGTCGCGCGAGGCGAGCGCGAAGCGGGGAGTGTTGAAGACCGGGTGATAGGGCATCGGCAGTCCGTTCAGCCCGAGCATGCCGAGCACCGCCGCGAACGCCGCCACGAGGATGGTCGTCTCGAAGGTCGGCACGATGAACGCCGGCGCGCTGTGGAAGGGCTTGCCGCCGATGCTCAGCGGATACGAGATGACCGAGGTCCAGTAACACAGCGCGTATCCGAGCAACCCGCCGAGGATGCCGCCGCCGAGCACCAGAGCGGGCAGCTTTCGGTCGTGGATGTCGAGCGCCTCGGTCAGCGCCTCGATCGGATACGGCGTATAGGCGTCGAGCTTCGCGTATCCCGCCGCCCGCGCCCCGCGGGCCGCGGCCACGAGGTCGCCGGGGTTCTCGAACTCGGCCATCAGGCCGTAGAGCCCGACCGGCTTCATTCGCCCTCCGCCGCCTTGGCCGCCGGAAGGATCTGCCGCATCTCGAAGATCGAGATCATCGGCAGGAGGCGAATGAACAGGAACATGAGCGCCAGGAAGAGGCCGATCGTCCCCGCGAACGTGGACCAGTCCCAGGCCGTGGGGCGGTACATGCCCCACGAGGAGGGCAGGAAGTCGCGATGCAGCGAGACGACGACGATGACGAAGCGTTCGAGCCACATGCCGACGTTGACGATCATCGCCATGACGAAGAGGATCGGCACGGAGCGCCGCGCCTTGCGGAACCAGAGGATCTGCGGCGAGATGATGTTGCAGAAGATCAGAGACCAGTAGATCGTGCGGTATGGGCCCACCATGCGGTTGGCGATCGCGTAGCGCTCGTAGACGTTTCCGCTGTAGAACGCCATGAATGCTTCCATCAAGTAGCCGTAGCCGACGATGAGCCCCGTCGCGAGCAGGATCTTGGCCATGTTCTCGAGGTGGCGGACGGTGATGAAGTCCTCGAGGCCGTAGAGCTTCCGGAGCGGGATCGCGAGCGTCAGCACCATCGCGAACCCGGCGTAGATCGCGCCCGCGACGAAGTAGGGCGGAAAGATCGTCGCGTGCCACCCTGGGACGATGCCCGCCGCGAAGTCGAAGGACACGACGGTGTGCACGGAGACGACGAGAGGCGTCGCGAGGCCGGCGAGCAGGAGCGACGCCTGCTCGTAGCGCGCCCAGTGGCGGGCGGAGCCGCGCCAGCCCATCGCGAGCATGCCGTAGAGCATCTTGGCCCACAGCTTCTTGGCGCGGTCGCGCAGCGTCGCGAGGTCCGGGATCATCCCGACGTACCAGAAGAGGAGCGACACGGTCGCGTAGGTCGAGACCGCGAAGACGTCCCAGATCAGCGGGCTGCGGAAGTTCGGCCAGACGCTCATCGAGTTGGGATACGGGATCAGCCAGTAGGCGAGCCAGGGGCGGCCGACGTGGATGAGCGGATAGATCCCGGCGCACGCGACGGCGAAGATGGTCATCGCCTCCGCGAAGCGGTTGATCGAGTTGCGCCAGGGCTGGCGCAGGAGAAGCAGGATCGCGGAAATGAGCGTCCCGGCGTGTCCGATTCCGATCCACCAGACGAAGTTGAGGATCGCGAAGCCCCATCCGACCGGCTGGTTGACGCCCCAGATGCCGACGCCCTTGACGAAAAGGTACGAGAGTGACGCGAGCAGCACCATCGTCAGCGCGAAGCCCGTTAAAGCGCCGAGGAACCACTGCCACGGCGTGCGCCGCGACAGCGCGATCGAGGCGATCTTGTCCGTGACGCTCGTGAACGAGTAGCCGGGAGCCAGGATCGCCCGGGAGGACGTCTCGGAGGTCGGCGAGGAACCGGTGGGCCGGAGCGCGTCGCTCATGCGTGGTCCCCGCCGGTCTTCGCGGCGCCCGGCAGCGCGTCGTTCGGGTTCCGGATCGAGGCGAGGTAGGTCGTGCGCGGCCGCGTGCCGAGCTCGGCCAGGAGGCCATACTGCCGCCGCTGCCCGCGGGCCTTCGAGACCGCGCTCCCGGGATCCGCGATATTGCCGAAGACGATGGCGCGCGCGGGGCAGACCTGCTGGCAGGCCGTCACGATCTCCCCGTCGGCGATCGGGCGGTTCTCGCGCTCGGCGGCGATCCGCGCGCGGTTGATCCGCTGCACGCAGTAGCTGCACTTCTCCATGACGCCGCGGCTGCGCACGGTGACCTCGGGATTGCGCACCATCTTGGCGAGCTCGGTGGGAAAATCCGAGTAGAGGAAATAGTTGAAGCGGCGAACCTTGTACGGGCAGTTGTTCGAGCAGTAGCGCGTGCCGACACAGCGGTTGTAGACCATCTGGTTGAGGCCCTCGGCGCTGTGCACGGTCGCGGCGACGGGGCAGACGGTCTCGCAGGGCGCGTCCTCGCAGTGCATGCACGTGACCGGCTGGTGCACCGTCAGCGGGTCATCGAGGCTGCCCTCGTAGTAGCGGTCCACGCGGATCCAGTGCATCGCGCGGCCGCGAGTCACCTCGTGCTTACCGACCACCGGGATGTTGTTCTCCGCCTGGCACGCCACGACGCAGGCGTTGCAGCCGACACACGCGGCGAGGTCGATCGAGAGCCCCCAGGCGTAGGCCGCGGCCGGCAGTTTCGGGTAGAGCGTATCGTCGGGGCCCGGAGGCGGTTCGCCCATCTTCCGTACGGCGTCGGGATCGCGGGCGAGCGCGGCGGCGGTCACGGTCCGAACGATGTCGCGTCCCTCCATCGCGTGGTGGTGCTGGGTCGTCGCGAGCGGGTAATGGCCGCCGGTCTTGCGGATCTCGAGCCCCGCGCGCGACCAGAGACCGTCCGACCCGCGCAGCGCATAGGCGTCGAACCCCTTGCCGTTCGCCACGCGGCCGCCGCGGGTGCGCCCGTAGCCGAGCGGCAGCGTGACGCATCCCTCGGCCTGACCCGGCTGGATCCAGACCGGCATCGTCAGCCGGCGGCCGGCGAGGAGCAGATCGACCAGGTCCTCGTTGGCGACGCCGAGGTTCTCGGCCGTCGAGGGCGAAATCAGCGCCGCATTGTCCCAGGTGAGTTTCGTGAGCGGCTTGGGCAGCTCCTGCAGCCACGCGTTGTTCGCGTACGCGCCGTCTCCGACCGTCGAATCCGGGCGGAAGAGCGCGGTGAGCTCGCCGGCCGTCTCCGCGGCGCCGGGCGGCTTCGCATCGAGCGGGCGCAACGACGGCGAGGGCGACCGGGGCGCGAAGGCCGTGCCTTCGACGACGCCGTCGTGGACGGCCTTGCGCCAGGCCGTGTCGAAATCGCCGGGCAGCCGCGCGCGCCAGAAATCCTTCACGAGATCGTGGCCCGTCTTGTCGGACTGCTCGGAGAACGCCGCGAGGAACTCGTGCGCCGACTTGCCGCCGTACAGCGGCAGGATGAGCGGCTGGAGGATCGTGGCCGTGCCGTCGTACGCGCGCGCGTCGCTCCACGCCTCGAGCGAATGCGCTTCCGCGACATGCCAGTGGCAGAGACGCGACGTCTCGTCCTCGTAGAGGCCGAGACGCAGGCGCAGCGGCACCTTCTCCATCGCCTCGGCGAACCGGAGATCCGCGGGCGCGGTGTAGACGGGATTGCCTCCCACGACGACGAGCGTCGTGACCTTGCCGGCGCGCATCTCTTCGGCGAGTTGCGCGAGCGCGGCCGCGCCGCCCGGCGGTCCGGCGAGCACGGGCTCCGTGTAGACGACGGTCTTCCCGGCGTTGCCGAGCCGCTCGTTGATCGCGTGCGCGAGCGCGTGCACCGCGGCGGGCTGGCCTTCGCCGGCGAGGACGAGGCCGGAACCCCGGTGCGCCAGGAGGTCCTTCGCCACGGCCGCGGCGAAGGGATCCGAGGAGGCCGCGCCCGAAATCGCGCCGACGGCCGCCGCGACGGCGCGCGCCAGAGACTCGATCCCCGCCGGCGTCAGCGGGCGGCGGTGGTCCGCGCGCGCGCCGGTCAAAGTCGGCGTGGATTCTGCGACGTAGAGGCGATTGGGGCTGTCGCCTCGGCGCCGCGAGGCGAAGTCGCGCGCCGCGCGCGCCGGCGCGGGTCCCTCGGCGAGGAAGTCCGCCTCGAGGGACAGGATGACGTCCGCCCGGTCGAACGCGTAATGCGGCTCGAGGCGTTCGCCGAAGGCGGCCTGGGCTCCGGCGTACACGTTCTCGCGGCCGGCCGGCTCCCAGACGACCCACCGGGCCTCCGGCAGCGCGGCGATCGTCTGCGCCATCTGTGCGGCGAAGGTCGGGGAGCTCGTCGCGCCGGTCAGGAAGCGCAGCCCCGCACCCCGGCCCGGGCGCTCCTTCCCGACGGCGAGCCGGGCCGCCGCGAGGAAAGCGCTCCAGGGGCGGATCTCGCCGCGTTCGGAGAGCGTCTGCGAGCGGTCGGGATCGTACAGGCCGAGGACGAAGGCCTGCGCGAAGATGTCGGTCCCGCCGAGGCTCGCGGGATGGAGCTCGTTGCCCTCGATCTTCGTTGGCCGGCCTTCATTGCTCTCGGCGAGGACGCCGCGGGCATAGCCGCCGTGCACGTGCGCGGTCGCGTAGAAGAGCGGCTCGCCGGGTACGACCTCCTCGGGGGCCTTGACGTAGGGGTAGATGTGCTCGGTCGGCTGCCGTGTGCAGGCCGTGAGGCCCGCCATCGCGAGCGAAGCGCCGGCGAGCGTCAGGAGCTCGCGGCGGTCCACGCCCGAGTCGATCGGGACCCGGAACTCGCGGTGCAGGTGCTCTCGGAAGTCCGCGCTCGCGCCGAGCTCGCCGAGCGACCTCCAGGGGCCGGCCGTCCCCGCGGCCTCGCGGAGTCTCGTGAAGTCGCTCATCGGTGGCACGTCGTGCAATCCGTCAGCTCGAGGACCGGGCGGATGTGGTACTCGGACTTCAGCCGCTGACCGATCTCCTCCTGGCGCGCGGCGGGCACGTACCCCATCGTGAAGACCTGGTCCCTGGGACGGAGGTACTTCTCCGTGTTGCGGTGACATTCCAGGCACCAGGACATCTGGAGGGTCGGGTGCTGGGAGATGAGCGGCATCTGGTCGACGCGGCCGTGGCAGGTCTCGCAGCCGACGCCCTTGGCGACGTGGATCGAATGGTTGAAGTAGACGAAGTCCGGCAGGTCGTAGACCTTGACCCAGTCGATCGAGCGATCCGTCCGGAAGCTCGCCCGGACGGGCTCGAGCTCCGGGCTCTGGTCCCAGATCTGGGAGTGGCAGTTCATGCAGGTCTTCGTCGGCGGGATGTTCGCGAAGGCGGCGCGCTCGACGGTCGTGTGGCAGTAGCGGCAATCGAGCCCCATCGCCCCGACATGGTGCTTGTGGGAGAACTGAACCGGCTGGACGCGTGCCACGCCCTGGAGGGTCGTGTACGGGGAACGGTTCAGGGCGTCGAAGAGCCAGAGGAGGAGCGCGAGGAAGAAGACCGCGCCGAAGACGGAGACCCGCGAGATCGTATTTGTGCTGCGATGAAAGACTTGCATCGAAGCGAACTCGCCTCCGGGGATTCGGCGGGAGTCTATTTCAAGAAAGGCCCTGCCGCAGTATCTGGGCCAGATGAAGGGCCCTGCGGCCCGAGAGCTGCCGGATCTGCTCGCGACAGGAGAAGCCGTCGGCGATCACGCGGGTCTCGTTCTCCGCGGCGCGGATCTCGGGCAGCAGGCGGCGCTCGGCGCACCGCCGGGAAATCTCGAAATGCTCGCCGCGCTCGAAGCCGAAGGCGCCGGCCATGCCGCAGCAGCCGGCGTCGAGAATCTCGACCTCGAGGCCCGATTCGGCGAGCAGGGCCTCCTCGTCGGACGTCCCGAACAGGGCTCGCTGATGGCAGTGCGGCTGCGCGATCACGCGGCCGGAGAGGCGTCCCTTGAAGACTCCAGACGCCTCGCGACGGAGGAATCCTGCCAGCAGGTGGGTCTGCCGCGCCAGCCGCCCGGCGTCGGCGTCGCCGGGAAAGAGCTGTCCGAGCTCGTCGCGGAAAACGGCCGCGCAGGAGGGCTCGAGCACGACGACCGGGACCCCCTGGCGGAGGGGCTCGCGGAGGGCATCCAGGACGCCGCTTAATAGATGTTGCGCTTCGGGGAGCCGGCCGGAGTCGTAGAGGGGCCGGCCGCAGCACAGGTCGCTTTCGGGGATGTCAACAGTAAACCCTGCTGCCTCAATGACTTGAATCGCATCCCGGGCGATCTCCGGATCGAAAATGTCGGTGAACGTGTCGACAAAGAGAAGGACCCGCCGGGCCGGGCGGTCGGCAGCGGGCGCGGGAGCCGTTCGCTTCCGAAACCAGTCCCGGAAGGTACCGCGGGCGAGCCGCGGGATCTCGCGCTCCGGCGCCACTCCGGCGAACGCCTTCGCGACCCGCGAGAGCCCGGGCGCTCGGGTCAGGAAGTTGGCGAGCCGGGGAGCGCGGGAGCCGGCGCGCGCCCAGCGGTGGATCGATCCGAAGATCCGGGCCGAGCGTGGGCGGCGCCGCCCCGCATAGTAGTGGTGCAGGAACTCGGCCTTGTAGGCCGCCATGTCCACGCCGACCGGGCACTCCGACCGGCAGGCCTTGCACGAGAGACACAGGTCGAGCGCCTCCTTGACCTCCGGGCTCTCCCAGCCGCCGCGCACGACCTCGCCCCGAAGCATCTCGAAGAGCAGGCGTGCGCGGCCGCGCGTCGAATGCCGCTCCTCGCCGGTTGCGCGGAAGCTCGGGCACATCGTGTCGCCGTCGTCGCGCCGGCACTTGCCCACGCCGACGCAGCGGAGCGCCGCGCGCGAGAAGTCTCCGCCGTCCTGCGGGAAGCGGAAGGCCGTCGCGCCGCCCGGCGGTCCGGGCAGCCCGCCCTCCAGACGCAGGTTCGCGACGATGGGATTCGGGTCCACGACCTTTCCCGGGTTCATGAGCCCGCCGGGGTCCCAGATGCGCTTGAACTCGAGGAACGCCTCGACGAGCTCCGACCCGAACATCTTCGGCAGGAGCTCCGCCCGCGCCTGGCCGTCGCCGTGCTCGCCGGAGAGCGAGCCGCCGTAGGAGAGGACGAGGTCCGCGGCCTCGCCGACGAACGCGCGGAACCGCGCGATGCCCGCCTTCGATTCGAGGTCGAAATCGAGGCGCGTGTGGACGCACCCGTCCCCGAAGTGACCGTAGAGATCGCCGCGATAGCCGTGCCTCTCCCAGAGGCGGCGCAGATCGCGCAGGTAGGCGCCGAGCTTCTCGGGCGCGACGGCGGAGTCTTCCCATCCCTCCCACGTCAGTGGTCGGCCGGCGGGATGCGCCGTGGCGGGCAGGCCGGACTCCCGCACGGCCCACACGCGGCGCTGCTGCGCGAGGTCGGTGAAGACGCGCGTGCGCGGGGCCGGTTTTCCGCGGCGCAGGTCCTCCTCGAGCGCCCGGGCTTTCGCCGCGGCGGCCTCGGCGCTCTCCGCGCCGAGCTCGACGAGCAGCCAGCCGCCGCCCTCGGGAAGCAGCGCGAGCCCGTCGGGGCTCAGGCCCGCCGACCGCGCGTCCGCGACGAGGCCGTCGTCCAGGCCTTCGAGGCCGGCCGGCCGGTGGGCGAGCACCTGCGGGACCACGTCGGCCGCCGCGAAGACGTCGGGATAGGCCGCGACGAGCAGGACGCGCGCCCGCGGGCTCGGGATCAGATGCAGCGTCGCCTCGAGCACGGTGGCGCACGTGCCTTCGGACCCGACGAGCGCCCGGGCGACGTGGAAGCCGTTCTCGGGGAGAAGGGCGGGCAGGTTGTAGCCCGAGACGCGCCGGGGGATCGCCGGAAACCTCGCCCGGATCGCCGCGGCGTGCCGGTCGCGCAGCGCGGCGAGCGCCGCGTAGATCTGTCCCCGCCGGCCGCCGGTGGCGACGATCTCCCGGAGCTCCTCCTCGCGTGTCGCGCCGACGCGCAGGCGCTCGCCGTCGGAGGTCAGGACATCGAGCGCCGCGACGTTGTCGGCGGTGCGCCCGCCCTCGCCCTCGAAGCGCGCGAGCACGGAGTGCACGCCGCAGGAGTCGTTCCCGATCATCCCGCCGAGCGTGCAGTACGCGTGCGTCGCCGGGTCGGGCCCGAACGTCAGCCCGTGCCGCTCGGCTTCCCGCCGCAGATCGTCGAGCACCGCGCCCGGCTCGACCCGCGCGAGCCGCCGCGAGGCGTCGACTTCCAGAACGCGGCGGAGGTGGCGCGAGAAGTCGAGCACGACGGCCGCATTGCAGCACTGGCCCGCCAGCGAGGTCCCGGCGCCCCGCGTCAGAACCGGAGCGCCGAATCGGCGGCACACCGCGACCGCCGCCGCGACGTCGTCGGCGGACTCGGGCACGACGACGCCGATCGGGACCTGGCGATAGTTCGACGCGTCCGTTGCGTAAAGGGCCCGGCTGCCGGCGTCGAAACGCACCGCGCCGCGGATCTCGCCCGCGAGGGCGCGGGCGAGCGCGGCGACGTCCGTCCCGGCCGAAGGCTGACGATCGGGCGGCATCGGGTTCCGCGATGCTAGCAGGCCGGCGAACCAGCTCCGGCGATTCGTATTTTTGAGTCGGCAGCCAAGATTCCGAATCTCATCGATTCGATGAATCGGGCCGGTCCCGAAGCGTTCGCCACTCATCCCAGATCGGAAGCCGTTCGTCACAGACACGCGAGACCACATGGATGGCAGTGGTGTTGCTCTCTCGGTACCGGGTCAAGCGGGCGCAAGGGGTCGCGTCCGATGAGAGAGGAGCTTATGGAGAGACGAAATCGATTCGGGCTGTGGGGGGTATTGCTCGTTCTCGGCCTCGCGGCGGCCGGGCCGTTGCTTGCCGACGGATCGCAAGTCGGCACGCTGAAGGGGCGCGTGCGCGACGAGTCGGGCGGGGCGCTTCCGGGCGTCACCGTCGAGCTGACGAGCGCCGACAAGGGCTTCACCCGGACGGAGACGACGGACGCGTCCGGCGCCTTCACGTTCGCGGTGCTGCCTCCGGGCCGTTACAACGTCCGGGCGACGCTCTCGAACTTCGAGACGTTCGAGTCGAACAACAACGTGGTGACCGCCGAGAAAACGACGGTCGTCGACGTCAGCCTGAAGCTCGCGGCGACCGCCGAGACGATCACGGTCTCCGGCGCGGCGCCGCTGGTGGACAAGACGAACGTCTCCGATACGACGCACGTGGACTCCACGCTGACCGATTCGCTGGCCGTCGTCCGGCAGTACCAGAGCGTGGTCGAGCTCACGCCCGGTTTGAACGACGCCGACGCCGACGGCAACACGAACTCTCACGGCGCGATCGACAGCTCGAACCTGTTTCTCTTCGACGGCGTGGACACGACGGATCCGACGACGGGAACCTTTCAGGCCAACAACAACTTCGACACGATCCAGGAAGTCATCGTCTCGAATTCCGCCATCTCGGCCGAATACGGACGCGCGCAGGGCGCCGTCGTCAACGTCATCAGCAAGTCGGGCACGAACGTCTTCCACGGATCCGCCCGGACGCTCGTGACCAACGACAACTGGAACGAGCAGTTCAAGGGCGGCGAGGACTTCCACCGGGACAAGCTGAATCACAACGTGTACGACTACCTCTTCACGCTCGGCGGGCCGGCGTGGAAGGATCACGTCTGGTTCTTCGGCGGATATGAGCGCAACCCTCAGTTCACACCGCCGGCGCAGACCGCGATCTCGACGGAAAACCCTCCGCCGCTGTCGGGCCAGAGCTATTCTGCAAACCGCGAGTTCGTCGCGTGGCAGGGCAAGATCTCCGGGCAGATCACGCCGGCGCACGCGGTGACTTTCTCGGCGCAGGCCGACCCCTTCACCGGAATCATCCGGAACTACTGGAACGAGTTCGGCCTGCCGTCGGCGGAGCTCTTCGCACTGACGGCGCAGAACCAGTCGGATGACTGTCCGTGGGCCTGCATCTGGCAGGCGCGCTACACCGGCGTCTTCGGAGCGAACGTCTCCGTCGAGGCGTCCTACGCTCAGCAGCGGGGCGGTCTCACGGTCAACAACGAGTTCAACAGCGGCACA
>DATJZU010000119.1:0-2716 GCA_035498835.1 Thermoanaerobaculia bacterium
ACCTGACGACGCTCCCCGCCCTGACGCAGTGGTCGGACGACGGCGGCCCGTTCCTGACGCTGCCGATCGTGTACACGGAGCACCCCGAGACGAGGCAGTCGAACGCCGGGATGTACCGGATGCAGGTGCACGACGCGCGGACGCTCGGCGTCCACTGGCAGATCGCCAAGGGAGGCGGCTTCCACTACCACGTCGCCGAAGCGCGCGGCGAGGCCCTGCCGCTCACCGTCTTCCTCGGCGGCCCCCCCGCGCTGATCCTCGGCGCGATCACGCCGCTCCCCGAGGGCCTTCCCGAGGTCCTCCTCGCGTCGCTCGTTCTCGGCGACAAGCTCCCGATGGCCGGCGCGCCGGGACATCCCCACCGCCTCGTCGCGCGCGCCGAGTTCGCGATTGCGGGCAGCGTCCCCCCGAAAACGCGGCGGCCCGAGGGGCCCTTCGGCGACCACTACGGGTACTACTCTCTCGCGCACGATTATCCGGTCCTGAACGTCTCGTGCGTCTGGCGCCGCAGGGAGCCCATCTATCCGGCCACCGTCGTCGGCAAGCCGCGACAGGAGGACTTCTACCTCGGCGATTACGTCCAGGAGCTTCTCTCGCCGCTGTTTCCCCTCGTGATGCCGTCCGTCGTGGACCTGTGGAGCTACGGGGATACGGGCTTTCACTCGCTCGCGGCGGCCGTCGTGAAGGACCGGTACGGGCGCGAAGCGATGGCCTCGGCGTTCCGGATCCTCGGCGAGGGCCAGCTGTCGCTGACGAAGTTCCTCCTCGTGACGGACGCCCGTCGCGATCTCACGGACTTCAAGGGCCTCCTCTCCCACGTCCTCGCGCGCTGCCGGTTCGAGACGGATCTCTTCCTCTTCGGCAACCTCGCGATGGACACGCTCGACTACACGGGCCCGAAGGTGAACGAGGGAAGCAAGGGCGTCCTCCTCGGCCTCGGCGACGCGATCCGCGAGCTGCCCGCGGAGTTCCGCGGACCGCTGCCCACCGGCGCGACGGCCGCCGCTTTCTTCGCACCCGGCGCGCTCGTCGTACAGGGTCCCGCGTATGCGGCCGAGCGCGCGTTCGCGGACACGCTCGCGGCGGACCCCGCGCTCGCCGCGTGGCCGCTCGTCGTGCTCGCGGACGACGCGGCCGCAGCCGCGCAGGACGAGCGGTCCTTCCTCTGGCACGTCTTCACCCGGTTCGAGCCGGCGGCGGACGTCCACGGGCGGACCGCGGTCGTGCGCAATCACCTCGCCTTCACGCCGCCTCTCGTGATCGACGCGCGGATGAAGCCGTGGATGCCCCGCGTCGTCGAGCCCGACCCGGCGACGTCCGCGCTCGTCGACCGGCGCTGGCGCGAGTACTTCCCGAAGGGCTGACCGACAGTTTCTGTCGGGCCGGGAGGCCCCGGCGGTGTGCCGGCCGGCCGCAACCGACACGATTCGGCGGTTTTCCGGACGCGGCGCCCGGCCCGAATCGTGCTTCATGCCGGATCGGAATGGCGGTCAACCTCGGAGTCGGAGATGTCCTCGCCGAATCCGGCGACCTCACGGTCCGCCGTCTGAGCCGCGCGTCCACGTGGCAGAAGACGCACGGCGGAACGATCGAGCGCGCACTGCTCTCGACGGGAGCCGTCACTGAGGAAACTCTGACCTCGGCCCTCGCGCAGGCCTACGGGCTGCCCGGCGCCTCCCGCGCGACGCTGCTCTCGGCCGACCCCGACATCGTCGAGTGCCTTCCCGCGAGGGAGCGCCGGCGCTTGCGCGCCTTCCCGTTCTCGCTGTGCGGCAAGATCCTGAACGTCGCGGTTTCGGACCCGCAGAACATCGTCCTCCAGAAGAACGTCGCGATCGCGACCGGCTTCTCGGTGGAGCTCTTCGTCGCGCCGGATCCCGTCCTCGAGGACGTCATCGAGCGGTTCGAGTCGCGGCCCCCGGGTCGCGCTCCCGCGCCCGCCGCATCCGATCCCCCGCCACAGGCTGAACCGGCGCGAGCCGTCCCCGGCGAAGACTGGATCGACCGCCTTGGCCGCGCGCTGCTCGCCGAAGCGCTCCGTTTCGACGCGACCGAGCTCGAGCTCGGCGCCGACGCGAACGGCTCCTTCCTGCGCACGTTCGACGCGGACCATCCGGCCGTCGCGCGCCGCCTCTCGCCCGCGCTCCTCTCCCCGCTCGCCGCGTGGTTCCAGGGCCGCTGCCGCCGCGCCGAAGGTTTGGTCGCGGAAACGGCCGTCCCGGGCGGCGCGACGATCCGGCGCCGCGTCGACCTCATCGCCGGCGACCGGCGGAGCGTGCGGGTGCGGCTCGTGCCCGTCGGCGACGCCGCCGGGCTCCCGCCCCCGGCGCGACTGGACGTGTCCTGCGCGCACGAGAGGTCGGAGGGCTTCGTCTTCTGCCCGCGCTGCGGGGTCGTGCTCTGAGCGACTAGAGGACGGACGGAGCGGGCGGAGCCCCGCCCGAAGCGTTCCCGCCGCGCCCGCGTCCCCGGCGCCGCCGGCGCCGTCCGCCGCCTTCGGGCCTCGGGCCGCCCGCCTCGCCCGCCGGCCTGTCCTGCCGGGGCTGAGATCCCGCCTGCGCCGGCTCCGGACGCGGACCCTGGGGTCGAGCCTGTGCATCGGGCTGCGGCGCGCCGCCCGGCGCGTTTCCGCGGTTCTGGCCGCCGCGGCCGCGCCGCCTTCGCCGGCGTCCGCCGCCCTCGCCGGGCTGCTGGGCGGGCGCCTGGTGCCCGTGCG
>DATJZU010000120.1:0-20127 GCA_035498835.1 Thermoanaerobaculia bacterium
ATCGCGCGGGTCATCTGATAGACGCCGTAGCGTACGGCTCCCTGCGCGTCGGCCACGTCCTGCTCGCTCTTGTTGATGCGGGCCGAGGCGTCGAAGACGGCCAGGATCCCGAGCATCGCGATCGAGAGCAGCAGGACGACGACGATCATCTCGATGAGCGTGAAGCCGCCGGCGGACGCATGCGCGCGGCCGGGAGTCGTTTCAGGGCGTCGGATCGCGGCGGTGCTCATTTCTATGGATCCACGACCGACCGGTTGTTGACCGGATCGGGGTTCTGGAGGATGCCGGAGACGCGCGCCGCGCGAACGCCGATTCCGAGCCGGCGCGGGGCGTCGGCCGTCTGCACGGTCACGTCGATCCGCTTGTAGTCGTAGACCTGGCCCGCGCTGATCACGCGCGTCGCGACGAACGGCTGATTCACGGCGACCGTTCCGATGTCGTCGGCCGGGATCTGCCACTGGTGGACCTCGTAGGTCCGCACGAGCGGGTTGGGCACGGAGGGTGGCGTGGGCGCGAGCGCCGCCGGCAGGTGCACGGGCAGGTCGTTGTTGTACACGCCCGGCTGGAGCTGTGGGTCGTTGAACGGGAGATTCATCAGCTGCTCCAACCGGTCGCGCGCCAGGTTGTGAATCGACGTGTACTCGTTGGCTGAGAAGTTGGACTGAACGCTCGCGATGAAGAGCGGCGCAATGCCGAGCATGATGAAGCCGAAGAGCGCGAGCGCGACGAGCATCTCGACGAGCGTCACGCCGGACTCGGCCGGGCGGAGGTTCTTCTTCATTGCCACACCGTGGGCGTCACCTCGACGCGGCCGCCCGTCCAGACGCGCACTTCGATCCGATTCGGCGTGCGCATGCCGACCGGGCCTTCGATCGAGTAGATGGCGGGCGTCGTCGGGAAGTTGACGACCCGGCCGTCGCCGCCGAAAGTCACCGTCCCGCCGAGCGCGTTGGGCGTAGCGTAGAACTGCGCCGCGGTGGCGGGGAGCTTCAATGTCGCCGCCACGGGCGTGGGGGTCGGCGCGGGCGGCGGCGGCTGGATGGTCTGGAACTCGAGCGGCGGAACGGCCGACGACACGACGACCGACACCTGCTGGTCGAGCTTGACGGCCTTCATCCGCGCGGCGAGGAGCGTCGTCTGGATCTCCCGGGCCGCGCTCTTCAACTGATTGCGTTGAGAGATCCGGATGAACCAGGGCGTCGCGATCAACGCCATCATGGCCATGAGCGCCATCACGATGATCAGCTCGATCATCGAGAAACCTCGATGCCATCCGAATACACGAGTCCGGTGCATGTACCGCAGCAAGGAGCGAAGCCCGTGCCGGAGCGTGCCTGTAGCTATAAGATACTTAGAATCAATTGGATGACATCAAACGGCACATCGATCGAGAGACTCTCGATCGGATTCTCGTTACGATCGGTAACGCTTCCGCGGTAGCACCGAAGGGCCTCCAGGAGGCTTCGGAAAAGCCCTTGCGCGGACCTCCTGCGAAGCGAGGCCGCCGCGTTACACTGTTCAAAACATACTCACGATGTGGCGAAAACGACGCTCCCCGGCGGCGGAGACCCGCTCGCTTCTGGCGAAGCTCAAGGCGCGCGCCTGGAAATCCGACGCCGAGCGCGAGGCGCTCCTCGCCGGCCTCGACAAGGCGGTCGAGATCGGGCCGGAGGACGTCGCCTGGATGGCAGCGGACGCCGACGCCAACGTCCGCAAGAAGGGCCTCGAGTCGCTCGCCCGCTTTCCGCTGGACGACGCCGCCGAGGCGATCTTCCCCGAGCTCGCCAGCCGTTCCGAGCCGGTGCGCAAGGCGGCGATGCAGGCCCTCGAGACGCTCGCCGGTCCGTCCTTTCCCGCGAAGATGGAAACCTGGATCGAGCACCGCGACCCGGCCGTCGTGCACGCGGCGCTCGACTACGCGCGGCGCAATCCTTCCGAGCGCGTGCTGCCGGGCGTCGCCCGGGCACTCGGCGCGACGGCGCCGTCGGTGCGTCGGAAGGCGTTCGCCATCGTCGAGAGTCTCGCGGCCACGGTTCCGCGTGCCGCGGCGCTCGCGGCCCGCGCGCTCGAGGATGACGACGAGGAGCTGCGCTACCGCGCGATCGCCGTCCTCGCCCGCAATCCCACCGACTCGGCGGCCGCGGCGCTCCTGAAGCGCTGCCACAACGAATCGCCGCGCGTACAGGAGGCGGCCGTCACGGCGCTGACGCCGCTCCTGACGAAGCCGGGCGCGCCGTTCCATCCCGAGATCCTGCCGCTCCTCTGCGACGGCCACGCCAAGGTGCGCCAGCTCGCCGTGCGCATCCTCCAGGCGCACCCGCCCGAGACGGTGGCGGTCGCGTTCCTTCAAACGTTCCGCGGCGCGTTCGGAAGCGTCCGCGACCGGAGCATCCAGGCGATCTCCGAACTCGGACCGACCTTCGTCCAGGCGCTCATCGCGCAGGACCGCAACCCCGATCCCGGGATCGCCTCGCTTGCCGCGGCGATCGCCGTCGCGATCCGGTCGCCGGAAGTCGTGCCGAACTGCGTGCGGTACCTCGACGGCGACGACTTCTGGCTGCGCGAGCGGGCCGCGCGCCTCCTCGCGGAGCTGAAGGACCCGCGCGGCCTGCCGCCGCTCTTGAAGCTGCTCGACCACCCCGAGTCGAACCTCTCGGCCGCCAACGCGCTCGGCGTTTGGGGCACGCCGGAGGTGCTGCCGGGGCTCCTCGCGGCCTACAAGAAGGGCGCCGCCGACCTGCGCCTGGAGATCCTCGACGCCTTCGGCCGGATCCCCGACCCGCGCGTGGGGCCGCTGCTCGAATCGATCGTCAAGGCGGACCCCGACCTCTTCGTCAAGGAAAAAGCCGCACGCCTGTCGGCCGAGCGCTCCGGCGGCGCGGCGCCGTCGGCGACGATCACGGCGGGCGCGCGCCGCGAGATCGCGCCCGTGGACTTCTCGGCGCTCAAGTCGCCCGCGCTCACCGATCTGCTGCGCCATGCCCGCGCCGTCGGCGCCTCCGACCTCCACCTCGCCGCGGGCACGATCCCGCACGTCCGCGTCCACGGCGCGCTGCAGCCGCTGCCGCTTCCCGAAGTCCCGGCCGAGCGGATCGAGTCCTGGATCCTGCCGATCCTTTCGCCGGAGCGCCAGAAGGTCCTCGCCTCGGACCGGCAGCTCGACTTCTGCCACAAGGACCCCGAGCTCGGGCGATTCCGGACGAACGTCTTCTTTCAGCGCAAGGGCGCCAACGCCGTCTTTCGCCTCATTCCCGAAGAGGTTCCGACGGTCGCCGACATCGACCTGCCCGAGAGCCTCTGGGAGCTGACGACCTACTCGCAGGGCCTCGTGCTCGTGACCGGCGCCGGCGGCTGCGGCAAGACCACGACGCTCGCCGCGCTCGTCGACCGGATCAACGAGACGCAGAAGTCGCACATCCTGACGGTCGAGGACCCGATCGAATACGTCCACCGCGGAAAGCTCGCCCTGGTCAACCAGCGCGAGGTGCCGACGCACACGGAGTCCTTCGCCAAGGCCCTGCGTCAGGCGTTGCGCGAGGACCCGGACGTGATCCTCGTCGGCGAGATGCGCGACCTCGAGACGATCGCCCTCGCGATCACGGCCTCGGAAACCGGGCACCTCGTTCTCGCGACGCTCCATACGACGACCGCGTCGGCGACGGTCGATCGGATCATCAACTCGTTCCCGCCGGATCAGCAGGGCCAGATCCGGATGATGATCAGCGACTCGCTCAAGGCCGTGATCTCGCAAACGCTCCTGCCGCGGCGCGACGGGTCCGGGCGCGTGGCGGCCTTCGAGATCCTCCGCAACACGCCGAACGTCGCCGGCCTGATCCGCGAAGGCAAGACCTTCCAGATCCCGACCGCGATCCAGACGGGCGCCGCCTCCGGGATGATGCTCATGGACGGCGCCCTGCGCGAGCTCGTGCAGAAGGGCGTCATCGACGCGCGCGTCGCGTACGATCACGCGCTCCGCAAGGAATCGTTCGAGTCGATGCTCGCGGCCGACGAGGGGACGGCGGCTTGAGCACGCCCGCGCCGGCCCCGGCCGCTCCCGCCCGCGGGGCGTCGAGCCGCATCGACCGCTTCCTCGCGATCCTGCCGGCGCGAAACGGGTCGGACCTGCATCTGGCCGCCGGTTCGCCGCCGATCCTGCGGCTCGATGGCGAGCTCGAGCGGAGCCGCTACCGCGACCTGACGGAGGCCGACTACGAGAACCTCGTGCGCCCGATCACGCCGGCCGCGACCTGGCAGCGGTTCCTGGCGACCGGCGACGTGGATTTTGCCTACCAGATGGGCCAGGAGGCGCGCTTCCGCGTGAATCTCTTCCGCCAGGAGCGCGGGCCGGCGGCGGTGTTCCGCCTGATTCCATCGCGCGTCCCGACGACCGAGGAGCTGGATCTTCCGGCCTCGGTCGCCGGCCTCTTCGCGGCGGAGCGCGGCCTCGTCCTCGTGACGGGCCCGACGGGCAGCGGCAAATCCACGACGCTCGCCGCGATCCTCGACCGGGTCAACAAGCGGCTGCCGTACCACGTCGTCACGATCGAAGATCCGATCGAGTTCGTGCACACGAACGACCGGTCGGTCTTCACGCAGCGGGAGCTCGGCGAAGACGTCCCGACGTTCGCGGAGGGCGTGAAGGCCGCGATCCGCGAGGACCCGGACTGCCTGCTCGTCGGCGAGATGCGCGACCTCGAGACGATCCGCATGGCGCTCACGGCGGCCGAGACGGGGCTGCTCGTCTTCGCGACGCTCCACACGAATTCGGCGGCGAAGGCCGTGGACCGCATCATCGACGCCTTTCCCGCCGCCGAGCAGGAGCAGATCCGCACGGTCCTGGCGGAAGTCCTCCGCGCGGTGGTCGCCCAGCAGCTGCTGCGCCGGCGCGAGAAGGGTCGGGTCGCGGCCTTCGAAGTTCTCATCGGATCGACGGCGCTCTCGAACGCGATCCGCGAGGGCAAGACCGGCCTCATCAACAACCAGATCCAGACCGGAAAATCGAAGGGGATGGTCTCGATGGATCAGTCGCTCTCGGAGCTCGTGCGGTCGGGCGCCGTCGCCCCCGACGAGGCGCTCGAGCGCGCCCTCGACAAGGATTCCTTCAAGTCGTTCGTGGCGACCCTTCCGAAGGAGCCCCGGCGCGAGCCGGCGCCCCCGACGACGCCGCCGGCACCCGCAAGATGAAGCGCGAGCCGCCGCCCGGGCGCGCGTCCACCTCGACCGTCCCGCCGTGCAGATCGGCGATGCGCCCGACGATGGCGAGGCCGAATCCCGCGCCGTCGGACTTCGTCGAATAGAACGGCATGAAGATCTTCTCGCGGTGCGCAGCGTCGACGCCGGGCCCGCGGTCTTCGACCGACAGCGCGAGCTCCGGCCCTTCCACCCGTCCCTCGACGCCGATCGCGCCCGGCTCCGCCCGGCGGGCGGCCGGCGTGGCCTGCACCGCGTTCCGGAGCAGATTGACGAGCGCGCGCCGGAGCAGCACGGCCGAGCCCTTCACCTCCGGAAACTGACCTCGCGTTTCCACCGAGACCTCCGGGAAGGCGCTCTGGATCTCGCGCACGGCGGCGGCCACGATGCCGTCGGAGGCGACGGCCTCCGGAGCGAACTGCTCGGGCCGCGCGAAAAGGAGGAAATCGCTCGTGACCCGGCTCATCTCCTGCGCCTCGCGCCGGATCGCCTTGAGGTGCTCGGGCGCCCGCTCCGGGTGCCTCAGCGCAAGGTCGGCGTATCCGTCGATCGCCGCCGCGGCGTTGCGGAACTCGTGCGCGGCGCCCGCCGACACCTCGCCGAGGTCCGCGAGGTGCCGCGCGAGCGCGACCCGCGCTTCGAGACGCCGCACGTCGGAGAGATCGGTGAAGAGCGCCAGCACGCCGAGGAAGCGGCCGTCGGCGCCCATGGCCGCGGTCGCCGTGACCCCGAGGACCCGTTCCTCGCCGTTCCGGACCCAGAGTGCCTCGCGCCGCTCGAGCGTCTGGCGATCGGTCAGCACCCGCGAGACGAGGCTCTCGAGCTCGGGAATCTCGGCGAGGAGACTCTCGAAGCGCTCGCCCCGCGCCTCGCGCGACAGCGCCAGGATCTCCCGTCCCGCCTCGTTCAGCTCGACGACCGTGCCCTGCGGGTCGATCGAGAGGAGGCCCGTCGGCAGGCTGCGCGCGAGCGTCCGCGCCGCGGTCTCGAGGTCGTCGGCGCGCTCCTTCTCGAGGCGGGCCAGGCGCTGGAGCTCGCGCTCCTTCTCGGAGAGCGCGGCGATGGTGGACTCGAAGCGCGCGATGAGGAACTCGCGCTCGTCGCCGACGGCGCCCGACGCGCCCGGAGCCACGCCGGCCGTGCGAAGCATCCGGTCGAACGGGGCCAGCAGCGAGCGCAGGTACAGGCCGGCGAGCACGACGAGCGCCGCGCTCGCGAGCGGCACGAGAATCGTCATGAGCGCGGCGAAGCGCCGCAGGCTCGCGCCGGGGCCCGGATCGAGCGCGAGGAGGTACACGCGTTCTCCGGCGGCGAGCCGCCCGAGGAGAAGCGGCGGCTGGAGCTTCCATTCAAAGGCGGCGCGTCCCGCGGGCGGGCGCCCGCCGGGCAGGATCGCCGGCGCGTCGAAGCCGTGTCCCGAGCTCTGCACGCGATGGCCGCGGGCATCGTAGATCCCGACGAAGACGACATCCGGCTCGAGAAGCGCACGCTCGATGGCCTCGCCCGGCGCGCCGCTCTCCGCCGGCAGCGTGAGACGCCGCAGCACCTCTCCCGCACGCCGCTCCGTCACGAGCTCTCCCCAGGCCACCGCGTTGCGGAAGAAGAGGAGCGTGACGAAGTTCACGAACAGGATGAGGAGCAGCGCGATCCACAGGAACAGCCGCGACTCGCGGCGGAACGAACGCGGGACGGCGTCGGCCCCGGCGGATGGCGTCGCGGCGTCTCTCTGCGGCATCGTGATCGTCGTTGAGGGGTCCGTGCTACATTGTAAGAACACGTGAAGCGGAAGTCGCTCGGGAATCTCGTCCGGAGCGCCCTCGGCGCGGCGGCGCTGCTCGCCGCCGGCGGCCGGACTCCCGCCTCCGCTCAGAACCTGCCCGTCATGGTCGGCGACACCTACGCCGCCGCCGCCGCGGCGTTGAAGCAGAACGGCATCGCCTCCCAGGAGAGCGCCGCGGATGCCGGCGGCAAGACGATCCGCTACGAGAAGGCCGGCGAACGCGTGACGCTCGAGTTCACGATGTGGCCCTCGGATCCGGCGGCGCCCGCCGCGGCCTGGGAGGCCGGATCCTCCGCGGCCCGGCGCCTCACGCTGACGCACGTCGTCGACGCGGCGCCGAGCTCGCCGGAGCGGCGCGCCTGGGTCAACACGCTGACGCGCGAGGGGAAGGGCTGGGCGTACCTCGGCGCCGCCGCCGACATGCGCCGTCCCGCGGACGAGCGGTCGAAGTATCCCGTGGCGGCCTTCCTCGTCTGGAACAAGCCGCCGGCGTCTCTCCTCTTCCAGGCGGCGCGCGCCGCGGGCACGCCGCCCGGCACGGAAGACACCCTCCTCGACATCCGGCTCGACAACCCGCACAAGCCGCGCCGCTTCTGACGACGCTTCTCGCCCTGCGCATCGCCCTCGCGCTGCTGCCGGCGCGTGTAGCGGCCGCGCCGGAGCCGGCGCGCCCGATGACGATCGCCCTGACCGGCGACACGATCGTGACGCGTCCGCTCACGGGCCACGACGAGCCCGACTACGTCGCGCTTCTCGAGCTTCTGCGGCACGCGGACGCCGCCGCGACCAACCTCGAGACGCTGTTTCACGACTTCGAGGGGCCGGCCATGCCGGGCTTGCCCGCGCTCCGCTCCGACCCGATTCTCGCGCGCGACCTCGCCTGGGCCGGCTTCGATCTCGTCGCGCGCGCGAACAACCACGCCGCGGACTACGGCATCGCGGGGCTGCAGGCCACGACGCGCGCCGTCGCCGCCGCCGGGCTCGTCCAGGCGGGCGCCGGCGCGAGCCTCGCGGAGGCGCGCCGTCCGGGCATCTTCCGCGGGCCGGGCGGGTCGGTCGCTCTCGTCTCGGCCGCGTCCACGTTCCCCGACTTCGCCCGCGCGAGCGATGCGCGCGGCCCGATCCCCGCGCGCCCCGGAATCAACCCCCTGCGGGTGCGCACGACCTACATCGTGCCGAGGGAAGAGCTCGAGCGCCTCCGCGCGCTCGCGCGCGAGTTGGGCGGCAAGCCCGACGCCGGCGACCGCCTCGAGTTCGCCGGCGCGGTCTTCACGGCCGGCGAGAAGGCCCGGATCGCGACCGAAGCGGATCCGGCGGATCTCGCCGCGATCGCCTCGCAGGTCCGGCAGGCGAAGGCCGCCGCCGACCACGTCGTCGTCTCGATCCACTGCCACGAGAGCGGCGGCGCGTCGCGGGAGACGCCTCCGGCCTTCCTGGCCGCCTTCGCGCGCGCGATGATCGACGCGGGCGCCGACGCGGTCGTCGGACACGGGCCGCACGTGCTGCGCGGCATCGAGATCTACCGGGGCAAGCCGATCCTCTACAGCCTCGGGAACTTCCTCTTCGAGTACGAGACGGTTTCGGAGCTGCCGTCCGACGACTACGAGGCCGTGGATCTGCCGCCCACGGCGCGGCCCGACGATTTCTTCGACCGCTACGACCAGGGCGGCGCGCGCGGCTACCCGTCCGAGCCGGAAGTCTGGGAGTCTGCAGTGGCGGTCGTCCGTTTCCGGGGCGCGTCGCCCGAGGGTGTAGATCTCCACCCGATCTCGCTCGGCTTCGGGCAGCCGCGCGGCGAGCGCGGCCGGCCGAAGCTCGCGGAGGCGGAGCTCGCGCGCAAGATCGTCGAACGCCTCGTCCGGCTCTCCGAGCCGTTTGGAACGAAGATCGACTTCGCGGACGGGATCGGCCGGATCCGGATCCCGCCTTAGCCCGTTGCGGGGCCGCTCAGCGTCTCTGGACGTCCAACGCTTCGGCG
Organism: Thermoanaerobaculia bacterium; assembly: GCA_035498835.1. GTDB lineage: Bacteria > Acidobacteriota > Thermoanaerobaculia > UBA5066 > Gp7-AA6 > DATBFU01. The sequence continues at coordinate 8,949 of DATJZU010000120.1, forward strand.
CGGAACGCCACGGTGGCGTCGCACGCGCGGCACATCACGTCGGCCCCGTCGGAGAGCAGCTCCACGTCCACGCACAGCGCGGCCTCGCAGCGAGGGCATTCCACTTCGACCATTCCCGACGCCTCGAACGGCAGCTTGTCGTCGGCGCCCCGGCGCGCCGAGCGGCCGCGGGCAAACGCATCGAAGGACACCACGTTGTCTCGGTTCACTGCTCCTCCTGTCGGTAGGGCCGGCCTTCGGAATCCTCCGGGGAATCGGGGGGCGCGGCGAGTGAAAGGGAGACCCTGCGTCGCCGCGTCCCGCGCACCGCGAGCACGGCTCCGCCGAGAAACAGCACTCCTCCGGCGGCGAGCAGGCTCGCCACCGCGGCCCGCAGCGGCTTCGGCGCCGCCGAGAGGCCGCCGCCCGAGCCGACGAGCGAGCCGCCGAGAAAGATGAGCACGAGAGAGACGAGCAGCGGGTGACGCCGGCGGTCCAGAGAGGAGGACGTCTGGGACCAGACGAGTCTCATCGGGGACGTCCGAAAGAAAGCGGGCGGAGGCGCCCGAAGGACCCGACCGGCACAGCGTTCGGAGCGAACTCGTTCACGCAGCCGCCCTCCGAAACGTTCGGAGCCCACCTCGGGCTCCCTCTGTCAACGTCTTGATTTTATTCGAGAAAGACGGCGCAGGCAATTGATATCGTGCGCCGATGCATTTTCGAAAGAAAGTCTTCGCCGCCGTTCTTCTTCCGGCGACCGTTCTCCTCGCGCTCGACAATCCGGAGACCGCTTTCCGGAAGATCCCCGACGCCGTGCGCATCCGAGAGAACAACCGCACGCTCTCGGCGCAGCCGCATCACCTCGGCTCCCCATACGACGCGAAAAACGCGCAGTGGATCCTCGAGCAATTCCGCTCGTACGGTCTCGACGCCTCGATCGAGACGTTTCACGTTCTCTTCCCGACGCCGAAGGAGCGCGTGCTCGAGCTCCTCGAGCCGACGCGCTTCCGCGCGGCGCTCGCCGAGCCGCCGGTCGCAGGCGATCCGACGTCGGGGCAAACGCGAGAGCAGCTCCCGACGTACAACGCGTACTCGATCGACGGCGACGTCACCGCGCCGCTCGTCTACGTGAACTACGGCGTGCCCGCCGACTACGAGAGGCTGGAGCGTCTCGGCGTCGACGTCAAGGGAAAGATCGTCATCGCGCGATACGGCGCGTCCTGGCGCGGCATCAAGCCCAAGGTGGCCGCCGAGCACGGCGCGCTCGCGTGCCTCATCTACTCCGACCCGCGCGATGACGGCTACTTCGCCGGCGACGTCTATCCCAAGGGCGCGCTGCGGCCGGAGCAGGGCGTCCAGCGCGGGAGCGTCGCCGATATGCCGCTCTACTCCGGCGATCCCCTGACGCCGGGAGTCGGCGCGACGAAGAACGTCTCCACGTTCGACCTGAAGGACGCGAAGACCCTGACGAAGATTCCGGTGCTCCCGATCTCGTACGGCGACGCACGGCCGCTGCTCTCCGCGCTCGCGGGGCCGGTCGCGCCCGCGGAGTGGCGCGGGGCGCTGCCGCTTACCTACCACGTCGGCCCGGGCCCGGCGAAGGTTCACCTCAAGCTCGCGTTCGACTGGAAGATCGTGCCGGCCAACGACGTCATTGCGCGGATCCCGGGCACGACGTACCCGGACGAATGGATCCTCCATGGCAACCACCACGACGCCTGGGTCAACGGATCGAGCGATCCGACGAGCGGCATGTCGGCGCTGCTCGAAGAGGCGCGCGCGTTCGGCGAGCTCGTGCGCCAGGGCTGGAAGCCGAAGCGCACGATCCTGCTGTGCGCGTGGGACGGCGAGGAAGAGGGCCTTTTCGGCTCGACGGAATGGGTCGAGACGCACGCCGACGAGCTCGCGAAGAAGGCGGTCGTCTACATCAACAGCGACTCGAACGGCCGCGGCTTCCTCGAGGCGGGCGGCTCGCACACGCTCGAGCCCTTCCTGAACGCCGTCGCCGAGGCGGTCATGGACCCGGAGAAGAACATCTCGGTCGGCGAGCGCCGGCGCGCGCGGGAGATCCAGAACGCCCGGACGGCAGACGAGCGCAAGCATCTCCGCGAGAAGCGGATCTTCCCGCTCGAGGCGCTCGGGTCCGGCTCCGATTTCACGCCCTTCCTCCAGCACCTCGGCGTCGCGTCCCTCAACCTCGGGTTCGGCGGCGAGGGTGACGGCGGCGTGTACCACTCGATCTACGACGACTTCGCCTGGTACACGCGCTTCTCCGACACCGACTTCTCCTACGGCCGCGCGCTCGCCCAGACGATCGGCACCGCGGTGCTGCGGCTGGCCGACGCGGACCTCCTCCCGTTCGAGCCGGCGGCGCTCTCCGCCGCCGTGGCGCGGTACACGAAGGAGGTCCAGGATCTGGCCCGCGAGCGGCGCGAGGCCGCCGAAGAGCTCGGGCGGCAGATCGACGAGGGCGTCCCCTCGGCCGCGGCCGATCCGAAGGAGCCCTTCGTCGCGCCGAAGAAGGAAATGGCGGTCCCCTACTTCGATTTCTCGCCGCTCGAGAACGCGTCGGCGGCGCTCGACGCCGCGGCCAAGCGCTACGACGAGGCCCGGACCGCCGCGACGGCGGGGACGGCCCTCGACGCCGGCCGCGTCGCGCGCGCCAACGCGGCGCTGCGCGACCTCGAGGGCGCGCTGACCCGGCCGCAGGGTCTGCCGGGGCGGCCGTGGTACCGGCACTACGTCTACGCGCCGGGCTTCTACACGGGCTACTCGGTGAAGACGCTTCCCGCGGTGCGCGAGGCGATCGAGCAGAAGCAGTACGGCGACGTCAATGCGCGCATCTCCGAGACGGCGCAGGCGCTCGCGGCCGCGGCCGCGAAGGTCACCGAGGCGGGGGAAGCGCTGAAAGCGAAGTGAACCGGAAGCAGGCACGTTGTGGAATCGCGCGGCAACATGACCGGGTCGGCTCACCTTGGCTCCGCCCGTCGAAGAGACCAACCGTTGCGAGGCTCGGTCCGAGGGCTCGAGCGCGATCCGAGCGAGAAACTCTCGGCCGCCGTTCGCGAAGCGAACGCCTGCGGCCGACAGTCAGGGCGCGACCTCGCCGGACCGCATTTTTTCCCAGATCCCGGGGGCGTCCGCCTTCCCGAGCGCGACGGCGCAGGTTCCGTCGCAGCGCGCGGTCACCTCGCCCGAGCCGTCGGTGATCTCCGCGGCGGCGAACACGAGGTTCATGCCCGCGCGGACGAGCCGCGCTTCGGCCGCGACGCGGTTGCCCCGCGTCGGCCGGAAGAACGTCATCGCGAGGTTGACCGTGGCCGAGCGCGTCTCGGGCCGCGTCAGCCACCCGACCGTTCCGATCGCGAGATCGAAGAGCCCGGCGAGAACCACGCCGTTGACCGCGTCCGTCCCCATCCCGCCGCGATGGAACGGGAGCACGGGATCGATGACGGCCCGCACGCGATCCACGCGCGTAAACTCGAGGCGCGCCCCGAAATGCTTCATGGGCGGCCCCTCGTTCCACGCCCGGGCGAGGTTCCCGAGCGCCTCGAGGGTCGCATATGTCGGCGAGAAGGGCGGGCCGCTCATGGCGCCGCATTGTCTCCCCGGCCGCCTCTTGGACGCGAGCCCTCTGTTACGATGCGCCGCTCGAACGTCGAATAAGGAGTTCCATCTTGAAGAGACGCAAATCCCCGGCCCTTCCCCGGATCTCGGCGGAACAGGCGCGCCAGGCGCTCAACGTCCTCGTCGCCGAGGGGCGTATCGCCGCCGCCGAAGTCTCCCGCGCCCTGGTGCGTCGTGAGCGGCTCGTGCGCGAGCTGCGCGCGCGGCTGACCTCCCTCGGAGAAGAAGTCGCCCGGGCCGCGAGGCTGGCCGCGCCCTCGCAGAAGACCCGCTCGGCCGTCCGCCGTGGCGCGAAGAAGGCCATCACGCAGGCGCAGCGCGCAGCGCGCCAGGCGCAGGGCCAGTACCTCGGCGCCATCCGCCGGCTCTCGAAGGCTTCGCGCGCGAAGGTCCGCGAGATCCGCAAGAGCGACGGCGTGCGCGCGGCGATCGCGGCCGCGAAGAAGCTCGCGGGTTAGCCGCGCCGTGCGGGCGCGACTCGCCGGCCTCGCCCTGTTGCTCGCGGCATCCCTCGGGGCGGCCGAGGCGCCGCTGCCCGAACGGACGGCGGTGCGCGCGGGCCGGCTGATCGATCCCAGGTCCGGCGCTGTCACACCGAACGCCGTCGTCCTGATCGAGAAGGGCCGCGTGACGGCGGTCGGGCCGGCGCTCGCCATCCCCGAGGGAGCGCGGGTGATCGATCTCTCGGCGCTGACGGTCCTGCCCGGCCTCATCGACTGCCACACGCATCTCGTCGGCGACTATTCGGAGACGATCGATCCCCTGTCGGATCTCAAGACGACCGCCGCGCAGCGCGCCTTCGAGTCCATCCCGAACGCGAAGAAGACGCTCGAGGCCGGTTTCACGACGGTGCGCGACGTCGGCACGTACCGCGCGTTCGTGGACGTGGCGCTGCGGGACGCCATCGCGAGGGGCTGGGTCGAGGGCCCGCGCATGTTCGTGGCGGGGGCCTACCTCACGATCACGGGCGGGGGCGGCGCGATGACGGGGATGGCTCCGGACATCACGCTCCCGTGGGACTTGAAGTTCGGAGTCGCCGACGGACCGGACCAGGTGCGCCAGCGCGTCCGCGACATCGCGCAGTACGGCGTGGATCTCATCAAGGTCATCGCGACCGGCGCGTTCCTGACGCACGGGAGCAACCCGGGCGCCCCGGAATACACGTCCGAAGAGCTGCGCGCTGCCGTCGAGGAGGCGGGCAAGAAGGGCCTCAAGGTTGCCGCGCACGCGCATAGCACCGAGGGCATCAAGCTCGCCGTTCGCGCCGGAGTCGCTTCGATCGAGCACGGCACGTTCATCGACGACGAGGGCGTCCGGCTCATGAAGGAGCGCGGGACCTTCCTCGTCGCCGACATCTACGACGCCGAATGGCTGCGCAACGCCTCGAAGGAGCTCGTACCGGAGGACTTCGCCGAGAAGCAGCCCGAGGCCGACGAGATCCAGCGCCGCAACTTCGAGAAGGCCGTCAAGGCCGGCGTCCGCATCGCCTTCGGGACGGACTCGAGCGTCTATCCGCACGGCTTGAACGCGCGGCAGTTCGCGTGGCAGGTCCGCTACGGACAGACGCCGATCGAGGCCATCCGCTCGGCCACGGTGTCGGCCGCCGAGCTCATCGGCCGCGAGAAGGAGATCGGTTCGCTCGAGCCGGGGAAGTGGGCGGATCTGATCGCCGTCAAGGGCGATCCGCTCCAGGACGTGCAGGCTCTCGAGAACGTCTCCTTCGTGATGAAGGAAGGCCGGATCTACAAGGACGTCCGTTAGCCGGTCACTTCGCGCTCCGAGTCCCGGCCAGTGCGGTCATCGACCGGATGAGGTCCCCGGGCAACGTTCCCGAGATCGTCACACCTTCGCCGTCGCGGACGACCTTGAACTTGCGGATCGCGGACACGAGGTCCGGGTTTTTCTCCTGCGCCGCCATCCGCCACGCGGCAGTCAGCCCGCGCAGCGAATCCTCGAGCAGCTCGCGCGTCTCCTCGTCGTCGGAGAGGCCGATCGCCTTGACGGTCAGCGCGTCGCTCTCGACCGTCGCCTGCATCGCCGCGACCGAGACGGACTTGAGGGCCGTCAACACGCCGGAGGCCGCGCCGCCCTCGCGGTAGGCGTGACTCTTCTGAACGTCCACGAGGACCCAGGCCGTCGACGACGGATCGACGCGATGGAACTCGCGCCCGAGCCCGGCCCCGGCGCCGAAGGCCGCGGCGCCCGAGCCGCGGCGGGCGAGCGCGGCCGCGACGGCGCTCTCGTTGCCCGCCGCGACGAGGCCCGGTCCCACGATTGCGACGGCCCCCGGCTCGCGGCTCTCGCTGCCGTCTTTCAGCCGGAAGTAATCGCTGCTGGCCGCCGACACCTTCACCGCCCCGCGGTTGGCGAGCGCCGACGCGAGCTTGCCCGGATCGAAGCGTCCCTCGAAGAGCACGAGCGTGCGTCCGCGCGCCTCGGAGGAGGCCGCCGTGCACGCGACGAGCGTGTCCACGTCGTTTCGGAGGTCGAGGCCGGCCTCGGAGAGGAAGTGGGCCGCATCGCCATGCGCCGTGGCCTTATCCATCTCCTCGAAGACTCGCAGCTGGAAGGGATTCGAGCGCAGGTCCGCGACGCGCACGAAGCCGACGGCGGTCGCGTCCTCGGGAACGAGCGCGAGGGCGCCGGGCGAGGCGGCAACGGCGGGCGCCGCGAGGAGAACGAGGACGGCGAAGGCGAGGCCGATTCGCTTGAGCATGTCAGAAATCCTTTCTCCGAAAGAGAACACTCGAGGCCATGAGGCAGGCGAGCCCGAAGGCTCCGGTGGTGGCGTAGGTCGTCCAGGACAGGCCCTGAGTCAGGCGCTCGGGCCCGTGCCCCGCGGCGACGAACGCGACCACGGCCTGTCCGAGCTCGGCGGTCTTCGGGAAGATCCAGTAGAGCGCTTGAACGAGCGAGGCCTGCCATTGTTTCGAGAACGCCGCGGCGATCCGGTCGTGCTGCGCGAGGAGCGCCGCGAAGAAGAAGAGACCGTACGTGGACATGATCGAGACGCCGGTCGAGGACGTCACGACGCCGATCAGAAACGCGAAGGCGAGGAGCGCCGCGATCGCGAAGAGAATGACGCCGCCGCCGACCAGGAAGCGCGGGTGCACGACCTTCGTCTTCCAGATCACGATCGCCCAGATCGATCCGATCAGGTACAGCAGGTTCGCGGCGGCGAGCAGCAAGCCCGCGGCGTACCGCGAGAGAAGCAGCGGCACGCGGCCGACGGGCCGCGAGAGGTAGAGGTCGATCGTGCCCTTCTCCTGCATCCGTGGCACCAGGTGTGCCGTTGCGAAGACGGCGAGGAACGTCCCGACGAGATACAGGAACGCCGAGAAGCCGGACTCGAAGCCCAGCACGAGCTTGTCGAGATCGACGCGGGAACCCGGCAGATCCACGGTGCGGCCGAAGAGTTTGGCGCCAGCAAGCGCCCCGTCCACGATGTCGAGATTCACGGCCGACGCGAAAATCAGGATGAAGAGCGTCGAGAGCGCGAAGTAGGCGGCGAGCGTCCAGCGCGCGGCGGCCTCCCGGAATACGTCCTCGATCGAAGCGGCGAAGGCCTTCACGTCAATTCACCTTTTCTTCGGCAGGCGGCGCGGCCCGAACGAGATCCACGAACACGTCCTCGAGCGTCGAGCGGTCCGGCGAGAGCTCCTCGAGCGACGCGCCCTGAGCGCGAAGCCGGTCCACGAGGTCGTTCACGTGCGCCAGGTCCCGCACGGAAAGGATGAGATGCCCGTTCACGCGCTCGACGGCGGCGCCGGTCGCGCGGAAGGCCTCGAGCAGGCGCTCGTCCACCGGCCGCGCCACCATGCGGTAGCGCGCCTCCTGCCGGGTCAGGTCTTCGATGCGGCCTTCGCGAACCACGCGTCCTTTGCGCAGGATCGCGACGCGGCTGCACGTCTGCTCGATCTCGGAGAGCAGGTGCGAGTTCAGGAGAATCGCCCGCCCGCGGCGCGCCTCCTCCTGCAGGAGGTCGCGGATCTCGCGCCGCCCGACCGGATCGACGCCATCGGTCGGCTCGTCGAGAAGCAGCACGTCCGGGTCGGCGACCAGGGCCGCCGCGAGCCCGAGGCGCTGGACCATGCCCTTCGAAAATTTCTTGACGCGGACGTCGGCCCACTCCGAGAGGCGGACGCGCTCGAGGAGCGCCGGGATGCGCTCGCGGCGCGCGGCGGCCGACATGCCCGACATCCGCCCGAAGACCGAGAGCGTCGCGCGAGCCGTCAGGTAGCCGGGAAAGTGATGGCCTTCCGGAAGGTATCCCACACGCTGCCGGCTCTCCGGGCGGCCCACCGGGATTCCGAGAAGCGAGGCCTCGCCCGAGGTCGCGTGCGTCAGACCGAGCAGGATCTTGACCGCAGTGGTCTTACCGGCGCCGTTCGGGCCGAGCAGCCCGAAGATCTCCCCTGGCGCGACGGAGAGCGATACCCCGTCGAGCGCGGTCACGACGGACCGCCCGAAGCGGGAGGAGTACCGCTTGGTCACCTCCGACACCGAGATCGCCGGTTGGGTCATCACAGGATCAATACGGAGAACGGCCTCGTGATGTTCCGATCTCACAAATCCTTCATCCGTCGGCATCTCTTGACATCGGCCCGCAGCGGGAGGAAGCTCGACTCAAGTCCCTCAAGACACCGATGAGGTTCGCGCGGATCCCCGTGGCGGCGCTGGGAGCGTGCTTGCTGGCCCGACTGGTCTTGGGCCAAATCCCGTCGCCGACCGGAAGCCTCTACGGCACGGCGCTCGACGAGCAGGGAAAGATCCTCCCCGGAGTCGTCGTGACCCTCGTCGGCCCCGGCGCCGCCCGGACGACCTCGACGGACGCCCGGGGCGACTTCCACTTCCTCCAGATCTCACCCGGCTCCTACGCGCTCACGCTCGAACTCGACGGCTTCCAGACGGCGGCGCGCGAGGCGATCGTGGAGCTCGGGAAGAACACTGTCCTCTCGATCGAGATGGCCGTGGCCGGCGCGAAAGAGTTCGTGATCGTCGGGGCGGAAGCGCCACTCCTCGACAACCGCAAGATCGAGACCGGCGCCACGTACGATCGCAAGGAGCTCGACACGATCCCCACGACGCGCGATCCGTGGGCCATCGTCCGGCAGGTCCCGGGAGTCCTCGTCGCGACGATGAACGTCGGAGGCGGGGAGAGCGCGACGCAGGCCACGTTCATCGGCAAGGGCGCTCATCAGGATCAGAACACGTACAACCTGGACGGCGCCGCGGTCACCGACATGACCAACAACGGATACACGCCGATCTACTTCGACTTCGACTCGTTCAACAGCATCGAGATCGCGACGGGCGGCACCGATCCGTCCCTCTCGTCTCCGGGCGTCACGATCAATCTCGTGACCAAGCGCGGCACCAACGAGCCCCACGGGTCGGGGCGCGCGCTGTACGCGAGCACCTCCGGGTGGGACTACGGCGTCGAGGCGGGAGGCCCGCTCTGGAAGGACCATCTGTGGCTCTGGGGCGCCGCGGCCCGAAACGCGTATGCCGAGCAGACCTTCGTCACTGACAGCGGCCAGCCCGTGCAGGGGCAGGCGACGATCGAGCCGTACAACGCCAAGCTCGATGCGCAGCTCGGCGGGAGCAACTCGCTCACGCTCTTCTACATGAACTTCAACAAGATCTACGACGGCCGCGGCGCCGGCCCCAGCCGCTCCCAGCCTGCGACCTGGAATCAGACTCTGCCGACCAGCGTCTACCGCGCCGAGGACTCGCAGGTCGTTTCCACGCAGCTCTTCGCATCGGTCAACTTCTCCTATCTGTCCAACCGATTCACGCTCACGCCGCAGGGCGGCCTCGATCAGCAGGCAGATTGGGACGAGAACGAGGTCTGGCAGAACAGCTACGCCTACTCGACCAGCCGGCATCCCCAGCACCAGATGGGCGCCACCGTCTCGGGTTTCCTCGACACGGGCGCATTGCGTCATGAGCTCAAGTTCGGATTCGGATACAAGCACTACCGCGCCGACTCGGCGTCCGCGTGGCCGGGCGGCGGCATCGCGGCGCTCACTCCCTTCGGCCTCGCCGGCGTGACGCGGGCATCGGACGCGAGCTACGAGATGAACTACTACGACACCTTCCTCGGGGACACGGTTCAGGCCGGGAACCTGACCCTGAACGTCGGATTGCGATTCGACTATCAGCAGGGAAAAAATCTTCCGTCCGCCGTGCCTGCGAATCCCCTCTTCCCCGCGCAGCTGCCGGCCGTGCAGTATGGCGGCGACGCAGGATACCCCATCACCTGGCGTCAGTTCGAGCCGCGGGTGGGCGCGACGTACGCCCTCGGATCGGACAAGAGCACGCTACTGCGGGCGTCGTATTCGCGATTCGTGAACCAACTCGGCCCCGACGTCGTCCAGGTCAACGCCTTCCCCGGGATCGCCTACATCTATTACGGCTGGAACGACGCGAACGGAAACGGCAGGGTGGAGCCCGACGAGGTCGACACGTCGGACCTCGAGGGCTTCGCGAACGTCGATCCGAACAATCCGGCCTCGTCGGCACCCGTCAATCGGATCGCGAGGGACTTGAAGCCTCCGACGACCGACGAGTTCATCGTCGGGATCGACCGGTCCGTTTCGACGGATCTCGCGATCTCCGCGGCGTACACGCATCGGTCGGTGCGCAACCTCGAGTTCGCGCCGTTGATCGGAACGACGACGGCGGACTTCGAATATCTCGGCAACGTCGCCGGCACGGCCCTCTTGTCGGACGGGTCCACGCTCGATTTCAGCGAGCCGTACTACGGGCTGACGACCGACCCGCCTCCCGTCGGAACGGAGCTCCGCAACCGCCCCGACACCCGGGAAACCTACGACGGCGTCGAGCTCCAGGTCGTGAAGCGACTCTCACACGGGTGGATGCTGCGCGCGAGCTTCGCTTACAACGACTGGAGGCAGCACATCGGCCCCGGGGCGATCGTCGACCCGAACGGCGTCGTCCCGAACCCCAACGTCAGCGGGCCCGTCGTCGAGCAGACCGGCGATCGATTCGGACCGATCTTCGTGAACTCGACGTGGCAGTTCAACGTCAGCGGCATGGTCGAGCTCCCGCTCGGCATCGAGACGAGTGCGAATTTCTTCGGCCGCCAGGGGTTCCCGCTCGTCTCTTTCGTCCGCACCTTCGCCAACGACACGAGGGACACGATTCTCGGCGTCCAGATCGGACCGACGGTGTCTCAGCGCCTCTCCGACGTCTTCGAGCTCGACCTGCACGCCGAGAGGGCTTTTCGGATCGGCTCGACGCTCACCGTGACGCCGGCGATCGATTGCTTCAACGCCGCGGACAGCCGCACCGTGCTGTCGCGCAGCGGCAACGCCGGGACGTACAACGCCGCCCGAGGGACACCGTTCCGGCCTTCGACCGACGAGAACGGGGACCCCACATTCCACCAGCCCTCGGAGCTCCTCAACAGCCGCGTCTTCCGGGGCGGAGTCCGGATTTCGTTCTAGGCCACTCGAGCCCCTACTTCAGACCCGTCACTAGGTAGAGGGTCGAGAGCCTCGGCTGGACCGTGTAGGCGTAGGTCTTGCCGTCGGGCGTCAGGACGAGG
>DATJZU010000121.1:0-2279 GCA_035498835.1 Thermoanaerobaculia bacterium
TCGAGCGTCGTGTTGTCCGTCGCGCCGCCCGCCGTGATCAGGTTGATCTGGTCGCGGCCGTAGGAGCCCCACAGCCACATGTGGTCCTTCCACACGGGACCACCGACCTCGGCGCCGTAGTCCTGCACGCTGTTGATCGAGTTGCCGGCGGCAAGAGGCGCCGGGTTCCCGTTCGAGTCGACCTGCGTCTTCGCCTCGTCGGGCAGGTTGTCGGACTGGAAGTGATGATCCACGGCGAAGAGGCGGGCGCTGCCGTGGACCTCGTTGGTCCCGCGCTTGGTCACCATGTTCAGGTGCGTGCCGGAGCCCGAGATCGAGGCGTCGGCGCCGCCGGTGATGACCTGCATCTCCTGGAACGAGTCGAAGTCGTAGTAGCCGGCCGACGCGCCCAGCGCCGACATGTCGGTCAGGTTCACGCCGTCCACGGAGAAGGTGCCCGTCATCGAGCCCTTGCCGCCGAGCGTCGACTGCTGGCCCGACTCCGAGCCCGCCACGTTGATGCGGTCGACGAGAACTCCCGGCACCGACTGCAGGACGACCCACGGGTCGCGCGCCGTCGGAATCGTCCGGAGCTCTTCCTGCGTGATCGCCGCGCCGGCCTGCACGGTCTTGGTGTTGATCACGGGCACTTCGCCCGAGACCGTCACCGTGGCCGCGACCGCCGAGAGCTTCATCGGAATCGTCAGCTCGGTGTTGCGGCCGAGGGCCACCGTCACGTTCTCGCGGTTGACCGTCGAGAACCCCTGAAGCGCCACCGACACGGTGTAGACGCCCGGCGCCAGATTGATGACGTGGAAATCGCCGCGCGCGTCCGCATAGACCGTCTGCGGCGCGCCGACGCCCGTCACGGTCACCGACACGCCGGGCAGCACCGCCCCCTGCTCGTCGACGACCTTGCCGTCGATGCCGCCCGTGTTGCTGCCATATTGCGCCCCGGCCGGAACCGCGAGCGCGAAGAGAACGGCCGCCATGACGCCCGCCAGCCCGACAAGCCGTTTCGACATGAAACCCTCCTTCGAAAAATCCGATGGCCTTCGTTGCCGCATTCGCTTCCTCCGCGCCGCCCGAGACCGGGTCGGCGATGGTCGATGGAGAGAGCAACGCGACCGCCAAACGCGGGAAGGAGCCGCAACCCTCGCCGTTCGAGTCCGTTGCGCCTCCGCACGATTTGGATTAAGACGCGCGGTCCCGCACGTCCCGTTGGAGAAAACGCCGGGAATTCTGGATTTCGGGAGCGGCCGCGTCAGAGGACTTCGACCGGGAGCGCGACGCGGCGCGGCTTCCCGACGGGATCCTGCGGCCAGTCGCGCGACGGGCGCTGGCGGCGCACGTGGGGAGACGTCAGCGCGATCCGCCGCAGCTCGGCCAGCGACCGGGCCTCGGTCGACGCGCGCGGGACGAGGAATCCCTCCTCGCGGACCTTGCGCACCGCGGACTCGAGCCGCTGCCCGCGGCGCGGAGAATCCTCCTGGCAGAGCGCCCAGGCGGCGTCGTCGAAGCTGCAGCGCGCGCGGGCGCACACCTCGGCGAGGCGTTCCGCCATGGACTTCGTCCCGCGGCTCCGCGCGGCGGCGCGGCGCACGCGCTGCAGGAGGAGCACGCGCTGGTACGCGAACCAGAAGTGCTGCCCGAGCGCCACCGGATCGCGCTTCTCCTTCCCGATGAGGTGCCGGAAGACGAGCCGCAGCCGTCGCTCGGCGCCGCGAACGGCGCTCCGCGCCTGGCAAGCGAGCGTCTCGATCTCGTCGCGCACGCGCCAGGACCGCAGGACGGAAAAGGAAAGCACGGTCGAGGCGGCCGGCAGCGGGCCTTCTCGCTCGACGTCGCCGACGTATCGCCGCAGCCGCTGCTCCGCTTCGATCTCGCCGAGCAGAATGCGCCGCCACGGGATTCCCAGCGCCTCGGCGCACGCGAGGATCTCCGCCGGCTCGGCGGACGCCGACGGAACGTGAGGGGCCGGCTCCGGCGGATCGCCGTCGCGCGCTCCCGGAATCGGGCGCGGGACGATGCCGTAGATTCCCGGGGAAGCCACGTCAGCTCCGCTTCCGGACGGATCGCCGCCGGCGGACTCGCGTTCGAGAATCCATCACGAGGAGGAGTGTCGGCTTCCGAGTGGTCGCTGAAAATATCCACTCGGGACGAGTGTCGTATAGCCACTCACCGGGCAATCTGGGCGCGATCGGCGAGAGGGTGCGCGCCTTAGAAGGCCGTCAGGTTCGCGACGATTCGGCCGGTGTCGCTGCCCAGGGCCGGGCTTCCGCTCCGCCCGCCGAGGGGCG
>DATJZU010000122.1:0-15296 GCA_035498835.1 Thermoanaerobaculia bacterium
CGCGACGAGCGTGTCCGACGCCGTCTCGGCGGAGAAGGCGCGGCGCCCGGAGAGCATCTCGTAGAGGACGCAGCCGAAGGACCAGACGTCCGTCCTGCGGTCCACGGGCCGGCCGCGCGCCTGCTCGGGGCTCATGTACGCCGGCGTTCCGAGGACCGTTCCCTCCTGCGTCGTGCCGGCCGCGGAAATCGTCGCGGCGGCGGAAACGCCGGGCTCGGCACTCTCGACGCTCTTCGCGAGGCCGAAGTCGAGCACCTTGGCGACTCCGCCGGCCGTGACCTTCACGTTGGCAGGCTTCAGGTCCCGGTGGATGACGCCCTTCTCGTGCGCCGCCTCGAGGGCCGCGGCGATCTGCGCGCCGAGACGCAGGGCTTCCGCGATGGGCAGCGGGCCGGCGGCGAGCATCTCGGTGAGCGTCTCACCGCCCACGAGCTCCAGAACCAGATAGCGCGCGCCGCCCGCCTCCTCCAGCCCGTGGATCACGCCGATGTTCGGGTGCTCGACCGAGGCGAGCATCCGCGCCTCCCGCTCGAACCGGCCGAGCGACTCCGGATCGCCCGCGAGCGCCGGGGAGAGGACCTTGATCGCCACGTCCCGGCCGAGCCGGGTGTCGCGCGCGCGGTACACCTCTCCCATTCCTCCCGCCCCGAGAGGCGCAACGATCTCGTAGAGGCCGAGCCGAGTTCCCGCGACAAGAGCCATCGATTCGGAGCGATTCTATGGCGCGTGAGGAGGCGACTTTCCGGCCGCGGCTCGCTTTTCGCAAGCGCGGGGCGGACAGCGGATGCCGATCGCGACGCCTACCTCAGCCCGTCGATGAGAAGGAGATCGTCCAGCCTCCGATGGTAGGTGTATGCGTAGTACCGACCGTCCGGCGTGATCTGGATCGCCGCGCTGGGAGAGAGCCCGGCGGCGTCGCTCGCTCTCAACTCCTTCCAGGCCTGCCGGTGTCCGGAAGAGATCTCCAGCCGATCGACGACCGCGAACGTGGGCTGCAGGTGCGCGAGGAAGAGACTGCGTCCATCCGTCGAGAACCGCAGCGGAAAATCTCCGGGGCCGACGCCGGGAATCGCCGCCGGCGCGCCTCCCGACGTCGGATACAGCCGCGGAACGTTGTCGGGGCCCACGGCCGCGGCGAACTCTCCATCCGGCGAGATCGCCATGCCGATCGCCCGGACGCCTTCGGGAGAGATCGCACGAAGAGTCTTCCCGTCGAGATCGCCGACGTAGAGGCGCGCACTATGTTCCTTCTCCGTGGCAATATTCCTCGGCGAAAGGTCAGCTTCTGGAAGGAGGGCGCCGGCGCCGCGGGTCGATTCCCCCGGCCTGCGAGAAAGCCGATTCCGATCGAGGCCAGGAGTCCCGCCGCGACGAGGGCCGGCGCCAGACGCCGCCGCGGCTTCGGTTGCGTCCCCACCCCCTGCGATCTCGCCGCTCGCCTCCGAGACGCGGACCTCGTTCTGAAGGGCCCGATCGTCTACTTCAAACCCTCGACGAGGTAGAGATTCGTCATGCTGCGCCAGCATCGGGCGACGTAGGATTTGCGGTCGCGGGCGAATATGGGATCGAACGTCAGGATCCCCGCGGGGTCCGAAACCGCGACCTCCTTCCAGAGCTCGCGACGCCCCGTCTCGATCTCTCTCCGGAAGATGCGCGCCGTTGCGGCCGAGCTTTCGACGATGAAAAGGGAATGTCCGTCGGCGCCGAAACCCAGGTTCGAGCTCGTTTCGGGCGGCCCGGGCACCGGGCGCGCCGGTCCTCCTTCCGCTGGGAGGACGAAGAGCTTTCCCTCGTCCAGGTCCTGGGCCAGCACCAGTTTGCCGTCCGGCGAAATATCCACGACGAAGACGCCTTCCTTCGTGAAGGGACGCGGGTCGCCCCCCTCAATGGCCTGAACGAATGTCTGCAGCGGGCGCCCCGGCCGACGGCCGTACAGAAAGAGCCGGCTGCCGTCCGGATGCCACAGACCGCCGCCCGAGTAGAGAATGCCGCCACCGCGGAGGGTTCGCGGCTCTCCGGCACCCGTCGGAAGGAGGACGATCTCGGGCTGCGGGCGCGGATTGGCGTAGCTCGCGACCCATTTTCCGTCGGGGGACATCGCGAAACCAATGCCGTCGCCGATTTGCACGGCGGGAGAGGCGCCGTCGGTCGAGCGCAGGAAGATCCTTTGCTCGTCGTTGAAGAGCACGGTGCGGCCGTCGGCGGAGATCTCGGTGGCGTCGGAATCCGAGAACCAGGAGATGTCTCGCTCGCGCGTGTCCCCCGGTGGAACGGCGACCATGCTCCTTCGGAATTCTCCCAGCGACATGAGGATGCGCCCGTCCGGGAAGATGTCCTGGATCTCGCCGAAGGCCGGATTCGGGAATTCGGGATGCACGACGCGCATGCCTCCCGAGAGCGCCACGGCGCGAATCTGCCCGAACTTTAGGGCGCTGGCGTACCAGACCTCCTCTCCGTCCGGCCGCCAAGCGAGCGAGTAACCCCAGCCGCCTTCTTCGAGCGTTCGAATTCGCCCGGCGCGGTCCGCGACGCGCAGCCGCAGGCCTTTTTCGTCGCGCTCGAAGAACGCGACGAGGTCTCCATTGGGCGATACGCGTGGAGAGTGGATCCTCTCCGCCTCGTAGAGGACCTTGCCGATCGGGAATTCGAGCCGCCGCCTGGATCCGGCCCAGCGGATGACGGCGAGCTCCTGACCGTCCGGGGACCAGTCGGCCCCCTGGACGTCCTCGAGAATCTCGCGCGGCGCCCCGCCCCCGAGCGGGACGCGGGCCAGCGTGCCTCGCCGCCCGCTGGCGTCGGCGCCCATTCGCGGCCGCAGGCAGACGGCCATCTCTCCATGAGAGGAGATCGCCAGCAGATCGGCGGACGGGAGGTCGAAGGCGCGCGACTCCGGGCTCTCGACGCGCGTCGAAAAAAGCCGGACGGGCTGACCCTCCCAAGCGCCGCCGTAAACGACCGTCTTCCCGTCGGGGGCAAAGCGCGCGGACCAGGTCGTTCCGCGCCGGAACGTGAGGCGCTGGAATTCCGGAAAGGGTGTCTTCGCCTTCTTCTCTCCGGCGCGATAGGCGAGAAAGGCGGCTGCCGCGACGACGAGTGAGGCGGCCAGGAAAGGCCAGAAGCGGACGAGTCCGCGGCGACTCGACGTCTCGACGGCCGCGGCCGAAGCTCCGGTCGTCGTCTCGGAAAGGCGGTCCCGGATCGTCTGGAGGTCGCGCGCCAGATCCCGTGTCGAGGCGTAGCGCTCGTGGGGCGCCTTTGCGAGGCAGCGCTCGACGAGCCACCGAAAGGGGATCGGCGTCGACGGCGCCGCAGAAGATAGAAGTTCCGGCTCCTCCCGTATGATCGCAGCCATCGTCTCCGGCCCGCTCGCCCGCGCGAAGGCCTTCTTTCCCGTCGCCATCTCGTAGAGCACCGAACCCAGCGAGAACTGATCGGACCGGAAATCGAGCGGCTTGCCCAGAGCCTGCTCCGGCGACATGTAAGCGACCGTCCCCACCACGATCCCCGGCTCCGTCCCGCCCGAGACCGTCGGGGCCTGCGTGCCGCCGCTCGAGTCCTCCGGTTGCGTCAGCTTCGCCAGCCCGAAGTCCAGGATCTTCACGAAGCCGTCCCTCGTCACCATCACGTTCTCGGGCTTCAGGTCCCGATGCACGATCCCCGCCTCGTGCGCCTTGGAAAGCCCCTCGGCGATCTGCGGCGCCACCTGCAGGAGCTTCTTGATCCCCATCGGACCGCCGGGCAATAGCTCCCGCAGCGTCTCTCCCTCCACCCGCTCCATCGCAATGTAAGAGACGCCGCCTTCCGATCCGATGTCGTAGATCGTGACGATGTTGGGGTGGTTGAGCGCCGAGGCCGACCGCGCCTCCTTCTCGAAACGGCGCAGGCGCCCCGCGTCCTCCGACAGCTCCGCCGGCAGGACCTTGATCGCCACCTCGCGATCGAGCCGCGTGTCCCGAGCCCGATAGACCTCCCCCATCCCTCCCGCGCCGAGAGACGCGAGGATCTCGTAAGGACCCAACCGCGCTCCTACGGTGAGACTCAAGAGAACTGGCCTGCGAACATTATTTCACCGCCTCCGCACGCTCGGGTTGACACGAGCCGCCCCCGGGGAGAGATTAGTCGCCAGATTTCAGTGGCGAGTGACTGAACCCTCGGCGGCCCGAGCGAAAGGCTGGGGTGCCTGGCTGGCGGCGACACTGCTCTCGGCAGCCGCTCTCGCCCAGAATCCGGCTCCGACGGGAAACCTCTACGGCACCGTCCTCGACGAGTCGAATCAGCCGCTTCCCGGCGTCACCGTGACCCTGCTGGGGCCGGGCGCCGCGCAGACCGCGACCACGGCTCCCAACGGAGACTTCCGGTTTCTGAACCTCTCGCCGGGGGATTACTCCGTGACTCTCGAGCGCTCCGGCTTCCAGACCGTGCGGCGCGACGTCGCGCTCGCCCTGGGAGGAAACGCCGTCCTCTCGATCACGCTGCCCGTCGCGGCGGCCGCCGAGTCGGTGACAGTCCAGGCCGAGGAAGTTGCCTTTGATACCCGGGTGACCGAGACCGGACAGACGTTCAACCGCAAGGCGCTCGACACGATCCCGACGACGCGCGATCCCTGGGCGATCCTGCGACAGGTGCCGGGCGTCCTCGTCGCGAACATGAACGTCAATGGCAGCGCGAGCGGGGTCCAATCCATCTTCGTCGGCAAGGGCGCGCATTCCGACCAGAACACCTACAACCTCGATGGCGTCGCCGTCACGGACATGGCGGCCACGGGATCGACTCCGCTCTACTTCGACTTCGACTCCTTCGAGGACATCGAAGTCGTCACCGGAGGTTCGGATCCGTCGCTCGCCACGCCGGGCGTCTCGTTGAACATGGTCACCCGCCGGGGGACGAACCAGCTTCGAGGGTCCGGCCGTGTGTACTACTTCTTTCCGAGCTCCGAAGGCTCCGCGGACCAGGCCGCCTCCTACGGGAGCTGGGACTACGGGCTCGAAGCCGGCGGTCCCGTGTGGAAGGACCACATCTGGCTCTGGGCGGCGGGCGCTGCCAACAACATCAAGGGCGAGACGGTCTTCCTGCCCGACGGCCAGCCCTTCCGGTCGGCGAACAAAGTCCACCAGTGGAACGCGAAGCTCGACGCTCAGCTCGTTCCGGCCAACACGCTGACGCTTTTCTACAACCAGTTCGACAAGGTCTTCGATGGGCGCAATGCCGGCCCAGAACGCTCTCTCGAGGCGGCCTGGAATCAGACGACTCCCAGTTCCGCCTACAAGGCCGAAGACTCGCAGGTCCTCTCCCAAAAAGTCTTCGCTTCCGTGTACTTCTCCTACCTTTCCGGGGATTTCACCCTGTCGCCGGTCGGCGGTCTCGACCAGCAGGCGGACGTGGATGCCGACTACGTCTGGCACAACAGCTACTTGTTCGCCCGCTCACGCCGCCCGCAGCAGCAGGCGGGGGCCACCGTTTCGGGTTTCTTCGACACGGGGAAGCTCGGCCACGAGCTCAAGTTCGGATTCGGCTACAGGCACACGCGAGCCGACTCCTTGTCCGTCTGGCCCGGGGATCAGCTCGTCGGCTACGAGTACTCGGGGCTCGCCGCCGTGACCCGGACGGCGAACACGAAGTACGAGATGAATTACTACGACACATATCTGGGCGACACGATCCGGGCGGGCAACCTCACGATCAACGCCGGTCTGCGTTTCGACTACCAGCAGGGGAAGAACCTCCCATCCTCCGTCGCCGCCAATCCCGTGTTCGGCGAGCTTCTCCCCGCGGTGAATTACCCGGGAGATCCGGGTTTCCCCATCACCTGGAGGTCGGTCGTGCCGCGCATCGGCGCAACGTACGCTCTGGGAAAGGAGCGCAAGACGGTCGTGCGGGCTTCCTACGCGAGATTCGCCAACCAGCTCGGCTCGGAGATCTTCAACTCGAACGCATTTCCCGGCCCGGCGACTCTCTATTACCACTGGACCGACACCAACGGGAACCACCGGGTGGACCCCGCCGAAGTGGACACCTCTCCCGCAAACCTGGCGGGCTCGAATTACGTCAATCCGCTGGACACGGCCTCGAGCGTTTCCATCAACCAGATTGCGCCCGACTTGAAGCCCCCGGTGACCGATGAGTTCATCGTCGGGGCGGAAAGACAGATCTTCTCGGACCTCTCCGCCTCGATCGCGTACACCCATCGCTCGGCGCGGAATCTGGAATTCCCCTGGTATCCGTTTCCACCGCACGGCGGGCAGCCGATCCCGGGTGTCACGCGCTCCGACTACGAGTACGCCGGCAACGCGACCGGAGCTGCAACGGACGCGAACGGATTCACCGTCTCCTTCGACGAGCCGTATTACGCCCTGACGAATTGTCCGGCGCCCTGCGCCGGCATCGTGATCGCGAACCGGCCGGACTACTCCATGCTCTTTGACGGCGTGGAGCTCCAGGTTATCAAGCGGCTCTCCCACGGGTGGAGCCTGCGCGCGGGTTTCTCTTACAACGACTGGAGGCAGTCGGTCGGCGCCGGGGGGATCATCGACCCGAACAACCTGCGCGGGGGGACCAACGCGAGCGGAGGGGTCGTCGAACCGGCGGGCAGATTGGCCGGGGACTCCGGCTCCTTCATCAACTCGAAGTGGCAATTCAACGTGAGTGGTACGGTCGTGTTGCCGCTCGAGGTCATTGCGGCGGCGAATTTCTTCGGGCGGCAGGGATTCCCGACGTTGTACTTCGTCCGCACGTTCACCCTGGACGCCTTGAAGCGCGACCCGATCCGGCTCCAGATCGGAGACGTCGACGCGTACCGAAACACCGACGTCTACGAGCTCGATCTCCACCTCGAGAGAGCCTTCCACATCGGACCGAGATTCACGATCACCCCCGCCGTCGACTGCTTCAACGTGGTCAACAGCCACACGATCCTTCAGCGGGCCGGGGCGGTCGGTAATTACGACGTGACCACGGGGACTCCCGTTTTCAAGCAGAATCCGACCTTCAACGACCCGGCCGAGCGACTCTCCGACCGGACCTTCCGTCTGGGAGCCCGAATCTCGTTCTGAGCGGCTGCCGATCGCCTACTTCAATCCCTCGGCCAGGTAGAGGTCGGAGAGCACGCGGCGGGACGTGTAGACGTAAGACTTGCCGTCGGGCGAGCCGCGTGTCAAGCGCCCGGTAAACCTCCCCCATTCCGCCCGCGCTCAATGGCGCCACGATCTCGTAAGGGCTGAGACGGGAACCGGCGGCGAGCGTCATGCGTTGTCCTAGGGCGGAAACGCGAGTCGGGCGAGCAGCTCCTTGTACCGGGGGTCCGGCCGGATCGGATCGAGCCGCGGATCGAACTTCAGGAAGGGCATGCACGCCGACCGGACCTCGTAGGCCTTCTCGAACAAACGAAACGCCTCATCCTTCTCGCCGAGAATCAGGTGAATCATTCCCACTTCATAAGGGCAGACGTAGCGCGTTTGCGATGCGTTCTCGAGACGCGCGAGCACCGCCCGGGCGCCGGCGGAATCCCCCGCCAGGGCGATCGCTCCGCCCGCGGTCGCCAGCGTGAGCGGGCTGTCGTCCACCTCGGACGCCTTATGCGCCGCCGCGAGCGCTTCCGCTCGCTGGCCGAGCTGCGCGTACGCGATGGCGAGGATCGCATGCGCGATCCCGTACCCGGGCTCGAGCTCGATCGCGCGGCGCAGCACCGGCACGGCTTCCCCCGGCTGCCGGCTCAGGATGAAGTCCCAGCCGGCGTCTTGCTGAAGCATCGGCGAAAGCGGGTCGAGCGCGCGGGCCTGCAGGCTCTCCGGCGGCCACTCGACGTTCCGGCCGAGGGCCGCGAGGAGCGTCGCGTATCCGTCGTGCGCCGCCGCGTAGCCGGGATTCCGCTCGCGCGCGAGGCGAAACTCCCTCTCCGCGTCGGCCCACTTCCAGTCATAGAACATGAGGACGAGCCCGAGGGACGTGTGCGCGTCTGCCAGCGAGTCGTCCAGTCGGAGGGCGGTCTCGGCGGCCTCGCGCGCCTTCGGCATCGCCTCGCGGGGAGGCATGTAGAAGTCGGAAAGCAGCGCCCACGAGTCCGCCACGCCGGCCCACGATCGCGCGTCTTTCGGGTCCCGGGCGATGGCTTGCTGGAACAGCGCGATGGCCTCCTTCAGGTCCTTCTCGACGCCCATGCTGACTCGCTCGCGGCCCTTCAGGTAGAGCTCGTAGACCTCCGGGTCGACGAGACGCTTCCCTTCGAGCCGCGCCTGCTCCTGCGGCGTCAGCGCGGCCTGGACTTCGCGCGCGACAGACTGGGCCACCTCGCTCTGGAGAGAGAGGACCTCGGCGAGGGTTCGCTCGTAGCTCTTCGCCCAGAGATGCCGGTCCGTCGCCGCCTCGATCAGCTGCGCCGTGATGCGCACCTGATTGCCCGCGCGCTGCACCGAGCCCTCCAGGATCCCGTCCACGCCGAGCTCGCGGCCGATCTGCGGCAGCGGCTTCTTGGTGTCCTTGTACCCCATGACGGACGTCCGCGAGATCACGCGAAGCGAGGAGATCTGCGCGAGGTCGGTGATGAGCTCCTCGGTCATTCCGTCGGCGAAATATTCCTGCTCCGGGTCCCGGGAGAAGTTTTCCAACGGAAGGACGGCGAGCGATCGGATGCCATGGGCCGGTGTCGCGCCCGACGCGCGCTTTCGGACTCCTCCGACGTTTGCCGCGTAGAGCGCCGCGAGAACCAGGGCCGCGAGGGCCCCGATGATCGCGGCGGTCTTCCCGCGCCGTCGGCCGGGGACCGCGGGACGCGGCGCTGTCATGACGCCCGAGGCCTCCGTCAGCGCAAAGCCGAGATCCCTCGCCGATTGGAATCGCTCCGCGGGATTCTTCTCGAGACAGCGCCGCACGACGCGATCGAGCGCCGGAGACACGTCCGAACGCGCGCGGCTCGGCTCCGGCGGATCGTCCTTCAAAATGGAGTTCAGCGTCTCGACGGCCGAGCCGCCATGGAAGGGGCGGTCGCCGGTCAGCATCTCGTACAGCACGGCGCCGAAGGCGAAGAGATCCGAGCGGTGATCCGCGGGGCGTCCGCGGACCTGCTCGGGCGCCATGTAGCCGACGCTCCCCATCACGACTCCCGGCTGCGTGCCCCCGTCGGACGTCGGGGCGTTCGTGAGCGGAGCTTCGGCGCCCTCGATCTCGGCGAGCTTGGCGAGCCCGAAGTCGAGGATCTTCACCCGGCCGTCCGCGGTGACGAAGATGTTTTCGGGTTTCAGGTCGCGGTGCGCGATCCCCTTCTCGTGCGCCGCCGCGAGGCCGTGAGCGACCTGGACGCCGTACTCGATCGCCTTGCGCGATCCGAGCGGGCCCGCGAGGAGGCGTTGGCGGAGCGTCTCGCCTTCGAGAAGCTCCGCCACCACGTAAGGCGCGCCGCCCGACTCGCCCACGTCGTGCAGCGTCAGGATGTTCGGGTGGTTGAGGGCCGAGACCGCGCGCGCCTCCTGCTCGAACCGGCGCAGGCGATCCGGATCGCGGGAGAAGGAGTCCGGCAACACCTTGATCGCCACCTCGCGGCCGAGACGCGTGTCCCGCCCGCGGTACACCTCTCCCATGCCTCCCGCGCCGAGCGGCGCGAGGATCTCGTACGGCCCGAGTCGGCTGCCGGCCGCGAGGGTCATGGGGCTCCCGAGAATTCTAATGCGGCGGCCGGGTCAGTACAGCACCGACAGACACGTCACGCCGCCGTCGCGCTTCTCGTACTCGGAGACCGCGACGGCGTGGACGCGGCGGCCCGAACGCTCGAGGAGCGCCGCGGTCTTCGGGTAGCCCGCCGGCACGACGACGTCGCCTCCGACCGCGAGCACGTTGGCGCAGAGAATCTCGTCTTCCGGAACCGGCAAGACGTGGAAACCGCGCGCCGCGGCGAAGGGCGCCAGCGCCTCGACTGCCAGAAGCTCACCGCCGCCGAGATATGCACAGCCGGACAGCAGATGAAGGAGCTCCGCCGGCACCGCCACCCCTTCGACCATCCGGCCCGGCGCCAGGAGCTCGCGCAGCTGGCGAACCGCCGCCTCGTTCGAGCGTTCGGACAGCCCGACGAAGAGCGCGTCCTCGGTCACGAGCACGTCGCCCCAGTCGAGCGTCGCCGGCGCGCGCAGGTCGACGATCGGAAAGTGCTTCCGAAGGACCGCGGCGATCGGCTCCGTCTCTCCACGCCGCTCCGCCACAGCCGACGGCCCCACGATCGCGCGGCCGTCGATGACCGCGACCCGGTCCTGCACGAAGACGGCATCCGGCCGCTCGTCGTCGGCGGGCAGCGTTTCGACCGCGAGCCCGACCTTCGCGAGCGCCTCCGCGTAGCGCGCGTGCTGCGAGCGCGCCGCCGGGAGATCCACGCTTGGCGCCGGATCCTGGCGCGTCAGCGCGCGGGGATACGTCTTGCCGGGCGGCCGGACGAGGGCTCGACGGGGCGCCGTGGCCGCCTCCCGTCCTACCGGAACAGAATCTTGCGCACGAGCGGGATCGGCAGCCCGCCCTGCGCGACGAACGCGTCGTGGAATTGCTGCAGCGTCGCGCCCTTCTTCTGCATGTACTCGTCGCGCAGCTTCTGGATCTCGAGCTTGCCGAGCGTGTAGTAGAGGTACGTCGGGTTGTAGGCGCCGCGGCGCGCTTCCTCGTAGGCGTTGGCCGGCTCCTGGAATCCCTTCTCGACGAAGATCTTCGCGCCGTCCTCGACAGACAGCCCCTGCGTGTGCAGCTTGATCCCCACGACGTACCGGCAGTCGCGCAGGAGCGCCTCCTGCAGCTGC
This sequence comes from Thermoanaerobaculia bacterium, assembly GCA_035498835.1. Classification (GTDB taxonomy): domain Bacteria; phylum Acidobacteriota; class Thermoanaerobaculia; order UBA5066; family Gp7-AA6; genus DATBFU01. Next base: position 10,767 of record DATJZU010000122.1, read on the forward strand.
GCGAGGCGCACCTTCGGATCGCCGCCTCCGAAGCCCTGGTCCACCATCATCTGCTCGGAGTAGTGCGCCCAGCCCTCGGCGTTGGTGCCGCAGAAGACGAGCTTGCGCGTCTTCGTCGGGAACTGCTTCGAGTAGAGGAACTGCAGATAGTGCCCCGGCCACACCTCGTGCACGTCGATCATGGACATGACGTACTTGTTGTAGAGGCGCAGGTGCTCTTCCTTGTGCTTCGCGTCCCAGTCCTTCTCGACCGGCGTGACGTAGTAGAAGGCCTCGGTCGCCTTCGTCTCGTACGCGCCGGGCGAGTCCATCGAAGCGAAGCTGCCGAAACGCGCGAAGGGCGGCGTCTCGGCGACCGTCGGTCGGACCTCCGACGGAATCGTCACGATCTTCTTGTCGATGAGGAACTGCCGCGCCGCCTCGAGCCCCCGGCGCGCGGACGGGATGAGGTCGTCGGCGGTCGGATGGTCGTCCGAGAGCGACTTCATGACCTCGGCGGGCGTCTTCGACGGGTCGATCTTCTTCGCGGTTTCGACGAACGCCTTGTAATCCTTCTCGAGGTTGGCCTCGCCGGTCGAGAGCACCTGCGCGAGCGGCCAGTCGACCATCTCGTCGTATTTCAGCTTCGCCGAGAAGTTCTCGGCGCCGATGGCGTACTTGCCGTTGGAGCGCGGCGCGAGGTCCTTCTCGAGCCATGCCGCATAGTCGTTCACGGCGGCGACGGCCTTCCCGTTGGCGTCGTTGAAGTCCGCCAGCAGCGCCGCGTCGGAGCCGGCCGCGTCTTTCGCCCACGCGGCCACCGTCCCCTGCAGGAACCCCGCGGCGCCTTTCGACATCCTCATCGCGAGCGTCGTGAACTCCTTCGGAGGGTTCTTCACGTTGGCCTTGCCGGCCGCGCAGATCGCCGGAACGGCCTTCAGGCGGGACGTGATCGAGCGCAGGCGGTCGGCCTTCGGCGCGAAGTCGCGCTTCATCAGGTCGTTGACGGCGAAGCCCGCCGTGCCCGCGTACATCATCGGGTTGCGCTCCCAGTTGCGGAGCGTCTCGAGATCCAGCAGATCGGAGCGAATCTCCCCCTCGAGCGCTTCCGCGTCGATGCGGTCGTCGAACGACCACTTCGAGCGGTCGAGACCTTTCAGGCGATCGAGCATCGCGTGGAGGCCGGCGGCGCGCTTCTCGATGCCGGCGCGCGAGAGGTCGGGCATCTTGCCGTCGTACTGGTGGAACCCCGCGGCGGTCCCCTGGGTCGGGCTCGCCTCGTAGCGGGCGGCGAAAAAGTCGTCCACGAATTTCGCGAACGCCGGGTCGCCGGATGGAGCCGGGGCCTGCGCGAACAACAGAATGGCGGCGAAGAGTCCGACAGCGGAAAGAACGGGCGTCTTCTTCATGGGCGCGAAGGCTAGCACGACGTTCGGTCCGGGAAAAAAGCAGGAACTTCCCAGCGGATTCCCAAAGACTCCGCACCGACTCGGACGGGATCCTCACTCTCACCGCGGCAGCTCGAAAAGGTGCCACGGTTTACAACGGGAGGACGTCATGCGGGACCGCCAGGGCTCCAAGACCAAGCTCGTTACGCTCGGAGCTTTGCTCGTGGCCGCGCTTTTCGCGGGCGGTTGTCCAAAGCCACCCTTCGTCGTCGGATCGCCGGGAAACTGCAGTCTCGTGCCATGGGCGCTCGCCGTCGATCCGTCTTTGAGCGCGACGGAGAACGGCGACTCCATGCTCGAGCCGGGAGAGGAGGTCGCCGTGCGCCCGGCCTGGAAGGAGGAATTCACACGCAGTTCCGTTACCAAGCTCTGCCCGACAAACGTGAGCGGCACGATTTCCGACTGGACCGGACCGACCCCCGCCGACTACGTCATCCAAGGAGGCGCCGCAACATACGGCAAGGTGAGCACGACCGCACAGACGTGCGAGAGCTGCTACTTCCTCTCCGTCACCGGCCCCCCCCATCGTCCGGCGGCGCACTGGGACGCCAGTTTCGACGAAAAGTTGACGGGCGGTTTCCAGAAGTCGTGGACCCTGCACGTCGGCGGCAGCTTCACCGACGTCCCGCGCTCGAATCCCTTTTACAAGAAGGTCGAGACCCTCCTCCACAACGGCATCACCGCGGGCTGCGGACCCAGGACCTTCTGCCCGGACGCGAACCTCGACCGGGCCCAGATCGCGATCTTCGTCGCCAGGACCATCGCGCACGGTGAGGAAAATCTTCCCGACTCGGGCGTCGTCGGCGACGCAGCCTACGCGTGCGTCGACGGCGGCCATTCGTTGTTCGTCGACGTCGAGCCGACCGATTCCTATTGCCGCCACGTCCACTACCTGGCCTCACAGAACGTCGACGACGGCTGCGCGGAGGGCAAATACTGCCCCGACGACATCGTCTCGCGTCTCGACATGGCGTCCTTCGTGGCGAGAGGGCTCGTCGCGCCGCAGGGCAAGGACGGCGTGCCGGAGACTTACGCCGATTCCGCCACGGGTCTCTCTTACAGCTGCAGCACCGCGAGCCCGAATCTGCACTTCACAGATACGCCCGAGACCGGCCCGTACTGCAACGCGGCGCACTATCTGTGGGCGCGCGGGTTCGTCGGCGGGTGCGCGCCGACTTCCTTCTGTCCCTCCGAGGCCGTCGCCCGCGCGCCGATGGCCAAGTTCCTCGTCAACGCGTTCGCGCTGAAGTTGTACGGGCCGTAGGACAACGCCGCTACCGGAGTCCCTCGGCCAGCACGAGCTCCGTCGAGTAGCGGATGTGCGTCCAGACGCAGGTCTTGCCGTCGGCGGAGAAGAGGATTGTCGATATGGCGCCGCCGGTGCGCGTGTCGCGCGGCGGAATCTCCTTCCAGAGCTCGCGGCGACCCGTAATCGGATCGAGCCGATAGATGCGTGTCGTCATGAGCGTCTCGCCGGGCCGCAGCTCGTCCGCGCCGCGAAGGTAGAGGAGACCTTCCGGCGACGAACGAATCGGCTCTTCGCCCGGAAGAATTCCGACGACCTTCCGGGGCTCGCCCTTCTCGTCGACCGGATACAAATACCACTGGAGATCCGCGGCGCGCGCACAAATGAAGCGCCCGTCGCCCATCACGACCGGCCGCCGGACACCTTCCGGCGTGATGGCCCGCGGCTTGTCCCCGCTCTCGAGACCCAGGATCCAGATCCGATCCTTCCCGCTCTTGTCCTGCGCGGGGAAATAGACCCGCCTGCCGTCCGGAAAGAAATTGGCCTGACCGCCGTCGACCACAAAGCACGTCGTCTCCCCGCGGTCGAGCTTTCGCACGGGGCCGGGTCCCACAGGCGCGTAGGACATTTGGTGCGAGTCGCCGTTCACGCAGAGCAGCGCGCCGCCGTCCGGCGAGAGATTCGTAGCGGGACAGTCGTCGCGCAGGCGCTTCGGCGCCGAGCCGTCGGTTCTCTCGAGATAGTCGAGCTGCCCGTAGTTGGTGTCGCCGATCACGATTTCGTTGCCGGAGTCCGACATCGTCCCTGCGCCAGCCGTGTTAAAGAGGGTTAGGTCGCGCTCTCGCGCCTCCCCGTGAAAGCTCCCGAGGACCTCGGACATCTCGGTCAGACGCCCGAGGAGCACGCGCCCGTCGGGAGCGATGTCATAAAGAATGAACTCCCCCGGGAGATGGGCGACGATCCGGACGCGGCCGCCGGAAGTAATGCCGCGGATTTCCGTCTCGCCCTCGAGCCCGCCGCCGGGGCCGACAGAAGTCCACAACTCTCGACCCGGTTGGAACCAGGCGTTCTCAATGTCGGCTCCCTCCGTGACGATTCGGCGGGCGCCACCTCCCGTCTCCTTCAGGTAGAGATCGTCCCAGTCCTTGAGGGCCAGCAGATTCCGCGGCGAGAGCCGCACGTGGTTGAGGATCGACTCCTCCCGGTCGAACACGGTCGTTCCGATCGGATACTCCACACGGTAGCGGTTCCCGGCGCGATGGACGACCGCCAGATTCTTCCCTTCGGCATCCCAGTCCGCGAAAGAAACGTCGGCGAGGAGCTCACGCGGCGCGCCGCCGCCCAGGGCGGCGACGGCGAGAGTTCCCGCGAGCAGGAACGGGTCGCGCGTCGTCGTCTGCTCGAACGCGATGTGGCCGATCCGGGGGCCGAGCGCGAAAGGCGGGGCGAGCAGGATCGCCATCTGATCGGACGCGGAGATCGACAGAATTTGAGCCGGCGGAAGCCCGAGCGACCGCGCCTCGGGGCCCTCCACGCGCATCGAAAAGAGCTCCGGTGGCCGGCCCTCCGTCTGCGTGGAGAACACGATCGTCCTGCCGTCCGGCGAAAACCGGGCGGTTCCGATCCCGGCGCCGCGAAACGTCAACTGCCGGAATCGCGGCTTCGGCGCGCGCGCCCGCTCGATTCGCGCGCCGGCGAAGTAGGCGGCCGCCGCCGCGGCGACGGCAAGCACCGCCGCGACCAGGGGCGCCGTCATCCGACGCCCCTTCGGACGGGGCTCGACGATCCCGAGCGCGCCGCTCGAAGACGCTTCCGAGAGATGCTCCTTGAGGCTGGAGATTTCTCGCGCGAGGTCTC
>DATJZU010000123.1:0-4174 GCA_035498835.1 Thermoanaerobaculia bacterium
CACGTTGGTCCGGAACCGGTCGTCGACCTCGATGCCGGAGATGACGAGCGGCGGGTCGCTCGGTCCGATCGCGTCGGCCGCCGCATAGACGGACAGCGCCGTGCCCGCGGTGCCGCCGGTCGTGGACGAGCGATCGTCGTAAGAGCGCGCGTTGACGTACAGCGGCTTCGAGGATTCCTCTCCGTCGGCCGCATAGGAGACGCGCAGGAGCCCGGAGGTTCCGGTCGCGGTCGCGATCTCGGGCACGTTCGGGTACAGCTGCGAGATGTCGTCGAAGCTCGCGAGCTCGCCCGGACCGAGCGATTGCTGGAAGGTCGCGGTCTTGCCCGGCCCGTAGATGTAGTCCACCGTGATGTTGCGCGCCGCGGAGCCCGAGTTCATGATCGCGATGCTCGTTCTCCAGTGCGCGGTCGCCGTGTCGAAGCGGCTCGCGCCCGGAACCCAGGCCGTCACGACGCCGGCGTTCGCCGCGGGGCGCGTGGCGTCGTCGGCGAGACGCACCTGATCGTTGGTCGTGCGGTCGATGACGGACACCGACGCGATGAGCATGCCGCCCTGCGAGATCGGCTCCGCCTGGATCACGTACCGGTGCGTCGGATCGGTCAGTCCCAGATCGGTATCTCCGGCGAACTCCGGCGCCTGATAGGCGTTGATGCCGACGTCCATGTACGGGGCGCCATTCAACGGCACGGCCGCTCCGGTCTCGTCGAACGCGGTGACGCGGAACGACGCCGCGCCGCCCGAGGAGTTGTAGAGCTTCAGCTTGAAGCGCTGCGAGTCGTCCGAGCGGACCCCGACGATCGTCTGGGGGTTCAGCGCGCGGATCGCTTCGACGCCCACCTGGCCGTTCGTGCCGATCCGGAAGGCGGAGACGGCGTTTCCAAACGTGCCCAGCGTGGGATCGTTGGGCTCGAAGTACACGCGCGCCGCCACGTCGGGGAAGAGGCCGCCCTGGGTCTGGATGAAGAGGTTCCCCTTGCCCGTTCCCTGAAGGAAGTCCACGACGTTCGCCTGCGACCACGTCCCGCCCGGCGGAATCGTGTACGACGTGGCGCTGGAGGACCAGAGGGTCGTGACGTCGAGCGGCGACGGCTTGGCGTTCAGCGCTTCGTAAGTGACGAAGATCGGCGTGATCGAGATCGCCGTCGGGCCGCCGTTGGTGACGCTGACGTCGGTCTTCCACGTCCCGTCGCTCGTCGAGATGTTCGCGGCGTCGGGCACGGCCACGGCGGAGAAGACCGGACCGGAGATCGAGAAGTCCTTGTTCGAGCTGGCCGTGCCGGTCGTGTTCGTGCCGTCGCCGGTGACCGTGAGCTGGATGGTGAAGGTGCCTCCCGAGGCGTAGGTATGGGTGACGGACTGGCCGGATCCCGGCGAGGTTCCGTCGCCGAAGTCCCACGCCCAGGTCGCCGCGTGCGTCTCGGTCGCCTGCAGCGTGATCGGCGTGCCCACCGAGCCGGAATAGCTGCCGTTGAAGGGATTGACGTCGGCGCCGGACACGACGGTGAACGTCCCGCTCGGCGCTCCCGGACCGCTCGAACCCGAGGTCGAGACCGACTGGGTGCCGGTCTCGACGTGGCTCGCCGAATCCGTGACCTGCACGGCGAGCGTGTGGCTGCCGGAGGTCGTGTAGGCGTGGCTGTTCGTGGCCGGGCCGGCGACGAAGCTCCCGCCCAGGCTGCAGCCGTCCCAGCACCAGGAGTAGGCGTAGGGCGGCGTGCCGCCGGAGACGTTGGCGGTGAAGCTCAGGGACTGCCCGTTCTTGCCGCTCGCCGGGCCCGAGATCGAGACGGCGAGCGAGCCGCCGCCCCCTCCCCCGCCGGTGCTGTTGATCGTGATCGTCAGCGTGTCGGTGCCGGTCTTGCCCGCGGCGTCCCGAACCTGCACGCTGATCGTCCGGGGCCCCGTCGTCGTGTAGGTGTGGGAGTTCGAGGCCGGACCGGACGCGAACGTGCCGCCGAGACTGCAGGCTTCCCAGCACCAGGAATACGAGTAAGGCGAGGTGCCGCCGCTCGCCGTCGCGATGAACGTCACGCTCTGATTCACCACGCCCGTCGTCGGGCCGGTCAGGTTGACGGTCGGAGTTCCGCCGCCTCCCCCGGTGCCGCCCGTGATCGTGACCGTCGTCGAGCCGTAGGCCTGGATCGAGCCGTCGGTCGCGCGGGCCTGCACCGTCTTGGTCCCGTTGGTCGTGTAGACGTGCGTCGTAATCGCCGGCGCGGATACGAAGGTGCCGAATCCGCCGAGGCAGTCCTGCCAGCACCATTCGAGCGTTGTGCTCGCCGAGCCTCCCGTGATCGTCGCCGTGAAGGAGATCGTCTGGCCGACGCGGCCCGAGCTCGGGCTCGCGCTGACGCTGACGGCGAGATTGTTCAGCACCGTCGTGAACGGGCCGTGGGAGACCGAGACCTGCTTGCCCTGGCTTCCGACCGAGTAGTTGTAGCGCAGCGTCAGCGTGTGGCCGGTCCCGGTCGGCGGCGCGGGCACCGAGGCCTGTCCGTTCGCCGCGTTGAAGGCCGAGGCGAGCGTCGTGTAGGACGCGTCGGAGTCCCACTTGTACTCGACGGAGTTGACCGTGACGCCCGTGCCCTTCTGCATCTTGTTCGTGATCGTGAGATTCGAGCCGACGACGACCGAGCCCGACGTCGGCGTGAAGTCCGGTACGAGATCCACCTGGCTGATGTTGCCGGTCTGCGTCGCCGCGTAGCCGCCCTTGTACGTGATCGTCAGCGCGAAGCTCGTCGCGTTGCCGGGCAGGCTCGTGACCTTGGCCGTCGAGAACTTCACGCCGCCCGGGTTGAACGTCCAGTCGAACGTCGCCTGGGCGAGGTTGCCCTGCGAGCCGCTGGCGTCGGCCACGCCCGAGCCCGTCAGCACCTGCAGCAGCGCCGGCGACTGGGTCGTGTCGAGGCCGGCGATGATGACCTGCGGAAACGCCACGGCGGTTTGCGGCGACAAGGCTGCGGTTGACCACCCATTGCTGTTGTAGGTCTCTACCGCATACCGGTAGTTCCCGCCGGCCGTCGGATTGCCGAGGCTCGCGGCGCATCCGGCGCCGGTCTGGATGTTGCCGCCCCCCTTGGGATCGCACGGGAAGTACGCCGGCGAGATGTCCGAGTTGCCGCCGTAGGGGACCTGCGTCCAGCCCGTGTCGGGCGTGAAGGTGCTCGTGTAGTTCCAGTCCCAGCTGATCTGCTGGAGCCCGTTGGCTGGAGGTCCGGGCGCCGACGCGGACGCGTCCTGGATCTCCCACGCGTCGCCGTAGTAGTTGATCGCGCGCTCCGCTCCGACGCGTTGCAGCGCCGACACGTTCGTGGCGCTCGAGCTCGCGATCGGCGGGGAGCTGGGATCGATCGTGAGAGACGAGAGGTCCACCGGCGTCGTCTGCAGGACCGACTCGGTCACGCCGCCGAACGGCGTGATGCGATAGATGTACGCCGTGTTGCCGACGAGCCGCGCGTCGAACGCGCCGATGAACTTCTCCGGCGCGCCGATGTGCAGGATGTGGGCGCCGAGGCGGGCCGAGCCGGCGTTTCCGTTGCCGCGCGTGATCCAGTTCGAGTCGTAGACGTCGATGAAGGTCTGTCCCGTCGGCTGAACGTTGTTGACGAAGAGCATCGGCAGCGTGCCGCCCCGAACGACGACCTCGTTGAAGTTGCCGGGCATGATGAAGGGCGGCTGGAGCGCGCCATTGGCGTACTCGTACACGCGCAGCCCGCTGCTGTTGTGAGCGACGAAGACGAACGTGCGTCCGTCGACGGTCGCGAGAGCCAGGGAGCCGAACGTGCCCGCGGTCGCGATGCTGCTCGTCTCGGTCGGGACGCCGGTCGTCGGATCGATCTCCGCCATCCGGAGGGTCTTGTCGCCGCGGATGGCTCCGGCGAGGAGGTATTTCCCGCCGAGATAGCCGGCCTTCAGGAGCACCGCGGAGCCGTTGCCCCAGGCCAGGCTCGCGAACGGGTTGATACCGCCCAGGCGCGAGGGGCTCCCGTTGGGAGACGTCACGTCCACGACGGAGACGCCGCCTCCCGAGCCGTTCGATTGCGTGGGGAAGTAGGCAATGTATTTGCCCGAGGAGAGCGCGATCCCCGTCACGCGCGATCCGAGCGGCACAGTGTCCACGTTGATCTGCTGCCCGAAGGAGACGCCGCTCCCGTTGCCGATCACCACCTCG
>DATJZU010000124.1:0-40133 GCA_035498835.1 Thermoanaerobaculia bacterium
TCCGACCGCGTTCGCGAACTCCCGCGGCGCTTCCTCCTCGGCACAATGTCCCACGCCGGGGAGCGCGACGAATTTTGCGCCGCGGATTTCCCGGGAGAGTCGTAGGCCTTCGGAGGCGGGGAGAATCTTGTCCCCCTGGCCCCAGAGCACGAGAGTCGGCGACGTGATCCGGGCGGCGACGTCCTCGTAGCCGACGGGGCTCGACCGGATCGCCGCGAGCGCGGCGCGGCGCGTTCCGGGCACGGGCACCGGATCCCACCAGTCGGACACCGTCTCCGGCGTCACGCGCGCAGCGTCGGCGTAGACGCGATGACGGACGAACCACTCCATGACGGGCCGGAAGAGGAGCTCCATCTCGATCTCGCCGCAGACGGGGGCGCGCATGAACCGGAACTGCAGCGGGATCGCGATGCCGGGCGCCGCGCCGTCCACGATCACGAGCGCGGCGACACGCTCCGGCTTCGCCGCCGCCGCGATGAGGGCGACCGCGCCGCCGAGCGAGTTGCCGACGAGGACGACCCGGCGGACGCCGCGTGCGTCGAGATAGCGCCAGAGATGCAGGGCCTGCGCTCCCGCCGTGTAGTCGTAGGGCCACGGCCGCTCGGAGAACCCCGCGCCGGGCAGGTCCACGGCGATCGCCGGCCGGCCGGCGGAGGCCGTCGTCAGCACGCGCTTCCAGGTCGCCGACGAGGAGAGAAAGCCGTGCACGTACACGACCGTCTCCTTGCCCTCCCCCGGCGCCTCGCGCGATCGCCAGCGCACGCCGTCGACGACCGTGTCGCGCTCGCCGGAGCCGGGCGGCGGAACGCCAGCCTCATTTTCGGTCAGCCGGCGCACCGTGACGGCGACGGCAATGAGAACGACCAGAGCGGCGAGGAATCGGAGAAGACAGCCCATCGTCCTCCCGGCGAGCAGCCGAAAATGAATTCCTAGAAGAAAACAAGCGGATGCCTATTGCAACCTGATTTCTTCGTCCGGACGACGCAACGATCATCGCCCGGCGCGTACGGAGGAGCCTCGAGCGGCTTTCGTTCGAGGGGCGAGGCCGCCGATTCCACACGGGGCCGTCCCGCGGCACCGGAGCCGCCTTGACTCTCCTCCGGCGCCGGAGAACACTTGGTCAACGAAGCCGGGGGGACAAGATAGGCTCCACGCGCTCGGCCGTCCTGGTGCTTCCGGCGACGCTGCTCGCAGCGACCATCGCCTTTGCACAGATTCCATCTCCAACGGGGAACCTCTACGGGACGGCCTTGGACCCGGACGGAAACTCGCTGCCCGGCGTGCGGGTGACTCTCGCCGGTCCGGGCGCCTCGCAGGAGACGACCACCGACAGTAAGGGCGATTTCCACTTCCTGAATCTGTCTCCGGGCGCCTACTCCGTCTCGCTCGAGCGAGCGGGGTTCGAGACGGTCCATCGCGACGTCGCCGTGGCCCTCGGAAAGAATGCCGTGCTCTCCGTCTCGCTCGGGGTCGCGGGCACGTCCGAAGCGGTCACCGTTCGCAGCGAAGGCGCGGCCGTGGACACCCGGAAGACGGAGACGGGAGCCACGTTTTCACGCGCGGAGCTCGACAACATCCCGACGACGCGGGACCCCTGGGGCGTCCTGCGCCAGGTTCCGGGAGTTCTGCTTGCCAGCATCGACAACGGTGGCGAACAAACCGGACAACAGCCCACGTTCGTCGGGAAAGGCTCCCACGCGGATCAGAACACCTACAACCTGGACGGGGTGGCCATTTCGATTGCCGGATTCACGCCGCTGTTTTTCGACTTCGACTCGCTCGAGAGCATCGGGATCGCGACCGGAGGCTCCGACCCGTCCCTCTCGAGCCCGGGCGTGAGCTTGAATCTCGTCACCAAGCGCGGCACGAATCAGCTTCGAGGCTCCGCGCGCGCGCTCTACACCGATGGTGCCCGCTGGGATTACGGAGCTGAGGTCGGCGGTCCGCTCTGGAAGGATCGCCTGTGGCTCTGGGGAGCCGGCGCGAGCAACTCCTACCTGAGCCAGACGTTCATCCTGAAACCAACCCTTGAGCCCCTCCGGTACCAGGAGACACAGGACTACTGGAACGCGAAGCTCGACGCGCAGCTCATTTCCGCCAACAACCTCACTCTCTCGTACGCGAAGTGGCAACGAATCGGCGACGGACGAGGCGCGGACTGGGGAGATCGCTCCGAATCGTCGCTTTGGGAAAACACTTTTCCCGGCGAGTCGTTCCGGCTGGAGGACTCACAGGTTCTTTCGGAAAGGCTCTTCGTCTCGCTCGAGATGTCCTACCTTCCGGCGGACAACCTCAAGACGCCCCAAAGCGGCCTCGACACGCAGGTCGAGCAGGACAAGTATCTGAACTGGCGCAACAGCTTCTACAAATGGGACATCAAAGGCGTGCAGCGCCAGGCGGGCCTGACGGCATCGGCCTTCTTCGACACCGGCGACTTACGGAACGAGCTCAAGTTCGGGTTCGGGTACCGGCAGGCCAACTGGAACTCGGCCACGGTTTGGCCCGCAGACCAGCTCGTTGGTTACGAGTGGGATCCGCAGCATTACGCCGAGGTCACGCGCGCGAGCGCCAGGGACCTCCTCCTCCACTACTACGACGCCTATCTCGGAGACACTGTCCAGACCGGCAGTTTGACGGTCAACCTCGGCGCGCGCTTCGACTACCAGCAGGGAAAGAACCGTCCGTCGTCGGTGCCGGCCAACCCCGTTTTTCCGGAGCTCCTCCCAGCCGTCGAATACGGTGGGGATTCTGGATATCCGATCACCTGGCGCGAAATTCAGCCGCGAGTCGGCGCCACGTACGCGATCGGAAAGGACCGCAGAACGCTCCTGCGCGCGTCCTATGCCCGGTTCGCGGACCAGATGGGGCTCGAAGTTGCCAGCATCAACGCGTTTCCGGGGACCGCGGGTCTCTATTACTACTGGAACGACACGAATGCGAACGGGCACGTCGAACCCGGAGAGATCGAATTTTCGAATGGCCTCCAGGGTTGGGGTAACGTCAACCCCGACGATCCGAGCTCTTCCACACCGACCAACCAGATCTCGAAGAGCCTCGAGCCGCCGACGACCAATGAGCTCATCGTCGGCATCGAGCGCCAGATTGCAACCACTCTTTCAGCCTCGATCGCCTACACGCATCGCTCCCTCAGCGGCCCGCTCTTCGCTCCCCTGATCGGTACGACTCGTGCGAGCTACCAGTACACAGGCAACGCGACCGGGACAGCCGTTGCCAACGATGGCTTCGCTTTGAGCTTCAGCGAGCCCTACTACGCGTTGATCGACTGCCCCGCTCCGTGCGCCGGCACCATGCTCCAGAACCGGCCGGACTCGAGCGAGACGTACAACGGCGTCGAACTTCAGCTCATCAAGGCGTTTTCCCACGGCTGGATGCTTCGGGTGAGCTTTGCGTACAACGACTGGCAACAGCACATCGGGCCCGGCGCGATCGTCAATCCGAACAACGAGACTCCCGGCACCAACGCGAACGGGCCGGTCGTCGACAGCGGCAGCATCGGGAACGGCGTCGGAGACAGCGTCATCAATGCGACCTGGCAGTTCAACGTCAGCGGCACGGTCGAGCTTCCGTTGGGCATCCAGGCGGGCCTGAACCTTCTCGGACGCCAGGGATTCCCCACGCCGCACTTCGTCGAGGCGGTCACGAATGACGGCTACGACAGCCGGCCTTTGATTCAGATCGGGCAGGCGACCGACGACCGGACGCCGAGCGTCTTCGTCCTGGACCTGCAGCTCTCGAAGGCCTTCCTGATCGGACCGCGAGTCGCGGTCGTCCCGGTCGTCGCCTGTTTCAATGTCCTGAACAGTCGCACCGTGCTCGCGCGCGATGGATTCGTCGGCACGTACGATCCCAGCCAGAGCCCGGCGTTCTTTCCGAACACCGGAAAGGACGGCACCTTCAACCAGCCCATCGACACTCTCAGCGGCCGGACCGTTCGCGGCGGCGTGCGAATCTCGTTCTGAGCGCCGTCAGCGGAGCCCCGTAACCAGATACAGGTCTGCCGGCGCGTTGAAGCTGGAGTAAGCGTAGGACCTGCCGTCGGGAGTCATCGCGAAGTAGTCCCCCCATGCAAAGAGCGCCGAGGCATCCGCCGGCGCGATTTCTCGCCAAGGCTCCCTCTTGCCGGTCGCGAGGTCGAGACGATCGATCTTCAGAGGCACCGTTCCGGGCTGACCCACGTAGAGCGACCGCCCATCGGAGCTCCACTGCCACAAGTTCTCTCCCGGCCTGGAATCCCGGGATTGGTTGTGACGCTCCTCCTTCGAGGGGGTAGATGATCCCCTCGCCTTCCGACCCCACACAGACCGTCTCTCTCCCATCCGGCGAGACGAGGCCGTAGTCTTCCGACTCAACCGCGCGAAGCTTGGCGGTCTGAAGATCGATCACCCAACTGCCGTCTCCGCGGACGAGAAGGCCGGGCCGGCGGACGTCGAGGCGTCGAAGGACGGTTACAAGACTCAGTCGAAGAGCGTGACCCTGACGGCGGGCGCGACGCTGTCCCTGAACTTCCATCTCGCGCCGACGGACTGACGCTACGCGGTGGACGGTCGCGGCGCCGCCCGTCCCATAAGATCTCCGGATGCCGACCTGGAAGCTGACGCTCGAGTACGACGGAACGCGCTATCACGGCTGGCAGTCGCAGAAGAACACGGACCGCACGGTGCAGGGCGTCCTGATCCGTGCGGCCCGCGAGCTTCTGGGCGAGGACGCCTCGACCGGCGGCGCGGGACGCACGGACGCCGGAGTGCATGCGATCGCTCAGGTCGCGCACCTGAAAGCCCGGAAGAAGATGCCGGAGATCGAGATCGCGCGCGGCCTGAACGACCGGCTCCCCTTCGACGTCAACGTGCTCGGGGTCGAGCCGGCGGCGCCGACGTTTCACGCACGCCACGACGCCGTTTCGCGGACGTACCTCTATCGCTTCTCCCGCCGCCGCACGGCATTCGACAAACGCCTCGTCTGGTGGATCCGGGACCCGCTGGACGCCGCCGCGATGCGCCGGGCCGCGAAGCTCTTCGAGGGACGGCATGACTTCGCGTCGTTCTGCGAGAACGCGGAGGGCCAGGCGTCCACGGCGGTCGTCGTCGAAAAGAGCGACATCGCCGACCTCGGCCACGAGATCCATTTCCGGATCCAGGCCTCGCACTTTCTCTGGAAGATGGTGCGCCGTCTCGCGGGAACGCTCGCGGAGGTCGGACGCGGGAACCTCGACGAGGCGGGCGTCGTGCGGCTTCTCGAGACGAAATCCTCCGAGCCTGCCAAGTGGACGGCGCCGCCTTCGGGGCTGTTCCTGGAAAGGGTCACCTACCCCGCGAATCCCGCCGCCATTCGAAGGCCCTGAGCCGCTGAGACCCGCTGGCGGCGGCCGCCTCCCCGCTCAAAACCGCAGGCCGACGCCGAGCTGGAAGGTCCGGGGGCTCTGGTAGCCGGCAGAGCTCGTGGGTTTGCCGAAGTTCGGGCCGAGGCGGTAGTTGACGCCTGCCTTCGGCGTTTCCGTGAACGGATCGAACGCCGCAATCGAGGGATCGTTGAAGTTCGTGAGCACCGTCGAGTCGACGGCCACCACCGCGTGCTCGTTGAAGACGTTGAACACCTGAGCGTGGACGAAGACGTCCACTCCGACGGCGGCCGGCACCGACGCATCGAGCGCGAGGTCCGTATGCGTGACGTCGTCCGTCCGGAACGCCCCGGGCTTCGTGAAGAAATACCATGCGGTCCCCATTCCGAAGTGGCCTCCTCCCAGCGGCTGCGCGTAGCCGGGATTCACGACATAGGGTGTCGAATCGACGGACCCGACGGCCTCGTACCCTCGACTCGAGTCGAAGGACTCCAGAGCGCTGACGGAGATCGCCGCGTGGGAGACCGGGATCTCATAAACGGCCCACGCTCTCGCGCGGTGCCGCTCGTCCGGCGAAAAGGGAGCGATTCCCAAGCCGGTGAGGTCCCCGACGGGCGCGTTCCAGCTCGCCGACTTGTACTCCGGATACTCCTGGATCAGACCCCAGGCCGCGGCGCAGCAATTGAACTCGCCGAGAAAATTTCCCGTGAGGTGCGACCACGTGTAGGTGCCGGCGACGACGAGGCGCGCCCCGAACCGATACTGGGCCTGGATCTGTACCGCCGTGTAGGCGCGCTTCAGGAGATTCGAGTTGCCGATCTCTTCGATGTCGTAGACGTTCCCGAAGGAATCGGGCGGTGTCTGGCCGGTCGTCGTATCGATCCGTCCGCTGTACTGATCCGAGGTGTCCCGGCGAAGGAAGTCGGCGCGCACGGAACCCTGCGTCCCGAGAACCGCCTCGGCGCCGGCGGAGATCTCGCGGGTCGACGGTGAGCGGAGGCCTCCCGGGGCGATTCGCGTCGAAACGCCCGGAAGCGAGCCTGCGAACGGCGTCATCGCAACGCCTCCGTTGGCATCGAACCATCGAAAGAGCTGGTCGAGCGCGGCGGCCGTGGTCACGAGGGCGCCGGTGGGAGTCGACGGGTCGCAATTGATGCAGGGTCCTCCGTAGCTCCAGATGAACGTGGCAGGGTTGCCGGCGGGCGAGGAGGCGTTGGCGACGGTCTCCTGGATCTTCGCGACGTACCTCGCGTATCCGGCGTCGAAGACGAGACGCCCGCTGGCGCCGGGATCGAACCGCGCCGCCAGGCGCGGGGAGAGCGAACCGGAGTCGGACACGAGCGCTCCGCTGCTGTCCCGGTCGTGGTTCTTGTCCCAGCGGACCCCCAGGTTGAGGCTTCCATGGCGGCCCAGGCTCACGAGGTCGTTCACGTAGATCGAGTGGGTCTCGAGATCCGCGCGGGCGCCTGGCGCCAGGATGGGCTTCCAGGTGATCGTCGTGACTCCGGGCTGCAGAACCGGGAAGACTTCCGTTCCCCGAACGAGCGAGCTCGCCCCGATGACGTAGCCGCTGGGGCTCACGTCGTTCTGCTCGAGGGTCGACTCGCGGAAGAACTCGTAACCCGCGTGCACGTCGTGATCGCCAAACGACGCGGTCGAGAAGAGACGCGACGTCTTGAACGACCATGCGTCGTTGTCGTACCGGCTCGGCGGCTGTCCCCCGTTCTGCGGCGCTCCAAAGCGCAGGCCGCCCGTGACGCCGGCGTCGGCGACCGTCGTTCCGTTGATGCGATCGGAAAGCAGAGCGCCGTCTTCCTCGATACCGAATCGCCGGCGTGAGTACTGGCCTTCAAAAAACAGCGACGCCGACGCGACGTCGTTCGCGTTCAGCGCGAGCATCGAGTACGGCAGAGTCCGGTCCATCAGGGTGTCGGTCGAGAGGATGCTGCGGTTGAAGGCGTAGTTCGTCTCGTCCAGCCGATTGTCGATGTAAGAAGCGACGAGACTCGCACCGGGCAGCGGAGCAGCGGTCAACTTTCCCTCGACGCGCCGCTCGTCGCGCGCGTACGTATACGGAACAGGGATCGGGTCCACGTTGCCGGGACGTTCCGTCGGACGCGTCTCCATCTCCTGGCCGACGTCCCCGAGGCGTCCTGCTCCGAAGGCCCACAGACGGTCTTTCAGGATCGGGAAGCCAAGCGTGGCTTCGTAGACTGCGTTCACGTTATGCGCCCGCGTGTCGTGTCCGCGGGCGGCGTCGTAAGCGTCGTTCGCGGTCCACTGATCGCTCGAAAGGGTCGTCCGAAAGGTGCCGGACCACCGATTGCCGCCCGAGCGCGTGACCAGATTCACCACGCCTCCCATGAATCGGCCGAACTCGGCGGAGATCCGGCCCGTCTGAACGGCCGTCTCCTCGATGGCGTCCTCGATGAAGAGATCCTGCGGCTGCTCGCGCACGTTCTCGTTGACCACGACACCGTCCACGAGATAGAGCCCTTCGACGGATGCCGCGCCCGAGAGCATCAGGGCCGGCCGCGGGCTTGTGGCGCTCGCGAGACTCGAAGATGGGCCATTGTCGTTGACGCCGGGAGCGAGGAGCGCGGCGTCGCGAAGAGCGCGCCCCGAGGGAAGTTGGTTCATCAGGTGCTGGGCGTACGTCGCGCCGACGTCGGAGCCGCGAGGCGGTGCGGCGTCGGCGGAAACGGTAATCGACTCGGTAATGGCCGCGGGGCGAAGAGTGGGATTCCAATGAACCGTTCCTGCCGCCGGCAACGAGAGAGTCCGCGACAGCTCCTGCATGTTCTTCGCGGCGAGTCGGACGACGTATTCTCCCGGCGGCAGTAGCTCGAGCAGATACTGCCCGTTCCGGGAGGTCGTGGTCTCCCGCGTGCCCTGAAGCGCCGCGGAGGAGAGGTGCACCGTCACCCCGGCGAGAGGCGTTCCGTCTTCCGTGGTCACAACACCCGAGAGAGCGGCCAGCGGAATCCCCTGCGCCGAAGCGGCCGCGGCGGCCAGCATCAGGCCGATGCCGCCGAGGAATCGCTTCATCGCAGCCCGGTGATCAGATACAGGTCGGAGGGCGCGTTCATGTACGAGTAGGCGTAGGACGCGCCGTCGGGCGTCATCGCGAAGTTGTAGAACGGACCCAAAAGGCCGGCCCGATCCGAGGGCGTGAGCTCGCGCCAGAGCTCGCGCTTCCCCGTCGTCAGATCGATGCGTAACACGCGGGGGCTCAGGCTGGCTCCCAAAGTCTTGACCACCGGCCCGCCGCGAGGCCCGACGAAGAGCGAGCGCCCGTCGGCACTCCACAGAATGGGCTCGTCCTCGCCGACCCGGTAGCCCGGAATCGGACGGGGTGGCCCGCCTTCGATCGGATAGATCACTCCCTCGCGATCTCCCCCTTCACACGCCGCCTCCCTCCCGTCGGGCGAGATCGCCAGGCAGGAGTAGCCCTCGGGCGTCACCGCACGCAGGCTCGAGGTCCGCAAGTCCATCACGTAGCTCCGATCGCGATGGCCCGGATCGCTGGCGACCAGGAGCAGACGCTCGCCGTCCGGAAAGAAGGCGCCTTCTTCGAAGCGATGCCCCTCGCATGCCAGCTTCCTCGCCTCTCCGGCGCCCGTGGGCAGCAGAACGAGCGGCGATCCGCGACCGATCTCGTTCGCGACCACTCGGCTTCCGTCCGGGGAGATGGCCAGCGACCGTCCTTCGGCGAGGCGCTTTGCAGGAGAGCCGTCCATCGGCCGGACGTAGATCGTGTGAAAGTAGCCTTCACTCCCCTCGTCGAACAGCAGGGTCTTGCCGTCCGGCGTCATGGCCTTCGCCAGCGAGCCCTCGTGCCACGAGAGATCCCGTTCGGCGGTTTCGCCGGGCGCGATCCCTTTCATCGTGATGCGCAACGCGGCCAGCGAAGCGAGGACGTTTCCGTTCCTCGAGACGTCCTGGAGGCCGATGTAGGACGGAAGGCGCAGGAGAAGCCGCTGTTTTCCCGCCAGCGTCACCGCGTAGAGCGGCGTTCGCCATCCTCCTTCGTTGACGCCGAACCACACCTCGCGGCCGTCCGGCGACCAGGCCAGTCCGCTCGCTCGCTTCCAGCCGCTCGAGAGCACGCGGCGCGCTCCCGTGAGATCGACAATCTCCACCGTGACGTCGGCTTCCCGCTTGAGAAAAGCGAGCCAGCTGCCGTCCGGCGAGAAACGCAGGGCTTCGATCCAACCGGGCGTCTCGAAAAGGACCTTGCCGGGCGGATACTCCAGCCGCTGGCGACCCCCCTCTTTCCGAACGATCGCCAGGTCCTTGCCGCTCGGCGACCAGTCGGCCGCCACGACGTTGTCGGTCAGCTCGCGCGGGGCGCCTCCGGTGATGGGAACTCGCGCCAGCGTGCCGGCCCAGTAGTTGATCGGCGCCAGGGGGCGGCCGAGAAGCATCGCGATGTCGCCGAGCGAGGAGACCGACACGACATCGGCGTCTCCGACGTCGAGGCGCGACGCATCCCGACCATCCGTCCGCGACGTGAAGAGACGGATCGGAGCGCCGTTCCAGGCCGCGCCGTAAACGACCGTACGGCCGTCCGGAGCGAACCGTGCCGACCAGACGGTGCCGCGGCCGAACGTCAGGCGCTGAAACTCGGGAACGGGCCGCTCGGCCGAACGTCTCCCCAGCGAGACGCCCAGAAGGCCGGCGAGGATCGCGCCCGCCGCGGCGAGCGCCGGAACACGAAGCCGGCGCGACGGCGAGGCTTTGAAGGGCGCGAGGGAAACGCCGGAGATCTCGTCCAGGTGGTCGCGCACGACCTTGAGGTCCTGCGCGAGATCCATGGTCGACGAATAGCGATCCGGCGGCTTCTTCGCCAGGCATCGCTCCACGATCCAGCGCACGGGTCCCGGAACGCCCGACGACGACCGCTCGATCGGCTGGGGCGGCTCGTTGATGATGGCCGCGAGCGTCTCGACGTTCGACTTCCTCCGAAACGCTCGCGAGCCCGCGACCAGCTCGTACAGGATCGAACCGAAAGAGAACTGGTCCGAGCGAAAGCTCACCGGCTGTCCCGCGGCCTGCTCCGGAGACATGTAGCTGACCGTTCCGACGATCGACCCCTGGTGCGTGAGGGTCGTCTCGCCCGAGCCCGCGTCGCCCTCGAAGGGCATCCGCTTGGCCAGGCCGAAGTCCAGGATCTTGGCCGCGCCCTCCTTCGAGACCATGACGTTCTCAGGTTTCAGGTCCCGGTGCACGATCCCGACTTCGTGCGCGTGCGCCAGCCCGGAGGCGATCTGGCAGGCGAGATCGAGCGCGTCCTTCAATGGCAGCCGGCCCTGTGCCGTGATCTCGCGGAGGGTCCGCCCTTCGACGAGCTCCATGGCGATGAACGCGACGGGCCCGGCCGATCCGACCTCGTAGACGGTCACGATGTTCGCATGCGTGAGGGCGGAAGCGGCGCGCGCTTCCCTTTCGAAGCGTCTCACCCGCGCCGGGTCCGCGGCGTACTCCTCGGGCAGGATCTTCAGGGCCACGTCCCGCTCGAGGCGCGTGTCGCGCGCGCGATAGACCTCTCCCATCCCGCCCGCGCCCAGGCGCTTGCGGATCTCGTAGCCGCCCAGACGCGAACCGAACCTCGGACTCGTTGCGGTCGGAGCCGGCTTGCTCAACGGCTCCTCGCCGTCTCGGTCGAGATGCCTCCCGCATAGCGCCGCAGGATCATTTCGACCGTTCCGATCCGGACAAGGTCGCCGTCCTCGAGCCGGGAGGGATGCGTGACCGGTTTTCCCTTCAGGAACGTGCCGTTCTTGCTCCCGAGGTCTTCCAGGGTGGCGGCGTCACCGGACACGACGATGCGGGCATGACGGCGCGAGACACTGTGAACGTCGAGCCAGGCCACGGCGTCCCGTTCCCGCCCGACGATGTTCTCTCCATCGTGCAGGGTGACCTCGCGGTCGCGCAGGATCAGCTTGAAGACGATTCCCGGCGACAGGACGCCGATCGCCGGCCCGTTCGGTCTCGCATCGCCGCCGAAGGCGTAGCCGAAACCGTGAACCGTTCGGATGAAGCGCGGCTCCTGCGCGTCATCGTCGATCAGCTCGCGCAGTTCCCACACGAGGCGCGCCAGGTTCCCATCGGAGACGAAGACTCCCGGCCAGAGCATCTCCCCGAGCTCCCCTTTCGAGATGGCGTCCGGACGGCGCTCGAGCAGGAGTTCGAGAAGGCGAAAAGTCTTTGCCGGCACGTGGAGGGTCTTCCCGGCCCGCAGAAGCTCGCGGGTCCCGCCGTCGAAGACGCAGTCGCCGAAACAGAGCCGCATCTGCCGCTCCGATTTGGCGCCGATTATCCCCCGCGCCGCCGGCTCGAGGCGGCGCTCATGAAAGGCGAAGAAAGATCAAATCCGGACCGAAGGGTTCCGGCACCGAGCGCTGCCCGGTCCTCCCGAAACCCGATCACTTCCAAAGGAAGTGCGAATCCGAGCCAAAAGACTCGAGCGCCGTCCCGGAGAGAGGCTGTGCCCGATCGAGAAAGCGAGGAACACGGATGAACCGGTTGGCGACGCTCTCGGCTCTCGTCGTGACGGCAGCCCTCGGGATCCGATGCAGGGATTCGAACTCGATCTCCGGCCCGCATGCGCAAGGAGCACCGGCGACGCCGACTCCAACCGCAACGCCGGCATCGGCGGCACAACGAGCGCCCGACGGAGTTTGGGATCTTACCGACGAGGTCGTTGGCGACTCGGGGCCGGACTTCTGCATCTATCTGCCGCCGATCGGCGCGGTTTTCCACGGGACCTACACGATCGCGCGCAGCGGCAACACGCTCAACTTCATGCCCGAGGACGTCGTCGACTGGAGTTCCTATATCGCGACGCTGCAAGGAACGACGTTCACAGCATCCAACCCTCCGATCGCGGAGAGCGACTGCGCCCGCTACGACGAGTCGTCGAGCCTGTCGGGAAGCTTTTCGGCGGACTACACGCGGCTATCCGCGACCGAGACCTGGTCCTTTCGACTCGACTCGGGGCAGACGAAGACGCTGACGTTTCAGTGGTCGGCGGTTCGCCGATAGGAGGATGCAAATGACTAACAGAAGAATCGCGCGCCGCGGAGCGGCCACACTGTTTCTCGCACTTCTCGGAGTCGGATGCCACGACTCGGTGACCGGTCCCAGGGTCACTCCCACGCCGCTCGCCCCGACGCCGACGCCGACACCGACACCCGGGCCAACGCCGCTTCCCGGCAGCATCGTCGGCTATTGGACCGGAACGGCGAACTCGAACGTCAGCCCCGGCTGCGGTGAAGGAGCTGCCACCGCGAGTTTTCAGCAATCCGGAACCAGCATCACGGGACTTCTGGACGCGCCGTACTTCGCGTGCGGATTCACCAATCTCTCATTCCAGGGAACTCTGGTGGGATCCGACCTGAGCGGAACGGGAACCGGCATCGACGGCACGGGACTCGTGAGCGGGACGCTGTCGGGAAACAGTCTGGTCATACAGATCTTCGGCCTCGATGTCGATACGACAGAAGTGGACCTGAACCTCCATCACTGAGCCCTGGTCTTGTCGGTTCGAGCCGATAGAACCCGACGGTCGACGGAGGCGCCATGAGTCTCCACGTCGTCGGCATCGACATCGACGGGCCGTTTGCCGACATGAAGCTGCAACGTCTATGAACGCTCGCCGATCCGGCAGAGCTCAGCGCGTGAGCCGGATCTCCGCGCCGACTCCAGACCCGCAGCTGCCGCTCAATCGGCCGAGAGTCTGGAGGTGAAGAGAAGAAGCGGCCGCCGTCCCCGCGGGGGTGGCCGTCATCGGAACAGAGATATTGCGCGGAGAAGTTCCCCACCAGGCGGCTGCCGCTCAAAGTTCCCTCGAATTGAATCTCGTCGATGCAAAGCCCGGAGTTCGGCGGCTAACGGAGAGTGAACTTGACCCGTCCGTTCTGCTGAGGCGAGGTCACCGGGCCGGCAGTAGTCGCCGTCCAGCGCCGTCGGCTCGCGCGCGGTTCCAGACCAAATTCCCCGTCAGATCGGCACCCTGGGGCGGGGTCGGCGTCGAAACGAGGGTCCTTGGCGCCGTCGGGCCGTCCCTCTGGCAGCCAAGAGCGAGAAGGATCAGCGCATAGAGGGCCATCTCCACGATCCGCATCGGCAAGGCGTGAATACCGCTTCGGCGAAACCCGGTCATAACCGTCTCCTTCCGAGAGGCACAATGCGTCGCAGACGCCTCGCGAGTCCTTCGCCGGATCTTCATTTTCTCTTCCTTTCCGAATCGGCCGCTAGCCTCGCAGAAGAAAAAGCGTAGGAATCCGTCATGACCTCGCGCCGGGTCGGGACGCATCGTGCGACCAATGGAGGTCGTCATGAGCAACTCTCGTTTCGCGGTTCGGCATCGGCGGGGCATTCCCTGGCTCCCCATCGTTCTCTTCTCGTTCAGCGGCGCCGCAGCGGCGCAGAGCTACACCACGGTCGATTGCCCGGGCTCGCTCTTCACACAGGCCCACGGCATCAACGATCGCGGCGAGATCGTCGGAAATTGCGACGATGCGAGCGGAGGCCACGGGTTCGTGCTGTGGCGCGGGGCATTCACGCTCATCGACGCGCCGAACGCCACGCTCACCCGATCCCTCGGCGTCAACAATGCCGGAGATGTTGTGGGCCGCTACGAGGACGCGGACGGCACGAGCCACGGTTTCGTTCTGCGGCACGGCAAGTTCCAGACGATCGATCCGCCGGGTTCGACGTTCACCAGCGTCAAAGGGATCGATGACCTCGGAAGGGTCGCGGGGTTCTTCGATGACGCCGACGGCGCGTCGCACGGATTCCTCCTCGAGAAAGGCGTCTACACGATCCTCGACGTGCCGCACGCGAACGGCACGGCAGCCAACGGCATCAACGACCTACGTCACGTCGTCGGCCTCTACTTCGATGCCTCCGATGCCGGCCGCGGCTTCCTGACGAAAGGCAACGGAAGGACCGTGACGATCGACTTTCCGGGCGCCGAATCGACCGAGGCCGCCGGGATCAACGTCCTCGGCCAGATCGTCGGCGACTGGGACGACGCCACGTCGGAGCACGGGTTTCTGATGACGGCTCGCGGTTTCGAGTCGTTCGACTTCCCCGGCGCCCCCGACACGACGCCGTTCGGATTGAACGATGTCGGCCAGATTGTCGGCGGATATCTCGGCACCGACGGCCTCATTCACGGATTCCTGCGAACCTTCGGCTGGGACGGCCGCTGAGCGCTCGAGCGCGATGGGCGGGTCGGCCTCGCGCCGGCCCGCCCAGGGAGCCTCGCGGCTACTTCAACCCCTCGATCAGAAAGAGCTCGGACGGAAAACGATAGTGCGTGTACACGACAATTTTTTCGTCGGAGGAGACGCGGATGGTGCCGATCCCGCCGCCGGCCGAGGGATCGAGCGCCGGAATCTCGCGAAAGAGGTCGCGGCGTCCGGACCAGGGATCGAGGCGATAGATGCGCGCAAGCGGCGAGTCCGCGCTCACGACGTCGTCGGCCCCGCGCACGAAGATCGATCGCCCGTCCTGGGCCCAGTGGATCGGCTCCTCGCCTGGCTGAAGGCCCCGGACCTCGCTCGACGCGCTGCCGTCGGTGGCGTAGACGTGATACCGCCCATCCCCTGCGAGCGCGGTCGCGAACTTTCCGTCGGGCGAAATCCGCCCGCGAAAGGTCCCCTCCGGCGTCACGGCGCGGACCGACTTCCCCTCGACGTCTCGAACCCAGAGGCGCCGGTGCTGCCCTTTGGCGGCGTCCATACCCGCCAAACGAGTTCCGTCCGCGAAAAAAGATCCACAGGCTGCGGGATCGGTCGGCGGCAGCCGCCGCCGCTCGCCCGCGCCGGTCGGAATGAGAACGCAGGGGAATTTCGAGTCGTCTGCATCGAAGAGAAGGACGACGACCCACTTACCGTCCGGCGAAATATCGAGAGCCTCTCCCTCACCCAGGCGACGGGCGGGCGCCCCATCCGTCCCTCGCAGATAAATTCCGCCCTTGGGATCGTCCTCGACGAAGAGGACCTCGGAACCATCTGCGGTCAGGCCGACGACGTTCGAGCGGTCCAGCCAGGAAAGGTTCCGGGGTCGAGCCTGGCCCTGGACGAGCGCGTAGATCTCCGATGTCTCGACCACGCGCGAGACGAGGACGCGTCCGTCGCGCGCGATGTCGTGCAGGACGAAATCCCCGGCGAGCGTCGTGATGAGACGGTCCTTGCCCGAGAGGGTCACGGCACGAAGCTCCGTCACGACTCCGGTGAAATCGCTATACCAGATCTCCCGGCCGGACGGAGACCAGGCGATCTCGTTGGCCGCGATCCCGAGAGATCGGGGCTTCTCCGGCGGCGTCACGATGCCGATGTCCAGTCCGTCTTGATAGGCGACCGTCCGCCCGTCCGGAGACACTCGCGGGCGATTGATCCACGGCTCGTTCTCGTAGAGAACGGTGCCGATCGGATACTCGAGCCGCTGCGTCACGCCGGCGTCGTGGACGACGGCGAGACCGCGGCCCGGCGGTCCCCAGTCGGCCCATAGAGCCCGCTCGACGAGCTCGCGCGGCGCCCCGCCGGCGAGAGGCACCTGCGCGAGCGTTCCGTACATGAGACGCGGGTCGCGGACCGTGA
The DNA here is from genome assembly GCA_035498835.1 of Thermoanaerobaculia bacterium. GTDB lineage: Bacteria > Acidobacteriota > Thermoanaerobaculia > UBA5066 > Gp7-AA6 > DATBFU01. The sequence goes on from DATJZU010000124.1 coordinate 15,970, forward strand.
TGTTGACATGCGGCGGGCGGAGGAGGTTGCCGAAACTTTTCCCGAGGAGCACGGCCATCTCGCCGTCGGAGGAAATCGAAAGAACGTCGGCGCGCGGAAGTCCGAGCGAACGGGACTCCGTGCTTCCAATCCGCGTCTCGAAGAGCTCGAGCGGCAAGCCCTCCCAGGAGGCGCCGAAGACGATCGTCTGTCCGTCGGGAGCGAACCGCGCCGACCAGATCCCGCCGCGCCGGAACGTCAGCTGGGTGAAACGCGGCGTCGGCGGGGGCTTCCGGAAGAGCCGCTGCGCCACGATTCCGCTCGCGGCCAGAACGAGCAGCGCGGTGGCCGACGCGAGAAGCGGCCGCAACCACCTTGTCCGCGGCGACACCACAGCGCCAGCCGGGAAACTCGCCTCCGAGAGATGCTCCCGAACCGTCACGAGCTCGCGCGCGAGATCCTGCGTGGACGCGTAGCGGTCGGCGGGATCCTTCGCCAGACACCGTTCGACGATCCATCGCAGCGGCGTGGGGACCGCGGGATTGATCCGGCCGACGGGCTCGGGCTCCTCGTGGAGGATCGCCGACAGCGTATCGACAGGCCGATTCCGCCGAAACGGCGGCCGCCCCGCGGCGAGCTCGTACAGGACGGCGCCGAAAGAGAACTGATCGGAGCGAAAGTCCACCGCGTCGCCGTTCGCCTGCTCGGGAGACATGTAGCCGTAGGTGCCGAGCAGCTCACCGGGCTGGGTCATCGTCTCGGACGGCCCCTCGGCGCCGGCGCTGCGGTCGAAGGGCGAGCGCACGAGCTTGGCGAGACCGAAGTCGAGGATCTTCGCGACACCGTCGGGAGTCACGATCACGTTGTCGGGCTTCAGGTCTCGATGTACGACTCCGGCTTCGTGCGCCCGCGCGAGGCCCTGTGCGATCTGGGCTGCATAGTCGAGGATCTTTCGAGTCGGTAACGGCCCGGACCGGGTCATCTCGCGAAGTGTCTTCCCCGGCAGGATCTCCATCGCGATGTATGTCGCGGAGTCCACAGCGCCGACCTCGTAGACCGTGACGATGTTGGGATGGCTCAGGCCGGCGGCGGCCCGCGCCTCACGCAGGAAGCGCTCGCGTCGCTCGGGGTCCTCCGCGTGCGCCTCGGGGAGAACTTTCAGCGCGACATCGCGGCCGAGGCGAAGGTCGCGCGCCCGATAGACCTCTCCCATCCCGCCGGCGCCAATGCGCGACTGGATCTCATAGTCGCCGAAACGCGCCCGAGGACTCAGAGACACGGCGTCGCTCGGCACCATTCTCATCGAAGTTCGCGGGCCGTGGAGCGTCCGTTCGTGCAAACGAAGGAGAACCGAAGGTTCTCCGAAAGACTCGCCCGGTGCGCCCGATGGACGCTCCTACGGCACAGATCGAGGAGCAAACGGCATGAGCGTTCGGAAAGCGAAGCCCTCGGAGCGAAAGCAGCTTCTTCTCGCCATCGGCCTTTCCGTGGCGGGACTGCTCGCCTGCAACGGAAAGACGCCGACTGAGGCTCTCGTCGCCTCACCGACTCCCGAAACTCGACAATCCCCAACTCCCAGGCCCACGCCGACTCCGACACCCTCGCCGACGCCTGTGCCCGAATTTCGCCTTCGAGGAACGATCTACGACTGGGAAGGCGGCACCGTCCGAGACCATGGAGGAGTCACGGTTCTCGACGGACCTCAGAAAGGCGCCAACGCTCGAACGGACGCAACCGGAGGATATCTGCTCATGGGTTTGCAGCCGGGAACAATCCATGTCCGTGCGGGAGCCACCGGCTTCTTCACTCAAACGAAGGAAGTCACCATCGTCGGCGACACGACGCTCGATTTCACGCTTGACAGTCCTTGAGCCTGAAACGGAGAAGTGGACTCGTGAACATGAAATCGGCCTGGTACACACCGTCTGGCCCACTTGCCGTCATCGCGGCCGCACTTCTTCTCGTTCCTGCTTGCCGAAACGACGGGGCCACGGCGCCTGCCGCGCCGGCGAGCGCTCTGCGCATCTACGGCCATGTTGCCGAGTGGGCCGGAAGGGACGTCGGATATTCGGTCCGGGTTTCGATCATCATGGGCTCCCACCTCGGCCAGGAGACGCAGACCGATGGGGGCGGAAACTACGAGCTGACGGGGCTGCCGGCGGGCTCCGACGTCATCCAAGCCCTCGACTCGTTTCGAGACGAACGCGACGCGCAGTCCGTGACCATCACCTCGGACACGCGCATAGACTTGCTCCTCCAGCCGTCCGCATGAGTGTGCTCTGCGAACAGCAAACCCGCGCTCAGAACCGCGCGCCGACGCTGAACCGAAACATTCGCGGCGGCTGATAGAGGACAGGAGTCCCGAAGGTCGAAGCGAGCTCGTAGTTCACGCCGCGAACCGGCTTCGTCGTGAAGGGATTGAATGGCTGAAAGCCGTCGTCCGCCGTCAGCACCGTGGCATCCTCGGCCACATCGGCGTGCTGGTTGAAGACGTTCAGGACCTGCGGCTGGAGAAAGACGTCGAGCGAGTCGAAGAGCCGCAGCGTCAATGTGAGCGCGATATCCGTGGACGAGACGTCGTCCGTCCGGTAGGCGCCTCGGCCGGAGAAGAAGTAGTTTCCGGCCCCCGGAGGCTGGTGGTATCCGGGATTCGCGACGTAAGCGACGCCGCTCGGGTCCGAGAAGGAGACGAATGCGGTCGCTTCATAAGGTAGACCGGATGCGTACGACTCGAGCACGGCCATTCCCACGGCTCCGAACCGCGTCGGAAACTGGCCGCCTACCCAGAGCCGCGCGCGATTTCGCTGATCGCCGGGCAAGTAGCCGGTCGGATAGCTCCAGCTTTCGCGCTGGTACTCGGGATACGTGTCGACGAACTCAGGCGCCGCGGAGACGTTCTCGTTCTCGCCGACGACGTTGCCGGTGAGGCGCGACCAGGTGTAGCTGCCGCCCGCGAAGATCGCCGGCGTGAACCGATAGTCGATCCGAAGCTGCACGGCCTCGTAGCGGCGCCGCAGGATCGGAGAGTTCTCGAGGTACTCGACGTCGAGCGGCCCGTACTGACTCTCGACCTGCCCCGTTCCGAGGTCGATGCGGTTGTCGTAGAAGTCCGAGTAGTTTCGGTACAGAAAGTCCGCGCGCACCCAACCGCTCGATCCGAGCGCGGCGCCGGCTCCGAAGGAATATTCGGTCGCCGCGGGCGAGCGAAGGCCGTCCGGAGAGACGAGCCGGTTGACCCCCTGAATACGCACGTAGGACGGTGCCGATTCCATCCCGACGTTCTTGAACCAGTCCTGGACGATGGCCAGGGCCTGTTGAGTCGTCAGCAGATCGCCCGTCGGCGCGCTCATGTCGCAGTTGATGCAAGGTCCCGTGTAGTCCCAATCGAGAACCGAAGGCTGACCGAACGGCGAAAAGAGCTGAACGATCCCCTCGTGGAGACCGGCGACGTACCGGGCGTAACCGGCGTTCAGGATGACCCGTCCATTGCCCGACGGGTCGTACTGCGCCGCCAATCGAGGGCTCCAGGCGGAGCCTGTCGATACGCGCTGCCCGCCGCTGTCGCGGCTGTCGTTCGCGTCATATCGGACACCGAGGTTGAAGCTCCAGCGTCCCCACTGCCAGCGGTCGTTGAAAAACGCCGACTGGGTGAGGAATCGGTCGCCCCGGGACTCGTTCTCGATCATCCTCCATTCGAGCCCGGCGTTCGGGATGCCGTCGATGACCGGATAGACGACCGGATAGGCCTGGTTGTCTCGCAAGATGCTCGCGCTGGAGACGATGAAGCCGCTCCCGGAGAAGTCGAAGTCGGTCTTCACCGTCTTCTGGAACCACTCGTACCCCGCGCGCAGGTCGTGCGTTCCCATCCCTTCGGTCGTCAGGAGGTAGGACGTTTTGGCGAGCCAGGATTCGTTGCCGTAACGTTCCGGATGACCCGCGTAGCCGGCCGGGCTGTTCAGCGTGAAGTAGTCCCGACCGTAGACGTCGACGCGCGTGCCGTGCACGAAGTCGGAATACGGCGATCCGCCGCCCTCGATCTCGAAACGCCGCCGTGAGTACTGCGCCTCGAGAAACAGCCGGCTCGAGAGGACGCCGTTGTAGTTCAGCGTCAGAATGTCGTGCGGCGAGTGCGGGCTATCGAGCGATGTGAGATCTCCCGCCGGGAGGTACTGGCGGTTGGTCTCCGTCGGATCGACCCAGGCGAAGTCCGCGACCAGATTGTGCGAAGCCGTCAGGTTACCGGTCAGCTTCCCTTCGATCCGGCTTTCGGAAGTCGCGTGCACGTAAGGGATCAGGAGCGACCCCTGATCGCCGAGTTCCGTGTGCTCCGGCGAGAAGATCTGCTGCGAGTCGTTCTCCGCCTGACGCCGTCCGGCCGCGAAGAACCAGATCCGGTCCTTCCAGAGCGGCCCGCCGAACGTCGCCTCGTAGCTCTCATCCACCCTCTGGATTCGAGGGTCGACGCCAGATTCTTCCTCGAACACCTGGTCGTTGGGATCGAGCGCGCGCCACGCGTCGCTCGAGAAGCTCGTCCGAAACGAGCCGTGGAATTCATTCCCGCCGGAACGCGTCGCGACGTTGACGACGCCGCCGGTGAAGCGGCCGTACTCGGCCGAGACGCTGCCGCTCAAGACCGTCGTCTCCTGGATCGCGTCCTCGATGAAGAGGTCCTGCGGCTGCCCGCGGAGGTTCTCGTTGACCACCGCGCCGTCCACGAGGAACAAGCTCTCGAACGACTGGGCTCCGGAGATCACGAGCGCCGGACGCGTGTTCGCGCTGCCGATGTTGCCCGTCGGGCCGTTGTCGGTCACGCCGGGAGCCAGGAGGGCGACCGAGCGGAGCGTGCGGTCGATCGGGAGCTGATCGGTCAGCGCCTTCTTGTAGTTCGACATGACCTGCGTGGTGTCGAGCGGCGTACCCGCGCCGGCTTCTGCGGAGACGGCGACCGATTCCTCGACCTTCGCCGGGGACAGAACAACGTCCAGACGGCCGCTGCCCGCCGCCGAAAGCCGGATCGTCCGCTCGACGGTCTGCATTCCCCGCAGAGCGAAGCGGATGCGGTAGTCGCCCGGCGGGAGAAACGGCAGCACGTACTCCCCGTTGGCGAAAGTCCGCGCGTCGCGATGATCCTGGAGCTCGGCCGACTCTGCGGTCACGACGACTCCCGGGAGAGCCCCGCCGCCGTCGGCGGTCACCCGGCCCGCGAGTGTCGCCAGCGGAATCCCCTGCCCGAGCATCGAAGCCGATGCCACGAGCAAGCTCGTGATCGCGAGGAATCGCCTCATCGACGGGTTCTGAAGACGATCATACGATTCCGCGGCGAAGAAAAAGAGGAGACCCTCCGAAAGACTGTATGGCCCTCCGGAGGCCATCGTGAGCCCGTACGAGAGGGGGGGCTCCGATGCGCTTACCGAGAAATGCGACCGTCCATGCGGCGCTGATTCTCAGCGTTTCCGTCGCAACTTCGACCGCGGGCTGCGAGCACGCCAACCAGGTCACCGGACCGGTCGTGAAGGTCATTCCGACGCCGACCCCTGCGCCCAGCATCACCGGGAAAGTCCAGGGATCGATCCACTACGACGATCCCGACTGGTGGTTTCCCTGCGGCGAGGCGGCGGTCTCCGTAACCTTCGTACAAACCGGTTCGGCAGTCACCGCCTCGCTCGACGGAAACGCTTGCCTCGGCCGCGGACTGTTCGAGGGAACTCGGCTCGGGAATCAGTTGAACGGAACCCTGTCTCTCGATCGTCATGGCACCGCCACCGCGAAAGCGACCGGTTCCGTGTCCGGCGTGGGAACTGGATCCCGCGTTGACACGCCGCTTCAGCGGCTGCGCGCCGTTTCCGTCGAGACACCGGATCGGTACTGATGAAAGACGACCTCGACGGTTCCGACCCGAATCCGGTCTCCGTCACTCAATCGCGCCGCCTTCTTCACGGGCTTTCCGTTCAGGAACGTTCCGTTCTTGCTCTCGAGGTCCTCGAGCGTTGCCTGGTCCCCTGCCACGAGGATCCGGGCATGGTGCCGCGAGACGCTGTTGACGTCGATCCAGACCGCGGCATCTTCGTCCCGGCCCAGGATGTTCTCGCCTTCGTCGAGCGAGACCTCGCGGTCCTGCCTGAGGATGCGAAAGGCCGAGGGCCGCGCGTTTCGCGGAGCGGCCGCCTTCGCGGCCGGGCCCGAGAAGGCGTAGCCGAAGCCGTGCACGGTGCGGATGAAGCGAGGCTTGTGCGCATCGTCGCCGATCGCCTCGCGAAGCTCGTTGGCGACGCGCGCGAGATTTCCGTCCGCGACGAAGACACCGGGCCAGAGCAGCTCGAAGAGCTCGTCCTTCGCGACGGCCTTCGGCCGTCTTTCGAGCAGAACCTCGAGGAGCCGGAGCGTCTTCGGCGCGACGTGCACGACGCTTCCCGATCGGAGGAGCTCGCGGGTCTCCGCGTCAAAAACACAGTCCCCGAATCGGACCCTCATCGAGGCCTCCCGGCTCGGGGCCTAGAGCACGTCCGCCGCTTCCATCGCCTCGGCGAAGGCGGTCGTCCAGATCTGCGCGAGGGCCGCGACCTTTTCGTCGATGAAAACCTTCTTTCCGATCGCGACGCGGAGCGCCGGTCCGCCCACGCGGCCGATGTGCGCGAAGGGCACTCCCGCCTTCTTCGCGGCCGCGGGAACCGCCGCCTGCGCCTCGGGCGGATACGTCACGATCACACGCCCGGTGCTCTCGCCGAAGAGCGCGGCCGACGGCCGAACGCCTCCGACCTCGAGCGCGATCTCGGCGCCCATCCCCTTCTTCATGGCGCATTCTGCGAGCGCCACGGCGAGCCCGCCGTCCGAGACGTCATGGGCCGAGTCGAGCAGGCCGCCCTGCGCAAGCGACACCATCAGCTCGACCAAACGGTGCTCCGCGTCGAGGTCCACCTCGGGGCACGGCCCATCGTCGCGCCCGCGGATCGTCCGCAGGAACTCCGAGCCGCCGAGCTCGTCCCGCGTCGTGCCGAGCAGCGCCACGAGATCGCCGTCGCGGCGGAACGGCAGCCGCAGGCGCTTCTCGACGTCGTCGAGGAGGCCCACCATCCCGATCGTCGGGGTCGGCGGGATCGCGCGGCCGTCGGTCTCGTTGTAGAAGGAAACGTTACCCGAAACGACGGGGATCTCGAGCGCGCGACACGCGTCGGAGATCCCGCGCACGGCGGCCTCGAACTGGCCCATCACCTCGGGCTTCTCGGGACTGCCGAAGTTCAGGCAGTCGGTGATCGCGAGCGGGCGCGCACCGGTGCACGCGATCGAGCGCGCGGCCTCCGCCACGGCGATCGCGCCGCCGCGGTAGGGATCGAGCGCGCAGAAGAACGGGTTGACGTCGCTCTTGATCGCGAGCGCCTTCGACGTTCCCTTGATGCGAACGATCGCGGCGTCGCCGCCCGGCCGCTCGACGGTGTTGGTCTGGACCATGTGGTCGTATTGCGTCCAGATCCAAGATTTCTCGGCGACGTTCGGCGACGCGAGGATCCGGCGCAGACAGTCGCCGTAGTCCGACGGCTCGGCTTCCGAGACCCATTTCCCCGGCGGCGCCGGCGTCGGCGCGACACGCGGCCGGTCGTAGAGCGGCGCCTCGTCGGAAAGCGGCGCAGCCGGCAGATCCGCGACGATCTTGCCGCCGAAGAAAAGGACCACGCGGCCGGAATTCGTGACCTTGCCGATCTCGACGGCGTCGAGCTCCCATTTGTGGAAGATGCCGAGGACCTCGTCGAGCCTGTCGCGCCGCGCGACGAGGAGCATCCGCTCCTGCGACTCGGAGAGCATGATCTCGTACGGCGTCATCCCCTCCTCGCGGACGGGCACCTTCGAGAGGTCGATCTCGACGCCACTGCCGGCGCGTCCCGCCATCTCGAAGGACGAGGAGGTCAGGCCCGCCGCGCCCATGTCCTGGATGCCGACGACGGCGTCGGTTTGGAAGAGCTCGAGACAGGCCTCCATGAGGAGCTTCTCGGTGAAGGGATCGCCGACCTGAACCGTCGGGCGCTTCTGCTTCGTCTCGTCGCCGGCGAACTCCTCGGACGCCATGGTCGCGCCATGGATCCCGTCGCGGCCGGTCTTCGATCCGACGTAGACGACCGGGTTGCCGGCCCCCTCAGCGCGGCCGCGGAAAATCCGGTCCTTCGCGAGCAGCCCGACATTCATGACGTTCACGAGGATGTTGCCGTCGTACGCCGGGTGGAACGTCGTCTCGCCGCCCAGCGTCGGGATGCCGATGCAGTTGCCGTAGCCCGCGATGCCGCGCACGACGCCGTCCACGAGGTGCTTCATCCGCGGCGCCGACAGCGCGCCGAAACGGAGCGAATCGAGCGAGGCGAGCGGGCGCGCGCCCATCGTGAAGATGTCCCGCAGGATGCCGCCGACGCCGGTCGCCGCGCCCTGGTACGGCTCGATGTACGAGGGATGATTGTGCGACTCCATCTTGAACGCCACGGCGAGGCCGTCGCCGATGTCCACGACGCCGGCGTTCTCTCCCGGGCCCTGCAGAACGCGCGGTCCCGAGGTCGGGAGGGTCTTCAGGTGGACACGCGACGACTTGTAGGAGCAGTGCTCGCTCCACATCGCGGAGAAGATCCCGAGCTCGACGAGATTCGGCTCGCGGCCGAGGATCTTCCGGATCCGCGCGTATTCCTCGGGAGAGAGGTTGTGCTCCCGGACGAGCTCTTCGGTGATCATGCGGGATCCGGGCGGATCAGCGGACCGCCAGCGCCGAGACGACCGACTCGAACATCTTGCGGCCCGCGTCGTTGCCGAGCAGGCCCTCGGCGCAGCGGTCCGGATGCGGCATCAGGCCGACGACGTTGCCGCCGGCGTTGCAGATGCCCGCGATCCCGTTGGCGGCGCCGTTTGGATTCGCGGCGTCGGTCGCGGCGCCCTTCGCGTCGCAGTAGCGGAAGACGATCCGCTTCTCGCGCGCGAGCGCATCCAGGACGTCGGGCGGCGCCGTGTAGTTGCCTTCCATGTGCCCGATCGGCATCTTCACGACGGATCCCGGCTCATAGAGCCGCGTGAACGGCGTCTCGACGTTCTCGACCTTGAGGAACACGTCGCGGCACACGTAGCGCAGGCCGCGGTTGACGCGCATTGCGCCGGGGAGGAGGCCCGCCTCGAGCAGAACCTGGAATCCGTTGCAGATGCCGAGGACCGGACCGCCGTCCTTCGCGAACTTCGCGACGCTGTCCATGACGGGCGAGAAGCGCGCGAGCGCGCCGGCCCGCAGGTAGTCGCCGTAAGCGAAGCCGCCCGGCAGGATCACGGTGTCGGCGCCCTTCAGGTCCGTCTCGTGGTGCCAGACGTACTCGGCCTCGCAGTCGAGGAGATCCTTCGCGATGTGGTAGCAGTCCTGATCGCAGTTGGATCCCGGGAAGACGACGATCGCAAACTTCATCCGGCCTCCACCACCCGAACGTCGTAGCCCTCGATGACGGTATTGGCGAGGAGCTCCTCCGCCATCTTGCGCGCCTCGGCCTCCGCCTTCTTTGCGTCGGTTCCCGCAAGCTCGACGAAGAAGACTTTCCCCGCGCGCACGTCCTGGACAGCCTTGTGTCCGAGGCGTAACAACGCGGCCGCGATCGCGCGGCCCTGCGGATCGAGCACGCCGGCCTTGGGGTACACCCGGACCTCGACTCTCATGCGTCGAACGCCTCCGACCCCGCGATCGGCTCGGCCGCCTCGAAGGGCACGTTCCATCCGGACCGCTCGAGCGCCTCGGCGAGCGCCGCGAGCGCCAGCGGCGGGGTGTTGTTGGTGCGCGACAGATGCGTCGCGATGACGCGGCGCAGCCTCGGCCCGGCCGCGCGCCGGACGACCTCGGCCGACTGGCGGTTGGACAGGTGGCCCCAGCCGCCGGAGATCCGGCGCTTGAGCGGCCATGTGTAGGGCCCGTCGCGCAGCATGTCCTCGTCGTGGTTGAACTCGAGCAGCAGCGTCGTCGCGTCGCGAACGAACTCGACGAACGAGGCCTCGGCGCGCCCGAGATCCGACGCGATCACCACGCGCGCCTCGCCGTCCTCGAACGCGTAGGCCACGGACTCGTTGGCGTCGTGCGGCGTCGCGAAGGAACGGAAGCCGAGCGCCCCGACCCGGCCGTCGCGCCCCGGATCGATGCGCACGAACGGCGAGAAGAGATCTCCCTCGAGCCCGATCGCGGCCGCGGTACCTCCCGTCGCGAAGACGGGACAGCCGAAGCGCGTCGAGAACACGAGCGCGCCGGAGGAATGGTCCTGATGTTCGTGCGTCACGAAGACCGCGGCGATCGATTCCGCCGAAAGGCCGCGCGCGACGAGGCGCCGCTCGATTTCGCGTCCCGAGAGGCCGGCGTCCACGAGCACGCGCGTGCCGCCGGATTCGACGACGCAGACGTTCCCGCCGGATCCCGACGCGAGAACGGTGACGCGCACGGGGTGATTATAGCGATCAGCTGTCAGCTGTCAGCTGTCAGCTGTCAGCCGGGATCCTCTCCGGGAAGACCCGAGCTCTTGCCGAACCGCTCACGCTGAAAGCCGAGAGCTGAAAGCCGACAGCTCGCTACTTCCCTGTCGATCCGAATCCGCCCGTGTGTCGTTTCGTCGCGGGAAGCTCGTCCACGCGCTCGAGCGCCGCCCGCGCGACTGGCGCGACGACGAGTTGCGCGATGCGGTCGCCGCGGGTGATCACGACGGGCTCCGCGCCGATGTTCGCCACGAGCACGCAGAGCTCGCCACGGTAGTCGCTGTCGATCGTGCCGGGAGCGTTCGGCAGGATGAGCCCCTTCTTCAGCGCGAGGCCGCTGCGCATCCGCACCTGCCCCTCGTATCCCTCGGGAATCGCGACCGCGATGCCGGTCGGGACGAGCGTCCGCCCGCCGGGCGCGACGACGAGCTCCGTCGAGACGGCCGCGCGCAGGTCGACGCCCGCGGCGCCCGGCGTGGCGTACGAGGGCAACTCCAGGTCTTCGCCGTGCGGCAGGACGCGGACGGGAAGCGAAATCTCCACGCCGCCGCTTCTTATCACGGCGCCTCCGGGGAGGCGGCGCGGGCATCCGCGGCGGGCTACAGCGACCGCGCGAGTTCGGGAGCGGAGAGCGGCGCCCGGCCGACGTTGCCCACGATCGTCAGCGAGAGAACACGCGGATCGAGCAGCCGCCGGGCTTCCGCGTCCATGTCCTCCGGCGTGACGGCCTCGATGCGGCCGAGCATCTCCTCGGGCGGCAGCACGCGGCCGTAATAGAACTCCTGGCGCGCCTGCAGGGACATCCGGGACACCGTCGACTCGAGCGACAGGATGAGATTCCCCTTGAGATTCTCCTTGGCCCAGCCGAGCTCTTTCGGCCGCACCCCGTCGCGCTTCAGGCGCCGCAGCTCCCGCAACGTCACGTCGAGCACGCGCGCGAGATTCTTCGGAGCGCAGGCCGCCGTGATGGTCTCGTATCCGCCGAGGCGATAGGAGTTGAGCGACGAGGCCACCGAGTACGCCAGCCCCCGCTTCTCGCGCACTTCCTGGAAGAGTCGCGAGGACATGCCGCCGCCGAGGACGATGTCGAGGAGGCTCGCCGCGTAGCGCCGCTCCGAGGCCTGCGACGGCCCCGCCATGCCGAGACAGACGTGCACCTGCTCCAGGCCCTTCCGCGAACGGACCTCGACGTGCTGGTGCGGGCGTGGTGCGCCGGGACCGGCCCCCCGCCGCCGGCCGCGGGACGGACGCCGGCGAAAAAGCTTCTCGATCGCCTCGACGACGCGCGCCGCGCGCACGTGCCCGGCCACCGAGAAGATCAGGTTGCCGGGAACGTAGCGGTCGCGATGGTACCGGTGCAGGTCCGTGACGCCGATCGATCGCACCGTCTCGACCGTGCCGAGGATCGGCTCGGCGAGCGGGTGCGTCTTCCAGAACGCGCGCACGAAGAGCTCGTGCACCAGGTCGTCGGGGTTGTCATTGGCCTCGCCGATCTCCTCGAGGATGACGCCGCGCTCGACCTCGACGTCTTCGGCCACGAAGGCCGGCGACAGCACGATATCCGCCAGCAGATCGAGCGCGGCGGCGAAGTTCGCGTCGAGGCTGTGAGCGTAGAAGCCCGTGTATTCCTTCGTGGTGAAGGCGTCGACGTCGCCGCCCAGGCGGTCGATCTCGCGCGCGATGCCGACCGTCGAGCGCCGCCCCGTGCGCTTGAAGAGGACGTGCTCGAGGAAGTGAGAGATCCCGCGGCGCGCCGCCGCCTCCTCTCCCGAGCCCGCCCGCACGAAGATCCCGAGCGCGAACGAGCGCACGTCCCGCATCTCGTCGACGAGGACCGTCACGCCGTTGCCGAGCTCGACCTTCTGGATCATTCGCGACGGCCTTCTAGTGGCCCGGCGGGGGCGTCGGGAGGAGCGGGCCCGGCACGGGCAGCGGCTGCGAGCCGACGGCGGTGCCCGGGATCTCGTTGTCGGCGTCGCCGGCGATGAAGGACCACTCGTCGTAGTACTTGTAGCCGCGCCACTGCCGCAGGCCCTCCTCGTGAACCTTCGAGCGCACGCCGACGATCGGCCCGTTGGCCGGGCCCTGATTGGGCTGGCCGAAGGAGCTGAAGGCGCCCGGCGTCGGAGTCGGTTGCGCCATGGGCACGCCGGGCTGGCCCGGTCGGGGCTGGCCGGGCGGGCCACCGGCGGAGAACGGAACGGCGTCGGGCGATCCGAGGATGAGCAGCTTCCAGTTGTCGCAGCGGCACATCGGATCCTTCCAGAGCTTGCGGATCGTGCGCGGCCGGTTTTCCATCATCTCCTTCAGCGTGTTCGGGAACCGGCCGTAGCGCTTCTGGAACGCCTGAATGGCGCGCGCGTACTGCCGGCCGCGAAAGATCAGCTCCTCCTCGCGGTCGCGCTTCATGATCGTGGACAGCAGCGGTCCGACCGCCGCGAGCAGGATCGTGAGAACCGCAATGCCGATCACGAGCGCCACCAGCGTGTAACCCGCCTGAGCGCGGCGCCTGACGACCAACTACCAGTCCTTGTACGACGTGCCGTCGAGCGCCTTGCCGGGCGACCCGCTGTGGATGTCCACGATCCCCGGCGTCGTGGGCTCGGTCGGCGTGGACGTCGACGAGGTCTGGTCCTCGGGCGGCGCCTCTTCCATGGCGAGCACCCAGGTCTCGGCAGACTTCGTCATCGGATCGATCGGCACCTTGCGGATGTAGCCGTCCGTCACGAGGGTCTGGAGGTCCGGCGGAAAAACGCCCTTGTCGCCGTGGTACTGGTCGATGACGCTGCGGAGCGTGAAGAGGTCCTCCTTCAGCGTCGCCTCGCGCGCCCGCTGCGGCGAGTCGCGCAGCGCCGGCACCGCGATTGCGGCGAGGATGCCGATGATCGTCATGACGACGAGGAGCTCGAGCAGCGTGAAGCCCGATTGACGGGAACGGCGCATCACCAGTCCTTGTAGTACGTCCCGTCGGTCGCGCGGGCGTCCGACAGCGAAAAGACGTCGTAGACGTTCTGGCCGCCCCAGGACGTGGAGTCCGGCTCGTCCTGGTACGAGCGCTGGCCCCACTCCGCCTTCTTCGTCATGGGGTCGATCGGGATCCGCCGCAGGAACTTCTGTTTCTTGTTGAGCTGGCCGACGAGCTGCACGCCGTCCACGAGCGTCTTGAGATCCGGCGGATAGCCTTCCGACCCGATCTGCACCTGGATCTGCCCGGTGTCGGAGTACTGCTTGTACTTGTCGAGCGCGTCGCGCATCAGCCGCAGGTCGTACTTGAGCTCCATCTCGTTCTGGCGCTTGATCGAGTACTTCGCGACGGGGATCGCCATCGCGGTCAGGATCGCGATCATCGCGCAGACGACCGAGAGCTCGACGACGGTGAAGCCCTGTTGCCGGCGGCGGCGCATGGTTACTTCGTCACCTCGATCGTGGCCGAAGACGTACCGCCGGGCGCCTGTTCGAACGTCAAGGCGGACCGGCCGGGCGCCAGCGCCCGCAGCGCGATGCGGGCGACGGCTTTCGTGCCGGCGAGCACGGTGCCTCCCGGCAGGTCGAGCACCACGCGTCCCGGCTCGATGCGCGTCTCGGCCGCCGACGGATCCTCGAGCACGGGCTCGACGCCCACCACCGCGACGACGGCCGGGTCGTATCGGACGGCCAGGGCGGAGGGCGGCAGCGAGTCGCCCGTCGCCCGCACAGAGACCGTCATCGTCTCTCCCGCCTTGAGGGAAGACGAGGGCGGATCCAGATCGAACACCGGCGTCGTGGTCGCCGACGCGACGGTCACCGCCGGAGCCGACGTCGCCAACGCCGCGCCCTGCGGCTGCGGCGGCGGAGTCGGCTGCGGGACGGGCTTCGCGAAGGGATCGGTCGGTCCGGCGCCCGGCGCCAGGTTGATCGCCGGCGGAGCGGTCTGGGCGGGGGGCGGCGGCGGCGTGTTCGGGGCCTGACGACGCTGGATGTCGAAGGGACCGTTGCCGGCCGCCGACTCGACGCGCGGGGCGCCCTGATAGGAGATGTTCTGGTCGGTCCCGACGTAGACCGGCGTCACGTCTTCCTCGGTGATGTCGGGGATGCGGATGATGTGCGGGGTCAGCGTCAGCACGATGTCCGTCGTCTGATCCTGCCGGTTCGTGTTGGTCACCAGCCGCCCGATGATCGGGATCTCCGACAGGAACGGGAACTGGGTGTCCGTGCGGCTTCGGTCCCGGCGGAAGAGGCCGGCGAGCAGGTTCGTCTCGCCGTCCTTGAGCCGGATGTTCGACGAGATCGTCCGCGTCCCGATGATCGGCAGCGGCGACCCGCCTTCTACGGGCACGCTGCCGCTGATCTGCGACACCTCGACGGTGAGCTTCAGCGTGACCTCGCGGTTGTGGTGGACGCGCGGCTCGACCTCGATCTTGATGCCGACGTCCTGATACTGGAAAGACGTCACGGGGACGATGTTGCCTCCCACCGTCGTACCCGTGTTGAACGTCGTCACCGGGATCGGCGTGCGGTCGCCGATGACGAGCTGCGCCTTCTGCCCCTCCGCGATCCGAAGCTGCGGCTGCGCGAGCAGCTCCGCCGCTCCCTGGTTCTTGATGAAGTTGTACGTCAGGGACGGGATCGCGAAACCGAAGGAGTTGATCGAGAGCTGTTTCAACTGATCCCACGTGAACTGGCCGGCGGGGATCGCACCGCCGATGTTGCTCGTCCCTCCCGGCGCCGGAGCGGAAACGGAGATCGTGTTCTTGGGTGTCAGCAGCGGACCGAGGTCGAGCAGCTTGTTCGTGTTGACCTGGAGCAGCTCGACGTCCACGACGACCTCCGAGAGCTGCTTGTCGTTCTGCTCGACGATGCGCTCGGCGATCGCAACCTTGTCGGCCGTGTCGCGCAGCGTGATCGAGTTCTCCGCCTTGTTGATCGAGATGCGCGTCGTCTGGAGAAGGGCCCGCAGGGCGTTCGAGACCTCCGTCACGTCGCCGTTCGAGAGGAAGAACGTCCGGATGACGAGGTCCTCGTACGTCTTGCGGTTGGCCGGCGTGTCGGCCGCGATCAGCATCGTCTTCTCGTCGATGACCTTGTAAAAGTGGTTCTCCTGGCGGATGAGCGTCTCGAGCGCCGCCTGGAAGGGCAGGTTCGTCAGGACGATCGAGACGTTCTCGTCCTTGAGCTGCGGATCGAAGATCACGTTGATTCCGGCCGCGGCGGCGAGCGACTGGTAAATCTGCTTGATCGGCTTCGCCTGAGGAAAATTCAGGCTGATCGGCTTGTCGCTTGCGGGCTCGAGCATCGGCGGCCGCGCCCGGGCGCCCCGCGTCTTCTTTTTCAGGGCCTCGAGCTTGGTGTCGCCGTTTCTCTCCGCCGCCGCCTTGGCGACGTCCTCGCGGGCCTTGCGAAGCTCGACCTCCGCGTAGTCCTGGGTGGGATCGAGCAGCACCGTCTGCTCGAGCTCGACGACCGCCATCTCCGGATTGCCCGACGACCGGTAGAGCTTGCCCTTCTCGAAGTGGAACTGAGCGGCCTTCTGCTTCACCCGGATGAGCTCGTTGTGGTACTGCGGGTTGTTGGGCTGGATCTGCGCGGCCTGCTGGATCTTCATGACGGCCACGTCCCATTGCTGGCGATCTTCGGCGTCCTTGCCCTGCTCGTACGCGCGATAGGCCGAGCAGCCGGCCGCTCCCGCGAGTGCCGCCGCCAACCCGACGATCCGTAGAAGCTTCATCACGCGTTCCCTTTCGCTGCGAGTTCCGCTTCGTCTCATTTCTCGATTCCCAGCCGCTTCGACGGCGCGTACGGGAATCCCAGGAACTCCACGTCGATCGACTCGTACCCGACCTTCTTCAATACGAAGCGCTCGAACACGGTGTCTCCCGCCCGCGCGTTCACGATCTTGTCGCCCGCCACGAGCACGGCGATCGGACGCTCGCGGGACCCGAAGGTCCCGATGAACCGGAACGGGATCGGCGGCGGCGCCGGCGTCGGTGTCGGCGTGGGCGGCGGCAGCGGGCCGACGAACGCCGCCGCGCCGGGTGGAGGCGGCGGCGGGGGCGCGGGCGTCGGGGTCGGCGGCGGCCGTTTGGTCGGTTCGCGGACGTCGAACAGATCGCGCTCCGTGATTACGGATCCGTGCAGCCGAGGCCGCAGGTCCTCGGGCGAGAGCGCCAGGACTTCGTCGGGAGAGACCGGCGTCGGCCCGCGCCCGTGACGCGCCGCAGGAGCCGATCGGTCCTTGTCGGGGTCGAGCGCGCCGCCCGCCGACGGGCCGCCGGAGGCCGAAGCCGACGACGATCGCCTCCCCGATCCCGACCAGCGCACGAAGACGAACAGAACGAGCAAGACCGCCAGAAGCCCGAGCAGCACGGTCTGGCGGCGGTTCCCGGGAGCGGCGACCTTCACGACGCCTTTCTCTGGCGCGTCGCGGCCGGCACGCTCCCCGTCACGGGAGCATGCGGGGCCGGCGTCTCTTCGGGCGCCTCGACGAAATACGTCCCGACGTCCATCCGCACCTGGACGGCGCCCGGCACGTCGGTCTGGCGAGAGATGCCGATGTCGCGGACGACGATCCAGCGCGGGCCCGTCTCGAAATAGTCGAGCAGGCGCTTGAAGCGCGCATAGTCGGCGACGAAAGAGAACGATGCCGTCATGTCCGACAGCGGCAGCTTCTTCATCGCCTTGATCCCGTAGGAGATCTGGCCGGGCGCGATGCCGGCGCGCTTCAACGTCGCGTGGATCTCGTCCACGATCGGCGCGAGTGTCGCGCGGCGCGTGCCCACGCGCTTGCCGTAGAACTCCTGAATCGCCGCCGAGACCTGCGAGAGCCGGCGGCTCTGCCCGTCGAGGTGCGCGGCATCCTTCTCCGCGGAGGCCACCTCGCCTTCGAGCGCCACGCGGCGCGCCTCCAGAGCCTCCTGCCGGTCCCGTCCCGTGCCGCGGTACCAGAAGAAGAACGCCCCGTTCGCCGCGAGGAAGATCCCCGCGGCCAGAAGCCACGCCGACCGGCGCCGCCAGGTCTCGAGCACTCCGCTCACCGCGACTCCTGGGGCGCGTAGCGCATCGAGATCGAGAACGTGTATCCCTCGGGCTCGCCCTTGTCCGGGCTCGACTCCCCGTGGAGCTCGATGTCGGAGAAGGCCGGGTCTTTGGAGAGAGCCGCGATCGCGTGGACGACGCTGTCGCCGGTCTTGCCGAGCACGGAGAGGTCGAGAGCCACCGCCTCCGGGGAATCGAAATGCGGCGACAGCCGCGAGAGGCGGACGTCCGGCGGGAGCGTCTTCTCGAGCCGCGCCAGGAGCACGAGCCACGAGAACCGGCGCTCGCGCACGATCGTCTGGAGACCCGCCGACTCCTCGGCGAGGCTCGAGAGTTTGTAGCCGTTCAAAGCGGCGCGCGATTGCTCGCTCGCCTTCTCGGCGCGCCCTTTCCGCTCCTCGAGGGACGCAATCTCCCGCCGCGTCCCGACGACCTGCCGGGAGAACTTCCAGTAGAGGTGCAGGTTCGCGGCGAAGAAAAGGAGACCGGCGAACACGCAGACGGCGACCGTCGCGAGCACCGGACGCTCGTCGCGGAAAGGCCGGGTGGCGAAGTTCCAGGCGGCGCTCATCGGTTCATCCCGCTCGCCGCCCGATCCACCGATTCACCTATCCACCCCAGACCGCCGCGAAGCCGGCCAGCAGCTCCGGCCGCGTCGCCAGATTCCGGTCGAACTCGGCGTCCGCGCCGAAGAGCGGGCCCGACAACGCAACGGGATCGACGGGCAGCGGCGGAAGGGGCGACGCGGCGCCGGCCCCCCGCTCGTCGTGCACGAAGACCGCGGCGAGCCCCGGCCCCTGAAGCTTCTCCTGGTAGTAGGACAGCGACAGGCGAAGCTCCTGCTCGTGCGCCTCCGGCTCCTCCTCTTCCGGGCGCTGGCGGAAGAAAAGCGGCGCGCTTCCACGCGCGATCAGAAACGACAGAGAGCCGGCCGCGCGATGGAGCAGGGCGTAGTCGCCGCCCGCCTTCGCGGAGAGCAGCGGCGCCGTTCCCTCGAAGAGGGCGAGACTCGCCGGCGAGAGGCGGCCCACGCGCACGCCGAGACTCTCGAACGACTGTTCGATCGAAGCGATCGTGTCGGCGGGAGTCGCCGCCACGAGCAGACGCTTGCCCTGGGCCGCCGGCATCTCGCGGAACGCGATCGCGAGCTCGGCGGTCACGCCGGGGAGCAGCTTCTTCAACTTCCACCGCACCATCTCCTGCGCCCCGGCCTCGGCGTCGGGGATCGTGTCGAAGTCAATCGACAGCATCCGCGCCCAGGAGTCGGGAAAGACGACCGACGCGCGCGACAGGCGGTCCTCCGAGAGACGGCGCGCCGCGGCGACCGCCTCCGACAGCGCCTCCCGCGTGAAGAGCGGCGTGCCCGAGACGGACGCCCCGAGCGATCCCGCCGGATAAGAGAAGCTCCGCGCCTCGGCGAAGCCCAGCGGCTCGCGCCGCACGTTCGCGTACGTCACGCCCTCGGCGAGCAGACAGAACACGTGCGGCGGAACGATGGAGCGCAGGAAGGGGATCTTCATCCGAGCTCCGGTCCACCACAGGGGGACGGGATCACCCGCAGGAGAGCGTCGAAAACGGCACACACCGGCGTCGTCCAATACGGACGCGAGACCCCTGTGCCGTTTTCGCGGAGCGTCGGCCCGGGCACTGATTCGACCACCAAGGCCGACGCGTCTCTCCGAGGGAGATCCCGGACCCTAGTCCACAAAAGTCACCTTGTTGATCTCCTTGAGCGTCGTCAGGCCCTCGAAGACCTTCGCGAGAGCCGCGTCGCGCAGGAACGCCATCCCCTCTTCCTTGGCGGCCTTCTTGATGTCGGCCGCGGGCCGCCGCTCGAGGATCAGCCCGCGGATGCGGTCCGAGAGATCGAGCAGCTCGGCAATCGCCATGCGGCCGTGAAAGCCGCTGCCTTCGCACTCGAGACACCCTTTCCCCTCGTAGAAAACCCGAGAGCCCAACGCGTCGGGATCGAGGCCCGCCTCCAGGATCACGTCGCGGCTGAGCGTCACGGGCTCCTTGCAGTGCACGCAGATCTTTCGGACGAGCCGCTGCGCGAGCACGCAGTTCAGGGCCGAAACGAAGTTGTACAGCTCGACCTTCATGTTCAGGAATCGCCCGAGCACGTCCACGACGTTGTTGGCGTGAACGGTCGTGAAGACGAGGTGGCCCGTCAGCGCCGATTGGACGGCGATCTGCGCCGTCTCCTCGTCGCGGATCTCGCCCACCATGATCTTGTCCGGGTCGTGCCGCAGGATCGAGCGGAGTCCGCGAGCGAAGGTCAGCCCCTTCTTCTCGTTGACCGGGATCTGCGTGATGCCCCGGAGCTGATACTCGACCGGATCCTCGATCGTGACGATCTTGTCCTCGACCGATTGGATCTCGGACAGGCAGGCGTAGAGCGTCGTCGTCTTACCCGACCCCGTCGGCCCCGTCACGAGCACCATGCCGTAGGGCTCGCGGATGAACTTGCGCAGCTTCTTCTTCGTCTCGGCGTCGAAGCCGACGACCTCGAGGGACAGGCTCTTGAACTCCGCGTTGGCCGACTCCTTGTCCAGGATGCGGATGACGGCGTCCTCGCCATGCACCGTCGGCATGATCGACACGCGGAAGTCGATCGTGCGTCCCCGCACGCGCAGCTTGAAGCGCCCGTCCTGGGGCACGCGCTTCTCGGCGATGTCGAGCTCCGACATGACCTTGATGCGCGAAATGATCGTGCCGTGGTGCCGCTTGTCGATCGGATCCATCGCCTGGTAGAGCACGCCGTCGATGCGGTACTTGATGATGACCACGTTCTCCTGCGTCTCGATATGGACATCCGAGGCACGGCGCTGGATCGCGTTGAAGACGATCGAGTCGACGAGCTTGATGATCGGCGACGCGTCCTGCGTGATCCGATCGATCGTGAGGGTCTCTTCACCCTCCTCGTCCTCGGACACCAGCTGCATACGGAACTCTTCGGTCGCCTCGTCGAGCACGCGCTGGGAGGATTCGCTCTTCTGGAGGATGTCGTTGATCGCGGTTCGGCTTCCGACCTTGAGCTTCAGGGGGAGTCCCGCCAGAAGCTCCAGCTCGTCGAGCTTCACGACGTCGGCGGGATCGGCGCAGACGATCGTGAGCGATTTCTCCGTGCGCTTCTCCGGAATGAACGCGTAGCGCAGCATCCATTCGACCGGAATCGAACGGAAGAGCTCGGCGTCCACTCGAACGGACGCCACGTCGACGTACGGCAGGCCCAGGCGCTCGGCGAGGGCCTGGGCGTGCGCCTCCCCTTCGACCGCGGCCACGAGCGCGTTGCCGTTGACGGTCTTGACGGTGGCCATGGCGTTACCCCTTGACCTGCGACATCAGGCGGAAGATCGGCAGGTAGACCGATAGAAGGATCGTCATGATCACGCCTCCCATGATCACGAGAATGACCGGCTCGACGAACGAGATGACGCGGGCGAGCAGCGTTTCGATCTCCTCGTCGTAGAACTCCGAGACCGACGAGAGCATCTCCTCGAGGGCGCCGGACTGCTCGCCGACCTTCACCATCTCGATCGTCAGGTTCGTGAAGAGCGCGGTGTCCTCGAGCGCCTTCCAGAGCTCGCCGCCCTCTCGAACGCGCGGCACGACGTCGCGCACGCGGCGCGAGAGGAACCGGTTGCCGATCGCATCGCCCGCGTTCTCGAGGGCCGGGACGAGCGGCGTGCCGCCGCCGAGCAGCGTCGCGAGGCTTCGCGTGAACTGCGTGATTCCGAACCGCCGGAAGATGCCCCCGATGATCGGGATCCGCAGCAGAATCCGGTCGCCCCACTCGGCGCCCGCATTGGTCCGGATCCACCGCGCGCCGAAGAAGCCCGCGGCGCCGAGCGCGGCCGCGATCCAGACGATGTTGTCGCGCAGGAAACCGGCCGTCCGGATCACGACGATCGTCAGCAGCGGCAGCTCGCCGCCGAACTCGCCGAAGAAGTCCTGGAACTTCGGAATGACCACGGTCATGAGGATCCCGATGAGCACGATCGAGAGCAGGATCAGGATCGCGGGATATACGAGCGTCGAGAGGACCTTGCGCGACAGGGCCATGACGGTCTTCTGGTACTTGAGGTACCGACGGAGCACGCTCTCGATCTCGCCGGACTTCTCGCCGGCCTTGAGCGACGTCGAATAGAGGCGCGGGAAGAGATTCCCCTGCTCCGCGAACGCCTCCGAGATCGAGGCGCCCGAGTTGACACGCTCCTTGACGTCGGCGAGCACGCGGCGCAGCACCGGGCTCTGCTGGCGCTCGAGCAGGATGTCGAAGGAATGGACGACCGGCAGCCCGGCCTTGAGCAGCGCGATCAACTCCTGGTTGAAGATGAGGAACGCCGACATCTTGATGCGGCCCTTGCGGCCGCTGGCGCCCCGCGAGAGCGCGAGGCCCTTGCGGCGGATTTCGAACACGTGCCCGCCGCGGCGCTCGACCTCCGTGCGGGCGAGCCCGGCGTCGCGGGCGAGGACCGCCTCCTCGGCGATCGAGCCGTCGGGCCATCCCGTCCGAACGACGAACTGGGGGCTCACGGGCGCTTCTCCACCGTCTTCGAGCCGGCCGCACCCTTCTCGGCCTCGGCGCGCGGCAGCTCCTGGGCGAGCACGATGAGGATCAGCGCGCTCTTCGACTGCTCCTCGCGCGAGGCGCCGACGACGAGCGTCTGGTTGAGCGTGATCGGCATGGCGGCCCGGTAGAGCGGCGTCATCGTGACGCGCCCCATCTGGTCCGCCACGCGCACGCGCGAGAGCGTGAACGGCGAAAGCAGGAGGTCGTCGCCGCTCGCCGCGGGCCCGATCGAGAACGAGAGCGCGTAGTCGTCCCCGAGGCGGCAGTCGACGCGGCGCCCTTCGACGCCGCGCAGGACGGTCGAGTCGATGAGCGCGTAGTCGTTGAACTGGAAGAGCGACTTGAGCTTCGTCCCGAGACCGCCGATCTCCTGCCCCATCGATCCGGCCGGGACGTCGGCCCGCGCGCGCACGAGCTTGACGGCGAACGTGAAACCCCGCGGCGGCACGTCGAACTCCGCGAGCACCTTCGCGATCTTCTTGAGACCCTCCTCCCGGTCGGTCACGGTCATCGCATTCAGCCGCTGCGTCAGCGTCACGGACGCGGCGTCGGAGAGGAGCGGCCGGATCAGGAGCGCCGCTTCCTCGACCCGCCGGTACTTCAGCTGGAAGACCTTGATCGACAGATCGTCCGCCGCGCGGAGCGGGACGGCGCACAGGACGAGGAGCGCGGCGGCGGTGAGGAGGATCTTTCTCATTCGGTTCCTGGCGCCGGACTCCGGTCCCAGCGCCCCGAGGCGCCCGCGCCGATTCGGATCAGATGTCGAGCGAGCCATCCACGATCCAGACCACGCGCGGCTCGCCCGCGCCCGGATTCCAGTCGTAGACGGTCGCTCCGCCGGACGCCTTCGGCGCGCCCTCGGGCGAGGCGACGGCGGACACGCCGGGCTCGGGACGCTGGCCGGCCGAGACGGCCGCAACGGGCTTCACGGCCGGCGCGGACGGCGCGGAACGGGGCGGTCCCGACGAGATGGCGAGGGCCAGGAGCAGCACCGCGGCGGCGGCGGCCGCGCGCGCCCCGCGTCGGCTCGGGCGGGACGGCGCCGGGGGCGCGATTCGGCGCTCGGCCTGACGGAGCGCGATCCCCGCGCGAACGGACTCGACGACGGAGGCGACCTCCGCGGACGAGACCTCCGGCGGATTGGCGAAGGCGAAGAGCAGCGTCGGGTCGGCCGCGGCCGCCTCCGCGCGGCAGCCCGCGCAGACGGCCACGTGATTTCGCACCGCGCGCCGGTCCGATTCACCGAGCGACTCCGCGAGATACTCCGGCAGGGCCGCGCGCGTCCGTTCGCAGAGAGCGGTCACGACTTCGTGTCCGAACGGAGCAGTCCCGGGTAGAGCCGGGCGATCTCGCGGCGCAGGATGCGCCGGGCGTTGAACAGGTGATTGCGCACGGTCGACTCGCCGCAGTTCAGGATCTCGGCAATCTCTTTCGTGTCGCGGTCCTCCATCTCCCGCAGCACGAACGCCGCCTTCTGCTTGGCCGAGAGGCGATGCGAGACGCGCTCGAAGAGGCGCCCGAGCTCGCCGTCCTCGGCGGCGCGCGTCGTCTCGAGGCTCGTCGATTCCTCGCGCTGCCGGACGAGATGGAGCGTGGCGCCGTGAGCGCGCTCGCGCGAGCGGGTGCTGCGGAGGAAATCGATCGCGAGATTCGTCGCGATCCGGTAGAGCCAGGTATTGAAGGACCAGGTCGGGTCGTAGCGGTCGAGCTGCTCCCAGACGCGCAGGAACACCATCTGGGCGACGTCGCGGGCGTCCTCGGGATTGCCGACGACGCGCCGCGCCACGGCCAGGACCGCCGGAGTCTTTCGGGCCACGAGCGCCTCGAAGGCGAGAAGATCCCCGCCGCAGGCCTCCGCCGCCAGCTCCCGATCGGTCGCCTGCGCCGCCTCCAGGCGCCGCCGGCTCTCGCTGTAGACGAGCTCCATCGGCTCTCTATACGGAGCCGCGGGAGGCGGCGTTGGGGGCTTTTCGTCCGTCATAACCTTTTGAATGGTAAAGCCTTGAACCGCTTGGAGCAAGCCCGGCGCCCGGTCATAATCCGTGAGTGCCTCTGTACCGGCTCCTGTCGGCGCTCGCCCTGTTCCTGTACGCGCCCTGGGCGCTCCTGCGATCGGTCACCGGGCGGCGAAAGCTCG